>MNQS01000168.1 GCA_001915545.1 Bacteroides sp. 43_108 | reverse complement strand
ATTAAAGGCAACAAATCAAGTAATTAAATTAAAAACATGGGACTTTTTCACAGAGACAAGAAAAATAATGACGATGAGCCGGACAGTGTTCAAACCAATTCATTCTCTGATATTATGAATGGTTTGCAATACGCCGTAAACTGTGCACAAGATACATTGCAGAATCATCAGATACAAAATCTGACCAGACTTTTTGAAGGAACAAATGCAAATAACGCAAATACGTTCCAATCGAAAAAAATCATGGTTGGAGACAAGACTATTGATATTCCACTTATAGCTTTGATATCCCATCATTATCTTGCGATGGATAATGTGCAGATAAAGTTCAAGGCGAAGGTCGGAAGCGTGGAATCACAGATTCCAGAAAACAACTTATTGTTATCCAGCCCACAAAGAGCCAATCTCCAGATGCAGATGAGCAACATAAAACCGGATGCGGATGATGTCATGGAGGTTTGCGTCAATTTTAAGGTTCAGGAGACTCCGGAGAGCATTTCCCGAATTATTGACGATTTTGTAAAAAATATCTAACAATTTTAAAATTCAAATGTTATGGCAGAAGAAATAAAGAACCAAGGGCAACAAGAAAATGCGGAAAACTTGAATGAAAATGTAAGCGGACAGGCGAAAGAAATTATCTCCGCTGCATTGGAAGAGACTCAAAACAGAGAAACTTCTCCAGTTCTTAAAGCAGATTCAAACGTGACTGACAAATTCAAGGGGCTTCCCATGCGGGAACTTATTGCAGCTCCACTTATTGCAGCAGCCGAAGCACAACAGGAATTGGCAGCGACAGCATGGAATTTCTACCAGCAAATTGCATTTGATGGTAAAAGCGGCAATAAAGCGCGTATATTGGAATTCGATGTCGAAAGACCGATACAGCAGGATGGAAAAATGACAACAATGTCACAAAGTGTCAAGGCTCCGTTTATAGGATTGGTGCCTATTCCTTCCCTGCTCATAGATCGCGTGGATGTCGATTTCCAGATGGAGGTTACCGATACATCAAACGTAAAAAGCACTACCAACGCAGAAGTAGAGGCAAAAGCTTCTGCAAAACATTGGTTTATAAATGCGGAAATCAGCGGCAAAGTCACGACCGCCCGCGAGAACACCCGCATGACCAACCAAACGGCAAAATACCAGATACATGTGACAGCCAGTCAGCAGCCGCAGACCGAAGGTCTGTCTAAACTGATGGATATAATGGCATCATGTATCGAGCCTATAACAAACGAAAGTAACAGTAAGTAAATATATGAATTTGATTCAAGCATTAAGATCGCCAAACAGTCAAGCAGTAATGACAAATATTGCACGGTTTCATTATCAAAATATTTATAATGTAGGTTTGACCCCTCCGATTTTCACGCAAAGTAATTTGACATTTCAAATAAAAGGATATACCCGTAACTATCGTTTTCTTAGATTAGACTACGCCTGTGTCATATATATTGCGGATAGAATAGCAGTCGTTGCTTCAAATGGCATAGATACTTTAAGTTCAGGTTTTTCGGGGTGTTATATGGCCAGTTTTAGGCACAATGGCATTAGGTATGTTGCTCATATTCCAACGCCTAACAATAGTATTAAAACATCATGGAATCGGGCGGTTAAAAATCGAATAATAGATAATGTTGTTCTTTTTAAACCTACTGAAGGATTGGCGAGAATCCCAGGAACCATTGGTATTTGGGGAATTATAACATTTAACGATAGATGTTATCGGCTTGATGTAAATGAAAACGCTCCTCCAAGTCAAGCCATACGTGGCCAAAGAATTTTTAACTCAATCCCGAGAAATCCCATACTAACAGAAATTCCACCTATCGCCGGTGGTCAGATGCCTTAATAATTATAACAATTGTAAATAAGGGAAGAATGGTTGTTTCATTGAGGAGTAGAATTCTATTCGGATATATAATTCTGGTGGCGGTCATAGGCAGCATGGCCGCCATTCTCATCCATGAACCTGCGAAGTTCCACGACCTATATGCGTATTTTAAATAACGGTATTTACACAAACAGCAAATGAGCGAACAATTCGTTACCACTACCAAGCATTTCCGCAAGATGCTTGCCGCAGGCTATCTGTTGATAGTCCTGCTGGTGGGCGGCATCATCGGCACGTGGCTCGGAGAATGGCGCGACTTGGAGTTGCTGGAACGGGAGAACCGTGAAATCAACCGCTTCCGCAAGGAAACACACGATGCGTATGTGGGTGTGGTGGAGTTGTCTCTTTTGGGCGAGTCGGTGCTGGAATGGGACGATAAGGATGTGGCGGCATACCGGCGGCAACGGATGACGGTGGATAGTATGCTTTGCCGCTTCAAGAGCCATTACGAATCAGTGCGCATAGACAGCGTGCGCCACTTGCTGGAGGACAAGGAAAAGCGGCTGTGCGCCATCATGGAGGCTCTGGAACAACAGGCGGACATCAACCGCCGGATAGCCAAGCAGGTGCCGGTGATAGTGCAAACGAGCAGGCAGGAAGAGCCGAAGAAACAGAGGAGGAAAGGTTTTCTCGGGTTGTTCGGCAAGAAACAGGAAGCACCTCCGACGACGACCACCACGATGCTCTACACACTGAACCGTGATATGATAGCGCAACAACGTGCCCAAAGCCATCGTCTGTCGGAATATGCCGACAGCCTTGCCAGCCGCAATCAACTGCAAACCCTTATCCAGCAGATGGACCACAAGGTGCAGGCTGACTTGCAGGAACGTGAGGCGGAAATATCCGCTATGCGTGAAAAGTCGTTCTTGCAGGTAGGTATCATAACGGGTGTCATGCTGCTGTTGCTCATTATTTCATACATCATCATTCACCGCTATGCCACCCGCATCAAGCAGTACAAACGTAAGACAACAGATTTAATCGGGCAACTGCAAAAGTCCGTAAAACAAAACGAATCGTTGATAGCCTCACGCAAGAAAGCGATGCACACCATCACCCACGAGCTACGCACACCACTGACTGCCATACATGGATATGCGGAACTGATGCAGGACAACGAAGAAGAAAAGATAAGCGGTTATGCGGACAATATCCTGCAAGCCTCCAAGAGAATGACCGACATGCTCAACTCCCTGCTTGACTTCTTCCGCTTGGACAGCGGCAAGGAACAGGCGAATGTCCGTCCGTTTCGTTTGGAAAACATCGCGGAGCTGTTGCAAACGGAGTTTACGCAACAAGCAGAAGCAAAAGATCTTAAACTTACCATCGAGTGCCCGGAGAGTATTATCCTGAATGGCGACAAGGAGCGCATCATACAGATATGCGACAACCTGCTGGGCAATGCCGTCAAGTTCACGAATGCCGGAAGCGTTTCACTTGTCATAAGCTATGACGGCAATAGGCTGACCCTTGTAGTAGAGGACACCGGAACCGGCATGAGTGCGGAAGAACAACAGCGAGTGTTCGGAGCGTTCGAGCGGCTTTCCAACGCCGCCACGCAAGACGGTTTCGGATTGGGGTTAAGCATTGTGAAACAGATAGTCGGGATGCTTGGCGGCACTATACGCTTGGAAAGCGAAAAAGGAGAAGGCAGTCGTTTTACTGTGGAGTTGCCAATGAACACTGCCGATATTGGTATTGAAGAACAGACAGCCGCAGAAAGTCTGGCTCATATAGAAAGACCTTATTCTGTCATCGTATTGGACGACAATCCGATGGTATTATCCATGACAAAGGAAATGTATGCTGGTATAGGTGTGCATTGCGACACGTTCACCACTATTGGCGATGCAATGGAAGCCATGCGGCAGCACACATACGACCTCATGATAACCGATATGAAGATGCCGGAGATTAACGGCTATGAGGTGTTGGAGTTGTTACGCTCGTCAAGTGTCAGCAACTCGAAAGAGATTCCCATTGTCGTGGCGACCGCCTCCGGCAGTTGCAGCGAAGAGGAGCTGTTGGAAAATGGATTTACCGCCTGCCTGTTCAAGCCATTTTCCATTTCCGAACTGGTTGCTGTATCAGACAAATGCCTTTTGACAAGTACGGACAAGGATGAACTTCCCGACTTGTCCTCTCTGCTTGCCTATGGTGACAAACGGGCGATGCTCGACCGTCTGATAACCGAAACAGAAAAGGATATGCAGGCTGTCCGGGAAATCATGGAGAGGAATGACCGCAAGGCGTTGGACGAATGGATACACCGTCAGCGAAGTTCATGGGCTGTTATCCGTGCTGACAAACCCTTGTGGAACCAGTATGAACTGCTGCATCAAGAATCTGAATGTTCCGAAATGGAATTGCGGAAATGCGTGGATGCCATGCTTCGTATGGGAACAGTTATCATAGAACTTGCGCAAAAGGAAAGGAGGTCGTCGGATGAAAGTATTTGTGATTGAGGACAACCCCGTCTATAACGATTATGTCTGCAACCTGCTGAAGAAAGACAGCTTCGATACTATGTCTGCATATAATCTTGCCACTGCCAAGAAACTATTGGCAAAGTCAGAGGTGGATGATATTGTCGTTGCCGACCTACGCCTCCCCGACGGTGAAAGCATAGAGTTGTTACGGTGGATGCGTGCCAACGACAAACAACAGGTGTTTATCGTTATGACCAATTACGGGGAGGTGCATACGGCAGTGGAAAGTATGAAGCTCGGCTCAAAGGATTACATACAGAAACAGTTGTTGGAGGATAAACTGATACCGCTTATCCGCACCCTGCAAAAAGAACATGAAAAGCGACTACAATGGAACATTCCGATATTCGTCCGGCAGGGCGAAGCCTATCAGAAAATCAAGAAACGTGTGCGCCTTGTAGCCACCACCCGGATGAGCGTGCTGATACTGGGCGAGAACGGTACGGGCAAGGAACATATCGCACAACATATACACCAACAAAGCAAACTTGCCGATAAACCTTTTGTGGCAGTAGACTGCGGAGCCTTGTCCCCGTCATTGATACAATCCGCCTTCTTCGGACACGTCAAGGGCGCGTTTACGGGTGCCGAAGCAAACAAGACGGGGTATTTTCTGGAAGCGGATGGCGGCACGCTGTTCCTTGACGAAGTGGGCAACCTAACAATGGAGATGCAACAGATGCTGCTCCGCGCCATACAGGAACGCCGTTACCGTCCCGTCGGAGCAAAGGAGGACAAAACAGCCAACGTGAGGATAGTGGCTGCAACCAACGAGGATTTGCAGAAAGCCGTAACGGAAAAGCGGTTCCGGCAGGATTTGCTCTATCGCTTGCAGGAGTATGTGATAACCATGCCGCCCTTGCGCGACTGCCCGGAAGACATCATGCCATTGGCCGAGTTCTTCCGTGAAATGGCAAACCGTGAGTTGGAACGTGAAGTAAAAGGGTTTGCCGCATCTGCCCGTAATGCCCTGCTCGCCCATGCGTGGCCGGGCAACGTGCGCGAGTTGAAACAGAAGATACAGACGGCAGTCCTGCAATCAGAAGGCGATATGATAACCGAAGCCGATTTGGAACTTGACAATGAACCGTCCGCTACTTCCGCTTGTTTTACATTGAAGAGCGGGGATGAAGAAAGAGGACGTATCCTGCGTGCTTTGAAACAAGCAGCCGGTAACAAGAAAATGGCTGCAAAGATACTGGGTATCGGCAGGACAACGCTGTATAATAAATTGGTAGAGTATGGATTGAATGAAGAAAACTGACCGGAGTATGGCTGTAAATGGCAATAATTGATTAACTTTGCAATTGTATTTCAGAAAATAGCAGGCGATCGGGTAACTTTTCGCCGATGATATAGACATAAGACCGCAAGGCGTTTCGAGCGAAAATCTGGTAAATTGAAACTACGGAGACGATTGCGTGATGCTTATGCTATGCTTACGCATAGCGTGCATTCACGTACTCTCCGTAAAGGCTTTACCAGAGCCATCGCTTGAAAGTAGTGTGAATTGCACGCTACTTTTTTGCCTCGCCAAAAAGGAAAGAAAATACGTTATGGCGAAAATACAATTACTTGCCGTTATCTCAATAGATGGCTGTCCGATGAAACTGCATCCCCGGAAGCGGTTGCTTCAAACCGAAGATTACGGTATGGATGAAATACGTGCCAATGCCCTGTATAAGCTGACATCCGACTATTCGGTATCCGTACTTCAAGAATGGAGGGAGGAAGGTGGAAGCATTTGCCATTTGTTGGAAGTAACTGCCGGGAATACCGAATATGCCAACGGACTGTTACGGATGAACGTGATAGATGAAATCATACTATACGTTGTTCCAACCATCGACGGAAACGGAGCGCATTTTTTCAAGTCAGCACTACCTATGAATGACTGGCGGCTTATGGAGAACAAAACTTATAGGGACGGAGTAATCCGGCTTACCTATCATAAAGAGCCACGGGCATAAAATGTTCAGATTATGAACATCTTGGCGGGATTTCCGTGCTCAGAAAGTGAACACATGTTCAGAATCTGAACACATTTCACAAGGGATGCAATCAAGGATAAAATTATTTTTGAATTTTATCTTTCTGAAAAACAATGTAGTACAATTTTCTCACAATCTTTTCTCGTGTTTAGGGCTATGATTTGCACCATATATCAGTGTGCGCACACTGATAAACAAGTGTAAACCCTCAAAACAGAAAAGATAATGAACCATCTCATACTGGCGGAAACACAGTTTTTCGCCATGATAAACGGAAAAGACAACGGTAGCACGGAAACGGCATACGGCGGATTCGTGCAGGAAGTAATAAACCTGTGCTACGGCGGCAATGATGCCAAGCATATTATTGTGGCGTTGGCTTTTGCCGAAATCGAATTACAGCACCATCCACAGAACTTGTCGGTATCGGAGGAGAATGTCGTCACTGTGTATATCCGCAAGGCGTTATCCTTCATCCGAAAGATGCAGAAGATAGTATCCGCTTCTGCAATTACCTCCGTGCCACCACTAACATCCACATCCGAAACCAAAGCCACAGTCCCAGCCTTGCAATGGACCGGTAATGCCGTCGAGTTGGTAGAACTAATCTATGCCCTCTACGCCACCGGCTGCATCAATGGCGGCAAGGCTTCGCTGAAAGAGCTTGCTCCTGTCCTCTATTCCTTTTTCGGTGTGGAGTCCAAAGACTGCTACCGCTTCTATACGGACATCAAACGCAGGAAAAGCGACAGTCGCACCTACTTCCTTGAAAAGATGCAGGACAAACTGAACGCGAAGATGCGACATGACGATGAATTGGAGCGGATGAGGAGATAAACGAATGCCAAACAAAGGATAAGCGGCCGGATTATACGGTTTCTTATCCTTCTTCATTTACAATCACTCTATTATCTGCCGGAAAGCCGATTAAAATCATTAACTTTGCAAGTATTAATCAATGACGGATGAAAATAGATAACCTCGAAATATTGAATGGACTGATTGCCGGAGCCGAAGGCGGGACAGTTGAGTTCAAAGAAACTACCGGGCAGTTGGAGCGTGGAATGGAAACTCTTTGTGCCTTCTTGAACGGTACGGGCGGCACGGTGCTGTTCGGTGTAACCGACAAGGGAAAGATTATCGGTCAGGAAGTGAGCGACAAGACGAAGCGCGATATTGCGGAAACCATCAGACGAATCGAGCCGTTTGCGACCATTGATATATCCTATACAGACATTCCGGGAACGAACAAAAGTGTTATAGCTTTATCAGCGGAAGAACAACGATATATGCGCCCGTTCACCTATAAGGGGAGGGCTTATCAACGGATAGAGAGCGTTACATCTGCCATGCCGCAGGGTATATACAACCTGTTGGTTATGCAGCGAGGCGGAACCTATGCTTGGGATTCCATGCAAAATCCCGGCTTGAAAATATCCGACCTTGACGAAACGGCAATCTTGGGCGCAGTACGTGGAGGAATCAGAGGCGGACGTTTGCCGGAAGGTTCTATGCAGGAGGATGTCCGAACCATCCTTGAAAAATTTGACTTGTTGAATGATGGAAAGCTGAACAATGCTTCCGTTGTCCTATTCGGACGGAACTTCTACCATTATCCCCAATGTCTGCTCCGTTTAGCCCGGTTCAAAGGAACGACAAAAGATGAATTTTTAGATAATCAGCGTGTGACAGGCAATATATTCAACTTGCTGGATGCTGCAATGGCATTTTTCTTCAAGCATTTGTCCCTTTCCGGTAAAATTGAAGGTTTGTACAGAGAAGAGGAACTGAATGTGCCATATAAGGCATTGAGAGAATGTTGCATAAATGCTTTTGCACATCGTGTTTACCATCGCCCCGGCAGTTCAGTCGGGATTGCTATCTATGATGACCGCGTGGAGATTGAAAACAGCGGAACATTTCCGCCTGATATTACCATTGAGAAACTGTTGGGTGGCCACAATTCCGAACCACAAAATCTGATAGTAGCCAATGTGCTGTACAAAAGTGCAGTATTGGAGAGTTGGGGACGTGGCATAGCCCTTATGGTAAACGAATGTCGCCGTGTCGGTATTCCGGATCCGGAGTTTCATACCGACGGCAATGCTGTATGGATTGTGTTTCATTATACAAGAACTACAGTAGGACAAGACCCCACAGCACCCCCACAGCACCCCTATAGTAACCCCACAGTAACCCCACAGTTAGGAAAACTGTTGTCTGCTATTGGGAACAACACTCTCTCTGCTAAAGAAATCATGGAGAAAACGGGAATGAAAGATAAAAGGAATTTCTTAAAGAACTATATCCATCCGGCAATAAATTCCGGTTTGGTCCTTTCACTTTATCCCATAGGCTCCAAGAGTCCGCAACAGAAATACTATCTTACTGATAAAGGTAAAGGTTTCCTGCAACAATAACGGGTATGGCTAAAAAGAAGAAACATAAGAATGATGTAAAAACTGATTTACCGATAATCATGGATTATGGTATCGGCAGTATATCCGTTTATGACCCGGCAGACATAATGCCATACAACGAGCCGCCAATTAGCGAACAAATCCGCTTCAAGAAACTCGGCAAAGAGATGAAATCCGAGTTCAAGTGGCTGGTATCTTCCGTAGTGATTGAGTATTGGCAAGAAAACCGACAGATACCTTTCGGTGAAGAAATGTCGAAACTCAGAACCAGACTGTTGAGAATGTTTGCCGAAGAATACAGCATACTGCTTAAAGACGATACAGAGCTGAAAAATTATTTGCTGACGCTTGCCATTACCACCATCAACAAGCATCTCAAATCTGAGAATAAAAAGAGGGTGTCAAAACTCTCTTTTTAACAAAATTACCCTTGCTACAGATATCTGTGACAGGGGTAATTTTCATATTTTGGGTGTTTTGACACATCCCCTTTTTCATATATAAAGGAATCTGTTATTTCTGCTGCAACAGGTGTTTCAAGTTTTCATCATTTGCGATACGTTCCAGTTCCTCTTGAACAATCTGCTTCACTTCCTCCTTGATGCGCCTGTAATTCGCCTGAACCGTTTCCTTCATGCGGTCGTTGCCGTCCCCGTCCGTAAAGTCGGTAATGACGGGGATTTTCTTGTAGGCTTTCTCCTCGCGCTTCACCTTCTCGGCATCCACGACAATCTCGCAATGGAAAATCTTCTGCTCGATACGCTCGTTGAAGTTGTCGGATACCGAACCGACAAACATACCCTGCGTCAAGCCGGAAATCTTGCTCGGCGGGATGAGTGAATCCATCTGCGTGTTGATGGAGGTGGAAACATCCTGCCGGTTGATGGAAATGGACTGCCGTTTCTGCAACACCTTACCGAAGCGTTCGGAAAGCGTCTTGGCGGTTTCACCCACCACCTGACCGGAAAAGATATTGCCGACGGTGTTCATCACGACCTTCGCTTCTTTATCACCGTAGTCGCGCACCAACTGGCTGAAATCCTGAAAGCCCAGACACACGGCAACCTTGTTGCTTCGCGCGGTGGCGATAAGGTTGTCCAACCCCTTGAAATAAATCGTGGGCAGCTCGTCGATGATGACCGACGACTTCAGCATCCCTTTCTTGTTGATGAGTTTCACGATACGGGAGTTATACAGACCGAGAGCGGCCCCGTAGATATTCTGACGGTCGGGATTGTTGCCCACACAGAGTATT
>MNQS01000167.1:871-8271 GCA_001915545.1 Bacteroides sp. 43_108 | reverse complement strand
GAACTGGGAATACCATCAACAAAATTATAAGGAATAAAATGGTCTTTCTTATCATACCGGAACAAACCATTGTTAGTTCCCAGCCATAACCACTTTTCACGATCCTCTACAATAAACATACCATCATTCCCATCCAAAGGAGTCCCCGGCTGCAAACGCCTAAAAATAGTCATAGACAAATCAGAGATAAAAAGAGAGCCTTTGTCCGGAAAAAAATAAAGATCATGGTTGGAATCTTCGTAGATCACTCTTATTTTTTCCTTATGAATAAATCCCTCAGGAAACACATCGGTTTTCAATGTCCGGGCAGAGGGGTCCCAAATGCACATTCCATTCTCTGTACATATCCATCCTTTATGAGTGGAATCAAAATAGATTTCATATACGTTCCCTTCTGGCAACTTAGAATTGGCACTGGTATAATGAGCTATCTGTCTGCCGTCTTTATAGCAGAATATTCCTAAAGATGTTCCTATCCACAAATTCTTTTCACGATCCTGCTTGATACAAAAAATATGTCCCTTACTAAAAGGCATTCCTCCATCCGGTTCAAAATCTCTGAGTGTCAAAGTCGCAGGATTTAAAACATACATTCCACCACCGTATGTACCTATATAATACTCATTCTGATAATACAGACAACTGAAAATCATATTTGAGCGTAACTGTGGAACCTTGAAACTTTTATAACGATGATTTTCTTCGTCAATATAAAAAAGTCCGTCACGAGATCCAATCAGTTTCTCTTTCTCTTTGATAGCAAGTGCACGTACTGGCATATCTCTGGAATCAAAAAAAGGAGCATACGTATAAGTGGAGAACAGCCCACTCTGATATAATGTGTAATCCAACCCCAGCTGATAGAATCCTACCCAAATCAAACCTTCTTTATCAACCAAAACAGAATAAACGGAATTAGAACGCAAAGTTTCATCCTTCCCTGTTTCATGACGCATGGAACGAACAACTTTCTTTTTATCCGTTGATACAAAATGAACTCCGTTACCATCGGTTCCCACATACAAAAGGCTTTTCCCATCACCGGATAAAGAAGAAATTACATTACAACCTACATCAACAAAACGAGCAAATTCTTTAGTTTGTGTATCGAAACTGATGATTCCCTGCCCCATCGTTCCTAAATAAAGCATACTCCCAATCCTAGCTATATTCTTAAAAGAACAAACATGCTTCTCTTCCATCACATTATGATAAGCCTCTATTTTTCTATCTGAAAGTCGCAGAGAATAAAGACCATTCTCCGTAGCCATCCAAAGTATTCCATCTTCTCCCAAATTCAAGCCACCAATAGAGTTCGCCGCCGACAACATATTAGGATCTATCATAATTTGGTTCAAGCTACCTCCTTTATAAATGAAAAGCCCCCTTTCTGTTCCGATATAAAGTATTCCTTTCCCATCATGTAAAAGAGAGCGCACAGCATATCCTATCGTTTCACGGGCAATGGGCTCCAAACTATTTTTCTGCTTGCTAACACGCCATAATCCACTACCATTCCCCATCCACAATTCATTGCCAGGCATCTCAGCAATGGCATTTACCCGTTTCAATTTTTCATCTGAACCCGGAATAAGATAATGCTTGAAATGAATTCCATCAAAACATTCCAACGAATTGCCGGTCCCCAACCACACATAACCTAAAGAATCTTTATAGATGGCATTTACCACTAAATCTGATAATCCCTCAGTTACAGACAAGCCACGAAAAGCGTAGGAACGAGAGAAAATGGGTAAAGACAAGAATATAAGAAACAATATAAATATAAATCTTAAAATGTTTTTCATTACATTGTGCATATTTGGAACCTCGTGTTTATCAAATAATGCAAATATAGTGAAAAGGGAATATATTTTCCCTATCAAAAAAAGAAAAAATCATCATCCACTTCTTATTTGCTGTATGAAAAAGAAAGGATGATGATTTAAAAAGATTACTTTATAAAAGAAAGTTTATATCAAAGTTTGCGTAAATCATGTCCGGGCAACAAATTATATTCTTTTCCATTCATCCTGACTTTACAAGGTGCAGAAGCTGCATATTTCCAAACGCCCTCTTTATACACCAACATCACATCTGTTACTGTCAATGAACTTATTTCAACATGTGGAGTTTTCAATAGTGTACCTCCTCCCAAAAAGAAAATACAATCATCGCCTTGTTTATTTCCCCACAATGCATAAGCAGCTTGTACAGTCATTTCTCCACTTTTACACAAATGACCTGCATCATCCGAAGAAATAATCCGGTCCACACGCCCCTCTTTTTGTTGAATACAAATTCCGACATGACTTCCAGCCACACCACTTTCCACTTCTGGAAAAGTAACGGAGGAAATACATCCCGGCTCCTTTACCGAAGAAGGTTCATAAACAGCTACAAACGGACGATTCCAAGCTTCACCTTGTTGGCGGGCTACAAAAGTCAACGTAGGTTGCTCTTTGATAGCATAAGGCATATCCGGAATCCGGCTCAATCCTTCAGTCATCGGGCTCAAAGCCGAGAAGACTTTACGTTCAGGAGCACCTTTCATCCACATATTCATACTGATATTATCCTCATCCGGCATCTGTATAGTAAACATTGTTTTAATATCTTTGGAGGTCTCGGCACTTTTCTTGTCAAACAAATAAGAATAGGCATATATATGTGCCCCAGCAAAAGCCAGTTCCTCCGTTGGTTGAAGAAACAAGCTACTCCCATCAGCAGCAGTCAAGTTCATGGTTTGTCCCATATTATGATAAAAATAATCATGCATTTTATCTCCTCCCTCCACTTTCCTGCTACGGAAAATATCGACATAATATCCGTTCTTTTCTCCTGTAGTCACAATACTCATCATACGGTTTTGATCAGCTTGTGATTCAGGTTCACGGAAAAAGACTTCACTATAACTCACAGGCTGATAATCTACTTTCATCCCTGCTTCGGGGTAGCAGTTCAATAATTTGAAAGCATGATTGCTTTTCATAACCGGATAAGAAGAGATTCCATCTACACAAACCGTATTGTGTGCAGGGAACTGACTATAATACTCCAAATAATCCAAACCGGAATAAAGGGTCAAGCCAATACCTCCATCCGGTGCCAGACGATATCCTTTTCCATAAAGTTCCATGCTGATGCCATTGGCATGCATGTGATTCCCTTCACTGGCATTTTGGGCAATCATCAAACTATGACGTTTGTCCATGCCATTGCGTTGCACCAACCAACTGGCATTGGGAGCATAAAAAGTAGGAGTTACATAATCATTGATATCACCGGCAGGTATCTTATCATCAATTACCAAAGGCTTGTCACTGAAAAAAGAAGTTACCGCCACCCTCACATTTTTCTTTTCAGTCGCCGGTTTGGAGGCATCGGGATCAAATAACTTCAACATAGCAGTAAATTGTCTTTCTTGATATTTTTTACCATGTTTCTGGGCATTAGCTACCATACGGGCAAAGATAGCAGGATTCAATTTACCGGGATGTGTATCGCCAAAACCCATTGTCATACAATCCGGAAACAAATATTGCGGGTCGGCGGCCACCGCTTTTTTTATGACAGGAATCTCCTCGGTCAGGTCCATACCCAAATTACGGTCAAAGATAGTGACCATATCCGTATAATCCCCGACAACTACCTGACTATAACCCGGACATTCAGCCCAAATACCGGTTTCAGCATCATAACCATAATCAGCAAGCTGTTTCAGTGACCATTGACGGATGGAAGAACGATTCAACACATAATCAATATAATACTCGCCTCCCTTTTTATCCGGATAAGAAGCATCAGATTCCAAAATCATGCCGATGCTCATGATATAACGTGCCTGCATCAGATTCCAGTTATTATGCGGCACTCCATTATCAATGATATTATCCGCCCATTTCTTGAATGCTCCGGCATAGATGTCCATCTTATCAGCCTTATCGGTTTTCAAATAATCATATAAAAAATCATACAATGGAACCAAAGCATTCACAGCATCCTCGTGAATGACTTCAAAACTGCTCATACCCACCAAAGTCTGCTGATGTCCATGATTCAAATCCTTGGGAACATTCCGGTAATAAATCCCCGTCATATAAGTGTCAAATACCGAAGCTGCCAAATCAGCATATTTCTTCTCCCCGGTCATCCACCAAAGAAAAGCGGCATCACGGGCGATACCCAGTATCTCTACATTAATACTTTGGATGATATTTCCGGTTTTACTGATATTCACCCATTCGTACGGTCTGCCTTCCAACGTCCCATTTGCCAGATACATTCCCCGAGCATCTTCCTGATAAGGCTTCAAATCTTCCAGCTTGGGACGTACATAGTTAGTTGCATGACTGCGTGCACCGGTATACATCACCGTAGGAGCCGGCGCCTTCTCTCCTCCTGCATGATCATAATATTCTCCTTTAATATATACCTCCGTTGCATGAGTTTTCCAATACATTTGCAAACGGGAAGTAAGCCATTCAGGCCCTCGGTCAGCATACCGGTCAGTCCGTTGCTTTAACTTTTCAAACACTTCCTGTGCCCACGGTTCTTCCTTTATCAACTTCTGCGTTTCAACTTTGCCATTACTATCCGTCAGATAACGGGGATGACCTTGTGACAGTTTCACCGATAAGGAAGTTTCCTGTGCATATAATACACTTGTTACAAGCAAGCATATCCATAAAACGATCTTTCTCATAATTCTATTCATTCTCTTTCACAAAAATACGTATCATAAAGCTATTCCACTCAATCCAAATGAATTATTTTATCATCCGCCTCTTCCATTCAAATTTAAAGTTACCGAATATAAAATGTTTGCTTTACCGGCTCTGCAGTCTTTATCTTAGGATCAGAGTTTTTTCCGTATTGCCATGCTATTACAGTTACTTTTACCGGATAGGTGGTTTTAGGAGGAATAGCAGTTAATATCAATCGATTACCATCCACATAAGCCGGTCCCGATTCCACATAAAAATCTACCGGCAAGCCACAACTGGAAACAGCAGATAAAGAAACGTACTTAGTACCACGCTTTATGTCCGGTAACGTTGCAAACTTAATATATTGCTGCTGTCCTTCCGTATTTTTAACCGGAATTATCATCTGAGCTTGCTGAACAGCCGGTTTATATTCTTCATCTCCCGGATGAGTTATTGAAAAAACAATATCCGATTTCTTGTCCGTCCATAAAGTTCCCCGATTCCATTGTATTCGAAATGTCACAGAATCAACTAAAACAACTGGGCCGGTAATCATCTGCAGGACCGGAGCTTTTCCAGCATGACCAATAGATGCCCCAACAGGCAAATCAGTCCAATTGGAAAGTCGGGGACTTTCTCCTGGAACAGTATCCAAAAAAACAGGGGTCAATTGAAATGTGATACCATCTTCCTGTGGTATAAAAGCCGGGTGAACTTGTAAATGAGTATTCTGTTGGGATACTGTTTTTCCGTTTTGAGACACACTTACCAATTGTGGCTTCATATCGTAATATCGGGATTGATACGCCAAAGTAGCCTCTATCATCTCACGATCAAAAAACCAAAATGCTTGTGCAGGATCCCCTTTAAATTGATTTACCGGTGCCGGAATACATGAAGGCTTTTCATTTTTTTTCCATCGCTCCATCAACCATCCCTCCTTTGTCGGATCTACGTGTCCATAATGCATTGCCTTCTTGATATAGAGAGCTATATATTGTGCTTTTTCCGGAGTATAGGCAAAGTGTCCTTCAGCAGGACAGGCCAACATGCTTAAAGGCAGCAATGGATGCTCCTTACGTTCTTTCAAACCTTCATTGCTCCATGTATGTGCTGATTCATATTCTCCCATGGTTTCCAGACAAGGAATTTTATTGATGTTACGTTCTCCCCAAATATCCGGACATAGCCAGCGATCACGATGATATGGCCACTGACCACTGACAGAAATGCATGCCAATGTACGTTCCGGTTTATAGGCAGCAAGATAATAAGGCCAACTAGCAGCAGCCGAATGTCCTATGGCTATTAAAGGAGCTGTAGACAACTCTTTATATCCAGATTCTTCAGCAAGATCTGCCAAAAGGCCATCCAAAGTTTCCCATGCCCCATCCGTAAAATCAAATCCATGATTGAAAGAAGGACATACCCATATTTGAGCAACATCAAGCTCAGCCATACGTTGTCGGAAAGCCTCATCTTCAAGGATAGAAATTTCCTCCATATTGTGTTGGGCAACCAAGATTGCTTTTACTTGTTCACACTGCCCGGGAATCCACAAGTAAGCCCTTGACTCAGGATTTTTGGGATGAGTACTAAAATTATGGACGGGTACAGACCATTGCCAAATTCCTGTTTGTGCAACAAGCGTAAATGATAAAAGCCAACCGAATATTCCAAATAAAAATACATGTTTCATAGCTATCTTCATTGTTTATTATAAAAACGAATCAGAATCAAGAAACACTCAACTTTATTCTAAAATTATCTTCCAAAGAAATGAGTAAAAACCTATCTTTGTACGTATTAGATACATATACAAAACTTAAATAGCATGAATAAACACACTTTATCTGTAGCAATCACTTTCCTATTCTGTACCCCAATATCAGGGGGCATACCGGACGGAATTTACCACAAAGGATGGATAGACTTCAACAAGAACGGGAAAATGGATCTATATGAAAATCCTAAAGCCCCGCTGGAAGACAGAGTACAAGACCTGCTTTCACAAATGACACTAGAAGAAAAAACCTGTCAAATGGCCACACTTTACGGTTCAGGACGCGTACTAAAAGATGCGTTGCCTCAAAACAATTGGAAAACAGAAGTATGGAAAGACGGAATAGGAAACATAGATGAAGAACATAACGGATTAGGGGCTTTCAAGTCCGAATATTCTTTTCCATACGCCAAACATGTGAATGCCAAACACACCATTCAACGCTGGTTTGTAGAAAAAACACGTTTAGGTATCCCAGTAGATTTCACCAATGAAGGTATTCGCGGATTATGTCATGACCGGGCAACCTACTTCCCCGCCCAGTGCGGACAGGGTGCCACCTGGAACAAAAAATTAATAGCCCGTATCGGAGAAGTGGAAGCTAAAGAAGCAGTGGCATTAGGATATACCAACATCTATTCTCCCATTCTTGATATCGCCCAAGACCCTCGCTGGGGAAGATGTGTAGAAACATACGGAGAAGATCCTTATTTAGTAGGAGAATTAGGAAAACAAATGATTACCAGTTTGCAAAAATATAATCTGGTAGCTACTCCGAAACATTTTGCAGTTTATAGTATCCCGATAGGCGGACGTGACGGAAAGACACGAACCGACCCACACGTAGCCCCACGAGAAATGCGTACCTTATATATAGAACCTTTCCGGATGGCATTTCAAGAAGCCGG
>MNQS01000167.1:0-783 GCA_001915545.1 Bacteroides sp. 43_108 | reverse complement strand
GTATCGGATAGTGAAGCTGTGGAATTTATCTCCAACAAGCATAAAGTAGCAGATACATACGAAGACGGAATAGCACAGGCGGTCAATGCCGGACTGAATATCCGTCCCCATTTCCCTCCGCCTGCCGATTTTATCTTGCCTCTTCGTAAAGCTGTTGATAATGGCAAAATCTCTCAGGAGACTCTCGACAAACGGGTAGCCGAGATACTTCGTATCAAATTCCGGCTAGGCTTATTTGACAATCCCTATCGTGGCAATGGTAAACAAGCAGAACAAATAGTCCATAGTAAGGAACACCAAGCTGTATCATTGGAAGCTGCCCGTCAGTCGCTGGTATTACTAAAAAATGAAACTAACCTGCTTCCTTTATCCAAATCTATCCGTTCCATTGCTGTTATCGGTCCCAACGCCAACGAACAGACTCAATTGATTTGCAGATACGGTCCGGCCAATGCTCCTATTAAAACCGTTTACCAAGGTATAAAAGAACTGTTGCCTCATACAGAAGTGATCTATAAAAAAGGATGTGACATCATAGATCCTCATTTCCCAGAAAGTGAAATCCTTGATTTTCCGAAAACTGCGGAAGAAGTCCAATTAATGGAAGAAGCCATTCGTGCAGCTAAACAAGCCGAAGTGGTAGTCATGGTATTAGGAGGGAATGAACTGACCGTCAGGGAAGATCGTTCACGAACCAGCCTTAACCTTCCCGGACGGCAGGAAGAACTTTTAAAAGCTGTTTGTGCAACCGGGAAACCGATCATTCTAGTAATGCTCGACGGA
>MNQS01000136.1 GCA_001915545.1 Bacteroides sp. 43_108 | reverse complement strand
GGAAAATGGGCAATAATAATGGCACATAAAGTGATTATACTCTATCGACTTTATATGCCATATTACTTTTTAGGGACATTTACTGAATATCCCTATATAGTTCCTGCAGTGGACTATTACCATGATTTTCTTGACTGTAAATGGCTTTACAACAATTGGACACCAGAGATGATGCGAGAAGGACATAAAATAAACAAAAATCCCAATCTATTGGGTGCAATGTTTGCTGTTTGGAATGACAGAATCGGCAACGGCATCAGCGAACAGGACGTGCACGTAAGATGTTTTCCAGCAATGCAGCTTTTGTCCGACAAATTATGGAAGGGCGAGAATCAGAAGTATGTGCCATACGAAGAGTTTGAAGCGCTGTGCAAAGCTATGCCAGAAGCACCAGGAGTGAATCTATCGGCAAAAGTAGCAGAACGAGTTGTATTAACAGAAAATGATAAAGAAATAATACTGAACGGCAATGATACCATATATACATCCGTTGCTGAAATCGGCTATCCATACGCTGTAGAATTTGAATTGTATCAGGATTCCTTACCGGCAATCGATGCAATACTGTTCAAAGGCCCACACTCCGAATTCATAGCAAACTGGCAGAACACAGGAAAACTTGCATTCCGTAGAGATGGATATGAATTCGTATTCCACAATTTCAAACTTGCAAATAACAGCTGGACAAAAATAAGGATTGAAGGAGATATAAAGGGTACAACACTTATTGTTAATGGTGAGATTGCAGAAAGACTTGAAGGGAGAACAAAAGTGCAGTTCAACAAGCGCAACAATAAGAAAATTCAAACCAGATATCAGGAAACCCTGATTTTCCCATTACAAACAATTGGAGATGTAAATATGGGATTCAAAGGCAGAATCAAAAATGTTGTATGCACTCCTATGTAATTCTAAGAATACCGCCACAATCTGCACATAACGTCTGACAAAGGCACATAAAAATGGCGTATGAACAAGGTTTAACACCAATGATCATACGCCATTATCATTTGCAACAAATTTGCTTAAAATTTCATCTTTATAATCGAAAGCATTTTACAATGCCACGTATAATATCCATGCAAAGCCACCTGTGGAAATCATTTGATCAAGCCCACACCTTGTGCTGTAGGAGGAATATTCTTTATCGTACCATCATTGTTATAGAACATAGGTTCAGCAATAATAGAACGGCTGTAACTTGTTCCATCCGGAAGTCCTCCATTATGTGAGAAGAATATCCACTGACCTTTGAAATTTACTATTGCAGGATGAGTTGTGTTAGAATTTCCGGCGATTTCGCTTATTATGCCAACTGGCTTATACGGACCACCAACATTGTCAGATACAGCATAGGCAATCTTTTCAGGCCATTCTGAAGCATAAGTCAAATAATACTTTCCATTGTATTTATGTACCCACGGTGCCTCTGTGAACGGATGGCTCTCATCGATTTCTATATGATGCACAGGACCATCGATTTCAATCATATTATCCTTCAACTTCGCATAATAGCAATGACGATTTCCCCAGAAAATATAAGCCTGTCCATCATCGTCTATAAAAATGGCAGGATCAATACATGCCCAGCTGTGGTCTGAGACATAACAGTCCTTATTTGTCAAAAGAGGCTTGCCCAGAGCATCCTTATACGGACCAGTAATACGATCGGCCACAGCAACACCTATACCGCACCAATTTGTGCTTACATACCAATAGAATTTGCCGTTACGCTCAACGACGTGTCCGGCATAAGCTTGCTTGCTCTTAGCCCATTTAAAATCATCAATATGCAGAGGCGAAGGATGTTCAGTCCAATGGCGCATATCAGTAGTCGAATAAAGCAACCAGTCACTCATAACATAATTGCGCTGATTTCCGTTCATATCATGTCCTGCAAAAAGCCACAAAGTATCACCTTTCACCAATACTGCAGGATCGGCAGTGTGCTTGTCACGTATGATAGGATTTCCGTTGCTTTCAAAATCGTGAGTCAGTACATATCCCCACTTACGCTGCAAACGGTCCAGTTCTTCTGCTGTTACGGAACAAACCGTTCCATGTCGTGGAAAGAAATTCTTTCTAAACGACTGAGGCTCCTTGCTGAAATGTACAAGATCTTTTGATGTCTGATATTCATATCGGCCACTACTGTACAAATCGTACATAAGAACGAACTCATCTCTGTCGTTCAATTTGAAGACGCCGCTGCCTTCTACCCCAGTCCTTGTGTCAGCATAAGCATCAAGATACTTGAAATCTTCTTTCCACTTTCCATGAAGCGACTTTGATGTCGCCTGCTGTATACCGTTCTTTATTTCCTTACCATCCTTATCCTTTGTGTTTCCTTTATAGAAAAGATGGTATTTGCCTTTATATTCTATAATATCGTTATCGATACTTCCATACTTCGCGCTGAACAAGACTTTCGGTTCGCTTTCAAAATCCGTGAAATCCTTGTTTGCGTAAGCATAATAAGTAATAAGACTTTTGCGTCCGTCGCCAGTGCGCTGAAGTGTAAAATAAATCATATATTTCTTGGCCTTGCGGTCATAGATTGTCTGTGGAGCCCAGACCCAATAAGCATCACTGAAATGTTCTGCATACTGCTTGGCAAGATTAATTTTTGAATGGCGCCAATTAACTAGGTCATCAGAACTGAGAAGTACGATTCCGGGATTTTCGTTCCATCCGTTCTTGGCTACTTTCATATCAGTTGCTACAATATAATATCTGCCATCCTCGCCACGCAATATATGCGGATCTCTGATACCGCCGCTTTCGCTTATTGTGTCGCTGCTAATAACCGGCCTATTTCCATTCAGAGCATACCAGTTCTTTGCATCTTCGCTGACTGCAAAACGAAGATGCTCTTGAAGGTTGCCGTCGCCACTACCTTCAAAATATGCAAACAAATAACCGGAGAACGGTGTTTCCTTACTCTTTTGGCCTTTGGCTGGAGAAACCAAAGACAACAATAACGCTGCAATAATTAATTTGTTCTTCATGTAATTTTATAATAAGTTTGAGTTGTGTATAGTATAGACAGACCTTGGACATCAGCATCAAAAAAATATGCAATCATTACCTATTGCTTGCCAATAAACCAAATATATATGCAAAAATACGTATATTATTCTATTAGCCATCTGTATTGAATTAAAAAGTCGAAAATAGACAAACAAAACCACACAATTATGAAATACCATAATTACAGCTAGAGTGAATAACGATATCAGTAATAATGGTTGTTCAATCAGTAAAATCTATTACTACCATACAGAGAAAATACACTTATTTTGCAACAAGCCGTGATAGACCCGGGATTTGACAATTATACCCTACGCACACAACGGCCGAACATGTAGTCAGCAATAAAATACTGTTGCCACACTTCAGAAACAACTACTTACAACCATCAAGAAAATCGATAAATATGAAACATTTCATGCTGTCCTGCCTTACAGCATCGCTGATATTTTCAGCACCAGGACTAAACGAACAAAGCAATGCACAAAACAATATGGATATGAATAAGGAACTGCTTAAAAAGGATCCGGAGCTTGAAGAAACACTTCGGAATTTCGCTTTTGATGAAGCACTGCAGTATGGAAACAAAATCGACGCCAAAACAAGCTCGATGCTGGCTATGGCGTCGTGCATAGCACTGCAGTCGCACACGATGTATAATGAGATGTTGGAATCGGCTTGGAAAAACGGTGTAACTCCTGTCGAAATCAAAGAAGTGCTCTACCATGCAGTACCTTACGCCGGTATGGGCAAAACTCTTGACTTTATAACCAGCACAAATGAATTTCTGGAATCTAAAGGTGTTGAATTACCTTTAGAAGAGCAATCCACAACTACAACAGAAACAAGATTCAGCAAAGGACTTGAAACGCAAAAGTCTATTTTCGGCGAACAGATTGACAAGATGCGCGCCACCGCTCCTGACAACCAAAAGCACATTCAGGACTATTTGTCTGCAAATTGTTTCGGAGACTATTACACACGCACAGGACTAGACATAAAGACACGTGAAGCTATAACATATGCAATACTCATATCGCTCGGCGGATGTGAACCTCAAGTAAAAGGTCACATTGCAGGCAATCTGAATGTAGGCAACGACAAAGAATATCTGTTAGAGGCAACCACGCGACTGCTCCCGCTCATAGGTTATCCCAAAACGTTAAATGCAATCGCATGCCTTAATGAAGTTGCACCTGAAAGCAACAATACAAAAACCATCACAGACAGTATACCTGAAAACCTGAGCGCATTTCCTGTTGGCGGTCCGAATCCTCCGGTCAACTCGAGATTCTTCATCGGGCAATCATACCTTGCTCAGTTGACCAAAGAAAAATCACTCAATTGCCCGATCTACAATGTAACCTTCGAACCCGGATGCCGCAACAACTGGCACAGCCACACTGGCGGACAAATATTAATTGCAGTAGGTGGTAAAGGTTTGTATCAGGAAAGAGGCAAAGAAGCACGTTTGCTCTTGCCTGGCGACATTGTTGAAATAGTACCAAACGTTGAGCACTGGCACGGTGCAACCCCCGACAGCTGGTTCTCGCATCTGGCAATTGAATGCAATCCTCAGACAAACAAGAATACTTGGCTGGAAGCAGTTGATGATACATGGTACCTGAAAGCGGCCGGAACCAAGAAATAAAAACCAGAGGAACAATAAACACTTTGTTTTAGGAAAACATACACACCCACTCTTTTTAAACGGACCGGGGAATCGACAAAACAATTCTGTTTGCCGATTCCCCGGTATTATTACAAATCAAAAATATACGCATCAAACTTCAATGCGTTTGATAAACTTGGCAGGAACCCCGCCAACTACAGTATTCGCCTCTACATCTTTTGTCACTACTGCACCAGCAGCTATGACGGCATTGTCTCCTATGGTCACACCCGAAAGAATTGTGGAATTAGAACCGACCCATACATTCCTACCAACAGTTATAGGTGCAGGAATCATTGAAGAACGTTTCTCTGGAGCCAAGTCATGATTGAGTGTTGCAAATACAACATTGTGTCCTATCAAACATCCGTCGCCAAGGCTCACTCCGCCATGATCTTGAAAATTACAGCATGCATTTATGAATACATTCTTCCCGACAGTAATATTCTTTCCGAAATCAGTATAAAATGGAGGAAAAATCCTTAAAGTCGGTTCCAGAGGCCTTGCTGTCAGACGAGCAAAAATCTCGCGTATTTCATCCTGAGTATGGTAAGAAGAATTGAGTTCGGAAGTCAATTTACGTGCTTCATCATTCATCACATTCATAAACTCCATTATTTCATCCCCTTCCAACGTCTTGCGCTGAAATACATACTCTCTAAACTCTTCAATTGTCATATCCGACGATTTATACTTATAAACAATCTTTTTAAAATCACAAAATTATCTGCCGGCAACACTGCGTCCCATTTCATACGCCTTTTGAAGTTCCGGTCTTCCGGCAATTTCGCCAGCATGCCATACTCCACCACAAAATACTGTACCGGCAACACCAGGATTATCCAGACAATCAAGAAAACCTCTGAAGCTGTCCACCACACGATCCATAATATGAGGATCGTCTTCTGCAGCTGAAGCAATGAAATAAAACACCTTATCATTCATTTTACCGTATAAGCCACAGCATCGGTCAATCAAAGCTTTCATCTGAGCCGACATTGAATAAAAATATACGGGAGTGGCCATAACTATCACATCAGACTCAATCATGGCCTTGACAATGTATGATGCATCATCCTTTTGCGGGCATGGACGGTCTGTAGAACTACAAATGTCACATCCTATACACGGATGCACTTTCTTATCTCTTAAGGAAATCTTCTCTACATGCAATCCTGCATCCGCAACACCACGCATAAATTCATTGCTGAGAGCGTCAGAATTGCTGTGTGCCCGCGGACTAGACGATAAAATCAAAACTTTTTTCATAACATTCAATTTATAGATTTTCATATTGCAAATATACATACAAACAACTTTCATATCCATAAACATCTTACTGATAAAACGACCAGTTTTACAGAAAAAGTATGCCAATGTACATCTTGCTTATTGCATACGAAATGAATCCCCGCAATAATCTCCAGATTATAAAATCAGGAATTTCTACAAATTAATACTAAATTTGCAGACAAAGCGAAAATACAGGCTGATTATGGAAAACGTCATAAAAATAGAATCTGTTGAGCAATATAACAACATGTACGGACTAGAAACATTTCATCCGCTGGTATCAGTGGCAGATTTGTCGAAGTCAACAATAACGCCAGAACACATCTCGCTCAACTATGGGGTATATGCCATATACCTGAAACAGACAAAATGCGGAGACCTACGTTACGGCAGACAGACCTACGACTATCAGGAAGGCACTGTCACAAGCTTCGCACCAGGGCAAGTGGTTGAAGTAATCCCAAACCCAAACGTACGTCCATCAGCCTTGGGCCTCATATTCCATCCAGACCTGATAAGAGGCACTTCACTCGGCAAGGATATACGACACTACTCGTTCTTTTCGTATTCTTCAAACGAAGCGCTCCATCTGAGCGAAGAAGAAAAAAACATTTTCAGGGATTGCCTAAGTAAAATTGATGCGGAAGTGCATAGACCTGCAGACCGCCACAGCAGAAACATTATATGCATGAACATAAGGCTACTGCTGGACTACTGCATGCGTTTCTACGAAAGACAGTTCGAAACACGCTCTGAAGCAGACAAGGATATACTGATAAGATTTGAAGATCTGCTGGACTCTTATTTCACAGACGAGAAACCTCAAAAGCTCGGACTGCCTACCGTAAAATATTTTGCAGAAGGAGTAAATCTATCACCTAACTATTTTGGAGATCTTGTAAAAAAAGAGACCGGTCGTACACCTCAAGAATACATTCAAAACAAGCTGGTAAGTGTAGCCAAAGAATGGATGCTTGGATCAGGCAAAAGCATAAGTGAAATTGCCTACGCGCTAGGATTCCAATATCCGCAACATTTCACAAGGATATTCAAAAAAGCTACAGGATATACACCAACAGTCTTCAGACAAGTAATATCATAATAAACAATCAAAATTTTAAATTGCACATAAAAATAGCGGAACTGAATGTCTAATGTCTGCACATCCTGTTCCGCTATAAACGTTATACTACATTTACGAAATAAATTCCTTATAAACTATATCAGAATCTGTAAGTAAGCGTAAGACCTAAGTTTCTGAATCCTTTATCAACGATATCAAAATCGTCACCTATTACAAAAGCTACCCACGGTCTGTAATCAATACCTACAGTCAAAGGAACATCTCGCAGCGTGAAACCGAATCCAATCGTTCCTACAGGACCAAGCAGCATTCCATTATGATTATGGTGATCATAATAACCGAGACCACCTCCTACACCGCCCCAGAATTTCCAAACGCCGAAGCTTGGAGTCCAATTCCATTCTTTTATATTCCAATTGTAGATTCCTTGTGCTACAAAACCATCATCCAAATCAAATATACCAGCTGTAACATCGAGGAAATTCTTCTGACTGAAATGATACTGATATTCTATATCCAAAGTAGATGCTCCAAAATGAACACCAAGCGCATGAGGAGAACTTTGCGCTCCTGCACAAAGCGATGTCAACCCCAACAACGCAGTCAATAATGTCTTCTTCATAGCGTATTTCTTTAGTTCATGTTATGATTTATGTTTTCCAAAATTAGTATTAATTTTCTATTTTCTGAATTTTTTCCCGATAAAATCAGAGTACAACAACATTTTAAACAAATTTCAAGGTGAAATATTTCGACTTGTTGCATTTTTACCCGCTAAAGCTACAATTCGAAGGTTTATTCAATACACAAACGACATATTTTAAAGCGAAAATTTGTATATATGATATTTTTTTGCGAATCTTGCGAACAGATAAGCACAAAGCTTCTGATCGCGACATCAAAATGTCAGAGAGCAAAAAGTCGAAACATAAGCCTTAAAAAACAAAAACATATAATCATCAAGCAATTCTCAGAAAGGAAAAACATGGAAAACGACAAATACCTGCACCCAGAGTTCGAGACAATGTCCAGGCAAGAAATTGAAAGCCTGCAACTGACAAGACTGAAGAAAACAATCAATCAGTGCATGCATTCAGAATTCTATAAAAAGCGGTTTGAAGAAAACGGCTTGAAGCCTGAAGATATACAATCACTTGAAGACCTAAAAAAAATCCCATTTACTACAAAACAGGATCTTCGCGACAATTATCCTTTTGGCTTGGCATCGGTCCCACTTGAAAAAGTTGTAAGACTTCATTCTTCAAGCGGAACTACTGGTACACCAACTGTAATACTTCACACACAACGCGACCTAGACGAATGGGCAAAAGCAGTTGCCAGATGCTTGTATATGGTAGGATTGCGTAAAACAGATGTATTCCAGAATTCATCAGGATACGGAATGTTTACAGGCGGACTCGGTTTCCAATATGGTGCAGAACATCTAGGGATGCTGACCGTACCTGCTGCCGCAGGCAACACCAAACGTCAGATAAAATTCATAACAGATTTCGGCACAACAGCCATGCATGCAATACCAAGTTATGCAAGCCGACTGTACGAGGTAATGGTTGAAATGGGTATTGACCCTAAAAAGGACACAAAGCTTAAAACACTCATTATCGGGGCAGAACCACACTCTGATGAGCAACGCAAACGCATTGAGCGAATGCTGGGCGTCAAAGCATACAATTCATTTGGAATGTCTGAAATGTGTGGTCCAGGAGTTGCATTTGAGTGCACGGAACAAAACGGACTACATATATGGGAAGATTATTACATAGTAGAAATTGTCGACCCTGAAACACTTGAGCCAGTACCAGACGGAGAAATAGGAGAACTTGTACTGACAACTATAAATCGTGAGGCAATGCCTCTACTAAGGTATAGGACCCGAGATCTGACACGCATATTGCCAGGTGAATGTCCGTGCGGACGCCATCATAAGCGTCTCGACCGTATGAAGGGAAGAAGCGACGACATGATCATCTTAAAGGGTGTAAACATATTCCCAATCCAGATAGAAAATGTACTCCTGCAATTCAAGGAACTCGGCACAGACTACCTCATCACTCTATACAATCTTGAAGCAAACGATGAAATGAGTGTTGAAGTTGAACTGAACGAATTTACCGATGACTATGCACACATGCAGAAACTGACTCGCGAAATTACAAGACAACTCAAAGATGAAATACTCATTACTCCGCAAGTCAAACTCGTGCCTAAAGGCAGTCTGCCTAAACAAGAAGGCAAAGCAGTCAGAGTAAAAGATCTGCGAAAAACGCTAATCTGACAATGAAAGCAAATCAATAATCTAAAGACAAAACATAACGGAAAAACAATATGACAATACATCAATTATCTGTTTTTGTAGAAAACAAATCAGGAACATTGCTCCAAGTGCTGGAACTGTTCAAAGAGGCAGGTATACAGCTTATAGCATCAACGATTTCTGACACTGTAGAATACGGGATATACAGAATTATATGTTCTGAACCAGAAAGAGCCTTTGAAACGCTAAAGAATGCAGGAATATCGGCTAAGGTTTCAGAAGTATTCGCAATAACTCTCGACAATACACCTGGACGCGCGGCCGATGCTATAAGAAGCTTCTCTGACGAAGGCATAGGTATATCTTATCTATACTCATTCCTCCTTGCAGGCAAAGGCATATTGGTTTTCAAGACAGACGACAGCGAAAAGACCCGAAATGTAATTCTAAGCAAAAAATTAAGCTACATCGAAGAAAAAGACCTAAACAATATGGTCTAGGTTAAGTCATAAAAATAAAGATAAATACAGGCATTATGGAATATGAAACAACAAAACCATAATGCCTGTATTTCATTTATAAAGATCACTTATCTGCTTCTGCACTTTTACACTTTTCTTTAAGCAAGTCTCTAATTTCCGTCAAAAGAATTTCTTCATTTGAAGGCTTAGCCGGCACTGGCGGCACTACCTTTTTGGATTTCATAAGATTGTTTGCAATTCTCAGCATCACAAAAACAGAAAATGCTATCACTAAAAAGTCAAATATGTTCTGAAGGAAACTTCCGTAATTAAAAGAAACGGCAGCTACCGTCTCAACCCCATCTTTGACTTCTGCATTCTTTAAAACGAGCTTCAGATCCTTGAAATTAACACCCCCTATCAAGTATCCCAAAGGAGGCATTATTATATCATTCACCAACGACGACACAACTTTACCAAAAGCCCCACCAATTATAACACCGACAGCCATATCTATCATGTTACCTTTTATAGCGAACGTTTTGAAATCTTGGAAGAACACCTTTCCCTTCACAACATCCTTTTTCAAAATATTTTTCAACATAACACTGATAATTTTATATGATCATAAATACAAGATGCACGAGCAACAATCATTGCTACAACATCTTACAATAGCAAAGATATCTAAAACTATTGAGAAACACCAACAAAACCAACTAGTTTAAATGCAGGAACTTCATTACAAGCCTTCAGACTGCCATTTCGAAAAACATATTCACATAAATCAGAAACACATCTCACAACTTATGAATTAATTATACGTATTCGGGAGTGAATTTGTTAAATATATTAAAATATACATACAGATATACATACACATAGTATAATATTGTTATCTTTGCGCCAGACAAACTATTTAAACACAAATATGGACGTTCCGAGTCGACCGCGGCCAGAAGGAGCCGCTATCAAAGTTGAAAGAAAATTTCACAGCAACACAAAAAAAGCGATAATATCTTCATGTGTTGCAGGGTTAATCATTTCCACAGTTTCTTATTTTGCATTTTCATTATATGCATTCATAGCTGTTGTTGCATTATTTGCATCAATATGTGCTTTGCTGTGTATATCTGTAAAAGCAAAGAGATATGCCAACAATTCGCTGACATCTATACAGCTTTTGTTTGACATGGACATCATGAAGAAGTCATGGGTATGCAACATAAAGAATACCCAACTTATTTTCAAGATGAGCCACAACGGCAAGTTTACAATCTACAAAGCAGATGAATCATTACGCTCAGCGTATGTTGCAAGCGAAGGTTCAATAGAGATAGAAGACAACAATTCTATCACTTTTATTGATTCAGAAGATATAATCATAGACCATTATAGGCTTCACTTCACAAACGGAAAAATCAAAAACGGCGCCATTGTTATGCACTATGACGAAAAAATGACGGACAGATACGGAAATGGCATAACAGTCTGGGAAAAACGTACTACAAGATTCAACGAATGCAAGGTATGCAGCAGCGAAAGAGCAATTGCTGAATCATACACATACAGCAAATCTGCAGAACTTGCTACAGCTGAACGCATGGCTAGTGCAAAAGCAATCTGACAAGACTGAAAGTCTGGCTGCACGTAAACGGGTGCCGCAATACAAATACAAAAAACATGACAAACATGAAACGGCTCCTATACTATATATGTGCACTGTTCTGCGTATCAATGTGGGGTATGACATTCATATCTTCAAAGATACTCACACAACACGGCATGCTTCCGTCAGAAATAATGGCACTGCGCTATGTTATAGCGTACATACTCATAATACCGTTTGCACCTAAAAAATTATTTGCAAACTCAAAAAAAGACGAGCTTCTGTTTATCCTTACTGGAATAACCGGAGGCTCGGTTTATTTTCTTGCAGAAAACACGGCAGTGATGTATACTTTGACAACAAACGTCTCACTTGTAACCTGTATCACCCCACTCTACACAGCATTGCTGATGCCACTGTTCTACAAGAATGCAAAACTAACGCCCAATCTTTTAATTGGTTCACTGATAGCTGTTGCAGGAGTTGTATGCGTTGTGTTCAACGGACATTTCATGCTTAAGCTAAGTCCTAAAGGAGACTTTCTGGCACTGATGGCAGGACTATGCTGGTCGTTCTATTCAATTATATGCCAGAATCTTGGAAAGCGCTATTCTTCGCTGTTTATGACTCGCAAACTGTTCTTCTACGGAATATTGACCATTTTGCCTGTTCTGTTACTCGAAGACCACACGGGAACAATTGAAAAACTACAGCAACCGACAGTAATATTCAATTTTGCCTTTTTGGGCATAATTGCATCTTTTCTGTGCTTTTTCTTGTGGAACGTTTCTGTTAAACAAATCGGGACAGTCCCAGCCAACAATCTAATATACTTCAATCCGCTTGTAACATTGATAACAGCTCATTTTGTACTTAACGAACCGATAAGTGCCATATCAATAGCGGGATTCATCATAACAATCTGCGGTGTTTTTACAGCATCAAGAGGCACAGGCAGAATATTCAAGTGGCACAGACGCATAAGATAAAGCATCACGAGAAACTGTATGACAGCAAACGACACAATTCTTATTATATCGCCTTTCGACATGTGGGGACTCAACACATTGTCACTCCACAATGCAGTCGAAAAAGACTATTATTATGACATAATATGCAAAACAGAATCTGATGAAATCAATGATACGAAGTCAAAGCTGAGCATTCTTATTGAATTGTGTTCAAAATGTGATCCTCAAAACATTTATAAAAAATACGGGAAGGACAAATTCAGAAAGATTGAGGATTTCTACATTAAAGGAGAACAGAAAATAAAAGGATACATAAAGCAATTGTCGGACAAGAACGTTTGCGAAGCTATAAAACTTGCCGACGAATTGGACATAAAAATATTCTACAGACAAAAGAATAAAGAAGAACTGCTGAAAAAGAACATACTCAAACTTTCAGAATCTGAGATTGTTCCTAAAATGAGTTTCAGAAAAACTGACAACGGCATAGATTATACTCTGAAACTAACAGACGGCAATTCGACAATCATTCCATGCAGACACTACACCAAACTTATATCAGAAAACCCTGGAGCCCTGATTATAGACACTACCATATTCATGCTTCCAGACAACTTCAGCGGTAAAATAATATCACCGTTTATTGAAAAGGAAAGCATTTTCATACCTAAACACATGCAGAATGAATATTTCAGAAAATTCATTTTGAAAAATGTATACAAGTCCGAGATTTCTGCAGAAGGATTCGATGTTGTTGAAGAACATCCGGAGATATCATGCAAACTGCAACTGCATACAGACATATTCAATAAAAGCAAAATTAATGTTTCTTTCAGTTACGGAGAGAATATCAATTTCAGCAGCGACAATCCAAGGGATAAATACGTAAGCCTTGAAGAAGACGGAAATGAAGGATTCAGATTTGTAAAAATCATCAGGGATACAGATTTCGAAAGGCATGTTATGGACAAACTGGTCCGTGAACTCGGAATGCCTACCGAATACTGTTCAAAGTATAATCTGATAGAATGGCTTAACGAACATACAGATGCCCTCCAGAAAAACAAAATAGATTTTGCTCAGGAAAACAATCATGTTTATGTCATAGGAAAGACAGAAATAAGACAAACAATAAACAGAGAAAATGATTGGTTTCAGCTTTTCATAGAAATCGTATTGGAAGACGGAACCATAATAAAATTCTCAGAAATAAAGGAAAATCTGCAAAAGGGAGAACGAGAAGTACGTCTTAATGACGGACGCTATTTCATCATACCCGAAGAATGGTTCGCAAAATATACAGGAACAGCAATATTCGGAAGGCAAAAAGGTGACAGAATATACATCCACCGCTCACAGCAAAACATAATAAACGACAATACTATTTGTAGAAGCAAAACAAATGAAGTCTGCACAGACAACATTACGCTTCCTATAAAACTCAAGGCCCAACTGCGAAACTATCAGAAAGAAGGATACGAATGGCTGTTCCGCAATTTCCAGATGCATACAGGATGCTGTCTGTCAGACGACATGGGACTCGGAAAAACGATACAGACAATCGCATTTATACTGAAATATAAAGAAATAGGAATAAAGGAAAGTGTCGTGCATGCAGACTGTTCTCCAAACCTTTTATTCTCAAACGACGAGATGCAAGGTCAAGACAAAACATGCGATAATGAATCACAAAACGGACATATACCATACAGGACATGTGTAGTAATATCACCGGCATCAGTTGTCCACAACTGGAAAAACGAGCTCAAGAGATTTGCCCCTTCACTTAATGTGATGGAATACATAGGTTCACAAGAGGAAAGAAAAAAGAAGAGAGAAGCTATTATGACATGGGACGTTGTTCTGACTACCTACCAGACAATGAGAAACGACATCGAAAAACTCTCAAAATACAAATATGGAATAATAGTTTTCGACGAGGCTCAATGCTTTAAAAATCGAAACTCGCAGATATACAAATCGGTTCTTATGTTGAACGGTATCCAAAAGGAAGCCCTCAGCGGTACTCCTATGGAAAATTCCCTGAACGACCTGTGGAGCCTGATGAATGTTCTTAATCCTATGCTTTTGGGTGATTTCAACGCTTTCAACAGAAACTACATAGCGCCAATTACATCCAACCTGCAAAGCGAAAAGACTGCAATTCTAAAAAAACTAATAGAACCATATTTTCTGAAAAGAACAAAGGAAGAAGTACTGCCTGACCTTCCTAGCAGACAAGATGAAACCATTGTATGCGAAATGCAGGAAGAACAGAAACGTTTATATGAGGAAGAGCTGTCAAAAGCAAGAAATATGATTATGTCGTATAAAAGCGCCATACTAGAAAAAAATTTCATTTCTTCAGAGAATGAATGTACGTCTATACATGTTCTTACAGCAATAACACGACTCAGGCAGATTGCAAACCACCCCATGCTGGTAAAAGAAAAGGACGACGTAGAACACAACATACAAAAATCGGCAAGACAGACTCTATGCGAAGGATCTGGAAAAATGTCGGAAATATTTTCTAGACTTGAAAATATCAATGGTACATGCCATAAAGTCCTCCTTTTCTCCGAATCAGTATCATTTCTGAAAATTATTGCAGAAGAAATGAAGTCTAGACTGTGGAATTTTGAAATGCTTACAGGAGAAACAAGCAATAGAGAACTTGCAATCAAAAGATTCAACGATTCACCTTCATGCCAATACTTTCTGATATCGCTGAAAGCTGGAGGTGTGGGCCTGAATCTTACGACAGCGGATTATGTGTTCCTGCTGGACCCATGGTGGAACAGATCAGCAGAAGAACAAGCAATCAGCCGTTCACACAGAATCGGACAGCACAACTCGGTATTCGTGTACAAATTCATATCAAAAAACACCCTTGAAGAACAGATAATGAACCTTCAAGAAAGGAAACAGACGCTAATTGAAAGCGTTATGCCGTTTATAGCAGATACAAAAAAACAGACGTCCATATAAAATTACATTATGAACCGCACTATATCAATCATCCTACTGTGCATGTATACATTCACGGCATCAAACATGTTTTCACAGAATGTCAAGACTGAAATCCTGAAACAAAAAAACATAAACAAAATGGGTGTAAAAACCGGCAATTACAGCGGTATAACACACATCAATGACAATCTCTATGCAATTGTAAGCGACAAAGAAAAAACCGACGGTTTCTATATATTTGAAATAAACATAGACAGAAACAATGGAAGCATTGAATCCGTTGTTCGCAACGACTCCATTTTCGGAAGCATCAATCCACAAACAACAGCAGTCAATGGGATAAGTACAAGGGATTGCGAAGGGATTGCATACATAAAGTCCAGCAATACTTTTTTCATTGCAGGTGAAGGGGATCAGCGTATAAAAGAATATTCATATACAGGCGTGCCTACAGGGAGAGAACTGAAAGTACCTGAAATATTCAACATAAAAAATATTCAGCCTAACTACGGTTTTGAGGCACTTACGTATGACAAAAAGCGTAAATTGCTCTGGACTTGTACAGAATCGGCTTTAAAAAAAGACATTAGCGCAGAAGACAATGTACAAGGCATGATAATAAGAATGCAGAGTTTCGACGAAACTCTGCAAGCACAAAAACAATATGCATATAGAACAGAACGGCCAGAGAAAAATAAGACTTCGGATTTATATGCTTTTGGCGTACCCGAAATGGTTGCACTGGACAATGGAGAAATAATTGTTATGGAAAGAGAGTTCTACGTCACAAAATCCAGAATAGGCAGTCATGTAAATATAAAGCTATTTTTGGTTAACCCGTCTGAATGTGAAAGTATCAATGACAGTAGTGACGTAAGAAATCTGAGTGACAAACAAATACTAAAAAAAACACTATTAGCCTCATTCAAGACGAAACTGAACTTAACGGCACGAAGTATTGCCAATTATGAAGGAATGTGCTTAGGTCCTAAGCTGAAAGACGGAAGACAAACTCTTTTGCTTATAAATGATTCACAAGCCGGATATGGGAACAGCCTATTCAAGTTAAAAGACTACATAAAAGTCCTCATATTTGAAACGATTCACGATTAAGCCTAAACGCATACATTGTTATAAAGGGCTGCTGAATATATATTTTCGTATAAACACGAGTTAAAATCATTCAAATATTTTGCCCCCCTCATATAAAGATAGTATTTTTGCCTCAAACAAAAAATTAACAAAAATGAAAAAACTTATCATTGCAATCAGCCTGCTGGCTATATGTTCAGTGCAAACTTATGCTCAAGAACTCTACAAGAAAGTTTATGAGAATGCAACAAATATCGTAAACGACCCGAAGTCGAGCGAAGAACAAATACAGATAAACCAGTTCAAGGTGACAGTTTTGAACTACATCAACAGCATGGTGCAGAAGAACAAACTTGAAAAAAGTACATATTTCTTTGATTCTCAAGCTGTAAACATGGCATCTTTCATAACAGACTTCCAGACAAACCTTATGAAAGCACGTGCAATTTCAACAGCCAAAAGACTTGAGGTCATAAACTGCTATAGAGACGCTACGCTCAAATACTCTTTGTTCAATGATACAGACAAAGAAAGAGTTCTGTGCTACGTCAATGACAAGCAGACATATACCCCGTTCAGTCTGGATACAGATTGGGAAAAGGCCTACAAGCAAGCATCAGAAAATGTAAAGAAAATATTCAAATGATATAGACATAAAAACACCGATATAGATTAAGAGCACATCAGATTATCTGGTGTGCTCTTTTGCATATAATACATTATATATAAACTCCATAAAAGACTCTCACCAAACAAGAAATTATATACACATTTTCGACAAATCCCTATACAATATATCCTTGTTGGCACTCACTCGCGAATGACACCATATATACAAAAAGCAGTAAAAAAGCATTTATTTGTAAGTTAAATTGGCATTTTCTTTATATTATGCTATGTTTGCATACAAAAATTTATAACTTTGCATCATAGACTAGTGATGCATAATGTGACTTCATGTCACTGTTGCACACGATTTGAAAAGCAAAGCATATTCTCTAATCATTATCAACCCAAAGAAACAATTGCAGAATCCATGAATACAGCTATAATAAAATACAACGCGGGAAATATTTATTCAGTAGAATATGCTCTGAAGCGCCTTGGAATAAATCCGATAATAACAGACAATGCCGAAATAATCAAGAACGCCGACAAAATCATATTCCCTGGTCAAGGAGAAGCCAAAACAACAATGGCATACCTCAAGGAAAAGAATCTCGATAGACTGATCTGCGACCTCAAGCAACCAGTATTAGGAATATGCATAGGCATGCAGTTGATGTGCAGACATTCAGAGGAATACGACACGGACTGTCTTGGCATATTCGATGCAGAAGTAAAAAGATTCACCCCACTCCATCATGAGGACAAAGTTCCTCAAATGGGCTGGAACACAATATCTGAAACGAAAAGCGAGCTCTTTAAGGGATTCGATAAACCGGAATTCGTATATTTCATACATAGCTACTATGTTCCACTTAACGAATATACAGCTGCTACTACCGATTATATACATCCCTACAGCAGTGCGTTGCATAAAGACAATTTCTACGCCACACAGTTTCATCCTGAAAAAAGTGGAATAATCGGTGAAAGAATTCTCAAAAACTTCTTGGACTTATAAATGATGAAAAAAATAGAACTTATACCGGCAATAGATATAATAGAAGACAAGTGCGTAAGACTCACAAAAGGTGAATACTCGAGCCAGAAAACATACAGCGAGAATCCGTTGGAGATAGCTAAACAGCTTGAAGACATCGGAGTAAAACGTCTGCACATGGTTGATCTGGACGGAGCCAAATCTAAACATATCGTCAATCACAAGGTTCTTGAAACAATAGCCAATTCAACATCGCTGAAAATTGATTTCGGAGGAGGTATAAAAAGCGATGCAGATATACATACTGCTTTTGACTCAGGAGCATCACTTGTTACAATAGGAAGTGTTGCTTCAACATCGCCAGAGCTGTTCATGTCTTGGATTGACAAATACGGAACAGACAAAATAATTCTTGGAGCTGACGTTAGAAACGGGATGATAAGCATAAACGGATGGAAAGAAGACAGTCAATACAGCTTGTTCGATTTCCTTGACAAATACATTGAAGCGGGTATAATAAACATTCTATGCACAGAGATAAGTCGAGACGGAATGCTTGAAGGGCCTGCTACAGATCTCTACAAAGAAATCATGCAACGATACCCAAACATAAATCTTATTGCAAGTGGAGGTATCAGCTGCATGAAGGATATTGAAGTCCTAGATGACAACGGAATACCTTCTGTTGTGTTCGGCAAAGCCATGTATGAAGAGCGAATCAGCATGGCAGATATAAGAAATTGGTTGACTGAAAACTGATTTCTGCCGGTGGGAAAATATAACCTAAAATTAACAGTATAAAAAAAATAAAGCATTGTTAGCAAAACGTATAATACCTTGTCTGGACATAAAAAACGGACAAACAGTGAAAGGTACCAATTTTGTCAACCTGCGTCAAGCAGGCGACCCTGTGGAACTCGGACGCCGATACAGTGAGGAAGGTGCAGACGAGCTGGTTTACCTTGACATCACTGCAAGCCACGAAGGACGCAAGACATTCACAGAACTGGTGAAACGTATTGCGGCTGAAATAAATATACCTTTTACCGTAGGCGGAGGCATCAACGAAATGTGCGATGTCGACAGACTGCTTAATGCCGGAGCTGACAAGGTCAGCATTAATTCTGCAGCTTTAAGGAATCCATCACTAATCAACGAAATTGCTGAAAATTTCGGTTCTCAAGTGTGCGTAGTAGCCATAGATGCAAAAGAGACTGACGGAAGTTGGAAATGCTACCTAAACGGCGGAAGGATTGAGACAGACTACACATTGTTCGATTGGGCAAAGGAGGTGTGCGACAGAGGCGCAGGAGAAATACTTTTCACAAGCATGAATCACGACGGAGTAAAAAACGGCTACGCTGACGATGCACTGCGCACATTGTCTGACATGGTAAGTATTCCTATTATTGCTTCAGGCGGTGCGGGAAAAAAGGAACATTTCAGAGATACATTCATTAACGGAAAAAGCGATGGAGCGCTTGCAGCAAGCGTCTTTCACTTCGGAGAAATAAAAATTCCGGAACTTAAAGCTTACCTCAAAGACGAGGGAATAAACATTAGATTATAAAATCAAAAAAATACTGACATATGACATTAGATTTCGACAAAATGGACGGACTTGTACCTGCCATCATACAGGATTCGAGAACATTAAAGGTGCTTATGCTCGGTTTCATGAATAAAGAAGCTTACGAAAAAACAGTTGAAACCGGCAAAGTAACATTTTGGAGCAGAACAAAACAAAGACTGTGGACTAAGGGAGAAACAAGCGGCAACACACTGACAGTTGTAGATATCAAGGCAGACTGCGACAATGACACTCTCCTGATAAAAGCTATACCAGCAGGCCCCGTATGCCACACAGGCAGCGACACTTGTTGGGACGAAAAGAATCAAAATCCTATAATGTTCCTTTCTGAACTTCAGCGCTTTATTGAAAAAAGACATGAAGAAATGCCTGAAGGTTCATATACAACAAGTCTTTTTAAATCAGGATGCGGAAGAATGGCCCAGAAAGTTGGTGAAGAGGCCATTGAAAGCGTGATTGAAGCTATGGCCAACAACAATGAAAGACTGATATACGAAGCATCGGACATGATATACCATCTGATTGTACTTCTTACATCAAAAGGCTTAAAAATTGAGGATTTGGCACAAGAACTGCAAAAACGACATGATCCAAATTGGCACAAACATTGAAAAATGCTATTTTTGCAAAATAAAGCGTGAAACATTGCCATGTAATCATCCCAAAAGCCTAAAAATGGCAACACAACGCTTGCAAAATAGAGAAACAGACAGCAAGTCTGCTATTCAATGTTAAACCAATAGAGCAGAGAGCAGTGTTGATAGAATACAAGAATGTAGATATCTACCAGGAAACCCAACGTGTTCTGCACAATGTCAATCTGGAGATCAATGAAGGTGACTTCGTCTACATAACAGGTAAAGTGGGTTCAGGAAAAAGTACTCTCCTGAAAACCATGTACGGAGAGTTGCCTATAAGTGAGGGGCAAGCTACCGTCATGGATTATGACATGCGTAGGCTCAAACGTAAAAAGTTGCCTGAAATCAGACGTAAACTAGGAGTTATCTTTCAGGATTTCCAGCTTCTTACAGACCGTTCAGTTAAAGAAAATCTTAAATTCGTACTCAAGGCTACAGGTTGGAAAAACCGAGTAGACATAGACAACCGCATACAAGAAGTCCTCGATCTTGTGGGCATGAGTACAAAAGGTTATAAGTTTCCAAGCGAATTGTCTGGTGGAGAACAGCAACGTATTGCGATAGCCAGAGCTATACTAAATAAACCTAAGCTTCTACTGGCTGACGAACCAACAGGAAACCTGGACTCAGAAACTGGACAGAAAATAGCGGAGCTACTGAGAGAAATATGCAGAAATGGCTCTACGGTAATAATAATCACCCACAATCTGAATCTGTTGAAAGAATATCCTGGAAGGGTTTTCCACTGCAAAGACCATACATTGACAGAAATTACGGCCAAGGAGGCTGTCAGAACAGAAATCAATGAAAGAAATGCAGAACTGTCAGCACTCGAAGATATTTCAGAATCAGAAACAGGAAACAAGATTCCGCTTCAGGCAGAAAAACTAGATTTGGAAGAGCTGGACGCAGCATCTATTGCAGAAACCATCGAAACAGAAGACGAATTCAACAATAAGAAATAACGTTCAACAGCAATTCTAACTTATCAATATCATATAAATTAAGTCAATACAAAAAAATTCCATAAATATGAAAGTACTAAAGTTTGGTGGTACCTCCGTCGGTACAACAGAGAGGATGAAAGATGTTGTCAAACTGATAACAGACGGCGAGCAGAAGATTGTGGTCCTCTCAGCCATGTCAGGAACAACAAATGCACTCATCGAAATAGCAGACTATCTGTACAAGAAAAACCCAGAAGGTGCTAATGAGAACATTAACAGACTTGAAGAAAAATACTTCAACCATATAAACGAACTTTATACTACAGAGGAATATAAGAAAAAGACATACGACACGGTCAAAGCTGTGTTTGACCATCTGAGAACATTCACAAAGGGCATATTCACAATGTTTGAAGAGAAAATCATTGTTGCCCAAGGTGAGATTCTCAGCACAAACATGGTTACAAATTATTTGCAGGAACAGAATTACAGCGCAACACTTATCCCGGCGTTGGAATTTATGAGGACTGACAAAAACGGTGAGCCGGATCTTGAATACATCAGCGAGAAACTAAAGATTCAGCTTGACGAAAATCCAGACAAGGAAATTTATATAACTCAGGGATTCATTTGCAGAAATGCATACGGAGAAATCGACAATCTGCAGAGAGGCGGTTCAGACTACACAGCATCTCTAATCGGTGCTGCTGTACACGCGAGCGAAATCCAGATTTGGACTGACATTGACGGAATGCACAACAATGATCCTAGATATGTAGAAAACACCTCACCAGTAAGCCAACTGCATTTTGAAGAAGCTGCAGAACTGGCATATTTCGGTGCAAAGATTCTTCATCCGACATGCATTCAGCCTGCAAAATATGCTGGTATACCTGTAAAGTTGCTCAATACGATGGAACCTGAAGCTCCTGGCACAGTGATAAGCAATGCTACAGAAAGCAATAAAATAAAAGCTGTTGCTGCAAAGGACAATATTACATCAATAAACATCATTTCAAGCAGAATGCTCCTTGCCTATGGGTTCCTCAGAAAGGTATTCGAGATTTTTGAGACCTACAAGACCAGCATCGACATGGTCTGCACATCAGAGGTTGGGGTTTCGGTATCGATAGACAATACAACACATCTGAAATCGATAGTCAACGAACTTAAAAGATTTGGCACAGTGACTGTTAATGAAGATATGTGTATTATATGCGTTGTTGGTGATCTCAAATGGCAGAATGTTGGATTTGAGTCTATTGCAACTGAAGCACTGAAAGAAATACCTATCAGAATGATTTCATACGGAGGAAGCAATCATAATATTTCATTCCTTATCTCAGCAAAAGACAAGCAAAGAGCTCTTCAGGCCTTAAGCGATAAGATCTTTAACTGATAAAACTGTAATTAGGGCAGATGATTCAAAAAACAGCATGAAATCATCTGCCCTAAAATTGATATGCTTACGATTGATAAATAACAGACACAACACATAATACAGAAATTATATGTACAAGACTTTTCCTATAGAAAAATTTAAAGGTATAAGAACACCTTTCTATTATTACGATGCTGATCTTTTGCGTGAAACGCTTAAGGTGATAAATAATGAAACAGAAAAATATGAGAATTTCAAAGTGCACTATGCAGTAAAAGCGAATGCCAACCAGAAAGTTCTCAAAATAATAAAGAATGCCGGCATAGGAATCGATTGTGTCAGTGGAGGTGAAATTAACGCTGTTCTTGAAGCAGGATTCTGCGGAAAGGATATAGTTTTTGCCGGAGTAGGAAAAGACGATTGGGAAATTGAATTAGGAATCGACAACGATATTCTATGCTTCAATGTAGAAAGTATTCCGGAACTTGAAGTAATAAATGAAATAGCAGAAAGAAAGAATAAAGTTGCAAATGTCTGCCTTAGAATTAATCCAAACGTAGGTGCACATACACATGCAAATATCACAACAGGTCTTGCAGAGAATAAATTCGGCATAGCTCTTGAAGATATGGAGCATGTAATCGAAATGGTAAAAAACTTGAAAAATGTGCACTTCTACGGACTGCATTTCCACATTGGAAGTCAAATACTTGACATGTCAGACTTCGAGAACCTTTGTGCAAAGGTCAATGAAATTCAGGACGAATTGGAACAAAAGAACATAGTACCTGAGATCATAAATGTCGGTGGTGGCCTAGGTATTGACTATTACGCACCTGATGAGAATCCGATACCTGATTTTCAGAAGTACTTTTCAACATACAACAAGAATCTTAAGCTGAGAAAGGGTCAAGAGCTTCATTTTGAACTCGGAAGAGCTGTTGTAGGACAGTGCGGAAGCCTTATCACAAAGGTTATCTTCGTTAAACAAGGTTCAGTAAAGAAATTTGCCATTGTCGATGCTGGTATGACAGATCTTATCAGACCTGCGCTATACGATGCACACCACGAGATCGAAAACATCAGCTGCAATGAAGAAGAAACTGAAAAATATGATGTTGTAGGCCCAATATGCGAATCGAGTGATGTATTTGCAAAAGATATCGTACTGAAGAAGACAAAAAGAGGCGATCTGATAGCAATAAGAAGCGCTGGCGCATACGGAGAAATTATGGCATCTTCATACAACTGTCGAGCATTACCTAAAAGTTTCACTTCCGACGAAATATTGTAATAAAAATCATAATATGCAAGGCTGTTGCCGATAAATACTGTCGGCAACAGCTTTTTTATGCTTTGAAATCATGCCATTATACACACAGATTTTGACATTATGGCATGAAATCACTATAATATACTCATGTGGCACATAATTTGCTGTGTAAATTGTATACATAAAATAGAAACAAAAAAACATCAATATGAACAAGGAAGAGAAAAACATCGAAAAAGATGAAATGACTGAAAAGAAATCGGCAGAAAATATCGAGGCTCAGGAGAACGCCAACGCTGCAAATCCAGAGAACAACGAAAACGAAGAATCTGAAGAATCTGAATTGGAAAAAGCTCAGAAGAAGATTGAAGAGCTCAATGATAAATACCTCAGACAGATTGCCGAATTCGACAATTACCGCAAACGTGTAATGAAAGAAAAAGCCGACATGATAAAGTATTCAGGAGAAAAAGTTATCACTACTCTACTCCCAATACTGGACGACATGGAACGTGCTATTCAAAATATGGAAAAAACAGAAGATGTGGCTTCCGTAAAAGAAGGTGTACAGCTCATTATCGACAAATTCATGAAACTTCTCAAACAAGAAGGTTTATCGCGCATAGAAACTGAAGGCAAAGATTTTGACACAGATTTCCACGAAGCAATTGCTATGGTACCTGGTCAGCCTGAAGAAATGAAAGGCAAAATAATAGACTGTGTAACACCTGGTTACATGCTCAACGATAAAGTAATACGACATGCAAAAGTAGCTGTAGCTCAATAATATCTTCTATAAACTGAAAAATGGCAAAACGAGATTACTACGAAGTGCTTGGTGTCGATAAGTCGGCAAGTGAAGACGAAATAAAAAAGGCCTATAAAAAAATGGCCATTAAGTATCACCCGGATAGAAATCCAGGTGATAAAAATGCTGAGGAAAAGTTCAAAGAAGCGGCTGAAGCCTATGACGTACTCAGAGATCCGCAGAAACGCCAAAGATATGATCAGTTCGGTCCTGAAGGAGTAAATGGTGCAGGTGGCTTTGGAGGAGGCCAGAGCATGAATATGGAAGATATATTCTCTATGTTCGGCGACATCTTCGGAGGCGGATTCAGTGGTGGATTCGGCGGTTTTGGCGGAAGAAGCGAAAGACGCGGTACACCAAAATACAGAGGACGCGACCAAAGACTCAAGGTAGAACTTGATCTGAATGAAATTGTAAACGGAACAACAAAGAAGTTCAAAATCAAGAAAGACGTGACATGTACACACTGTCATGGAAGCGGTTCAGAAGATGGAACAACAGCAACATGTCCTACATGCCACGGCTCCGGATATATAATTAAGACTCAGCAAAGCATCTTCGGCATGATGCAGAGTCAGACAACATGTCCTGAATGCCACGGTGAAGGTAAAGTAATAAAGAATAAATGCCACGAATGCGGAGGTGAAGGCATCGTTCCAGGTGAAAGTATTGTCGAAGTCAATATCCCTGCAGGTGTTGCTGAAGGCATGATTCTTACACTTGAAGGCAAAGGCGGTGCAGGCAGACACAACGGCATCAATGGCGACCTTCAGATTGTAATCAAAGAAAAGCCAGACGACAAACTTATCAGAGACGGAAATGACTTAATATACAACCTTCTGTTGTCCGTTCCAATGGCAACATTGGGTGGCTCTGTTGAAGTTCCAACTGTAGACGGTAAAGCCAAAATCAACATTGAACCTGGAACACAACCGGGTACAGTATTGAGATTAAAGGGCAAAGGTATACCAGAAGTTCAAGGCTACAGCAGAGGACAGAAAGGTGACGAAGTCATCAACATCAGCGTATACATACCAGAAACGCTCAGCAAAGAAGAAAAAGAAGCAATGAAGAAAATGGGAAACAGCGACAATTTTGCTCCATCAGACAACATCGCTTCTAAAATCTTCAAGAAATTCAGAGCATATTTCGAATAACCACATACTAAAGATAATGTACATGGAAATCCCGTATAAAACAGGATTTCCATGTAATTTTTTAATACCAACTTAAAACATAATCCATGACATACAAAGAAACAACAGATTACTTGTTCAACTCCACTCCTCTATTTCAAAATGTAGGAAAAGATGCATACAAGGAAGGCCTTCAGAACACATTAACTCTCGACGCTCATTTTCAAAGTCCTCATAAGCATTACAAAACTATACATGTCGCAGGAACAAACGGTAAAGGTTCCTGTTCGCACACCTTGGCGTCAATACTGCAGGACGCAGGATATAAAGTCGGCCTCTACACATCTCCACATCTGGTAGATTTCAGAGAAAGAATAAGGGTCAACGGAAAAATGATCACAGAACAGGCTGTAATAAATTTTGTAGAAGAAAACAAAAACTTGTTTGAAGAAATACATCCATCATTCTTTGAAATTACTACAGCCCTAGCATTCAAGTACTTCATGGAAGAAAAAGTTGACATAGCTGTTATAGAAGTTGGTTTAGGTGGCAGACTGGACTGCACTAATATCATAAATCCTGAAATAAGTATAATCACAAATATCAGCTTTGACCACACACAATTTCTAGGAAATACATTAGAAAAAATTGCAACTGAAAAAGCTGGTATTATAAAAAACAATGTGCCTGTTGTTATAGGTGAAACGACAACAGAAACACGAAAAGTATTTGAAGAAACTGCATCTATCAAAAATGCTCCTATAACATTTGCAGAAGACAACAAAGAAGTTATCTTCTCAGAACTCAACGACATATCTGGAATTGACTATAAAACCAAAAGTTACGGCAATATTCACGGTGAACTTGGAGGCATATATCAAGAAAAAAATACAAATACGATACTTAATGCCATAAGCATACTTGTACACAAAGGGCTAAATATTACAACTGAAAATATAAAGAATGGCTTCTGCCATGTATGCGAAAGTACAGGTTTAAGAGGACGATGGCAAATCATTAATAACAAACCTCTTACAATTTGTGACACTGGCCACAATATTGGTGGATTCGAGTATCTTGCTAAGCAGATAGAATCAAAAATGCGCACCCATAAGTGCACTCGTATCATATTCGGTATGGTAAACGATAAAGATATAAATGGAGTCTTGTCGATGTTACCAAAAGATGCAATTTATTACTTCTGCAAAGCAAGCGTAAAAAGAGCACTCGACGAACAAGCATTGACAGAAAAAGCAAAAGCATTCGGTTTAAATGGAAAAACTTACGCTAACGTAAAAGAAGCCTACACCGATGCAACGCGCGATTCTGAAGCGGAAGATTTCATTTTCATAGGAGGAAGCAGCTTCATTGTTGCCGATTTACTAACATATCTTGACGATATGAAACAAATTAATAAATTATAGCACAATTTTCTCGCCTTTTTATTCGGTAAAGAAAAAATTTTGACTTTATTTGCATTACTAAATTGTTAAATCAACAAATCATACATAATAAAACTATGGAGACAAACCTCAATAAAAATCTTTCTGGCCTTAAATCTGAAAACTTCCAGAAAGACATAAACGGAAAGAAGACAAATCTTTATGTTTTGAAGAATAAAAAAGGATGTGAAGTCGATATTACCAACTATGGAGGTGCTATAGTTGCCATCATGGTTCCTGACAGGGACGGCAACTACGCCAACGTAATACAAGGCCACGACAATATCGATGATGTAATCAATAGTCCAGAACCATTTCTCAGTACTCTCATAGGAAGATACGGAAACAGAATCTGCAAAGGTAAATTCACCCTCGACGGCAAAGAATATAACCTTGCAATCAACAACGGACCAAACGCATTGCACGGTGGACCTACAGGTTTCCACGCAAGAGTATGGGATGCAGAAATGGTAAATGAACAAACTCTTAAGCTCCACTATCTTTCTGCCGACATGGAAGAAGGTTTCCCTGGAAATCTTGACATTACTGTCAATTACACCTTCTCAGATGAAAATGAACTTATAATAGACTATATAGGAAAAACAGACAAGAAGACAATTGTCAACCTGACAAATCATGGATTCTTCTCTTTGGCAGGAATTGCAGACCCAACTCCTACAATTGACGATTTGATCTGTCAGATAAATGCAGACTTCTACATTCCAATCGATGATACATCTATTCCATTGGGCACAATCGATTCTGTAAAAGGAACACCATTCGATTTCACACAGGCAAAACCAGTAGGAAAAGACATTGACGCCGATGATGTACAGATTAAAAATGGCGCAGGCTACGACCATTGTTTCGTATTGAACAAGAAAGAAGTGGGTGAATTAAGTTTTGCCGCAAAAATCATAGAACCTAAATCAGGAAGAAACATGGAAGTATATACAACAGAACCAGGAGTTCAGGTATATACAGACAACTGGGCAACAGGCTACCCTGGTCAGTTTGGAGCAACATTCCCTAGAAGAAGTGCTATATGTTTCGAAGCTCAGCACTTCCCAGACTCTCCAAATCGCCAGCACTTCCCATCTGTAGTTCTTAATCCAGGAGAAACATACACACAAAGGACAATCTATAAATTTGGTGTGGAAAAATAACAAAACCTAAAAAATAAATTAAAAATGAGTCAAAAACAAACACCGAACTACACGTTCGCACTAACAGTTGTCATCATTGTATGCTTCCTTATCGGATTCGTAACAACAATGAACAACTCTATGATTGAATTCTGCAAGAAGACATTCGACTTGACAGATGCACAGGGACAGTTGGTAAACACGGCTTTCTACGGAGCTTATGTACTTTCAATTCCATTCGGTCTGATGATGAACAAGATCGGGTACAAGATGACCCTCGTACTTGGACTTGCTGTTGTTGGACTTGGATTTGTCATCAACTACTTTGGAATTTCATCAAACCTCGATGCATCTCAGGCAACAATCTACAACATCTTCCTTGCAAGCATGTGCTTTGTTGCACTTGGTATCGTAATGCTTCAGCTTGTAGCAAATCCTTATGTCATGGTACTTGGAGCACCTGAAAAAGGCGCATTCCGTATGACATTGAGCCAGGCACTCAACTCTGTTGCTACAACAGTTGCACCAATCTTCATCACATACTTCATCATCGGAGGCAAATCAGAAGATATGCTCAGCGGAAGTGATGTAACAGGTCCTTTCCTCGGTCTTGGTCTCTTCACATTCCTCCTCTGTATCATCCTTTGCTTCCTTAAGCTACCTAACATCAACGAAGGTGAGCAGGCTGAAGCAAGCAGCGGTGAAAAGGTACAGTACAAGAGCAGCGTGTTCAAATACCCTCACGTTTGGTTCGGAGCATTGGCAATCTTCATGTACATGGGACTTGAAATCGGTATACCTTCTATGCTTCCAGCATATTTCAAGGCAAACCCAGACCTTCCAGGAAATGCAACACAGTTCCTTCCATACTATTGGGGAGGCATGATGGTCGGACGTTTCATCGGTGCAGGCGTTCTCAGCAAATTCAAGCCACGCACACTTCTTTCAGTATGCCTTATCTGCGGTGCAATCTGCGTAGGTCTTTCATTCGTACTCACAGGAATGGCTGGAGTATACGCTATGCTCGCTGCCGGTCTGTTCCACTCAGTAATGTGGCCATTGATTTTCAATCTTGGTCTTCAGAAGCTCGGTCCTCACACAAAGGCAGCAAGTGGTATCATCAACATGGGTGTTATCGGTGCAGCAACTCTTACTCCTATGATGGGTCTCGTTGTTGACAATCCAGCATACGGAGTCGGCGCAGCAATCGGTATGATGTTCATATACTACATCTACGTTATGTGGTTCTGCTGGAAGGGATCAAAAGTTGGAATAAAATAAAAACATATAAGTTATTAACCTTATAAAATTTATCAGATTATGAAATTAACAATAGATGATGTCAGAAGTCGTTTCATTGAACATTTCGATGGAACTACGGGATCAGTATACGCTGCTCCAGGCCGTATCAACCTTATTGGTGAGCACACAGACTATAATGGAGGTTTCGTTTTCCCAGGTGCAGTACAGTATGGTATCATTGCAGAAATCAAGCCTAACGGAACACGCAAAATACGCGCATATTCTATAGACCTGAAGGACTACGATGAATTCAGCATTGACGATGAAGACGGACCACGCGCAAGCCACTTCCGTTACGTATTCGGTGTAGCACGCGAAATGATGAAACTTGGTGTTCCAGTAGAAGGTTTCAACTGCGCATTTGCAGGCGATGTACCTCTCGGTGCAGGTATGTCTTCTTCTGCAGCCCTCGAAAGTTGCTTCGCATACGCTATCAACGACTTGTTCGGAGGCAACAAGATTGACAAGATGACACTTGCAAAGGTTGGTCAGGCAACAGAGCACAACTATGTAGGTTGCAACTGCGGTATCATGGACCAGTTTGCATCTGTTCACGGTAAGGCTGGAAGCCTCATGCGTCTTGACTGCCGCAGCGGAGAATTCGAATACTTCCCTTGGAATCCAAAAGGATACAAGCTCGTACTTCTCAACTCATGTGTAAAACACAACCTTGCTTCTTCAGCTTACAACGACAGACGTAGAAGCTGCGAGAATGTTGCACAGGCTATTGCAAAGAAGCATCCAGGAGTTGAAACACTGCGTGACTGCACATGGGAAATGCTCGATGAAGTAAGAGGCGAAGTAAGTGAAGAAGATGCATTGCGCGCTACATACGTTCTCGGTGAAAAGGACAGAGTAATGGCTGTGTGCGACGCTCTCGAAAAGGGAGACTACGAAACAGTAGGTCAGAAGATGTACGAAACACACAACGGTCTCAGCAAGGAATATGAAGTAAGCTGCGAAGAGCTCGACTTCCTCAACGACATCGCACGCGAGTGCCACGTAACTGGTTCACGTATCATGGGTGGTGGCTTCGGAGGATGTACAATCAACCTCGTTGAAGACGAACTCTATGACAACTTCATTAAGACTGCGAAGACTAAGTACAAAGAAAAGTACGGAAAAGAGCCTATCGTTATCGATGTTGTCATCAGCGATGGAGCTCGTAAACTGCTGTAATCAACAGAAAAATCACAGTAAACAATATCAAGGTTGTCTCTCATGCAGGGACAACCTTTTTTCATATCCAAAGTCCGCACACAAAACTGTCTAATTTATTCAGTTTTTCTTCATATCATTAAGCTGAATCATTTCAGATTCACATCCTTATATATCAATCATCCCCCTTTTTATAAAATAAAAGTGTAAAAAACACACTTTATGTTTTAAAACATAAAGTTGAAAAATAAATAAACCAGATAATAGAACTATATTTACCGATAGATTCAAATATAAATACAAAATACAACTCTAAGATTATGAAAAATCTCAAAACTATTATGTTGGGCGCCGGTGCAGGTATTGCACTTTTAAGTGCATGCACTCAACAGCAAAGTGCTCCAACACTCACAAAATCCGGTCTTAATCCAAGCGATTTTGACACGGTATACGTTGATTCACTCAAAGGTGAGAAAAAAGTCAACCTTTACACACTCACAAATGCAAACGGCATGGAAGTGTGCATAACAAACTTTGGAGGCCGAATCGTATCTATAATGGTTCCAGACAAGGACGGAAATATGAAAGACGTTGTCCTTGGTTTCAGCAAAGCTACTGACTATTTCCCAACTAACAATCTTTCAGATTTCGGTGCCTCAATCGGACGCTATGCCAACCGTATAAATAAAGGTAAAATCGTTCTTGACGGCGATACAATCCAACTCCCTACCAATAATTTCGGACATTGCCTCCATGGCGGTCCACGCGGATGGCAATATCAGGTTTATGATGGAAATCTTCAGAACGACAGCACACTCACACTTACAATGCAGTCACCTGATGGAGACCAGAATTTCCCTGGAGCAGTTACGGCTACTGTGACATATACTCTCAGAAGCGACAATGCAATCGACATCAAGTATGATGCAACAACTGACAAGAAGACTGTCATAAACATGACAAACCACTCATATTTCAACCTATCAGGCGATCCTTCAAAGCCTGCTACAGACCATATTCTTTACATCAATGCAGACAACTACACTCCAGTTGACAGCACATTCATGACAACAGGCGAAATAGCAACTGTAAAGAATACTCCAATGGACTTTACAACTCCAAAAGCTATAAGCCAGGATATAGACAAATACGATTTCGTACAGCTTAAGAACGGAAACGGATACGACCACAACTGGGTATTGAACACCAATGGAGACATCAACAAGCTTGCAGCAAAACTTACTTCTCCAGTATCAGGTATAACTTTGGAAGTATACACGAATGAACCTGGAATACAAGTATATACAGGAAACTTCCTTGACGGCACTGCTACAGGTAAAAATGGCGTTGTTTACAACAAGCGTGCATCAGTTTGTCTTGAAACACAGCACTATCCTGACACACCAAACAAGCCGGAATGGCCATCTGCTGTTCTCGAACCGGGACAGACATACCACAGTGAATGCATCTTTAAATTCGGTGTAGAAAAATAACCTTTAATAAATTAATATACATAAAAACATTAAAAGTCATGAATTGGAATACAAATGAATTTATGTGGCTGGACTGGACAGTACTGGCCGTCGGCATAGTTGCCATTATATGGGCTATATATCGTGCCATAAAAAAGGACAAGATGAAGATGAAAGGAGCCGACAGCCAGGACTACCTTTTTGGTAAAGGAGAACCATGGTATATAATCGGTGCAGCCATCTTCGCTGCAAATATCGGATCTGAGCACCTTGTAGGACTTGCCGGAACAGGAGCTAAAGACGGTGTCGGAATGGCACACTGGGAAATGCAAGGTTGGATGATTCTTATTCTCGGATGGTTGTTCGTTCCATTCTATCAGTTGCTCAACAACAAGATGGGCAAGATCATCACAATGCCAGACTTCCTGAAATTCCGTTACACACAGCGCACAGGTTCATGGTTGTCAATCATCACATTGATTGCATACGTATTGACAAAAGTATCAGTTACAGCATTCACAGGAGGTATCTTCTTCGAATATCTTCTCGGACTTCCATTCTGGTACGGAGCTATCGGTCTTATTGCCATCACAGCCGTATTTACAGTATTTGGAGGTATGAAAGGTGTGATGACACTGTCTGCAATACAGACTCCAATCCTCATCATCGGTTCTTTCCTTGTACTTTTCCTCGGACTCAACATGCTGGGTGATGGAAGCATAAGCGAAGGATGGTCACAGATGATGTCAGTATGTAACGCAGCTCACGACGGATTCGGTACTACACACATGTTCCACACAGACCCTAACGACCCTATGTATCCTCAGTTCCCAGGATATGTTGTGTTCCTTGGAGCATCAATCATCGGATTCTGGTACTGGTGTACAGACCAGCACATCGTACAGCGTGTATTGGGACAGACAAAGGGCGAGGACAATGGTAAAGTCATGCAGCGTGCACGCCGTGGTACAATTGCAGCCGGTTACTTCAAACTTCTTCCTGTATTCATGTTCCTTATCCCAGGAATGGTTGCATACGCACTTTCTATGAAAGCAGGAAGTGGAATTGAAATGGATATCACAAACACACACGATACAGACGGTGCATTTGCCATGATGGTAAAGAACATCCTCCCTGCCGGAGTTAAAGGTATCGTTACAATCGGATTCATCTGCGCACTCGTAGCATCATTGGCAGCATTCTTCAACAGCTGCGCTACACTCTTCACTGAAGACTTCTACAAGCCGATGAAGAAAGGCATGAGCGAAAGCCACTATGTACTCGTTGGCCGTATTGCAACAGTAGTAGTAGTACTTTTAGGATTGGCATGGATGCCTATCATGATGAACATGGGTAACCTCTATTCATATCTCCAGGATATCCAGTCACTCATCGCACCAGCAATGGTTGCTGTATTCACACTCGGTATATTCTCTAAGCGCATCACTCCTAAGGCTGGAGAATGGGGTCTTATCGGCGGTTTCCTCATCGGTATGCTCCGTCTTCTCACAAACGTTCTGACAGACTCAGGAAAGGCTGTCATGGAAGGTGCATTCTGGGAGAGCACAACATGGTTCTGGCAGACAAACTGGCTTATATTCGAAGTTTGGTTGCTCGTATTCATCATCGTCATGATGTTTGTTATATCAATGTTCACACCGAAACCAACAGCAGAACAGATTGCGGCTATCACATTCAGTGGCGACTACAAGAAGACCATCCGCGAAAGCTGGAACAAATGGGATGTACTTGCATCACTTGGTGTAATTGCACTCTGCGCACTGTTCTACGCATATTTCTGGTAATTGCAGAAAGATGTCGAACTATTATGAAAGTTACCCACGATTTCTCGTATCAGTAGACTGTATAATCTTCGGTTTTTCCGAAGGCAAGCTAAAGCTTCTGATTCAGCAGCGTCAACTTGAACCGGGAAAGGGACTATGGTCTCTCATGGGTGGGTTTGTCAAAAAAGAAGAAAGCGTAAGCCAGGCAGCATCAAGAGTGCTGTTTGAGCTTACGGGTCTTCATAAAATCTACATGGAGCAGTTGGGCGCCTACGGCGATGTAGAACGTGACCCAGGTGAACGTGTTGTTTCTGTCGCATACTACGCACTAATAAACGTAAACGAGTACGACAGCGAACTTTCAAAAGAACACTTTGCCAAGTGGGTTGACGTCGACGAGCTTCCGGAGCTGTGCTTCGACCACAACGAGATGGTCCGCAATGCCCGCAAGGCAATGAAAGACAGGATAAAGGTAGAACCTATAGGCTACAACCTTCTTCCAGAACATTTCACACTGACCCAACTTCAGTCGCTCTACGAATCAATTATGGGAGAAAGCATCGACAAGAGAAACTTCCGAAGAAGCATTCTCGACAAGGACTATCTGATAAAGACAGACCTTATCGACAAGAAGAATTCCAGACGCGGTGCAGTTCTCTACAAATACAACGACAAACACGGTCAAAACAATCAAAGCGAACAGGAAAACTAAGTTGAACACCATAAAAAAACATATCAGATATGTTGAAGACACTTAAAGAAAAAGTATTCAAGGCAAACCTTGATCTTGTCAAGCAAGGTCTTGTCATATTCACATGGGGCAACGTGTCAGGTATAGACCGCGAAAAAGGCCTCGTAGTTATAAAGCCTAGCGGTGTAAGCTATGACGAAATGAAAGTTAGTGACATGGTTGTCGTAGATCTCAATACAGGCAAAGTCGTTGAAGGCGAGCTTAACCCTTCATCTGACACACCTACACATCTCGCACTCTATCGTGCCTTCCCTAACATACAGGGCATCGTTCACACCCACTCTACCTACGCAACAGCTTGGGCACAGGCAGGAATGGACATACCAAACATCGGTACTACACACGCCGACTATTTCCACAACGACATACCTTGCACAGACGATATGACAGAAGAAGAGGTCAAGGGCGACTATGAACTCGAAACAGGAAATGTCATCATCAAGCGTTTCAAGGACATCAATCCAGACCACACTCCAGGCGTACTCGTAAAGAACCACGGTCCGTTCGCATGGGGAACAAGTCCAGACAATGCAGTATACAATGCAAAAGTTATGGAACAGTGTGCAAAGATGGCTTTCGTATCATTCATGATTAATCCTAAAACTACCATGAATCCGCTCCTCATCGAGAAGCACTACAGCCGCAAGCACGGTCCTAACGCATATTACGGTCAGAAAAAGAAATAAAAAAACAAAGAGGCGCAAGCCCCATATAAAAGGAATCTCGTAACATAGGTTCCAACAAGAGAGATAAAACAACCAAAGCATGCGTCCGTCCTGGAATGGCGCACGCGGCAATCAATAACAACCTATTAAAGTATATATATTATGGAAGCATTCAGCAATTATGAAGTATGGTGGGTCACAGGAGCACAGTTGCTCTACGGTGGCGATGCAGTAGTAGCAGTAGACGGCCATTCAACAGAAATGGTAAACGGTCTCAACGCATCAGGAAAACTGCCTGTAAAAGTAGTATATAAGGGAACAGCCAACTCTTCAAGAGAAGTTGAAGAAATCTTCAAGGCTGCCAACAATGATTCTAAGTGTATCGGTGTCATCACATGGATGCACACATTCTCTCCTGCAAAGATGTGGATTCACGGACTTCAGCAGCTCAAGAAGCCTCTTCTCCACTTCCACACACAGTACAACAAGGAAATTCCTTGGGACACAATGGACATGGACTTCATGAACCTCAACCAGTCAGCTCACGGTGACCGCGAATTCGGTCATATCTGCAGCCGCATGCGTATCCGTCGCAAGGTAGTTGTAGGTTACTGGAAGGACGATGAAACACTCCGCAAGATTGCAGTTTGGATGCGTGTATGCGCAGGATGGGCAGACTCTCAGGACATGCTCATTCTCCGCTTCGGCGACCAGATGAACAACGTAGCCGTTACAGACGGTGACAAGGTAGAAGCAGAACAGCGCATGGGCTACCACGTAGACTACTGCCCAGTAAGCGAACTTATGGACTACCACAGAAAGGTTAAGGATGCAGATGTTGATGCACTCGTTGCTGAATACTTCAGCCTCTACGACCACGATGCAGAACTCGAAGACAAGAGCACAGAAGCTTATCGCAAGGTTTGGAACTCAGCTAAGGCTGAACTTGCTCTCCGCGCTATCCTCAAGGATAAGGGAGCAAAGGGATTCACAACCAACTTCGACGACCTCGGCGATGTCAACGTAGAAGAGACAGGCAACGGATTCGACCAGATACCAGGACTCGCTTCACAGCGCCTCATGGCAGAAGGCTACGGATTTGGAGCAGAAGGCGACTGGAAGTCTGCAGCTCTCTACCGTACAGTTTGGGTTATGAACCAGGGTCTCCCTAACGGATGCTCATTCCTCGAAGACTACACACTCAACTTCGACGGAGAAAACAGCTCTATCCTTCAGGCACACATGCTTGAGGTTTGCCCTCTCATCGCAGCAAAGAAGCCACGTCTCGAAGTACACTTCCTCGGAATCGGTATCCGCAAGAGCCAGACAGCTCGTCTCGTATTCACATCAAAGGTTGGTAGAGGATGCACAGCTACAGTTGTAGACATGGGCAACCGTTTCCGCCTCATCGTAAACGATGTTGAATGCATCGAACCGAAACCACTTCCAAAACTTCCTGTTGCATCAGCTCTCTGGAAGCCAATGCCAAACTTCGAAATCGGTGCAGGTGCTTGGATTCTTGCAGGTGGAACACACCACTCATGCTTCTCATACGATCTCACTGCTGAATATTGGGAAGACTATGCAGAAATCGCAGGTATCGAAATGGTACACATCGATGAGAACACAACTATCAGCTCTTTCAAGAAGGAGCTTCGTATGAACGAAATCTACTACATGCTCAACAAGGCTCTCTGCTGATAGCCTACATGCATAGATAATAAATTAAAAGTGCCATGCCAGCCTCCAGCTGGAGGCACTTTTAATTTCATCGTTTATATAACTATCATATCACAACTACTAACATTTGGTAAAAAAAATGAATCTAAGCGCAAAGTCAACCATAGAATCAGGAAAAGCCATTCTCGGCATCGAGTTCGGCTCAACCCGAATTAAGGCTGTTCTGATTGACCAGGAAAACAAGCCTATCGCCCAGGGAAGCCACACATGGGAAAACCAGTTGGTGGACGGACTTTGGACATACAGCATCGAAGCTATCTGGTACGGATTGCAAGACTGCTATGCTGATCTCCGTGCCAACGTAAAACAGCAGTACGATGTCGAAATCGAGGCTCTCGCCGCTATCGGTATCAGTGCCATGATGCACGGCTATATGGCATTCAACGACAAAGAAGAGATTCTCGTTCCATTCCGTACATGGCGCAATACAAATACAGGAAAGGCCGCTGCAGAATTGTCTGAACTCTTTGTCTACAACATACCTCTCAGATGGAGCATATCTCATCTCTATGAAGCAATCCTCGACAACGAGGAACATGTAAAGGACATCGACTTCCTCACTACCCTTGCCGGATATGTTCACTGGCAGATTACAGGCAAGAGAGTTCTCGGAATCGGCGATGCATCAGGAATGCTCCCTATCGATCCGGCAACAAAGAACTACTCAGCCGAGATGGTAGACAAGTTCGACAAGCTCATTGCTCCTAAGGGATTCAGCTGGAAACTTCTCGACATCCTGCCAAAAGTTCTCAATGCAGGCGAAAATGCAGGTTTCCTCACACCTGAAGGCGCAAAGAAGCTCGACGTTTCAGGCCACCTCAAAGCCGGCATACCTGTATGTCCTCCAGAAGGCGACGCAGGTACGGGCATGGTTGCAACCAATGCAGTAAAGCAGCGCACAGGAAACGTTTCTGCAGGAACATCATCATTCTCCATGATTGTGCTTGAGAAAGAACTCTCACGCCCTTACGAGATGATTGACATGGTTACCACTCCTGACGGAAGCCTCGTCGCAATGGTACACTGCAACAACTGCACATCCGACCTCAACGCTTGGGTCAACATCTTCAAGGAATATCAGGAACTCATGGGCATACCTGTAGACATGAATGAAATATTCAGCAAGCTCTACAACAACGCACTCAACGGCGATGCCGACTGCGGAGGCCTCATGTCCTACAACTATTTCTCTGGCGAACCTGTCACTGGACTTGCCGAAGGTCGCCCTATGTTCATACGTTCGGCCAACGACCGCTTCAACCTCGCCAACTTCATGCGTGCCAACCTCTACGCTTCTGTAGGCGTGCTCAAGATAGGCAACGATATCCTCTTCAACGAAGAAAAGATCAAGGTTGACAGAATCACCGGCCACGGAGGTCTCTTCAAGACCAAAGGTGTAGGCCAGCGCATCCTTGCCGCAGCCATCAATTCTCCTATATCTGTAATGGAGACAGCAGGCGAAGGCGGTGCATGGGGTATTGCACTCCTCGGCTCATACCTTGTCAACAACGATAAGAAGCAGTCTCTTGCAGACTTCCTCGACGAGAAGGTATTTGCCGGCTACGAAGGCTTCGAGGTTTCACCTACAGCCGAAGACGTTGCAGGTTTCAACAAATACATCGAAACCTACAAGGCTTGCCTGCCTGTTGAAGAAGCAGCTGTAAGACTCAAGAAATAAGAAACTACAATCAAAATACATCAACTATTAATATGAACAGCAAACAAGTAATGGACCATGCAGCCGACAACATCCGTATCCTGGCTGCATCAATGGTTGAGAAGGCAAAATCCGGACATCCGGGAGGTGCCATGGGAGGAGCCGATTTCATCAACGTGCTCTATTCAGAGTTTCTCGAATACGATCCTGAGAATCCGACATGGGAAGGACGTGACCGCTTCTTCCTCGACCCAGGTCACATGTCACCAATGCTGTACTCACAGCTTTGCCTCATCGGCAAGTTCACTCTCGAAGATCTTCAGCAGCTCCGTCAGTGGGGTTCTGTTTGCCCTGGACACCCAGAGGTAGACGTCAAGAGAGGCATTGAGAACACTTCAGGTCCTCTCGGACAGGGCCACGTATTTGCTGTCGGCGCAGCTATCGCAGCAAAGTTCCTTGCAGCAAAGACAGGCAACCCTGTATTCGATAAAGAGACAATCTATGCATACATCTCAGACGGAGGCATCGAAGAGGAAATCTCTCAGGGCGCAGGCCGTATAGCAGGTCACCTCGGACTCAACAACCTCATCATGTTCTACGACTCAAACGACATACAGCTGTCAACTGAGTGTGCAGACGTAATGAGCGAAGACACTGCTGCAAAGTACAGAGCATGGAACTGGAACGTCATCACTATCAACGGAAACGACGTACAGCAGATCCGCGAAGCACTCGCTGCAGCCAAGGCTGAATCTGAACGCCCTACCCTCATCATTGGAAAGTGCATCATGGGTAAGGGTGCCCTCAAGGCCGACATGACTTCATACGAGCGCAACTGCAAGACTCACGGTGCACCTCTCGGAGGCGATGCATACGTAAATACTGTAAAGAACCTCGGAGGCGACCCTGAGAATCCATTCGTAATCTTCGACGATGTCAAGAAGCTCTATGCCGACCGCGCAGCAGAACTCAAGACAATCATGGCAGCAAAGTATGCAGAAGAAGCAGAATGGGCAAAGGCAAATCCAGAGATGGCAACAAAGCAGAAAGCATGGTTCGAAGGCAATGCACCGGTAGTAAACTGGGACAGCATCCAGCAGAAGGAAAACGATGCTACACGTAACGCATCTGCTGCAGTTCTCAGCAAGCTTGCAGAAGAGGTTGAGAACATGGTTTGCTCATCAGCCGACCTCAGCAACTCCGACAAGACAGACGGCTTCCTCAAGAAGACCCACGCCTTCATCAAGGGCGACTTCAGCGGAGCATTCTTCCAGGCAGGTGTTGCCGAGCTCACAATGGCATGCTGCTGCATCGGTATGTCTCTCCACGGTGGTGTCATCCCAGCTTGCGGAACATTCTTCGTATTCTCCGACTACATGAAACCGGCTGTCCGCATGGCAGCTCTCATGCAGTGCCCTGTCAAGTTCATCTGGACACACGACGCATTCCGTGTAGGCGAAGACGGACCTACTCACGAACCTGTTGAGCAGGAAGCACAGATCCGCCTCATGGAGAAACTCAAGAACCACTCAGGCCAGAACTCAATGCTCGTGCTCCGTCCTGCCGATGCAGACGAAACAACAGCATGCTGGAAGCTTGCAATGGAGAACACTTCAACTCCTACAGCTCTGATACTTTCACGTCAGAACATCACAAAGCTCCCTGCCGGAACAGACTACAGCCAGGCTGCTAAGGGTGCATACATCGTTGCAGGCTCAGACGCTGACCCAGATGTAATCCTCGTTGCCAGCGGTTCTGAAGTTGCAACACTCGTTGCCGGAGCCGAGCTTCTCCGCAAGGACGGCATGAAGGTAAGAATCGTAAGCTGTCCATCTGAAGGACTCTTCCGTTCACAGCCTAAGGATTATCAGGAAAGCATCCTCCCTGCAGGAGCAAAGATTTTCGGTCTCACTGCCGGACTTCCTGTCAACCTCGAAGGCCTCGTAGGAAGCAACGGAAAGGTATTCGGACTCGAAAGCTTCGGATTCTCTGCTCCTTACAAGGTTCTCGACGAAAAACTCGGATTCACAGCCGAGAACGTCTACAACCAGGTTAAAGCAATGTTTTAATCAACAATAGACACTACGAGGAACAGCCGTGACGTGGCGCAAAGCATCAAGCTGCGCCGGCACAAGCTGTTCCTCCTTTTTTTCAGAAAGAAATTAAAGACAACAATCCAATCAACCCCACACAACAGTTATGGAAATAAAGACAGTAGGATTGGCCAGTGACCACGCAGCGTTTCAGCTCAAGCAGTTTGTCAAGCAGTATCTCGACGAAAAGGGCATACCTTACAAGGACTACGGCACATACACCGAAGAGAGCTGCAACTATGCCGAGTTCGGCCATAAACTTGCAGAAGGAATCGAAAATGGCGAAGTTTATCCAGGCATAGCTATGTGCGGCAGCGGTGAAGGAATCAGCATGACGCTCAACAAGCACCAGTCCATACGTGCCGGCCTCTGCTGGATACCAGAGATTGCACATCTCATACGCCAGCACAACAATGCCAACGTACTCGTAATGCCGGGACGATTCATTGACAATGATATGGCACGCCGCATCATGGACGAATTCTTCGCTACCGAATTCGAAGGAGGACGTCACCAGAAGCGCATCGAAGCCATACCAGTGAACCATTGATACAAAACGGGCGAAGAACAATATCTTCACCATTGCATCAGAAAAACTAAAACCTGTGCATGCAACAGGACAATGGCGATAGCCGGGAAGTCAACATCACCGACATCGCCATTTTTATTATATACACAAAAGATTCTACAAGACGAAGGCCGAATATATATATACATCAAATAATCGGCATCAACACAAACAATCCAACACTATTATGGAATTCAGAAAAGCTACAGAAAATGATTTCCCCTCAATATGGGAAATCATCTTGCAGGCAAAACATCTGATGCAGACAGAAAACCGCAACCAGTGGAACGAGAACTACCCTCTCCCGGAAACCATATATGGAGACATGAAAAAAGGCATCGGCTACGTACTCGAACACGAAGGACACGTCATAGCCTACAGCGCCATATCGTTCGACGAAGACCCGGCATACAAAAATATTTCCGGCAAATGGCTTACTGACGCCCCCTATATTGTCATCCACCGCATAGCCGTTTCAGACTCAATGAAGAACAAAGGCATTGCCACGCGTATGTTTCAGGAAGCCGAACGAATGGCTGCAAACAACGGTATCTACAGCATGAGAGCCGACACCAAATACGACAATCTCCGAATGCTCAAAGTCTTCCAGAAACTTGGCATGCAATACTGCGGAGAAGTTCTCATGCGTGGCAAACCGCGCAAGGCGTTCGAGAAAATCATTGCCCCAACGAAAACACGGCCGAAAGAATGAATAAACCACAATTATGAGCGCTCACAATAAAATTTTCGAGCGCCCGGAATGACAACTGCGAGCGCTCAGAGTTCAATCAAATTCTTCTGAGCAGACGAAATGCTTTTCACCACGTCTGAAATATGAAAAGTGAAAAGTATGTTCAACCTTCATCTCCGCCGCTTGTCAGAAGAAACACAGAAACAAAGCTGACTCGATAAAAATAAAGGCAGAATAAAAGCAAAAGCGAATATTTCCGCGACTCAAGCCTTCTGATAGATATACACAGATGGAGAGCAACCGACTTTCTTTTTGAAATACCTTCCGAAAAAAGACTGATTGGCAAAATTCAGCATATCGGCCACCTGCTGTATGGTATACTTGCGGCTCTTGAGCAGCGCTTTGGCTTCGAGAATTACAAAATCAGCAATCCAGTCACCAGCAAAACGCCCGCTTGCTTTATGTACTATCTGCGACAGATATTTGGGCGTTACACACAAAACATCAGCATAATACATGACACTACGCTCATGCCTATAACATTTCTTAACCTCGTTGATAAATTGAGTATAAATTTCTTGCTGTCTGTTGCTCTTGCCGGAAGGCTTCTCGCAATTCGATTCGGTTGCGAGCAGATATTTATAGGAATTGAAAATGAGAACCTGAGTATATCCAAGCAATGCACCCTTGCGGAAAGGATTGTCGACTTCAGCTACTTTGGACTTCATCAACCGGTAAATCGTCATTGACTCTTCCATAGTTTCGGGTGCCAGATGATACAGTGGTGAGACATAAAGACGACGTTGCAATGACATTGCGGCTTCCACATGAAGAGTCGGCTGAAAGTATTCGGACGAAAAAGCCATCACTGCAATTTTTGCATCATCGCTTATACCCAGATATTCCCCTATTGCACCTTCCTGAACAATCAGTACATCATTGGAATGAAGTTCAAAATTCTGTAAGTTGATTTGAACCGACATATGACCGGACAAACAAAATATCACAATCGTAAATGAGAGCTTGACCGGATGGTTCACAAATTCTACATCAGTATTTCTTTTCTCAGAAGTTTCATCTAAATTATCTATCAAAATAAACTCATTGTCCAAATGAACGGCCTTATTCTCCGCTGACAACCGAATCAAGTCCAAATCCCAATAAGCTTGTTTCATATTATTCACTTTAAACTTTTAGACAAGCAAAAATAGCTATTTCAACTGATTTCAGCACAAAATTGTTATCCTTTAGAACAGAATTCAATTCTATTAGGTGATAATGTTAGCGGAATAAATCTTGAACTTTGCAACTAAAGAAGATAATCAATAATAAAAAATATTCGAAGCAATGAAAAAAATGACAATCATGGCTTTAGTTGTCGGAGTGCTCTGTGCCTGCGGCCAATCGCCACACGAAAAATCCGTCGTCAAGAGTGTCGTTCTGACCTCTCCCATACGAATTGAATCGAACCATGTGATAAAGCATTCTGGAACTATCCGCGAGGCACACACAATCAGCCTCGGATTCAAGACAGCCGGACAGATTAAAAACATCTATGTGCACGAGGGCGACTACGTACGAAAAGGAACTTTGCTTGCCAAATTGGACGATGCCGACTACCGATTGGGAGTCGAAGCATTGCAAATACAATATGACCAGCTCAAAGACGAAGTAGAGCGCACGAAACAGCTTTATAAACAAAAAAGCATTTCGGCCAATGATTACGAAAAGGCTGTGGCCGGCCTGAGACAATTGGGCGTGCAACTTCAGGTGAATAAAAACAAACTTGAATACACTAAACTCTACGCTCCTACAGACGGCTATATACAGCAAGTTAATTTCTCGCCTGCAGAGATGGTCGATGCAGGAACAGCCTTATTTACACTTCTGGACGTATCGCACATGGAAGCTGTTGCAGATATCCCAGCCGACGAATACAGACAGCGCGAACTTTTTACACGTTTTTATTGCAAGGCAGCAGGCATAGAAGGCGAAATTCCGATGAAATTGTCGAGCTGTACCCCTAAAGCCGATGGTAATCAATTATATCAGCTGCGTCTGATTTTCACAGAAAAACCGGACAAACGGATTACGGCTGGCATGAATGCCGAAATCGGAATAGTCATTGCAGATGAAGAACATCCTAATGGATTTGCGGTACCACTGTGTGCGGTATTCCGCGACAATGACAAAAATGAACCGTGCGTATGGGTATTTAACGCAGACTCCACCGTGTCCAAACGCACTGTCGTACTTGACGGTACAGATGATGAAGGACGTGGCATTGTAGTCAAAGGACTGACCGGCAATGAACACATAGTACGTGCAGGAGTGAATGCTTTGCATGAAGGACAGAAGGTACGAGTTACCGGGAAAACGAGTAAAACCAATGTAGGAGGGTTGCTGTAATGAGAATAACTAAATTTTTTATGCAGCGACCGGTTTTGTTTTGGTCACTCATGGCCGCCATATTGGTCGCTGGTGTGCTGTCGTTCGTGCAGATGCCAAAGCTGGAGGACCCTGCCGTATCGGCCAAACAAGCAATGGTAGTGGTTCCTTGGCCGGGAGCCAGTGCACACGAGATTGAGCTGGAAGTAGCCCAACTGATGGAAGACGAATTGCGGGCACTACCCGATGTCAATAAGGTAAAGACAGAATGCCGCAACGGTTCGGCAATGTTCACCGTAGAGTTTCGAATGACAGTACCCGAAAAGGAGTTGGAGCAGTATTTCGACCTGCTCCGCCGAAAGGTGAATGATGCAACCTCACGTCTTCCCCAAGGATGCTACAGTCCTGTAGTGGTGGATGACATGATGGATGTCTACGGCATATTCTATGCCCTGACAGCCGACGGATACGATTATCCGGAAATGTATAAATACGCAAAATACATCCGCCGTGAATTGCTCAGCGTGAAAGGTGTAAAACGAATCAACATAATAGGCAACCGCGACGAGGTGATAAACATTATCCTTTCCAAGGAACAGATTACCCGCAACGGCATCGTACCAACGCAAATAATGTCTGCACTGCAAACAGCCGGGAAAAAGGTAAATGCAGGGAAATACCGCAGTGGCGACGAACGTATTGCACTCTATGTCGGCTCGTCTGTTGAGAGTGAGGAGGATATTCGCAATATGCTGATTCAGACACTTGACGGAAAACGAATACGCTTAGGCGACATAGCCCGTGTGGAACGGACCTACAGCGAACCGCAGCGCAACGGCTTCTTCGTTGATGGTCGCCCTGCTCTGGCCATCTGCATAGCCATGGAGAAGTCGGCCATTGTCCCCGATGTAGGCAAAGCTGTTGATGCCAAGCTCGCTGAAACAATGAAAAATGTTCCAGTCGGGTTTGAGACTGAAAAGATTTTCTTTCAACCGGACAAAGTCAATGAAGCTGTCTCATCCTTCATGTGGAATCTCGTTGAATCAGTGGCCATAGTCATACTGGTACTTATCTTCACAATGGGCTTCCGCAGCGGATTCATAATAGGATTCGGATTAGTGCTGACTGTAGCCGTATCCTTCCCTATTCTGCTCGCCTTCGGAACAACGTTGCAACGCATCTCGCTCGGAGCGTTCATTGTTGCCATGGGAATGCTCGTCGACAACGCCGTTGTGATTATGGACGGAATTTTGATTGATAAGAAAAGAGGATTGGGACCAGAAACATATCTCTACCGCATAGGGCAAAATACGGCCATGCCGTTGCTTGGCGCGACCGTGATTGCAGCTTCTACATTCCTCTGTGTCTACCTTTCGCCAGACACTTCGGGTGAATACGCAGGCGACCTCTTTTTGGTATTGTGCGTCAGTCTGCTGGCAAGTTGGGTATTGGCGTTGGTACAGGTTCCTGTATGTGCAAAATCATGGCTACCGAAACAGGAGAAAACAACTGACGGCGAAACGGGAACAGTCATGAACTCACCTGTACACCGTTTTGTTCGTCGCACGATAACATTCCTTATTGGTTACAAGCGCACCACGATTATTGCATCCTTCACACTGTTGGCTCTATCCATTTTCGGCATGACAAAGGTCAAGAATCTTTTCTTCCCGGATTTCGACTACAAGCAGTTCGTCGTAGAATGTTTCTTCCCTTCGGCTACCGATGCCGATGTAGTGCGTGACAAGTTGCTGGACATGAGCAAACAGCTCTCAAAAAATTCTGAAATAGAGCGAGTAGCCGTAAGTCAAGGCAGTGCACCGGCTCACTATTGCCTGGTACGTCCGATGACATCAGGAGGCGACTGCTACGGCGAACTCATTGTAGACTGCAAAGATTACAATACCGTGTTGGAACAAATTCCAGAGATACGGAAACAGCTCCGCGAACAATATCCGGAAGCTTACATACGAATACGAAAATACAACTTCTCCATTTCAACTTCGCACACAGTCGAAGTGGAGTTTGCAGGTCCTGACCCAGCAGTGCTGCGTCGTTTAAGTGCACAGGCCGAAGAGATTATGCGTCGCTCTCCATACATAGATGCCTACTCTGTACAGAACAACTGGAAACCTGCCGGCAAAGCCTTTGTCTTTGACTACGTGAAGCAGGACGCTCTGCGCTCAGGCATCGAACGCAGCGATGTGGCCAACGCCTTATTGGCAGCGACAGACGGAATGCCTGTAGGTGTACTCAACGACCAGGAACGTATGGTTCCGCTAAATTTGCAGGTACGCAATGACGACGGCAGCAAAATCAATAACTTCGATGAAATACCTGTCTGGAGCATGATGAACGTACACCTGTCAAATGAGGAGCTTAAAAGTGCACTCTCAGGCGGTCAGACTATGAGCGAACTGCAGGACAAGATATTCCGCGCCGTACCGCTCAGCAACGTCGTTGATGATGTCCGCCTCGATTGGGATGAAGACCTCGTAATGCGCCTCAATGGCCAACGTGTCATCGAAGCAGAATGCGACCCAAATCCTGACAATCCGTATGCCACACCTGCAAAAGCAGTCAACTCAATCAAGGAAGAAATAGAAGCCATTCATTTGCCCGACGGCTATTCGATGCGCTGGGTAGGCGAAGGCGAAGTGCAGGGAGAGGCCATCGGCAACCTTATGAAATACGTGCCTATAACCATTTTCCTCATTCTCGTCATCCTGTTGCTGCTGTTCAACAGTTGGCGCAAAGTCATACTCATTCTGCTCTGCTTCCCGTTCGTGTTCTGCGGCATCACGCCTTCGCTGCTTTTGAGCGGACAGCCGATGACATTTATGGCCATTATCGGTATGATGGGACTTATCGGAATGATGGTCAAGAATGCAATTGTACTTGTGGATGAAATCAACAGACTTCAGAAAGAAGAGAATGCCTCACCTTTCACTGCAGTTGTAGAGGCCACCGTGTCGCGTGTACGTCCAGTGCTGATGGCCTCGCTGACAACTATCGTCGGCATGATTCCGCTTGTCGGCGACCCGATGTACAGTTCGATGGCTATTACAATTATGGGTGGTCTCGCCGTTGGTACAATCATCACACTCATCTTGCTTCCTTTATTCTATTCGACATTGTTCCGCATTCGCAAACCTTCTAACGTATAAAACGAAAACCAAATGAATAAGATAAAGATAATCATTTCATGTTGCGTCGCACTATGCACAGTTTCCGAAGTTCCGGCACAGCAACCACTTCGGATTTCACTGTCAGAATGCCGGGAAATGGCATTGACGCACAGCGAAGAGCTGCAGCAAGCAGACAATACGATTCAGCAGGCCAAGCTCGACCGCAAAATAGCCGCTACAGCCTATCTTCCTAAGATTGACGGTGCAGCTACAGGAGCATACATGCTGCCAGATATAGATATGATGGGCATGGAACTGAGCATGCGTGGCACGTATATGGCTGGATTGTCGCTGACTCAACCGATTTATGCCGGAGGCAAAATTACCACAGGCAACCGTCTGGCCCGTATTGGCGAAGAGGTTGCATCCGAACAATACCGCATGAAGCGCATGGATGTCATTGCTGATGCCGACAATGCCTATTGGACATACATAGCCGTAGGGTGCAAAATCCGCATGCTTGAGAGCTATAAAGCACAGATGGACACACTGCATAAACAGACGGAAACAGCACTTTCGGCCGGTTTGGCAACTGAAAACGACTTGCTGCGTATCGAAGCAAAACGTAGCGAAATAAGCTATCAGCTACAAAAGGTAAAAAATGGAGCTGACCTGTGCCGTATGTCGCTTTGCCGTATCGTCGGTGCCGACTTCAATACACAGATTGAGGCGGTGGACACGACTTTCATAATTTCAAGACCCGGCCAGCTTACCCCAGACATAGCCTCACGTCCGGAACTGCATCTGCTGGAAAAACAGGTCGCCGCAGGAAAGGAACAGATTCGCATGGCCCGAGCCGACATGTTGCCCACAGTAGGATTGGGCCTAAGCTACATGTACTACGGCAACGTCAAGCTCAACAGCATGATTGATGTCGGTGGTACAAAAGTTCCTTTTTCTCAGGAATTCCGCGACGGCATCGGTATGGCTGTTCTTTCCGTGAAAATTCCTATTTTCCACTGGGGCGAAATACATAAGAAAGTGCGTAAAGCAAAATACGAACTGAAAAATGCGGAACTCGATTTGCAAAAGAACACCAAACTTCTCAATATCGAAGTACAGCAAGCAATCCGCAATGTGCAAGACGGCTACGAACTCATCAATACCGCTGAAAAAGGATTACAGCAAGCTGATGAAAACCTGCGTGTGATGCGCAATCGCTATGCTGCATCTATGGCTCCGCTGACCGACCTACTTGATGCGCAGTCGCAATGGCAACAGGCCGAAAGCAATCTGATAGAGGCGCAAACACAATATAAAATAGACGAAACAGAATATCTGCGTGCTACTGGAGCTTTGGATTTCTGATTGCTGCAATCTTCACAAATGACAGCATACTGAATGAACTCAAAACAACATACGCCACATTAGTGAATAAAGACACAAAAGATAAAATCAGAAAGGTTCTGAGAGCGGTTATCCGCTCACCATTGTCGTAGATAAGGAAGGCATCGTGAAAATGTTTGAACACGGAGCTGTCAAGAAAGAAGACCTGAAACAAAAGATTGAATCTTTATTGAAATAAACAAAGCTGACAGCATCTGCCGATATACTTTTATCATATTGACAAGCTTACCAGCAATATAAATCAGCCATGTCGTGCCCGACAAAGCATATCTGAAAAGTATGTTGGATATGCTCTGTCGGGCACGGTCTTTTTTCCACCCATCTTAACAATCATTTTCACTTGTACCAATAATAAATCTTTTCCATTTTAATACCTCTCGCTTTATTGTTAGCTCTGGCAACATGCTTTATTAGTACAGTACACTAACTTTGCAACAACAGATTAAAACAATAGACAATCTTGGAAAACGAAAAAGAGGCCGCAAATTGCGGCCTCCTATGTTATCAACTGGAATTAAGACTTTTACATCCTTACGAGAGTGACGATACTTCTCTTAGGCACAACGCCCTGTCCTTTTTTGAATGTGCCAGAAGGCTTGAGATTTTCACCCTCGACGTCTGAAGTTCTGTATACTTTCCAATCAGAAAGCTTCTTGCCCAATGAAACAGTAACGTCCCTATCCTTACGACCGTAATTGATTATGACAGCCACCCATTTTCCATCTTTATTCTTATAGGCAGACATCATAAGTCCCTTAGGGTCTGTTTCACCGTCGGGAACGACATTGCCGTCCTCATCCAGTGCCTGAACGGCATATCTCTTTGCCCCTGGTCTGATGAAACGGCTGTAGTTGCCGAGAGCCCACATGAGTTTGGAATCCTTCACAGTTCCGTCCAATCCGTCCTTGTCTGGATATTCGCGTATGAGTCCATCCTTGTAGTCGCCGCCCACAGCTCTCCACCACTGCCAGCTCTTTGCACCGGCATAGACGATGTCGTGGTGGATTATGCGTGCGACATAGAGGGCCGTTTTCATGGTGAAGTCGTAACCGCCTCCACCGCCAATTTCTTCATCATTGCTCATTATGCACGTCTCCGTCTGCCAAAAGTCAAGTCCATACTTGTCGAGCGAATCACGGAGTTGGCATCTGATGTTCTTCAAGTTGTCGAGAGGAGTGTTTGTCCAGTAGCTGTGTCCTACCATCATCTTCGGGACATTCGGGGTGTCACCGAGATAAGTTGCAGTACTGTCCGGATTGAAGAACGCCTGAATATGATGTCCGCGCTGCCAGTCGGTCATATGCACATCGAACATACATCGGTAGTCTGACGACTCGTTGACCAGTATCTTCGTGTCAATGCCCCTCTTCACGAACTCCTTGCTTATCAGTCGCACCGCTTTTGCAATCTCCCTATCCGTAGCAGGCGTACCCTCCTGCTTGGGTCCCAACCAGTTCCAATGTCCGTCAGGCTCATTGACAGGACAGAGATAATTGAACTTTATGCCGTCGTGCTTCTCCACACCTTTAATCATATCGGCAAGGAAAACGGCAAAATCGTCATAGCATTCAGGCTTGAGATTGAACGTACCACCACGGCCGGTGTTAGTAGCAAGCCCGTTCTGAGTGAAATAAACTGGAGGAGAATTGAGGAAAGCCAAGAAGTTTTCCACTCCGCGCTCCTTGGCCAACTTCAGAAATCGGCGCTGTCCTTCCTGCTTGTCCCAGTTGTACGTACCATCGGCGTTGCGGAAACATTCTGTACGTGTGCCCTGACCTATCTGGCTGGCATCGCCCTGCTCCACACTTCCAGCACCGACATTGAAGCGCCACAAACTCAATCCTATGCCTTTAGGCTTTCCATCGGCATCATTCTCTGTGCTGAACAACCAGTCGGCCACCTGATTCTGCTTGTCCTCAGGCCAAAGTCCGAGCCTAAGCATACTCCAGGCATCCGAAGCACTGAAGTAGTCCATCGTCTGGCACTCTTCAGAAGTGTTTATCCGAAAAACTGCATCATCTTCCGCAGCACACAAAGAAGTACTGCACAGCGACACTGTCAAGAATGTTGAAAAAACGAATCTGTTCATAAAAAGAAATATTCGAAATTATGATTATGATAAAAGCTAACAAAATAATTAGATACATCGCAGCATCTACATCAGCTGTAAGCACGCGCAGATAACTTATGTATGATACAAAAATTGCAAGATTTATGATTAAAGACAAGACTGAAATATATTATTTAGGAAATAATAACTCTATTCGGTATTTTTCCTATTATAAAACACAGAACATACAAAAAAATCTCCATCAAGATGCTACATTCAAATAAAGAAACAGACAAGGGAAAATTGCGCGGGCGCTCACAATAAAAATTCCGAGGGCTCGCAACAGAAATCGCGAGCCCTCGGAATTATCTGAAATCTTAAGAATCTATTTCCGGCCAACCGTCATCGCTCCACCGAATGTCTTTCACAACAAGATGACTCTCGCCGTTCTTCTCCCTGCTGTAGCCGTGGGCAATGAACACTGTACGTCCGTCGAAATCGTAAACAGCACAATGTCCTACGGCAACATGCTCTGGCGTGTCGGATATAAGCAGGCTTCCACCTCCTTTAAGCATGGAGCGTCCGTCGCGACCGACATAAGGTCCGCAGATGTTGTGTGAACGACCGACAACCACCTTATATGTACTCTTCAATCCACGGCAACAGTAGTCGTAGGACACAAAGAGATAGTAATAACCGTCGTGTTTCATGATGAACGGTGCCTCCACCGAGTTTTCCTTAGGCATAGGCCTTTCATCGGCCGGAGTGTAGAGGCGGGTACAGAGGGTTACAGGATTTTCACCGTCAAGTACAGATGAAAGGTCATCCTTCAACCGCACCATCTTTATTCCTCCCCAAAACGAGCCGAACGTCATCCACGGTTTGCCGTCATAATCAATCACTACATTTGGGTCGATGGCATTGTAATCGTCTCCGGGATGTGACGTAATCACAGCTCCTGTGTCAACCCATGGTTCATCGGAAGAAGTAGAAAGTGTACTTCGTGATGCATGCCCCATGGCAGACGTGTTCTTGCCGAAAGTGGAACATGAATAAAAGAGATGGTAACGCCCATTATGGAAAATTATGTCTGGAGCCCATGTGTGTCCCTTATATCCGGGCACACTGTCCATGGCCCATTGAGGCACTTCCTTGAAAACGCTCGATGGGGACTTCCATTCGTGCAAATCGTCGGATACAAGCGAAAACAAACGCTGACCGGTGGAAAACAAGTAATATTTGCCGGATTCGCACGCAATTACAGGATCGTGCACCATAGGCGAATCTGCATGACCTGACGGCGCCTGTGCAGAAGCCCAGACACCTCCTGCAAACATTAAAGCAAGGGTATAAAGTCTAGAAAATCTATTCATGGTAATGATTTTGATAAATAAAAACAGCCTTCTACATTGCAATGTTAAACAAATATCATGAAAAAACACAACAATTGCAGCTTTTACAGCCTAAAATAATGCAATATGCAATTTGTGTAAAATATTTTTCTTATATTTGTAAAATATAGGATGCGGTTCGGCATAGAATATATAAAACAAAGTTCTCTATATATGTCTCTGCTCGCACCTGCCACTATATGTACGAAAACCAACATCGAACAAACATGAAAATCACGCTCATACAACAAAATATAATATGGGCCGATCCCAAGGCAAACACAGATGAGGCTGAACGCCTCATAGATTCTGCTCCTGGATCGGATCTCTACATTCTGCCGGAAATGTTCTCTACTGGATTCTGCACATCGCCTGAAGGCATTGCCGAACCGGTGGAAGCTTCATCGTTGGAATGGATGAAGGAATGTGCAGGAAAACGTCATTGCGCCATTGCTGGCAGCATAGCCGTGAACGACGGAGGGAAATACTTCAACCGCTTCTACTTTGTGAAACCGGACGGAAGCTTCACGGAATACGACAAGAAGCATCTCTTCACATACGGTGGCGAACATCTGCGTTTCTCAGCAGGCAGGCAACGTGTGACAACAGAATACGGCGGTGTGAGATTCCTGCCGCAGATATGCTACGACCTGCGTTTCCCTGCATGGTCGCGCAACAGAAAGGACTACGACATGGCCATATACGTGGCAAGCTGGCCTACATCGCGCATCGAAGCATGGAAAGCACTGCTCAAGGCAAGAGCCATCGAAAACCAGTGTTATGTGGCCGGTGTAAACAGAGTTGGCAGCGACCCTGCATGCAATTACTGCGGAGGCACAATGCTGATTGACCCTTACGGACGCATTGTGGCTGAATGCCATGAGGGCGAGCAGGACATGGTGACGGCAGAAATAAGCATAGACGAACTGAACGCTTTCAGAAAGAAGTTCCCTGTGCTCGATGATGCAGACGACTTCACACTATAACAGGACATGAAAAACAAATAAAACTGAATATATAGATGGAAAAGAAACTTTTATTGGGTGACGAGGCCATCGCCCTTGGTGCCATACATGCCGGCATCAAAGGTGTATATGCCTACCCTGGTACACCCAGCACAGAAATAACGGAATACATACAGCGAAACCCTATCGCGCAGGAACGCAAACTGCACAGCACATGGTGCACCAATGAGAAGACAGCCGTCGAAGCGGCTCTCGGTGCGTCGTATGCAGGTGCAAGAGCCATTGCCTGCATGAAGCATGTGGGACTTAACGTAGCAGCCGATGCTTTCGTCAATTCAGCCATCACAGGAGTCAACGGGGGACTTATTGTAATTGTTGCCGACGACCCGTCGATGCACTCGTCGCAAAATGAACAGGACTCGCGTTTCTACGGAAAGTTCTCGCTCATGCCGGTGCTCGAACCGTCGAATCAGCAGGAAGCATACGACATGATGAAATACGGTTTCGAACTGTCCGAACGCGAAAAACTGCCTGTACTCATGCGAATAACAATGCGTCTGGCACACTCGAGAGCCAATGTCGAAGTGGCCGACGAGGCTATGCCGGTGCAGTCGCTCCCGTGTGCAAAAGATCCGTCGAGCTGGGTGCTCCTCCCTGCCAACTCGCGCCGACGCTACGCATCGCTTATAGAGAAACAGCCGGAACTTGAGCGTCTGGCTGAAACATCTCCTTACGTGGCATACAGCAAGGCAAACGCAGAAAAACCTCTCGGAATCCTGACTTGCGGTATAGGCTACAACTACGTGATGGAAACTCCAGGAGCAGCAGAGAAATACAACATTCTGAAGATAACTCAATATCCGTTGCCGGAAAAGCTCATAAAGAAGCTTGCAGAGGACAGCAGCGAGATTCTCGTTGTTGAGGACGGACAGCCTTGTGTGGAAGAAGAAATAAAGGGTATGGTTTCGGCCGACTACACAGTGAAGGGACGACTCACCGGCGATCTTCCGCGTACAGGCGAACTTACACCCGACTGTGTGGCAACGGCTCTCGGATGCGCACCGGAAAGATTCTTCAACGCTTCGGCCAATGTCGTGATGCGCCCGCCTGCACTTTGTCAGGGATGCGGCCACCGCGATGTCTACAATGCACTCAATGAAGTAGTAAAGGAATATCCTGATGCTCGTGTATTTGCCGACATAGGCTGCTATACGCTCGGTGCACTGCCTCCTTTCCGCGCCATAGATACATGTCTCGACATGGGAGCATCTATCACCATGGCCAAGGGCGCGGCCGACAGCGGTGTATTTCCGGCCATTGCCGTCATCGGCGACTCCACATTCACCCATTCGGGCATGACCGGACTTCTCGATGCTGTCAACGACAAGGCTTCGATAACGGTCATCATCTCGGACAACCTGACAACAGCTATGACTGGAGGACAGGACTCTGCTGGTACAAACAAGTTTGAAGCCATCTGCCTCGGACTCGGCGTTGAATCAGAGCATGTCAAGGTGGTTGTTCCGCTTCCAAAAAATATGGAAGAGATAAAGCGCACTATACGCGAAGAAATCGAATACAACGGAGTGTCGGTCATCATACCTAGAAGAGAATGCATACAGACACTCAACCGCAAACTGAAACAGAAGAAAAACTGATCGGAGACAATGAAACAGGACATTATACTTTCGGGCGTGGGAGGACAGGGCATCCTCTCCATAGCCACCATCATAGGTGATGCTGCAACACAGGCAGGAATAAACCTCAAACAGGCTGAAGTGCACGGAATGAGCCAGCGGGGCGGCGACGTACAGTCAAACCTTCGTCTTTCCGACTCAACCATTGCTTCCGACCTTATCTCTACAGGAAATGCCGACATGATACTTTCGCTCGAGCCGATGGAGGCTCTACGCTATCTGCCTTACCTCAACAAGGACGGATGGATTATCACGTCATCGTCGCCGTTCAAGAACATACCCAATTATCCCGACGACAAGGCACTGGCCGACGAGCTTAATTCACTGCCTCACGTAGTGATGATAGACATAGAGACACTGGCCAAGGAGCATCAGATGCCGAAATGCGCCAACGTGATGCTGCTTGGCGCCGCATCAAGACATCTTGGAATACTGTCGGTTGAGCAGTTGAGAGAAAGTGTGGCACGCGTGTTTGCCTCAAAGGGAGAAAACATAGTCGAAATGAACAAAAAAGCTTTCGACATAGGACACGAGGAAGCAGAAAAGAAAAATATCTAGCAAAGGCGTCAATATGAAACACTATGTATTCAACGAGGAACTTGTTGACAACGTTGCCAAGGAACTTCATGTGAAGGATCTGAAGAATGCGACCATAGGCGAAGTGTGCCTCGTGGCGGGACGTCTGGAAGAGATGACCGGCATACCTTTCATAAGAATGGATCAGGGTTCGCCCGGACTTCCTGCCAACCGCATAGGCATCGAGGCTGAGAAAGCAGCTCTTGAAAGAGGCGTAGGCTCGCAGTATCCGGCCGCCGACGGTGTGCCTGAACTCAAGCGCGAAGCTTCGCGCTTCGTTAAGGCATTCGTAGACATCGACGTATCACCGCGCGCCTGCATACCTACAACAGGTTCGGTGGCGGCTTCGTTCGGTTCGTTCATAGCATGCACACAGTGCCAGCCGGGCAAGGACAAGGTGCTTTTCATCGACCCCGGATTCCCTATACAGAAATCACAGCTCCGCATAATAGGTGCTCAGTGGGAACAGTTCGACATATACAACTATCGCGGCGAAGCATTGCGTGAGAAGTTGGAGAGCTACATGAGCAAAGGCGACATTGCAGCCATCATATATTCCAACCCTAACAATCCGGCATGGATTTGTCTTGAGGACAGCGAACTGGCAATCATCGGTGAACTGGCAACGAAATACGATGCGATAGTGCTGGAAGACATGGCATACTTCTGCATGGATTTCAGACGCGACTTAGGAAAACCGTTCACTCCGCCCTACCCGCCTACAGTGGCAAAATATACAGACAACTACATACTGATGCTGTCGGCATCGAAAATCTTCAGTTATGCAGGACAGAGAATGGCTGTGGCATGCGTATCGGACAAGCTCTTCAACAGGGAATTTCCGGCACTGGCAGAGCGCTACCACGATGCCGGAGTGTTCGGTCCGACGTTCATTGCGTCAATCCTGTACATGATTACTTCGGGATGTACAGCTTCGACACAGTATGCCTATGCAGAAATGATGCGTGCATCGACCGACGGCGAGCTCGACTTTGCATCCGACATGAAGGAATATGCCAGACGTGCAGAAAGGATGAAGAAGATTTTCACCGACAACGGTTTCCACATCGTGTACGACAAAGACGTAAAAGACAAGATTGCAGACGGATTCTTCTTTACAATAGGTTATGACGGAATGGCCAGCGGCGAGCTTGTCAAGGAACTGATGCACTACGGTGTGAGCGGCATTTCTCTTGGCACCACAGGAAGCGAACAGAACGGAGTCAGAGCCTGTACTTCGCGCATGAGGGAAGAACTGTATGAGGTCATGGAAGAAAGAATGAAGCAGTTCCATGAAGACCATCCACAGGACTGAACAGCTGAAGCTTAGATCTGTTATATAAGCAATAACAAACTAAACGCAAGATAGTTAAACAAATTTATTAAATCAAAATACCATAAGAAACATTCGTATGATCTGGAACAGCAACAAAGAATGCATGAGCAGAGACGAACTGAGCGACCTTCAGGGAAAACGTCTGCACAAGCTTGTGGAACTGGTTTACCACAACACACCATTCTATAGAAAAAAGATGCAGGAGATGGACCTCCTGCCAGACGACATACAAACAATTGAGGACATCGAGAAATTGCCGTTCACTACTAAACAGGACCTGCGCGACAACTATCCTCTTGGATTCCTTGCAACACCTATGTCTGAGATTGTGCGCGTACATGCATCATCAGGAACGACAGGCAATCCGACCATTGTCGGTTATACAAGACGCGACATCGAAATATGGAAGGAAGTGTTTGCCAGAGCACTGAGTGCTTACGGGATGACTAAAGGCGACATCATGTCCGTAGGTTATGGATACGGACTTTTTACCGGAGGACTCGGTGCACACTATGGAGTGGAACACTTTGGTGCAACTGTCATACCTACATCGACAGGCAACACAGAAAAACATATACGTCTGCTGCACGACCTGCAGGTGACAAGTCTTGCGTGCACGCCTTCGTATGCACTCTATCTTGCGGAATCACTGCACAAGATGGGAATGTCTAAAAAAGACCTCAATCTTAAAATCGGAGCTTTCGGAGCCGAACCGTGGACAGAAAACATGAGGCACGAAATAGAAGAAAGCCTCGGACTAAACGCCTACAACATCTACGGACTAAGCGAAATAATGGGCCCTGGTGTGGCATACGAATGCCAATGCAAAAACGGCACACACATTGCAGAAGACCACTTCTATCCGGAAATAATAAATCCAGAAACATGCGAGCGCTTACCTGAAGGAGAAAAAGGAGAACTGGTGTTCACTACACTCACCAAAACCGGTATGCCTCTGCTTCGCTACCGCACAAAAGACCTTACATCACTGATGCCGGGAACATGCGACTGCGGACGCACACACGTGCGCATGACACGAATACTTGGACGTACGGACGACATGCTCATCATCAGAGGTATCAACGTATTTCCTTCGCAGGTGGAAAGTGTCATTCTCGAAATGCCTGAATTTGCACCTCAATACATGCTTATAGTAGACAGAAAGAATAATCTCGATACACTTGAGGTGCAGGTAGAGCTCAAGCCTGACTGTCTGTCCGACGAACTCGGCAGAATGATTGAACTGCGCAACCGACTCGCTGCAAGACTGAAGAGCGTACTCTCAATCTCGGCAGAAGTGAAGCTCATGGAACCTAACAGCATACAGCGAAGCGAGGGCAAGAGCAAGCGTGTGATAGACAAACGTATTTTGGCATAAAATAAAAAGAGATAAGATATGACTATAAAACAGATATCCGTATTCCTGGAAAACAAGAGCGGTCGCATAAATGTGGTTACAAAGGCGCTGGGCGACAACGGTATAAACATGCACGCCTTCAGTATGTCAGAAACAACCGATTTCGGCATTCTCCGCCTCATAGTATCGGACGTTGACAAAGCCGTGGAAGTGCTGCGTAAGGAGAATTTCGCAGTGGTGCTCACCGATGTCGTATGCATAAGCTGTCCGAACACAGCAGGCTCGCTGTCGAAGATTCTCGGTCACCTCGCAGAACAGGGCGTATTCATCGAATACATGTACGCATTTGCTCAGGGCGACACAGCAAAGATTGTAATACGTCCGAGCGAACTCGACAAGTGCTTAGAAATACTTGAAAAAGACGAATGCAACATTCTGCAGAATCAGGAACTATAGCATTTTTAATAAAAACGGTTTGATGATTCTACGCATTGCCAAAACGGAAAAACTGAAAATGCAAGTAAATTAAAACGCGGAGACTCTAAAGACTAACTTTATGGTTTCCGCGTTTATGGACTCTTGAAAGTCAAAAGCAAAAATAATCAGCCAAAATCAAAGATGCTATCTTCCCATAACATCCAACACTTCTGCAATATATTGATTTTCGGGTGCATCTTTAAGTTTCTTTCTTAGTCTACTTTTCAGGCTTCTAAATGTATCGGCAGTGACATTAAGAATGTCTAAAATTGCTCTGTCGTCGCTTACGCCTTCTCTGTAGAGAATGCACAACAGAAGCTCGCGCGCCTTTATGCCTGGACATGCCTCCGTAATCTTTTCTACAAAATCACGGCCTTTGTCTGATTTTCCGTACACATTGTTGATGCTATCATATAAATACTTGGATATGAAAGCGGTAGATCCGAAGTCGGTATATTTTTTTTGGTCAGCATAACCAACAATTTCACACTGTACATATCTGCTATTTCGGTCAGTTTTTTTACCTCAGACCGGTGCTTGTGAAGTTCAGAAGCAATGATTTTTCTTGACTCCTTTTCCTTATTTCTAATCACGTCGAGTTCAACCAGCGCTTTGTCCAGATTTTCTATACAGGTGTCATATTCCTTCTTTAACTTGTTTCTCTTCCTCCTGTATACAACAATGTAACACAAAAGCCCTCCTATAAGGACAACAGAAACAACCCCAATAGCCTCGAGCTTTGTTAGTGAATCCTCTTCAATATCTTCCATCTCGCTTTGATGTGTTATTTCCACGGTGCGTCCCGCTCGTATTACAGAATCAAGTTTTACGCGATATTTAAGTATCTCTCCTTTGTATTTGTTGGCAGAATCCATATTGCCTATTTTTTCATAATAATTACTGAGAGTCCACGATATATTGTAAAATGAGCAATAATCATCATTTCGAATACTATTATAAAATATACTCAAGAAACTATCTGCCTTTTCCTTTTTATTAATATTATAATAGTAATCAGCTATCAACATATAAGTTTTTGCGCTGTCATCCTTTGCTGTATTATATTTTAACGAGTTCTGCAGTGCTAAAATAATTTCATTATCATCGGGCGATTTAATATTTCTTAGTAAAGCCGCAATGTTGTGATACGCTAAAAACAACATTGTAGAATCAAGGTCTTGTTCATATTTCTTATAACAACAATAATTCACATATGCTGAATCTAATTTTCCCATGTTTTTATATGCTATACCTACATGGAACTTGCTATTTACGATTCTTGAAATAATCTTTCCCTCTTCTGCATATTTGAGTTCCTTATATGCATGTTTCAGCATTTTCTCATATTCGCGATTGTTGTAGTATATGATTAATATGAAACTTTCAAGCATAGCCTTAAAATGAGGGTTTGAAAAAGCATCTATATGCTTTTCCATTTCAAGAAGCCGATACATCGATTCTGCCGGATTGGTGTATATTTTCTTGTAGATATCAAGCAGCTCAAATTCCATTCGTTGTGATGTAGTTGAATTCTTCTCTTGCTGAAAATATTCTGCTGCAATTGCATACGTCGAATCATCAAACGTACATTTGGAAAAATATTCACTTTCGCATTCAAGAAGCGCATGATATGCTCTATGCCATTCTGTAGTAAGTTCAGATTCGTCCATACTTTCAAGCTCCTTTTTAGCGCTGTCAGGAAATGTACACACAATAGTTGCAATATCGTCGAGCCTGCTTTGCGTGGCATCTTCCGAACATGAAACAGCAACCACCAATATTACAAAAAGATAAAATATGAATAAAATTCTTTTCATATAGATTTGCATTTTTACAAAATTGAGCATTTTCATTCAATTTTACAATAATTATTTAAATAACGGCAATTACTTTTTCAGGCTGAATAAATATCTATGAGCGCTCACAGGAATGTATATGCGCACTCGAAAATACCATTGCGAGCGCCCAGAATTGACTTTTTGCTTTTATTTCATGAAATTATGTCCATACAAAATGCAGCAATTTGCGTCTGGTTTATTTTTTCATAACTGATTATCAGTAGTATACAAATTGAGTTGCAGCATCAGGTTGCACGTTATATTTGAAACATCTAATTTTGGTAATATCAACAAAAAATGAAAAATATGAAAAATTTGATTTTTATATCATTAATGATGCTTGGCATAAGCTTGCTGACAAACGTTGATACCAGGTGGCCAACGGTTCACTTTCAGCGCTATCTATGCATGGGACTTTATCACAGAGCCCACTTTGCAGGCCTGGAGCATCGCATTGAAGACGTTGTAGATGAAATTTTTGAAGAAAGTTTGTTGGATTACTTAATACATCAATATTCATGAAAAAGACCATAACATATTTTTTCGCAACAATTATTCTTGGAGTCCAAACGGCATACTCACAAGAGACGGCAGACAGCACCAGCACCCATAAAATAGACGATGTAGTGATAACGGCAGACAAAATAGTCAACAGGGGTGACCATCAGGATTTGTATCTTTCCGACGAAAACAGGAACTTCGGCACCAACGCCTTGGAAGCAGTATCCACACTGCCGTTTTTCAGAACCAACCTCAACAGCACTTCGCTTACATCCTCGGATATGCAGAACGTATTCATCCTTATAAACGGTGTTCCGTCGACAGGAGCAAACCTGAGGGCATACAAGGGAGATGACATCAAGAAAGTGGAGTACTACAACGTTGCGCCTCCTGAGTATATGGGATATACTATGGGGCCTGTGGCAAATATCATCGTAAAGAAACGCCACGACAGAGCCTACACCGGATATTTCAACACTTCGAACAGCGTCACCACCGGTTTCGGCACCAATCAGGCAGACCTGACATATTCGGACTCACTGAACATGGTCGATCTGGAGTATCTCATTGACTACCGCGACATTAAAGACATAGAGAGGCAGACAGAATTTGATTACGGCAACGGAAAAAGTTCAAGATACTCCGGCAAAAATAATTACAAGGGACAGTACCACAACATAGGTGCGACTTACCAGCGCTATCAGGGAAGCCATCTGTTCAACGCAAAGCTATATGCAATAATCTCTCCAGGTCAAGACAACGAAAATCGTTCCGGAATCATACAGAGCGAAAATCTCTATTATCAAGGCAACGGGGTCAACAACCTCAGAAGCAGAGAAAACACATACGCCGCAGATATGTACTACAGATACCTCTGGGACAACGGACGCATGTTTTTTATAAACGTGGTGAACACATTAGGCTCCAGCTACTCGAAATCAGTGCAGTCGATGATATCAGACGACCCTGCAAACAGCGATTATGATTACGAGCAGCATTCGGACATCGACAACAATTCATATTCACTGATTGCACATGCCGGTTTCGCGTCAAACCTTTGGGGCGGAATGTTCAGTCTGGCTTCAAGATATTCTTACAGGCAGCTCAATCAGAAGTCTTTCGGCACAACATACAAGCCGCATTCACATAATGAACGTCTGTACGTTGGAGGCATTTGGCAATTTGGGCAAATAGGTTTAAATCCGCTTGCCGGCATGGACATCATGAGCCAGACCTCCCAGGGCAGCACCTATACCACGGCAGCACCATACTTCAGGCTCAATGCCGATTGGTGGGGAGAAGGAAAGCTGAAAGGAGCCACAGTACAGCTTATGCTGACCACAAGCAAGAATGCCGCCACATTGGATCAGATTACTGAAAGCAGGACATACCTCGATCCGTGGATGATGTCGACAGGCAATTCTGAGCTGAAGCATTATTGGACAACCATGGCGAAACTGAACATAGGCTACTATGACCCTGAAGGAAAAATCTTGGTAACCCTCGGCATAAATCCGTCATATTCGCACAACAAAATAGCAAGCACAATAACAGCTGAAGAAGGCATGGTCAATCTGAAGCCGTGCAACATCAGCGACTACTTTGAATGCAATACCTTTCTATGGGGAGACTGGAAGCCGTTCAAATGGCTTAAGCTCTCGCCGTATCTGGAACATTACTACTCCAAATTCAATACTCCGTTGCAGGAGGTGAACTTCAATTACTGGCGTGTGGGCGGTAGCGTGACGATGTCGTTGTTGTCAAACAAGCTGGAATGTGTACTTGCCGTCAACTCCCCGACAAAGGAATACGACGGCGACCTGCTCACGCGCGGAAGCGACCAGTACGCATGCATAGTCCGGTATAAAATCGGAAACTGGTCGGTAGGTGCCCAATATAACTACAGCGGCCACAACGACTATACTCTTGCCGACCTTCCGGCATTCAGGTACTACAAAAACGAAAACAGGAAACCGTTGTACTATAAAGTAGCTGTAAATGCCACATACTCATTCTCTGTAGGACGGTCGAGAAGACATGCCCGCAAAACCATGAATGAATCGGACACCGGCAACACAGGTCTGAACAAGTTCAATAAAGCGGAAGTTAAATAACCGGTATGCCACGATTTCCCTTTGTCAGACAGAAAGATTCGATGCAGTGCGGAGCGGCATGCCTGTCCTCGATATGCAGGCACTACGGAAAGCCCTACTCCACAAGGTTCATTTCCCGGTTCTGCCAGGAAACGGCTACGGGCGTGTCGCTCCGTGCCCTCTCCATGGCCGCGGAACACCTGGGATTTGACACGATGTGCGTGAAGATTCAGAAGAGCGCCATCAACGACTGCAATCTGCCGTGCATCCTGCACTGGAACCAGAATCATTTTGTCGTGCTGTATAAGACAGACAGTGCACGGCATAAGTATTACATCAGCGATCCTGGAAAAGGATTGATATGCGCAGACGACAAGGAGTTTGACGAAGCGTGGCTCAGTGCATCGGGCATAGGCATTGCCCTTCTGCTGGAGCCTAACGGCAGGTTCGGGAAACTCGGCGGAGAGGAATCGGCAGACAGCCATTCACTGACATTCATATTCAGATATATGAAAGAATACAGGGGATATCTGGTTCAGATATTCCTCGGACTGCTGTTCGGCTGTCTGCTGCAGCTGATACTGCCGTTTCTGACGCAGTCGATAGTAGACATCGGAATAGGCAGGCGCGACATCGGCTTCATCTGGCTGATACTTCTGGGCGAACTTATGATTGTATTCGGCAAGACCGCAACGGACTTCATCAGAAGGTGGCTGCTTCTGCATATATCGATGAGGGTCAATATATCACTTGTCAGCGATTTCTTCATAAAGCTGCTGAAATTGCCCATGTCGTTCTTCGACTCGAAGCTCATGGGAGATCTGATGCAAAGAGTCGGCGATCACGGACGAGTTCAGTCCTTTCTGACCGGCCAGACACTTAATGTGGTCTTCACGTTCTTGAGTTTTGTAATTTTTGGAGCAGTCCTGCTTGTGTACAGCCGCACGATATTCTGCATATTCCTTCTGGGAAGCATCGTCTACGGCGGATGGATAGCCTTGTTTCTGCACAAAAGGAAAATCCTGGATTATGAACTTTTTGAACAGGAAGCCGTAAACCAGAGCAGGACATATCAGTTTCTGACTTCAATACAAGAGATAAAGCTTCAGAACTGCGAAAAGAGGCGTCGCTGGGAATGGGAGGACACTCAGGCAAATCTGTTTGCAGTGCGGACAAAATCTCTGAAACTGCAGCAGATGCAGGAAGCCGGCTCATTGTTCATCAATGAAATGAAAAATATTGTCATTACGGCTTTGTCCGCCGCGGCTGTCATCAGCGGTGACATTACGCTGGGAGGCATGCTGGCAATCCAGTATATCGTGGGACAGCTCAACGCTCCAATAGAGCAGTTCATGACTTTCATCTATTCTTTTCAGGATATGAAAATCTCATTGGAACGTATAAATGAAATCCACAATGAAAGGAATGAAGATACTGATGAATCTGGCGGATGCAGACTGCTCGGCAAAAATAAAGGCATAGTGCTGAAAAATGTGGATTTCAAGTATGAGGTCTGCGCAAACAGAATGATTCTGGACAATGTTTCAATTGATATTCCCGAAGGAAAAATAACGGCAATAGTAGGTGCATCGGGAAGCGGAAAGACTACTCTCATAAAACTTATGCTGGGGTATTATAAGGTATTGAACGGCAAAATATCTGTTGCCGGGAAGAATCTGGAAGAGTATAATATGAAATGGTGGAGAAGCAGGTGCGGAGTGGTAATGCAGGACGGGTATATTTTTTCGGAATCGATAGCAAGAAATATTGCTGTGGACGATGAGGAGATTGATTACGACAGACTGGAGACAGCATCCAGAATTGCTAACATCTGGAGCTACATCCAAAGCCTGCCACTTAAATATGGCACAAAGATAGGCCAAGAAGGTACGGGGCTGAGCCAAGGGCAGAAGCAGAGAATATTGATAGCCCGGGCTGTCTACAAGAATCCGGAATACATATTCCTCGATGAAGCGACAAATTCCCTGGACGCAGAAAATGAAAGAGTGATAGTCGAGAACCTGAACAAATTCTACAAAGGCAGGACTGTAGTAGTTGTAGCACACAGACTTTCAACAGTGAAAGATTCTGACCAGATTATAGTGCTGGATGGAGGACGCATATGCGAAACAGGCGACCACAAAACACTTATAGCCAACAAGGGGGCTTACTACAACCTCATCAAGAATCAGCTTGAACTTGGTAATTGATATGAAAAAAAACAGACGAAATGAAACTCCTCAGGAGCGTTCTCCAAAAGTAAAAGTAATCATCGGAACGCGCCCTCATTTCTTGATAAGATACGGAACGGTAATTGTCATTGCTGTCTTTTCTATCTTTGTGTATCTAATAATGAACGCATTGTCTCTAAACATTGAGACAATTATGGATTGCGTCTTCCACCTGAACGGACACTGACAACACTAACTTTAACAAATTCAACAAACCGGAAGAAGCTAAATAACTGGTGGTATGCCACGATTTCCATTTGTCAGACAGAAAGATGCGATGCAGTGCGGAGCAACCTGCCTGTCCTCAATATGCAGGCACTACGGAAAGACGTATCGCATTTGAATCAAAAATACTTAGGGATATTCAGTAAATGTCCCTAAAAAGTAATATGGCATATAAAGTCGATAGAGTATAATCACTTTATGTGCCATTATTATTGCCCATTTTCCG
>MNQS01000166.1:1320-13449 GCA_001915545.1 Bacteroides sp. 43_108 | reverse complement strand
ATACGTTCTACAATAGTGCTTATCGGGGAAAGTTCCAGTGTACGGATATCCTCAATAAAGTGAAGTGCATCAGGGATATTGGCATCATGTGAAAGGATGGCATTCTTGTCATGGTTCACACAGCAAACAACCTTTCCACATCTATTTCCATCCAATCGTGCTTCTTCCACACCTTCGGACAAACCGCCGGCGCCACAAAAGAGATCAATAACAAATAGTTCTATATCGGACAGACCTTCAATGGATTTTAAGATATTTTTCTGCGATTTCATAACTTCTCCTTTTTAAACAGGTGGCTGAACGCATTATCCAAATCCAAGTCTAGATTCAGTTTGGACGGGAAAGATTTAATGTATTCGTACATCTTATAAGCGAGGTTGTCATCATCACCGCATCTGTCAATCAGTGTGAGCAACATGGCGTTCACCATGTCAGAATCATTGCCGAAGTTTTCCAGAGTGGATTCGCTGCAATGATTCACATCACTTTTCAATCTCTTTATCGCGGCTATGGCTGTGTTGAAGTTTCTTTTTGAATCGTGTCTGAGTTCAAAGCCTTCCTTCTTGTATTGCTGCTGCATTTCTAGAAGGTTGGTTTCTAAAACGTCCGTGAGGACAAATACGATGTTGGTCAGTGTATTCAATTGAGTTGTTTCTTGCATAATAGTAAATTTTATTTGTTTTTCAAATAAAAAAAATAAAGTCAGATTATCCGCAGAATAGGGGAGAAGTTGTAAAATGTGAACTTCCCCAAGATGTCATACGGTGTATTTTTTCAAAGTGTCCATGATATTGTCTATCGGCAGGGATACGGATGTTTTTCCCTTATCTTCATAGCAGGCAATATGTCTGTATGCCTCAGGGAAATTCTCTTTGATTCTTTTGAATGTCCGTAATGTCAGAAGTGACGCAACGACTGATTCATATACCTTGGTCTTCTCATCCTTTACCGCACTGATCTCGATTTCCAGTTTGTCTATCTTTTCAATAACTTCCCTGTCCGCCTCAATGTGAGGATAGTAAGCGTTTGCGCTGGGAAATCCTTTCAGTCCGGCAACACGTTTTTCATAGGAACCGTTAAACAGTGTGATGCTATATGCAACAGAGAAATAAGACCGAAACTTTTGAAAACAGTCGGTGATTTCCTGTGGAATGGATTTTCGGATCACCTCTTCCGTAATCCTGACCTGTTCATCATGCAACAGGTTGATTTTCTTTTCTAACGGCTCTACCATTTTATTGGCAACTTCTTCCGCCAAAACTTTCGTAATGTTCATTGCTCTTGGTTTTTATTAATTCTTTTATGTATGTAAAGATAACTTTTATTTATTTCTCAAATAATATAATCTTAAAAACGCATCTGCTTAACTTAATATAACTGTCATCTCCTGCGGCTGTTTCCGAGCAGGGGAATGACATTAAAACTCTTGAATCTGTCAATCAGACGTCCTTCAAACCGTTTCCTGAAATCACCGATGTTCAGATTGCTGGTGATATGGTATTTCTTCCCGAACTGCTGGTAAATCTCATAACGCGCATAGAGAAACTCGTCTATCACGCTGTCAAGACTGGTACCGTAGCTCTTCTGATTCTCGGTTTCCAAACCTATGTCGTTCAGACAGATATTGAACGGGGCGGGATTGAATCCTTTTGACTGCCCCTCGTTGTAGGAATACAGGTCTATGTGTCCGTTCATCTTGTAGTAGTTCATCATCTGGGTGACGGAGAGGTTTTCAAACTGGCTGGGATTCCGTGTCAGACGCAGATAATCGGCGAAAATCTGCATGATCATTGTTTTTCCAGTGCCGGGTGCCCCGACAATCAGCAGGTTCTTGTGAATCTTGTAATCCTCATCGGGAAACACTTTCTCGGCCAGTCTGCATCCGTTGAAGTAATACAGCAGGAAAGACAATACCTTCGAGTTGTTCTCGTCAACCTCGAACTCCCTGAATTCACGTCCAGTATAATCATTGCCCAGCTGCCTGACAAGATCACGATGGGCGTAATATTCGGCTGGATTCGTCAGGTCATATTCAAAATCTTGCAGAATAGTCTTTTTGTGACGCTCCACCAGATTGTATATCTGTTCCTGTTTCAGTTTCGCCGCAAATGACTTTTCCTGTCGGATCTGTTGTAGCTCTGCTGAAAGTTTTTGTTCTTGCTCTGTCATCTTTCTGTTTTTTAAGTTCCGTTATCAACCAGTTTGAGAAATGGCGTTTTGCATCTGAAACAGACTTGTGTGTAACGCCTTCCCCCTTTAGCTTCCAATAGTACAGGTCAACGTATTTGTCTTTGCATTCATCCAAAGTGAAGTTCCTGAATCCGTTCCTGTATGCCCGTTCCCAAGCATCCCTCAGCCATCCTTCCTCAGACTTTAGGTCCGCGAAGCATTTGTCTAAATCCATATCGAATGTTTCTGATGAAATATCGCCCAGGTTTTCACGCGTATGCGCGCTAGAGAGAGAGTTATTATTATCATTTACATTATCATTATCGGCTTTTTTGGGTTCTGAAAAACCCACTGGGTTATTTGGGTTTATTTGGGTTGTTCCAATATCATCCGAATTATCATTCTTCGCTCTCTTCGGAGCACCCCCTTTGCTTCCATTACTACGGTTTCTCTCGACAATGCCATGGTATTTGTTTTCATCTATTTCAAATTGATTCTTGAAGAACTCAAATGCTATTTCAATGTCCTCCTCTACCGTAATAATCTCGCCAAGTTGATACTTGAATATAGCTCGGAATAATCTTCCAAGTTGCTTGTCCGATAACTTCGATATAGGCTTGTAAAACGATTTATATATCAAAAAACTTTCTTTTCCCATTTCATTTGTTCTTTATGTAGTCTTACATGACATTCTCGACACAATGTAATGCCATTATCTATATCGAATCTCAATTCGGGATATAAAGAAAATGGTTTGATATGGTGTGCATTTAACTCCATGTTACGTTTTTTACAACGGCAACATGTAAAGTTGTCTCTTTCCAAGACTGAATTTCGCCAATTTCTATGGCCGCTTGAATTCCTGCATCTGTGGTTATCATCAGTAATTCCACCTTTCCAGTTCCAGTGGTTTTCTCCGCTTGGAGGTTCATGTAGCAAATTCTCATCTATCTGTTTGTTTATAAAAGAGAATGCCATTTTAGCCAACGGTTTCTGCTCCGACAGTGTCCCCGATGCGGCGTACTTGATAATTGCATCGTACACTTCAAGTCTGACCTCCTCAGGATATTCCATCAGCACTTCCTGCCATTCTATATAGAAGACAAATGATTTCCTTTTTGTATCCTTTTTCATCATGTCTATTGTTTGATAATCAGTTTGTTATATATATTGTAAAGTTAACTTTTTGTTATGGGATTACAATAAATATATTTCTGAATATCAATAATTTAAACGTTATTTATCAGTAGCCTTTCCTTTGCAGTGCCATATCCTGTTTGGCAAAGGATATCTGGGTCCTGATATTGTCTCCGGCATGGACGAGGGTACGGTTTATACGGTCCAGCCATGTCACAATCTGATTGGCGGTCACACTTTGCGCGGCGACAAATTTCATGGCGACAGTCGCGGGAACACGTGAGATGAATTCCATGTGGCTGGCATATACATTCGCTGTCACCTGATCCTGATATGCCTTGGCGTCAGCAAGCAGCTTGCCAGAGCGTGCGAGATAGACGTTTATATCAGTGAGGCGGTCTATAAGCTCCTTTGGATTGTCACTTGCGGTTATCTCCAAAAAGGACTGCATTTCTTCTATCTCCTTTATGACAGGAGGCAGGGGGCATCCGTTAATGAGGCAGTTGCCGGTCCCATCGTTTTTAGGACAATATTTACAGTTTATCTCCATACTTGCAATTCAATTTATGGTTTATAGTTTTTCTGTTTGTCATACGTCATTCAAATAATCAATTGTCACTTTCATAAACTCATCCAATGATTTACAGACGACGTATTTCGCTCCGTTGGCTTCCGCATCCTTCTGCCATTCCTTTTGTGCAGGAGACTGGCGGGCTCCCGGCTTTTTCATCTCAATGCAAAGTCCTCCATAGAAGCGGTTGCTCTTCAGCAGTATCAAATCTGACACTCCGCTGGTCGCACCTTCCTCCTTCAGTCTCGCTCCGGTGATGGCATCACGTCTGCCACCATTGGGAACAGCAAAAAGCACGTTTTTAAGTTTCGGATATTTTAAACGGAACCAGCGGACACAAGCGGACTGTATGCGGTGCTCGTCATTCTTCGGCTTCCCGCGCATTTTGTACGACTGCGCTTTTTTAATCATCTCCTCGTATGTCATCGTCTTTTTCCTTATGTGGGGTTACTACCGTGTCCTTGCCGGTCTTGTCGACAACAACCTGCTTTCCTGCTACTGTTATGGTTGTCCTGCAACCATCCGGTAGGGACTGGATAAAATTGCGTACTACAGGAGAATCAGCACCTTCCGATATCTGAGTGTTGGATATCGGAACTTCCTTAGCTTCATACGGATATACATCCATGATGGCGGTTTCGGCTACGGATGCGATCTGATAGTCTGCCATTGTACCTTTCATTCCTTCGTCCAGTTTCTTTACAGCATCGCGAAGATCGGAAGCCTGTACCAATACGGTAGTGGAGGTCTTTTTCTCCGCTCCGCTTTTTTCGTCCGGCTGCATCTTCTTCAGAGGGGAACAGTTCGCTGTAGTTGGCGCGTTTGATGTCCGAAACAGTGAACTCACCGCTGATATACGGAGTGATTTCTTCAATGATACGGGCTTCTGCTTCAGTAAAGCTCAACGCGTCAACCAGATAGGGTTCAGTTACTTTCTTGTTCATGCCGTTTTCCATTACCTTTTCGTAACGGATTTTGCATTCAAACCAAGTATGCATCATAATTAATTCTTTTAAAGTTTGATATTCAACGTTTATTCATTTATAGTGGGAGGTGCAGGATTCGAACCTGCATGAGTGGTGTTTTTGCAGTTCACTGATTTCAAGTCAGCTCCCCTAAGATGTCTCGTAGGTTGCCGGCTTGGATATTAACGGTTATCCTAGAATTTTGCACCTTACATCTTGATTAGCGTCTGCCATTTCCGCCAACCTCCCGTTTGCCTCCCTATCTTCACAGACCGGGAAGGCAAGGTAACAAAGTTATTTCTGTATTCTGATCAAATCAGGGATAGAACCGTAAATCGGCGACTTCCCATCCCATTTGTCAATGAACTGTTTGTAAAGAATTTCTTTGGTAAGACCTTTTGACTGGATAAGAGCCTGTTCGGTTTTCAACTGTTCCAGCTCGTTGCGTTTCTTCTGTTCCTCAATCTGTTGGTCCAGTACGGATATATTGGTGTTCACTTCATTCCGGCTGTCAATCTTCTCACGGACCTTTTCGGAGAACTCCAGTTGTGCGGAGAATGTGAGCAGTTGCAGACCTCTTTTTTCAAACTCCATGTCAACTATCTGTTCCAACCGTTTCTCAAATACCAACGACCCTCCGTCAGCCATCAGGCTATCGGTCTTATGCTTTCGACTTTCTTCCTTTATCAAATCATATATACGTGGTTCCAAGATGTTATCTTCCAACGAAGACATAAAGTCACTTCCACGGCCAATATGCTTGTTGTCAAAGACAACATCAATGGCACGGTTCTTGATAACTTTATAGCTGTATGTAGGACACGCCTTGAACTCCGTGTTGTCGGCAGCTTTCAGTGTGACAGCTTCAGCGAATTCTCCACGCTGATCGAATAGCGGAACCTGAAAAAGTTCTGTGCCCAATTCCCATGTGGACACTTTGCCGGAAACAATCTTGAAATCCTCCTTTCCCTGCTTGCCGTAATTCTCCATAAGGACACCTGCATAATTAGGGGCTACTCTCTCACAGGAGACAAACATTACTAAGGTCATACATACCATCGTTAACTTAATCAGTCTTTTCATCTTTCAATGTTTTAATCAGTTTGTAAATAAAGAAAATTATTGTGGCTGATATTATTGTTACGCCCAGCCATGCGTGTAAGTGATTGAATACCCTATTCCCGACAACAATTCCTATTATCAGAAACAGGATTAAATAAATATACTCTTTCATACCACTCTCAGTCAAAATTAAAGTTGTCCTCACCGTCCGGCTCTTCGTCCGGAATGTCATACCCAAAGTCCATCGGGATGAACCAATCTGAAATATAGTCTTGCATGATTTAATCCTCCTTTTGGCTACTTAGCCATTCTTTATAATCTTTCTCGTAATATTGGGGTATTATACCTTTCCTCATAAAGTCTATGTATTCTTGTACAGTACAATCATCCCAATCAACTCCGTTGTCTGGTATATCTTCCGTTTCTGATGTACAAAGAGTGTATTCAAATGGATTATACCCACTGTTGAGCCCATATTCTTCAACTATCTTGATTACATTTTCATCGGTGGTTATTTGTTTGATTTCACTTTCAGCCACACACCCGGATATTTCAGAGTGTTTGCCAAGTACTTCACCGAAGTAAACACTGATTTTGTTATTCACTAAGTATTCGACATCTTCTGTGTCTGCAATAAATACTCCTTCAAGATTGCCCATTCTTCCGCAATCGAAGTCCATTTTAAATAATGCTTTCATTTAATCCTCATACTTTTTTATAATTCTACTAATCAATTCTTTTTCCCATCCTTGAATAAATCCATTTTCGTCAATATTCATAATGATGTAGTCGCCATATCCTTCATCTTCCGGGCACATGATGGATGGAACGTAACCCTCATGCTCAACAATGATGTTGCCATCTTTATCAGTAACTGTATAAATGCCATCATCGCATACCTTATAGTGAACTTGTGCGGTAAAACCTTTTTCCCAATTAGTGATAACTCCATTGTCGATGTCGATAATAGGTCGCCAGCGGTATTCATTATCGGCATGGATAAATTCAGCACAAGGAATAGTTGGCGGATTTTCAGAATCACTAACTCCGTTTACTTCTGCGTCTTCCCAATAGCGTACACCTGCATCCACTTTCAGGTAGACCGCTTCAAACTCGGTTGTTTTGCTGATTGTAATTTTCATTGTTCTATTTTCTTTTGAATTTTCTTTATCATGTTTCTGAATTGCCTTGCCTTATCTGCTTCGCAAGGTTTGGTAGAGGTTTTGTCTATCAGATTTGCACTATATTCAAGCATTCTGACAATGGAATTCAAATCTGTATTGCATAGGGTATCTGCAAGTTCAATCTTGTCGAAATCAATATTATTATCATTCATGAAGTCACCAAGAGCGATTATATTTTCACGAGTTGTGGTAACAGTAAAAGCTCTCGTCAGAAGCTCCGGTTCCTGAGCTTTGGTTTGCTCGACAAAGGAAGGTGGTTCATTGGTGACCAGCTGACTGGCTCTTGCAAATGGATTGACTGAATTCTGTTTGGCTCGTTCCGCTTCCTCTTTCATCTGCGCTTCTTCAGCAGCCTTTTTTTCCTGCTCTGCCTTGATGCGCGCTTCTTCTGCTGCTTTGGCACGCTCACGCTGCTCCTTCAGACGGTTGGCATACTGGATGGTGGATGCGATATTGAGCGTATCCATATAATAAGTACGAAGGACATCGAAATCCTCACCAAACCCCTTCAGCGTGGAAAGTTCGTTCTCGACTTTGGAGAATATGGAATCAATTTCGTTGCATACAGACTTCATGCTTGCGGATTTGTTGAGCCACTCAGACTTGAAAACCTTATTGAAGTCTACAAGGTTAACATTCAATCCATCAAAGTAAGTCTTGATAGTGGCTTTCTTTCTATCCTTGTATTGCTGTTCGTTTTGCTTGACTACCGTGTCAATCTTGGCAGAGCACTCGCCGATAAGTTTCACGGTTTCGGTTACAACGTCCTTGAACTCCCTGAAAGGTTTCATGAATTCTTTCTCAATTTCAAGACGTTTGGCATTGAGGGCTTTCGCCGCCTTGTTTAAAGCTGCCTTGTCTTTCTTTGCCTGATCGATATTCTCATCGTTATAATTGGAGATATCATACATTGGCAAAGCGGCTTTTACCATATCTCTGATTTGCTTTGCGTTGGTAGTAAGACTACCTAACGTCTTTTCACTGACGATCAGTTCAAGATCGCTTTCCTGGATTGCTATCTGTGTATTCATTGTTCCATATTTTTATTAGTCCCATCCACCATTATTGTACATAGACAAATCGGCAGAATCTAAATTCGTTTTCTGAATAGCTTCTAAAAGTTTTTTCTTGGTTTCCCGGCACATGTTGTAACCATATCCTTTATACCGATATGTACGCTCCCATGTGCTAATTGGGAAAGGAATATTTTCATCAATAACCAGCCTTTTCATGTGAAGATGCTCGAAAAAGTTTTCATGATGGAGTAGCCGGTATTCATAGCCAACTATTTTTTCTGATGAAAAAGGAATATCATCATCGCTATTGTCGTATTTAGGTTGCTTGAAATAAGCCATTTTCGCAACGGTAAAATCAAAGCTCCTAAGTATTTCCTCCGGCGTACCAAATTCAGATTCGATAAATTCAATCCATATTTTTTCACCGTCTTTCTGAAAGGCACATACCTTTTCATTACGATATTTAAATTTCCAGCCATCTTTCACATAGCCGTCGCTATTGAATAAATCTACTGCATCTTGGAAGTCATCGTTGCTTTCAAAGAATATATCTATATCTTTTACACGTTCACCGGAAAGGATGTTTTTAAAACACCCGCCTGCAATGAACCCGTTGTGACCTTCCATATACCTGTCAAGCCATCTGATTTGCCAAAAGTTGTCAGGGGTGTTTTCTTTATAGCTTGTATTCATCGCTCTATTGTTTTTAGTTTCTACTAAATTTATCAGCTACACGTTCAATAACTTCTGCATTTTCTTCGGAAAGCCATTCTTTAGCGACATTCCAAGATATACTTTTAGAGGCCTTGAAATTATCAAGGCGTGTGGAATGATGTGACAAACGTCCTTCGGTAGGCTTCAATCCCTTGTCATGAAGTTCACATAGTCCGTTATGGTAAAATATGCAGTATTCGTCACCCGCAACAGCTTGAATCATGGGGATGGGAATATCAATCACGCCCATGATTATCCCGGCTCCCCACAAAGTGGGAGCCAGCCTGTCGGCATATCCGGCATCTATGAGCCTCTCTATATCCTGAGGAGTACCCAGACATGGTGTGTGACATTGCATCCTGCATAACGAGCATTTGCATTCGCATGGTTTTCTTCCAGTTTTACGTATGATACGTTGCAACTGGGTTTCTTTTATCAATAGTTGTCCCGTCATTCCGCTTCAATCAGTTCTTTGACAATATCATCAGCCACACGAATGCGCTTCTCCATTTCGGCAAACACCGCTTCATCCGGCAATATCCTTACTATATGAATAGGATTGCTCTGGAAAGGGTTGTAAATAACAAAATCAGTCCATTGCGCACCTGTGCACATCATATGGGCCATGCACTGGTAGAAATACTCGAACTTGACATCAAGCAGCGACGCATTGTTGTGTATTTCACTTTTATACTTCATGAAAGTGCTTTGAATCGGGCATTTGATTTCCAGACAGCCTTTTTCACCGGTTTCTTCATCGTAATAATAACCGTCAGGACTGCTTGCGAAATGTTCTATGGCAGGGTGTTTGCATGATCCTGTCTCAACTATATGTCTTCCTGTCAGACGTTCATACAGCTCTCTGGCATTTTCTTCCTGATCAGTACCCCATTGCATCGCCTTGGTGTTGACACAGACCTGATGCAGATATTTCTCAAACTCGACATCATCATTGATAATTTCAGGATTCATATCCCTCTCTGATGCAACTTGATAAATATAAGTTTTGGCAGTATCGGAAAAATAATCACTTCTCCCTTTCTTCATTAGGAGTCCGATTTGCGACCCGGTGAAGTTACCGAGCCGCTTACGGAACCATTCTATAGAATGTTGTATTTCCATTATAACAATGATTTTCGAGTAGGTTTATTATTCGCGTAGTCTTGAGTTTGATCTGTCGGTTGTTCCGGGCGGGGGTGATCCTTGACTCCTGCGGCTTTTGCAGCGATTTCGGCAAGTTTGTTGCTTTTTGCTGATTTATCAATAATTTCCTCATATTCGGCATCCTGAATGTCATCTGCCTCCTCTTTGGTGATAAGCCCCATTGAGATTTCCGGGCAATAAACACGCTGCCAGAAAGCGGCTGCACGATAACGGAGCATCTGGCTTGGCATTGATTGCCATTTGGAACCGTTCTTCTTGGTCCAGCCTTCCTTTTCAGCCATTCCCATGGTGATCCAGTCACCATGAAGCGGTTCCTTGTGGTCTTTGTCGGACGATTCATAAGCAATGCAGCGGCATCCGTACTCCGGCGTACCTTCTTCTCCCTTAAACTCATAACGGAGTGGGGAGAAACGGCCACTTGCGTTAATAGTGGCAATCAGGAACTTGCTGCTGAAAGCAGGGTTGCCATGCACGATATAAAGATTCTGCATACACATAAGCGGATTACACCCCATACGCATGGCCATATCCAGCGCAATCACGCAGTTTCCCACATTTCCCTTGTACGTATCCGGAACGATTGTGCTTGTTGTGTACATGTTGGCCATGCGCTGCATGACCTCAAACTGTTTCACGGTTTGTCCTACCGGTGTCATTGCAAACTCGGCCGCTTGTTTGGCCTGAATAATCTGTAATTCTGTAACTTGATTGTTTTCTTCCATCACTCTTGAATATTTTAAAGTTCAACAATATCTTGGTATTCCCTGAAGGATGCACAACCTCGTGCGCTCTTCTTCAAGTTCGTCAGTAGCATAATCCTTTTGAATGCATTCCATCTCCGAGCGTAATTCGTTTATATCCTCCTGTATAAGCTGCATGATTTCCTCTTTTGAAGAGAAACCGTATTCAGGCAGATATTTCAACCCGCACCCTTTCACTTTCTCAAGTTCGGCTTCCAGCCGTACAAGTTCCTCATCCATGACGCTCCGTCTTATAGGATTCATAAATAATGCCGATAGCGGAGAGAATCTCCCTCATCCTTGCGTTCTCTTTCTCAGCCAGCTCCATACCGGCAAGTTGGAACTGCAATCCTTTCACCTGTTCAATAAGCTCATCATGGCTCATCTGCTGCAACTCATTGTCTGTTCTCATCATTATATATGTTTTTAAGATTATTTTTTCTGTCAATTCTCACGGCAAGTATGAGAGATAATACCACGAATGCGGATATTGATACCCAAAATGCGGTGTCAAGATTGTCTATTGTACCATGTACGATAGCTGCCAGAGCAAACCAAATGAGATATAATACTTTCATAACTTATTGTTTATTAGTTCCTTATAGTGATATAAAGTTAACTATTTTTACTTTGGGTGCAAAATTGTAAAACTTTAAAAATCAGTGGCTTAACTTTATATAACTATTTGAAATTCAAATAATCTATTTGAGCGCGGCGTGTTTCAGTACATCAAAGGCGTTGCAGTACCATCTTCCGTTCTGCCTGTTGGCAGGTTTCTTTTCGGCACGTATGGCACCAGAACCTACCAGTCTGAACAACCTTCCTCGTCCGCCCACGATAGTGGCGGCTTCTCTCTGTCCGAATGTCTTGTCATTCAGGACGATTTTCAATACTTCCTCGTTTAACATGATATTCAGGATTTATAGTTGGTACATTGCGGTAAAATCTCACGGCAGTTCGATATAACTGAGGTTGACACTGATACAGTTGTGAACAGAACGTATCTTATGTCTGTATCCCTCTATGTCGCTTATAATGACAGGGGTCTGCAATTTTACTGTATCCCTTCCTCCATTGGCATAAACAAGCTGGTAGCCTGTTATCTGATATTTATTTTCCATAATGAATTAAGATTTGATATTTGGTCACTCTGTGAGGTATCGAACCTCCATACCTGGCAAATGAATATAGAGATAATGATTCATGCCCATTGTACGCACCTGTGACAGAGTGGAGTGGTGTTCCTATCCTCACGGACTGGAACATCTGGAACTTTTCAGAATTAGATACATAAAGAATTGTGACTAACACACAAACAAAATAAGACTAGCATACTGATGATCCCCTCAATGGCTTAAACCGGTTGTTATCCCGAATCTTACGGGAGGGGATGGGGTTATATAGAGT
>MNQS01000166.1:874-1246 GCA_001915545.1 Bacteroides sp. 43_108 | reverse complement strand
GTCCCATGCGTGAACTGTAATAGGATCGGTAGTTCCTGTAATCGCGGTTTCCGTACTTTGCCTTATATTCAGCGGCACGCCTTGCATTCTCCTCGCTTATTCTTGCTTCCTCTTTGGCTTCCGTCCATGCTTTTGTCAGGCAGTAGCTGAATGTGGTATTGAACGTGTGGCCGAAAATGTAATGCGCTCTTGTCATTATTCTGCTTAAATCGTATCTTTTCATATCCTTGCTGTTTATGGGTTTATTTTGATATTGTAAAGATACTTTATTAAAGTGGATTATACAAATATAAACAACTGATTATCAATTAGTTAAACTTTGTTTAACGTGATGTGCTATTGATATTGAATGCTGTTACTAATTGTGTTGTA
>MNQS01000166.1:0-801 GCA_001915545.1 Bacteroides sp. 43_108 | reverse complement strand
CCGCACAGGCTGTATCTGAAGGTCATACTTTCAGCGATACTTGTGCCTCACACCAAGCATACTCATCACGTTAAAGACAAATTGACGTGCTGAAAGTTTTCTTTATTGTGTTTTCCAAAATGTCAAAGAACTCTTTAAAATCGCGCCTCTGAGCCAATTCGATTCGGCAACTCATGTCTTTTTCAGAGGCTCAACTTAAAAAATTAAGAAATATGAAACTGAAAGCCAAAATCAGTTACTTTATTGAAGTAGATATTGCCACCCCGAATTACTTTAAGACCGTATGTGTCAATGTTCTTAATATTGCAGCGATTGAACGTGCGGGTAAAAATACACTGCTGCATTTGACGATTCCCAACGGTAATGACGGGCACATCATCTATGAAGTTTCAGAAAGTTATGACATGGTTATTTCTCAAATTGAAGATGCTCTTATGCTTACAAAGATGTAAGATCGCCAGTAAGAACCTAGTCTTTGATTCTTTCTTAAATCCGAAGCATCTCTGTGAAAAAATCATCAAGGGGTGCTTCTTCTCTCATATTCATCATAATGACATTACGTTCCGTAAGGACACGATCAAAACACCACTTTCTAAGTTCTATCATATCCTTATCGGATATTGAATAAATCGGTCTGTTTTCAGTTTTCATATCCAGTGTATTATCATTTACCTTGGGTTACTAAAATTCCTTGTACTCTACTTCACTCTAGTTACTGTAATTGTTTTAGCCTCTCTGTCTATACGGGTTTTGAATGTCTTCCCCCATTGCAGTCCGTATGTGGTACATACAGTTCTGACG
>MNQS01000165.1 GCA_001915545.1 Bacteroides sp. 43_108 | reverse complement strand
GGAAGTAATCAGTATATCATTGGACGAATCAATATCTATGCCATCGGAACTGGGTATATATTCCAATGCACGGATATCGATTCCATCTATAGTGAAGCCGTTTGTGTAAAGTACATGAAGACACCATGAGGCCTGATTTATCATTTTTAAACCGGAAATCTTACCTCCCGGGCAATCTGTGAAACATAACAGTCTGGGACGTCCGGAGTTTCCGAATGGAATTTTTTTCCATTCTACTCCTTTACCATCGATAACTCCTTCACCATAAACTTTAACTCCGTCTGAATGGTCGAAATTCAAGAAAGCACATCGCCACCTTTTTTCTATACCTTCAAAACGGGTAGGGATGACAGGAAATTCATTGGGGTCGACAGTGCTGATTAGTTTGGCGTTTTTTTCTATACGTAAATCTACACCACGTGGGAAGAATAGAGCGCCGCTTAGATACTCCCCGGCAGGAATAACTATCGTTCCACCTCCATTGTGAACTGCTTCATTAATGATACGTTGTAAAGTGGCTGTCTCCGAATAGCCATTTCCTTTTACGCCATATTCTTTAATGTTATATTCTCTGTTATTTTTTCCGATAGATATGAGCTTGCTTTCCCATGCTTCCAGTTTAATGGTCAGACGGGTACGGTTATTGACAATTGTTGCATTTATCGGTTGGAGTGTGCCATCTGTCGCATTCCATTCTTTTGCGACTCCTACTTTATCAAAGTCTGCTGTAAATTCTGTAGCTTTATTCCCTTCATTGAATATGAAGTAGAGGTCGCCATCGGGCATTACTCTGCGCGTGTAGCGGATAGAATCATTGGCAGGTGAAATGATTTTCATTTCCGGTTCCGGAAGGGAAGAGCTTACACGTGCAGTCCATCTGGTGGATGGCTCAATCCTGCTATTGGTTAAATCTGATAGGGAACCGGGAGCAGTGAAACTTTTGTCAATGAAAGAAGCAGGCTTCCTTCCCCAAAACAGGACCTTTCCTCCACGTGAGGAAAATGTTTCTATCACTTTCCAGGCAGATGCGGAAATAACATCTGATGATGGGATAATCAATGTTTCATATCTTTGTCCGCTTTTATTTTCCAGATAGCCGGAACCTATGGTCAGTGCTTCCGTAAAAGCATCATCGTTTATGTAGTCAAAATCTCGTTGATGAGTTAACAGCTGTTGGGTAAGAGTGACGATATCCTTATAAACTTCATTGTTACCCAGCCACATAGCAGATGTGGGGTAATACATGGCAATTCGTGCTCCCGGCTTCCCCTGACTCATCAGGTAAGTGGTGCGATTCGTATATTCATTCAGGCCTTTCATACCGGGATCACTCATCCAATTGCGATGTTTGGACCCTGCCGGCCAGAACATGAATTCAAAGAAGTTAATCCCACGGGCAATCTGATGATCTACAACAAATTTGGCTTGGGGAATGGTAGGGGAGATGTGGTAAGCTGCAAAACTTTCGCTGAATGCTCTAGGTTTTCCATAAACATGAGCTACAGATGAGGCCAGTTTGGGGAAATCATTAAGGGTACCGGGCCATATTTGGTTCCAGATTGCATCTACTCCGGGTATTTGAACTTTACTTAAATTCCGGAAATAGTCTCCTTCAGCTTTAACACATGCGGGCATTTCATGTTCTTTGTTAAGATGGGTAATGTGGGCTACTCCATTAGCCGCACACCAATCGGCCTGTAATTTGAAAAAATGGGTGGCGAACAAGCTGGACCAGACATCCCAATAATCGGCTTTTACCCTTTGTTCCTGTATGGTGGGCGAAGTGGTAAAAAAGGAGGCCAGATAGGGAGTCGGATCATACCCTTTTGTATCTTTGAATGTTTGGACAATGGAAGGAGTCCAGGGTAAATGTGCATAATCGGGTTCGTCTCCCCGGAAACCAAGTACGGTGGTACCCAGCTCTTTACCAAGGTATTTTTTATACTGTTCATGTGTCCAATCAATGAATTGTTGTACGGCAACAGGATTCAGATAATCACACAGAGAATTAGTGGCATCTTTGCCGCCGTTGGGATTATTAACGGCTCGGGTTACGGCCGTCCGAAAGTCGCTTTTGACCAATAGGATCTTCCAGTCATCCAGTCCGGCGTTGAAACTTATTTCACCATTATTAATTGCTACAGTTCTGTTAGGAGCACCGGATGTACTGACGGCTACCGCACTGATGATTTCCGGTGCTATTTTATGGTTTGTCATTACTTCTCCCCGTTTTATCTGTATGGTATCACCTATCACAAGAGCTTGCATTCTCAAATCGGGACGTTCCTGTGAGAATTTTCCTCCTGCAAATCCGCTGGGATATTTTCCTTCATCAATAATCCAGACTTTCATGCCTCGCTTTTTGGCTTCAAGTACTCCGGTACGAATCGCTTTAAACCATTCTTCGGAAAGATATTTGAAAGGTAGTTTGTAACCTGCTTCAAATATTACGGCACGGAATCCTTTCTTTTTGATAGAATCCAAGTCATTGCAAATAGTCTTTTTATCCATTTTCCCTTCCCAACCCCATATTACGTGGTTGGCAAATTCCACAGGAGGTTCTGCAAATTGTTGTTCTAGACGGGAAAGGGGTGTTTCATGAATGCCTTGCCAGGATTTTATTTCATTTTCTGCGAGTATAAAGTTGAAATAAAAAAGGGAAGCAATGAGTAATAGTATCTTTTGCATGATGTTTATGATTAGGTTTGAGTCTTATATGCATAAGGGCGCATCAAAGCGCCCCTACAGCAAAAGGATATCCGTTACAGTTTTTAGAGGAATCCTTCATGCTAATCTTAATATTATTCTCCTAAATAATAGGAGGGAACAGGAGCTTGTGGATATCCCATGGAACGATGAGCTACATAACTTCTATATATTCCGTCTTGCATCAATGTGGTGCGACGGTCTTTTGCCGGAAGATTGGTTGTGTAGATACGTATTTCACCGGGCAATGCGGTGATTATTTCTTCACGCCAGTCTCCATATAAGTCTGCAATCATTAAGATATCACCTTCAATTCCTTGTGTCAGTGTTTCTCCTTTCCATTTTACAATACTTAGTGAACGACCGTTTGAAGAGGAACTTGCCCCCCATCGGTTATCGTCCCCTTTGAATGTTTCGCGCAATAAGTCACCGTCCCACCAAGCCCAATTACGGCAGGAGGGCACTTCCTCATTTTTACCTAAAGGTTTACCGTCAGCCGAAAGTAGATATTTGTCTGTGCTGCCTCCTTTACGGTCTTCGCTGGCAAAACATTCCAGACCTTTGTGGACCGGATCAAAATCAGCAACCATCCCATCGCCTACATGGAATGTCTTATGACCGATATTCCATACCGGTTGTCCTGTTCTGGCATCCACAACACAAACGCCACGTCCGTTCTCGTGCCAAGGTTCCAGACAAAGGAACACTTCCATACCCGGACGATCCGGGTCGATATCAGTCAGATAGATTTTATCAGGGTGTCCTAGTCCGGTAGACCATAGTAAAGTCCCGTTATCATCAAGCATGCATGAGCCTAACAGAATTTCATCTTTTCCATCTTCATCCACATCACCACATACCATATTATGGGAACCCATGCTTCTTACTACGGGATTTTCTTCATCGCCGTCCCATCGCCATGCACGTTCCAGTTTGTTATCTTTCAGCTGCCATGCATCTACAGTCATCAGTTTGTAAGTGCCACGACATGCCAATATATAAGGGGTCTTGCCGTCCAGATAGGCCATTCCTATTTGGTTACGGTTCTGCCGGACCAGATTTCCATACCTGTCATTCCGTTCAGGCCAGTCCACGCGGGCAATTTCTTTTCCGGTCATTCCATCCCATACACTTAGATACTCCTCACCGGAATCTACCCGTCCTTTTTCATTTCGTTGGGTTGTTTCCGAAGCTGTTTTTAAGGCAATTTCTGCTTTGCCATCTCCATTGAAGTCGTATGCGATGAAAGGGGAGTACCAAACACCGGGCTCGATACCTTGTCCTAAATCTTTAGACCATAAAAAAGTGCCGTCACTTAAATAAGCCTCAATTTGATAAGTTGAACCATCCAAAGTACCGGGCATTCCGGGATCCACATTTTTTTCCGGGGTGCGGATGATATAATCGTAAATGCCATCCCCGTTCAAATCAGCAACGGCTATTTTGCCTGCTTTTATATTACGGTTCAATTTAATGGACTGATAGTTTCTCAATAAAGAACAGTCCACATCCAATTTGGAAGATGTGTCAATTACTTTTTTCTTTTTATCTAATGCACAGATCCAATAGGTTGCTTTTCCAGAAACGGGAGTCTGGTCAACAAAGTCACAGGTGTTTTTAATTGGATTTTTTGATAAACGCTGTGTCTTGCCGTTTGCAGAACGGTAGAGGTGGAAGGAAGTGTCAGTTCCATCTTGTTCCAATAGTCTCCAACTGAGGTAGATACCTTTCCCGTTTGCAGATGGAGTGGCCGTTAATCCTCTGTCTAAGTTTTCTTTTATTCTTTCTGTTGCAAAACCTTTGATTTCCGGTTTGGGCTCATGGCGTGGTTCTAGTATTTCGTAATAATATGTACGTTCACGCAAGTCTTGGGCTGTCATGCTTGTTGATATGCTAAGCAATAGTGGTACTGAGCATAATCCTATAAGTAGGTTCTTGTTTTTCATCATTGATTTATATATTAATTATTTGTTTTTAAAATATTTGTCAGCAAAGCGAAGGAATTGTTCCCAATCGTATGGAAGAACAGCATGAGGTCCTTTGCGATTGTGGTATGCGATAGGGCCATTCATGTAGGGTGTATCTACGGGAGGCATTTCTTCACAACCTATTCCGCCCAAACCATAGAGGGCATATACAGGTTCAGCTCCTTTACCTCCTAGAAATTCACCTTTTTGGTCGGACCAGTTGTCTTCTTCTGCACTGGCTATATATATAGGTCTTGGAGCAATTAGGGCAACAAGTTCGTGCTGGTCGAAAGGTAAGTATTTTTCCCTGTCATTAAATTGTTTGTAATTACCACAGAACCAATGAGGAAAACGTACATTCATAGCTTCTACAGTCTCACCGAAACAACGACGTGAGATGGCAACTCCACAACATCCCGAATTCCCGGATATGACTAAAGCAAAACGCGGATCGGAGGCTCCGGCCCAGACAGCGGTTTTGCCAAGACGAGAATGACCTATCACGGCAACTTTTTTAGCATCCACTTTTTTGTCTGTTTCCAGATAATCCATGGCACGGCTCATGCCCCATGCCCAAGCTGCAATGGAACCCCATTGATCCGGATCTGGGAAATTCTGCCCTTTCTCGTAATAATAAGGATGCACACCATTTTGGAAGTCATCGTCAAAATCGGGATCCACATCATTATAACAGAAAGTGGCCAGACCATATCCGTGTTCCAAAATTTTATCAAGCTGCCAGGATTTGTCCATTGATCCCCTGAAAGATCTTTTCTTCATTTTTTCATCTGTTATTTCGGGGACAGATAAATCGGGATCATCATATATCGTGTAATTGGGCATGAAGCTGATGCCTAGAAAAACCGGAATTTTTCCTGATACATGATTAGGAAGATACAGTTGCAAGTCGATGTGGGGCCCCTGTGGATCGTCTGTTAATTGGATGGTTATTTCTTTCCGGGTGGCACGTCCGTTCAGAGCTTTTTCATTGATCCGACTGACTGTACAAGGCAGTTTGTGTTTTAATACAGGTGCTTTGCCAAACATATAAGTCGTGAACAGGTTTAAAATTTCGGGGCGGCGTTTTTGCTCCCATTGTTCCTTGGTCTGAACCATTTCTCCGTCGTGGCACATTAATACGGAAGGTAAGGTATATTGCGGAACCTTACTTTCATCATAATTAGCTAATTTGGCATAGTCTTTTCTAGGAGATTTTCCATTTTGGGCGTCAGTATAAGTTATACTCAAGAGGAGCATAATCCATATCATTATGTTTTTCATAAGATCCAGTTTTTATAGAAGTTTGATAACGATTTTTTATAATTAAATTTGTCTTACACCTTTCGGAAGTTTTACTTTGGTTGCGATTTTACCATCGGCTTTCTTCTCGTGGCTGACTTCTATCACGCCCCAAGGGGTGGGATAAGTACCTTTGGCCCATTCTAATTTACCCAAGTGTGGCTCAATACTGATCTGCTTGCGTTCCACGTCCACGATTTTTATACCTAATACATGATCTGACAGCCATGTGGTAGGTCCTGAAGACCACCCATGGCAAAGGCTGTGACGGAATCCGGGATAGCAATAGGCACCGAAATCGCCATGTATGTCTTTTTTCCCGGCTGGAACAGGTTCGTCTATAGGAGCGGCATTAGGAATCCAGTCCAGATTGAAATCTTCCCAAAACGTGGTTGCTCCCAAATCCAGCATGGCTCCCCAGAAAGTTTTAATGATATCTATTGCTTTCTCATACTCACCTGCTTTGGCTAATGCTTCCAGCATATAATACCCGTAAAAAGTGGAAAAACCTTTTCCACCGCCTACAGAGACAACTTCATCGCAAGCCTGTTGGGGATCCATCAATCCGGTGATGGCCATTAATGAAGCTGCCTGTTTCAGATTGTTGTGAGGTAATATCTTTTTTTTCATCCGGTTGATAATGTCCAGACATAATTGAGCATCAGAGGTGTTGCCAAGTTTTAAAGACAATTGATGCGCATCTTGCATGGCCCATACGATCAGTGCGCGATAGCCTGCCTCAACTCCGGCTTTATTTCCGCTGGATGGCCAGTCCAAAAAGCGGGCAGGTGCTAACGTTTCATTTCCCGCATCATCCACTTTTCCGTTTATCAGATGGATTAATCCGCTGATATAGTCGGAATGTTTCTTTAAAAAATCAATATCTCCGGTCTGGTGATACCATTCATATTGGTTGATCAGATACCATAGGCTGTATGCACTCATGCCATTCATCCAATCGGGTAAAGGAAATTGTTTGCAGGCCAGGTCCAGACTGTTGGGAATCACCTCATTGTATCCGAAAACACGGCTGATGGTCATTAATTCAGGATGCATATCGCCCAGCCAGACTACCCGGTCACGTTTGATGCCATCCCATAAAAACTCCTGCATGTTCAAGTGGACAGTATAGGCTCCGGTAATCCATATTTTGTTTAAACGTTGGTCGTTGCATTCAAAAGACCCCAGATAGGGAATATCACGGTAGCGCAGGATAGCTGAAATTTCTTTTAAAGAGATAGTAGCGTTGTTTTGCAGCAAGTCGAGACGGACAAAGCGGAAACCGGTATTGCCTATTTCAATCATGCCGTCACGGGGAATTTCCATGATGATATCACGTTTGGCATGATCGTCTGTTGAAAATCCCACTTTCCATTCGGTATTTGAAGTGGTACTGTTGGCTTCTCCAACAGATTCTCCGAAACGTATCCTTACCAAAGAAGGCTCCCTACGGCTGGAACTACCCATGACGAGCTTTAATCCTCCATGCAGTTCACTGCCGAAATCCAGTAATAAGGATGCCTTCTCTGTTTCAGTAGAGGTCATTATGCTCCGATTGGCCGTTTCCACGCTCTAACAAATAGTGTTCGTCTTTTATTAGATTATTCTTACATCCTGCGTATTTGGTAACAATACGTTTGGGGGTGATGTAAGCACGGTTCATGATATCTTTGGTCATTCTTTGTGAGGCATCGCTTTGTAGGGTGGGAGGGATACCTGCATATAGAAGTGCGGGTAGCAGAACGAATGCAATTATGCTTTTTCTGATTGTTGGTAATAGTTCCATAGTATCTTTGATTTTTGATTTGTGCAAATATAGACGAAGAAGGTATCTTACCTATGGAATTTTATTCATTTACATGGAATATTGTTCATATTCTTTCTGTTCTTTTTCCATATACGGATAACAATCTTTATTCATCTTGTTGGATTTGTATTGGATTTTAGTTATTGTTTTTTTGGGGGGCTGACAGATAGATTCTTTATATGAAAAGAAATGAGTGAATGAACTGTACAGAACTTGTTGATATCACTTTTCTTTTATAATCCATATTCCTTCAAAAAAAGGAGCCTCACCTCGTAGCTTTCCTTCTTCTGTTTTATATAGTCGTGCGCTCACTATATCGTTGATTTGTATTATATAAATATCTCCTTCTTTTGTGTAGTGGCTTGTCAGAACCAATGGTCCTGGTGCGACAAATCGGCATAGCGTGTCGTTCAGGAAATCTATGTAATCTATTTGTGGATTGCCATCTACAAGTTCATAGCGTATAGTTTTTTGTTGTTTGCATCCCGCTATTAACAAGAATAGTGTAGTGAAGCATATAAACCGACCGATTTTTTTCATTATAAAATAAGTATTTATGGTGTGGAAAATAGGGGAGTACTGAATCCGGCACTCCCCTTATTAATTATTGACTGCAAAAATCTAGTCTGTTAATAGCCTGGATTCTGCATTGCGGCTTTTTCTTCATCACTTAAATTCGTACCGTCTTCATGTTGAAGTTGGTCTAAGAATGTTTGTGGAATAGGACGAAGCAAATGTTTGTCTGCTATATTGGCAGCTGCTTCCGGATTGAATAATTTAGCACGTTGAACCAAAGTCTTGGTACGGCTTAATTCTTCCCAGCGGTTCCATTCACCTAGGCATTCGCGGGTACGTTCGTTTAAAATGAAATTGATCAAACGGTCTTTGTCCCCATTTACGCCCATAGCTGATAGAATAGCTTCATCCTCGGCCGGTAATGATGAATAACTTGAAATTTGCAGACTGGAAGCATCTGTAAGTTGAAAGATAGTAAGTGTTCTTTTGAAGGAAAGAAGCCTTGAATGCCTCTGTGTTATTGATTTTGGTACCATTGGCATCTTTGCATTTACCTAAAGTGCTTAGTGCGGTTGAATTATCTTCGTCACCACCTGCGCTTTTCAAGAAAGCCATAGAACCATCGGTGTAGTATTCGCGATCTTCACCATTTTTCCATTCGGCACGTGCACGGAGCTGGTTGATGGTAGAGATAGCATCCTGGAAGTTACCGGAACGTACTTGAGCTTCCGCTTTTATCAGATAAGTTTCGCCTGTACGGGCCATAATGACATCACGATGTGCGTCCCCTTTTTCTGCTGTACGCGAGCCGTCATCAGTTTTATTGATACCACAGAAGACATTGGACTGTGCTGGATTTCCGCTAACACCATAGGTGTTCAATACATATTGACCACCGGCATATACAGGGAACACATTCGGCACCCATTTATTTGTTTCGGGGTTTACAAAGGAGTGGGCTATACCACCACGACCTACTGTTCCATAATCGGAGTTTGTGGCGTCTTTAAAACGGTTGTCACTTTTTTTATTAAGAATAAAGATGATGCCTTGGTCGCCTAGTGTTGGAACCTGATCGGCTGTAATACCGTTTGTAGCCACTACATCATCTGCTTTCGATGCAATATTATTCAATCCGTAGACAGTTTTGAATGTTTTCCACATACGTGAGTCATTCACATTGTCAAAGATAGCATAAGCGTATTCTGTAGGGCGGCAACGTTGGAAGTCCATACCACCAATATATTGGCCACGTTGTGTCCAACCACCGGAGAAGTTGGAGAATTGTGGGTTGAAGTAACTATAAGTACGGTTTCCGAAACGTCCGGTTGCCGAAGAAGTGTGTTGGCATGACATTAATATTTCATTAGACTCCTCGGCTTTGCAGTCTATACCGGTCCATTTGGCGTAAAGGTTATTATAATCACTTTCTAACGGACATTTTGAGATGACTTCATCGCATAACGTAATCGCTTTTTTCAAATCAGCATCAGCAGGATAACTTGAGTTCCAGTCGCTGCAACGTTCAGACTGACGGTACAGCAAAGCTTTTGCCAGGAAGTGTGCTGCTGTGTATTTAGTCCATGTACCTGTACCACGCCATCTGTCTGTAGGCAGTTTGTCGTAAGCGTTCTGCAAGTCATCAATCACTTGGTTTAATGTTTCTTCTGCAGAAGCGCGAGTAAAGGTTCTGACCACACCTTCAGTAACTTGGGTTTGCAGAACCACACCACCATATTGTGCGAAAAGACGATAGTAGTTATATCCACGTAGGAAATAAGCTTCACCCAAGCATTTTTCACGGACTTCCGCATCAGTAACATAGTCAGCTGATGCGATAACTTGATTGGCAGAAGCGATGCCGTAATACATCTGATCCCAAAGAGCTGATATACCCGGACAGTTATTGTTGGCCGCTCCGTTTGCTTTTGTACAGTCCAATGGGTTCAGACGGCTGTCATAAGTGTTCCATGGTTCTGCCGTCAGGTCAGAGCCGTTTGTGAATTCATCAGTGCCGTAAAGGGTAATACCATACGCCCATTCATAACCGAAATGCCAACGGATGTTACCGTACAGTGCGGTAGCCAGATCTTGAATGCCCTGTGACGTTTTGAAATAATCAGTGGTATAGGATGACTTGTTTTTTTCATCTAGGAAACTATCGCTACAAGAACTGAAACCGGCAGTCATTGCGACAGACAGGGCAGCTGTGAATAATGTATATTTTAAATTTTTCATTTTAAAAACAGTTTAATGTGTTATTATCAAATTAGAAACCAACTTGTAAACCGAAAGTAAAGCCTCTATTGTAATAAGTAGTGCCTAAGTCCAGATCCATAAAATCTACTGAAGAATAGAGGTTGCCTATATTCTTAGCTTGTGCATATAATTTAAGAGAACTGATTCCGATGTTCTTTAATGCTTTGGAATTGAAGTTATAACCTAAAGAAATGTTACGGATCTTGATGAATGAGGCATCTTTAAAGCCTAGCAGACTTGAATAAGCATCACCACCTGCTGTACTGTAAATCGGTTTTTGATAATCAGCACCAGTGTTGTCCGGAGTCCAATAGCTTATTTCACGTTGGTTGTACATACCGTATTGGCCTTCACCACCCGTATCAACCATATAACCAAATCGTCCGTTTAGCTCGATACCTAGTTCAAGACCTTTATAGTTGAATGTATTGCTCCATCCCAGTACCCATTTAGGATTTTTGTTGCCAAGAATAATACGGTCATTACTGTCTATAATATAGTTACCATCCTGATCAACTGGTTTAACCATACCTGCTTCAAATTTATGTCCGTTGGCATTGAATTTAGCCATTTCTGCCGCATCACTTTCCTGCCACAGACCATCGCTGGCAGTACCATAGAAAACATTGATTGACTCACCAATGAACCAGGCATTGGAAATGTCATCCTGCTTGCCGTTGGCAAGTTCTACGATTTCATCTTTTTGATAGGCTGCATTGATAGTGGAACTCCATTCAAAGTCTTTGGTTTGTATGGGAACCAAGTTCAGAGATAAGTCAACACCGAAGTTTTTTGTTTTACCTACATTGGCATAAGTAGAATTAAAGCCGGTTAAGGTTGGAATAGTCATGCTTAATAATAAGTCATTGGTGTTAGAGTGATAAATATCCATTGAACCGCTGATACGTCCATTCAAGAAACTGAAATCTACACCATAGTTATATTGTGTTGTCTTTTCCCAACCTAAATCTTTATTTGCCATTTTTACTTGAGAAGAAGTGTAATAAGGTTCATTTGTAGCATAAGCAGGTGTTAGAGTAGAGCCAAAAGGTACATAGAATGACTGGATATTACCTAATGTAGAATATGCACTTACAGCTGAGTTACCTGTTGTTCCCAAACCGAAACGAAGCTTTAACTGGTTTATCCAAGAAATATCTTTCATGAAGTCTTCTTGGTCAATGCGCCAGCCCAAGGCGGCAGAAGGGAAGAAACTCCATTTGTGTCCGTCTGCTAATACAGAAGAACCGTCATAACGTCCGGATACAGTCAATAAATAACGGTCGTTGTATGCGTAGTTTATACGTGCCATGTATGATGCCAGCTGATTTTCAGACATACCGGTACTCATACCAGCACCATAAGTTGCTGCATCTGTAATGTCTACACTGCCCATGTTGTACCATTCAAAATTCTCATTAGGAATGGCGTTAGCACTTTCGGAACCACTTTCTTTATTATATTTGGAAGCTGATTGCAATAAGGTTACGCCTAAGTTATGTTTGCCAAATGTCTTGTTATAGTTGATCTGATTATCCAGTGTCCATGACAAGTAACGATCTGTTGCATATTTAACGTGAGTTCGAAATAAGAATAAATATATTTCACTTATAATTAGAAACATAGCGATAAAAGTATTAAATTTATAGTGCTGAATTATAACATTT
>MNQS01000164.1 GCA_001915545.1 Bacteroides sp. 43_108 | reverse complement strand
CCGAAGCCGAGCTTGCACCTCCCTCCTCCGCCCTTGGAGCGTAGCGGAAAGGGCGGAGGAGGGAGGTGGAGAAGTTGCACTTCTAACTTGACTGTAGCACGGATCAGAAAACATAGTATGAAGAGGCGTTTCTTCAGGAACTATGTAAGCTTTTCGGATGTAGCCACAATCGATTTTTATTGCATGCGTTTTTCAATATTCTTATTTTGTCTCTTGTCCACGCGACGAGTCTGCATGTTGCCGAAGGTATATGAGAAAGTTATTACACCTGTAACAAATCTCTTGTTTGTAATCGAGAAGCCGTAGTCTTGAAATGTATTGCTTACGGTGACTTTTGGCATTAGGATGTTGTATACACCAGCAGATAAAGAGGCTCTGCGGAACTGCTTCAGCAGATAAAATTCCATTCCATGCGTGGCTGAACGACTGTAAGCCGCTGCACGGCTCTTGCTTGAAAACTGGTATTTGAAATCAAGATACCAGTTGTGCTTCTTTGACAATGCCAGGTTGCTCTTGACGGTAACGCCATATTTCAAGTCGTCGAAATCTATTTTTCGGTCATTGACTGAGCCGCTTGTATTCTCATAACCCATGGTAGCTTCGGCTGAAATGTACCAATAATTTTTGAAGAATCTCTTTGATACGAGCAGCGAAATGTCCAAGGCGTGACTGTTTCCGTAATTGTACAAGTATGTACGTGTCATGTTGCCTACAGGCAGTATGAACTCTGTCCATAGATCCGTATCGTAAAGATAGTCGACGGTCAGCATATAATCGTCAAACATTGTGTAACCCAACATCAGTTCATATCCCTTGCTTGAACGGATGTTAGGATTGTTCTGAATATATGTCGACGGGGAGGTGTAGGTTATGAAAGGATTTAGGTCCCCGTAGTATGGACGCATTACCGAACTGGTGAAGTCAAGCGAAAGCTCGTGGTCGTCAGAAGGCATATAGAGCAATGACACAGATGGGAAAACATCGAATTCATCTCTATTTATTTTTTCTGAGGTGGTCTGCTGTGTGCCTTGGGCATGATACTTTTCAACGCGGACACCTATTTCTGATTCGAACTTGTCTGACCAGGCGCGTTGGAAGCTGGCATATCCGGCAATATTGTAATCCTTGTATACGAACCTGTTGGATCTTTGATTGTTGTTTATATAATCCTCACCTGAGCGGACTCCGTAAAAGAAGTTATTGTCTACTTTTCCATGGTAAGCACTTGCTCCGACTTTTAATTTGTTGTCCTCGTCGAAATAGTATACATAGTCAGCCTGTCCTCCATATACTCTGGTCTTGATTTCCGGTTGCTGAAGAAAATCTTCTGTTACGATGGACGATGTATTGTCATCACGGCTGTAAATACTGTATATATTTCGTTTGCTGTTATTGTTCTTGTAATCCAGATCGATACTGAGATTGGAACCTTTATTGTCCATTGTGAAAACATAGTTGAGGTTCGCACTCCAATTAAGGTTGGCTGTAGGGCTGTTTGTCTTCACGCCTGCTGAATAGACAGAATCTACGAGGCTGCTGCCAATCTTGCCGTAAGAAGTCAATGAGTATGAATGCTGACGATAATCTTGACCTCCAAGGCTTATTTGAGCTCCAAGGCGGTGAAGTTCAGAAATCTTATAATTCATATTCAAATATCCACCACCGAACAGTGTTCGGGTACTCTCACGAAAATCAGAACTGGTAGTACTGTTGGTTTGCAGATAATCGTATGTTTGGTCTGATTCCTGCCTAAGTTGATTGTAGGAAGTTGTTACCCCTGCTGTCAAGTCAAACCTTTTCCTTGCATAGTTCATAAAAAGAACTCCATTAGGACTATTGTAATAGCCCTGACTGTCTTCAAGAGTGGCAGTAAGACGTACACCTTCATCCGGTCTTTTTAATACAATATTTATGATTCCGTTGCGGTTTTCTGCGCTATGTGCACTTCCCTTTACTGGAATGATTTCTATGCGGGCAATTTCGCTTGCAGGAATGCCCTTCAGCATCTGCTCTGCCATTTTGTTGGAGCCTACGCTGCGTCCGTCAATAAGTATATTGGCATCTTTCTTTCCCAAAATGGATATTCCTCCTTCAGGTTTTACATCAATCATCGGCATGAATCGCAGGAAATTGTAAGTATTGCTTCCTTTGGTTAAAGGTGATGCAGCAATATTGCGCATAACAAATTTGCCTATTTCACGTTCAATTTTTGGTGCATCTGCCGTTATGACTGCATCTTCAAGTTGTGTAGCGATGGCATGCATCCGTATCTCCCGGGCAGCTTTCATACCAGCTTCGTCTTCTATAAGAAGGTTAACACTTTCGTAACCGATATGGGTCACATTGAGCACAAAGCGCGACGGTACAGAAGTCAGGGTATATTTGCCATCAGAATCAGACGCTGAAATTGAAAGTACCTGGGCTGTTTCTGGATCTGCGACAATCAGATAGACGCCATCAAGCGCACCGCCTTGTTCATCGAGAACAACTCCAGAAAGTTGGAGTCCCTGAGCAAAAGCACTGGAAAATATACTCAGACATGCCATAAGGCAAAGCATCTTTAACGATAAAAAGAGTCTGCATCTCTGAACGAATAAAAATTGAATATTTCTACTATGAGCTATTTTATTGACTGACGTATTTTGTTGTTTCATAATTCTTATGGTTATTATTGTAGTTTTGTTGCAAATCTTTATAATTGTGTTTTAACGATAGAGACGGCCCACGCACAAATAGGGCAACACTTCATATTGGTCGAACAAAGTGACCACTTCATCCCCACTTAACTGATGTTTCTTTCCATACTGCTCGATGCAGAAAGTAAATATGCTATATCGAGTTCTTTGTCTTTCATGCTTAATGCTTAGAGTGTGTTAAATATACGGATTATTTGTTATATAAATCTATCAGATAGTTAATAAAACACATTTTTGTTACTAAAAAAACAATGCCTCGCGCCCATAGCTGGTTCTTCATGTTGATTCATCCGTGCACGCCGTATTGCGGTATTAGGCTGATTGGTATACTGATATAATGAGGACATTGAACTTTTAATTTGCGACATTTACTGAGTATCCCTAATAGGACCCGTAGAAGACTGAGTAATATGTTTCACTGCCTCTTCCAGCATGGTATCCCTTCCTTGCCGGATAGCCTCCGGATCGGGATAGACGAATTTATCTATCTTCACCCCGCCGGGATAAGTGCATGTCCCGTTCGGCCAATAGACACCTTGACCTGTAATTCGGGTTGCAACTCCTGATACAAAAGGCACGTACAAGACACGACCTAAAGTTCCACACGTAGGTTCTCCGATGACGTACCCATTGGGGGCGTTGCCTATCGTCGCAGCAACATGCTCCGCTGCACTCATGGTCAACCCGTTTACCAGCACGACAGTTGCACCTTTATAATAATCTGGATTTTCTGTTCCAAACAGTTCCACATTTGGGTTCTTCCGAAAAATGCCCGGTTGCCAATAGTCTGCATAGGTATAGTAGAACAAAGCCTTAGGATGAGGATATAGGAATGAAGCAATGGTGTTCGAGCAAGTCCACTCCTTGGGGTATCCCCTCATGTCGAATATGATGCCTTTGTAATCTTTTACCCCTTTCATTTGTGTCCGAAGTTCTTCCGAATTCAACTGAGTGACATCAAGATACAAAACACTATCCGCCAACATGCGGAAGGGCTCGTGGATCGACGGTTCCGGTTCCTTTCGTTTTTCCCAATAGCGTTCATATACATTGCGGATAGTTACGTCCATGAGTTCATCTCCACGTTCTATTGTATAGACTACAGAATCTCCGTCGAAACTGGTATAATATATGGCATATTGGTCGGCGGAGCCGTCTCCAAGATTGTTGTAAATGCGCTTTTCTTTTCTGATTTCCGCAATAGACTTATGGTTGACTGCTATAATCACATCCCCTTTTTGCAATTCGCAACTGTCCACGGGCAAGAAAAAGAAATCCGTAATGATGAATTTGTCATCTTTGAGAACTCCATCAAATGGCAACCATGTAGATTCCATCATGGCATCGGCAACCCTGTTTTTTTCGCACCCGTAAAAATCGCTGTGTGTGTCCCTCAATTCGCAGGTAATCCTGACGCAGGCTTCCTCGAATGCTTTCCGGTCACGTGCTGTGGCAAAGAGGCGAATGTAGTTCGGCAGAATCTGTTCCCATTTCTCCTCCATCTGGTACATGTATGGATGGAAATAGTACATCATGTTCCAAAAGCGGAACAATCCCAACATGCGGTAGCCGTCATCATACGTGGGGATGCTGTCGTAGCAGGTCTCATTATAAAAATAGGTTAGTCGAGCTGAATTCTGCATGTATCCCAAACAATAACATGGTACATTGGTGCCACCCTCCTGCAAGTCCACAAGACTCCGGTAAAGCTTTTTCTCCTTTTTGCATGGCTTAATCCAATTAAAATGCACTTGCGCTACAATGGAATCCGCCATTGGTGTGAAATGTTTCTCTTTGGTGCGTTCCGGCAACCATCGCATCAACTCTTTCACAAACTCCTTGTCGCTTTTTGCGGACAATGCGGAAGGAAGCATCCGGAACAGTTGGTAGTTCCAGTCATATTCTCCGGCACGGACTACCGGATGGCGATATTTATACATGCCCCACACCTTGCAAATCATGGCAAGACGCTCAACTTCTGCATCCGTCAAAGGCCGGTCGTGGAAACTGAATTTGGAAGATGTGTCGAATTCATGGTCTGCATTGGCAGGAGGAATGGGGTAACATTCGTCTATCGGCTTGCCATCCAACAATAATTTTAAGTTTTTCAAACTTATCGTGTCCGGCTTATCGCCTCCAATTGCAACTGCTATCATCATTTCCTTATCTACCGACTTGTCAAAAGGCTGTGTGATACTAATGTTTTGCCATTCATGGAACGGCTTGATATCGACCGCGATATCATTATCCTTCTGTTTCAAAAGAAGCTGTGCCTGATTTCCTTCGCCTATTAATACGTCCGCCGAAAAAGTAATTGAATCGGCATCCATGGCAAACGGATTGCTAAAGTAATGCCAATATTGTCTGGAACTTTTGGTAGTATCCGCAAGAATAAAATCAAGGACTTTTTCTTTCCCTTGAAACCTCCGTTTGGCCTTGGTATTCCCCTGCGAATAAAAGTTCCATCTGCCACAATCATTCACCTGGTAAAAAGAGGTTCTATATTTGTCTGTCATCAGCGAATCGGAAAGCACAGGAAATTCCGTGAGCATCACCTGATACTCCGTACGTAGCAACTTTTGAGCATAAGTCGGCTGGAGAAAAAACATAAAGCCTAAGAGGCTAATGACAAACGGTATAGCATTCATAATCATATATATTATACAATGAATCAATTATTTGAATTTCAATATAAACGTTCCCGTCAATAGATGCCTTCTATAACAAATATTTTCACAAATATCCATTACTACGCATTTAAAGAACATTGATCGAAAATAATCGGGATACTATACAGCAAGCAATCTTTTATTCTGTAAGCCTTTAGTTGATAAATTCTCTTAAACTGGTAGCCGTGGAACAATCTTGCAACTTGTCGCATCGAACTGTCACACTTTTACGGGGCTATTTCTTCCAGGACTTCGTTGTCATCATCGTCAATCAGTAGTTCCACTTAAAAATGCAAAACACCTTCAAACGCCTAATAAGCTATTCGGGAAAAATGCAAATTTGTTGCAACGTATCGTCCACTTGGGAAGATTCGATGTTTACTTGGTTTTTTATTCCCTTATTTATTTCCTTTCTGATTCAGTTCGTCTACAAATTCCTGATAGAGAGCTACAGGTCCGTAATGCCACAGCTTTGTGGTTTCGTCGGCCAGCCTTTTGTAAGTGTCCGAATGATAGAAACGGCGCATGGCCTCAATGATTGTGACGTGGTGTTCGTGCGCATAGATTTGCACCACACGGCTGACTTTGCCGGGCAGCAACAGATACAGGTTCTTGTTGGTTATGTCCAGATTCATAGGCTGACCTCCTTGGCTTCTTTAAATTTCAGGCAAGCAAGTGAGTGGGAAGTGTGAAACAACAACTGATCGACCAACACATATGTTTTCAGCTCTTTTATTAGTTCTTGTTTGTTCAGCAGGCCACCTTCGTACAATGCAAATGCAGCATACACGCGATCGTTTGCTACGGGCCCCCACACAATGTCGTATGCGTGGTGGTAATTCATGTCCATCCGGTTGCCCATCACAAAATCGAGCCATTCTTCGGTAGCTCCTTTGAAATGAAGCACGTTGAGGTGTGATGAGCTGGCTTCGTTCCACTCATATATGTTGACGTACCCTTTGCTGCCCGTACCTTTTAACTTTCGTCTGACCCAAAGAACTGCTTGTTCCTCGGACGTCGTGGTATAGAAACCGTTCCCATAATCCAACGCTCGGTTGGCTTCCCTTATTTCAGGTTTTTCTACCTGCTCTATGCTACCATGATATACTATCATACCGTTGCTTCCTCATGTTTTTTTATCAGTTCATCTATTTCCTCCATCAGCCACTGGTAACCTTGCGTATGCAACACCTCGAAATTATCCTTCAGATAGGGCAACACTTCGTATCGGTCGAACAGGGAGACTACTTCGTCCCCGCTCAACTGATGTTTTTTTCCATACTGCTCGATGCAGAATGAAAGAAAATAGGCGATATCAAGTTCTTTGTCTTTCATGCTTAATGCTTTGGCTTGCTAAATATACTTTTTTCTCTTTTGAATTTTAGTAAAGGGAACAGAATTTTTCATTTTATCGTATTGTTTTTTTGTTCTCTTCCTCAAGCCAATTCATCTAAAACTTCTAATGATACTTAAAAATTTGCATTGTTCCCTTCAAGATAGGTATGTGACTTAATATATTTTATTATCAGATATATAATACGGCAAATACCTAATTGAATAACAGAATAGTAACAACTTGGCAATATATGGTTCCAACTAATTACCTATACGATTTTTTACCAGAATCTTGTTAATTAGAAAATCTATCGCAATATGTCAACAATGTATCTATTATTTCATATAAACAGGTAGTGTTTGCCATAGCCGGAATGAGTAACCAACTGTTTGTTTCTACTTACATGCTTCAGTTGCCAGATAAAACAAGTTTGGAAAAATTCTTATTATGTCAATTAAAGGAGTAAATCATTCACATATAAGATGGACTGAAAAGGAAGTATTAAAACATTAATTCCATTTTCAGTCCATTTTACAATTACAGTTTCCAGCCGGAAATGCTTTCTTGAATATTCCATAAATGAGCGTACAGCCCTTCATTTCGGACAAGGTCATCATGTGTGCCTTCTTCCTTTATCCGTCCGTTGTCCAAGACAATAATCTGGTCGGCATCCTTGATAGTTTTAAGCCTGTGGGCAATGGCGATAACGGTACGTCCCTTGATTAACGAATCGATTGCTTTTTGCACTTCTACTTCATTTTCGGGGTCAAGTGAGGCGGTTGCTTCGTCAAGCAGAATGATTGGCGCATCTTTTAGAATAGCACGGGCTATGGATACGCGTTGCTTTTCTCCGCCCGAAAGGGTACACCCCCCTTCGCCTACCAAGGTGTCATATCCTTTGGGCAACCGCATGATGAAGTCATGGCAACAGGCTTTTTTAGCTGCGGCTATAATTTCTTCTTCCGTCGCGTCAGTTTTACCAAAGCGGATATTATTGCGTATGGTGTCCTGAAACAGATAAACATCCTGAAATACCATAGAGATGTGGCTCATCAGACTTTCTGGATTTATCTCATTCATCGGAACACCATTGAAAAAGATACATCCTTTCTGTGGGTCGTAGAAACGGGCGCAAAGCTTCATC
>MNQS01000163.1 GCA_001915545.1 Bacteroides sp. 43_108 | reverse complement strand
ACTTGGACGCTTTGCGTGACAAGTGCAAGGCTGCTGCTGCAAAGGTAGAGGTGTATTAATATCTTGTATTGATGGATATAAAATAAAGGTCCGGGCTTTCCCAAGTCCGGACTTTTTGTTGTTCCGAAGGTATGCTTCCCTGGAACAAGGTTTTATAGTCTCTCTTTTGTGACTAACATTACAGAGAAATAATAATAGAGAGAACTCCACATCAATGGTTACGGTATAATAAGATAAATTCTTTTTGGCAAAATTGCAACATTTAATAATCTCAGACAATACCTACAAATAATGATTTTGATAGATACCTTTTCTACTTTCGTTTATTATAGTTATAAATAGGGATGTCTGACTGTCCAGAATACCTATATCATGGATTGCACAGACAGATGGCAAACCTTATCTTTGCATTGTAAATAAGTCATATAAAAATTACGTAAACCACAAGTTAGTTATTAGTTAGTAGTCTCCCTGCGAAGTGATTCGCGGGGAGTGCTTCTTTTATGGGGTAATTTCCTTTTTTTATAGTGTTTCAGGTTCTTTGTCCAAGTTGGTTTCTATTTGTTTCGGAAAGGATAGCTTTTCATTGATGGATGAGGGCTATCCGTTTGCGTAGCTATGCATTCCTCCTAACAGAAAATTCACTCCGAAGTAAGTAATCAGTACTGTTATAAAAGCAGTTATACAGAAAACATGAAAAAACATGGTGCGATGAAACCATGGCAGTGATCTCGGATGCAGTGCCAAGGCATATACCAGCATGGTGATTAAGGCCCATACTTCTTTAGGATCCCATCCCCAATAGCGTCCCCATGATACGTTTGCCCATACAGCACCAATGAAAATACCGATAGCGAGTAAGAAAATTGCCGGATAAAGAATTATTTGGCTTATTATCTGCAATCGTTCTATTTGTTCTTTGCATTCTTTCTGTGATTGGTGGAGTATGACCGCTGTTACACCATTCAGCATGATAAATGCCAGCAGCGAATAAGCGATCATGATAACTACTACGTGGATACTCAATAATGGAGATTGCAGAACCGGCATCAGTTGTGTGATTTGTGGGTTTGATTCTCCCAGCATGGATACCATCAGCGTAAGTCCGCAAAGCAGGAAACCGAAAGGGAGCAACATTGCGAATTTACGTTGTAGCAGAAAAGTGAGCAATAGCGTACACCATGCCATGAACTGCATGGTTTCGAAGCCGTTGGACAATGGCAGATGATTGCTCACATAACCACGCAGGCAGATAGCAGCCGACAAATAGGTAAAAACAATCCATAGCAAAATATTCAATATTATGATTGCCTTCCGGCTTGTTCTCTTTTGCGATGCCATGCAATGGCAATAATAGATAAAACATATCAGGCCGATGCAAATACATGCCATGGCGACAGATTTGCTATAATCAAATTGATTATATATTTTCTCAGCCTTGAATTTATTATCTGCAGGAAGCAGTCCGTCACACTCTTTCTGCTGGTATTTCTTGATTTTTTCTAATAACAGGCAGGCATCATTGTACTTTTTCATCACAATCATTTCGTTTACATAACTCATAGATTTACGAATGAATACCCATTTGTCATTATCCATATCTTGAGGTAATTGGTCGCTTTGCGAATACCATTCCAATGTCTTTCCGGCTATATTGCGACAAGGGAATATTTTCATCATGGCACCGGTACATACTAAATTGATGATATTGAATTTCTCATCAGCTTCTTCTATGCCTCGTTTGTCAGTCACCTGTTCTCCTGAACGGATATGGTTCATCATTTTTTCCAGCTTGTATTCATTAATGGTACTGATATAGTCTTTCAGCCTGGCGTAATTCCCTTCTATTTCCAGTAATTTACGGGCTTCATTACTCTTGATTCGTATAATTGGCTCATTTTTCCAACTGTCATAATAAAACAGCCATCCGGTAAGTACTTCTTCTGGTGTCAGTCCTTTATATGAGGAACTACCGTAAAGTTTGATTGTAAAATCACGGGCAAAGGTTTGTAAAGGACAGATACGGTTGTTGTATAAAATATATAAATCTCCAAAATGTTCGGCTACTTCGCGCGGAAGCACCTTGGGGGATGGACTGTTTGCTTTGAGAAAATTACTGTTGAGACTGAATGCGAATAAAAGCAAGATGACTGTCAAGCTTCTGTGTAGCAAAGGGCTTTTCAGCAGTTGGCGGAACCGACTTTGCGGGCTGAAGAAAAAGAAAACGGTGGAAAGTAGCAATAAAGTATATCCTGCATAAGTGATTCCTATACCATAAGGATCATGAGATACACTAAATACGCTTCCTTCATTATCTTCACTGTAGCCTGATTGATAAAAGCGATAGTGCTGGTATGAAAATATATGATTCATGGAAACCTTCCCCTGTATCTGGCGGTGGCAGTCTTTGTCTGCTACTGAAATATGACTGATAAAGTCCATTGGAGCCAAGGTTCCTTTGTAATAAATAATTTCAAATTGGTTTAGTGTGATGCTGAAAGGTAGCTGGTGGGAAATTCCTTTGGAATCGGTGAAAGAGGTCTGTTGTTCTCCTTGGCGGACACGCATAGTGCCTTGTTCTCCATATATCCATGTGGTGAATGCCCCTGCCAATATAAAGAGAAGAGAAAGATGAAGCAAAAAAATAACAGGCTGACGATGCAGTTTGCTTTTTATGATGTATAATAAGGAAGTAATTGCGGTTACTCCCCATAAAATGACAAAAGGTACGGAACTGTAGATATACTCGTTTACAAAGTCCGTACCATATATTTTTTCCAATATAGTAGCTATAGTAAGAATCAGAAGTAATATGCCTAGCAGACTGAAGGCAGTTCGTTTTAATAATTTCATGTAGTTATAATTTTCTGAAAGATAACCAGAAGGTGAATCTTGAATTTGTCTCATCCCCCTGAATGTCCTGTCATATTATTGGTGATAGGATTCAGGAGGGAGACAATCTGTTTCATTGCTTAAATGGCATCAATAAATTTGACGATGGCGTCACGATCTTCTTTACTGAGTTCGCGGAACTTGTCAATGCTCCAGCGTGCGTCACTATTTGAAGCTCCATGCCACATAATGGCTTCAATGACATTACGTGCACGACAGTCATGCAAACGGTCGCTGTGTCCGGCACAGATTAAGGAAAGTCCGCGTCCCCAAAGAGGAGTGGTACGGCACCATCCCGTGCGGATATTGTTCTTCATTTCCAGGCGGTGCTGAACCATATCTGAATATGGCCAGATAGTTTGGTGTGGATGGCGTGGCAGACGGCTGTCACCATCTTTGAAGTATCCGTTCGGATCGGGATAATTATCGTCTCCTGTAGTCCATGACGGACGATGGCAGGTAGCACAGCCTATTTCACGGAATAATTTGTGACCTCTCTGAACTGTTTCGTCATCCAGATTCCGTGCGGCAGGAACTGCCAGTCCTCTGTGCCATATCATGAAGTTTACATAATCTTCGTCTGTCATTTCCACCGGAAGTTCCTTATTCATCAGATAGTTGTATATATCTTGTTCTACATTACCGGTCTGTTTCCATTCAGGGAAATAGTTATAAAAATCTTTTTGTACATCCGGGTCTTTGGAGGCTGTTTTGGCATACGTGTCAGTCATGTAGTGATAACGGCGGTCACTACGGGTAACATTGGTGATGTTCCAGATTGCATTGGCACCGGGACCATCCTGTATGGAAGATCTGGTCAAAGCGTAAGTATAACGTTTGGGATATTGTTTACCTGTAAGTCCCTTATAGAGTGAAGTCCACTCTCCGTTTGCGAAGATGGCTGGATTCAATTTTACACCTGCTTTTTCCTGACGTGCATATTCTGCTTTCAACGAATCATCGGGAATGGCATCTAGTAATCCGGTTCCGTAGATACCAATGGTAGATTCCAGCAAAACTACTACATCAGAGTAGTTGACAGGGGTGACAACTTGATTATAAGTAGCCTCCAAAGGTACGTAGTATGCATCTTGAGGAATAGTCACTTCCGGATAGATCAGACTGTATGTTTCTCCGTCAGGAAATTTATTTCCCCATTCGTCTGTGTAAGGCAGCCAGTCTATTTTTATCTTATCTTCATCTATTGGTGCTTTGAAAGGGGCTACAGCTTTGGTTTGAGGCATTCCCGTTAAAGAACTTAGGTAGTTATCCTTTCCATCGGTCACAACAAGTAGATATCCATTTCCCCAGTCATCAGCACGATAACGGTCTACCCGTTTGCCATGACCGTATCCGGGGTGGCAGTTCATACATGAATTGCGGATATAAAGCGGTCCCAAACCATTGAAAGGTTTGGAATTCTGCGTATAAGAACGTTCAAAGAAATATTCCCCATATTTGAATTTGTCGGTCATACCTGCATTTTCCGTTGCAGGAGTAGGATCTTCATAAGCAGAAGCGGAATTGTTGAAGGTTGTACCCAATTCTCCGCCTGCATAGGTCTCTACATTTACATTGATATCAGGATTGACTTCCGGAGATTTGTTTTCCGGATTGTCATCGTCATTACAGGCTGTTAGCGAGAGCATTGTAAGGCCGCATAGAGCAGCAAGCCAGTGTATTTTAAATAACTTATTCATATAAGAATGTTTAAAGTTAGTTACTTTTCAAATTTATATACCAAAGAATCTACATAAGGTTGTCCTCCCCCGGTCTTTTTCACTATCATGTCTGTTGTAGAGGGGACATCCGGCAGCACAAAGCCGGTGCTTGGAGCGAATGTAAAATCACCATCTACAGCAAAAGATAGTACAATAGACCTTTTCCGGACACCCTCTTGCAGATCCTTTGTGGTCATTGGGGTAAACAGTTCTTTTTAATTGTTTCTTAAAGCTGTTTTAACATCAGACAATATGGCATCAAGATCCTGACAAGCTTTAATTGCTTCACCTGCACTTGGATCTTTAATATTGTTTACAAATGGAGCTGCCATGGCATTGATTTTGGTCAGAGCATTGTTTATGGCATTTACAACTTTTGTATCCAGTTCTTTATCTACTCCAGCAATATAGTTGTGTAGTGAGTTGGTTTCGTCACGTTCATTTTCTATACCGCCCATGTAAGCATTCTGAATACTGATGATGTTGTCATAAAAGTCTAGAATGGACTTGTGACTGTATGGTGATTCTATATAAGCAGGGTCTTCTCCGCTATAAGGTTTTCCTATTTTAGAAGTTCCTACTTCATCTGCGATAGTCTTGCAGCCGTCAATGATAGCTTGCATGGCCAATGTCCAGCTGGCGTATGTACTACCTGCTTTTCCTGCATTCAGCATATTCTCACCATAAGAATATTCACCACTGTTTACAGTGTAAGGCAGTTCTAACTCATTTGCGACTTTAGCGACACGGTCGGCATTGACAGCACTTTCGCCTCTCCATGAAAGTTCCAGCTGCCAGCAACGGTTACGCAAATCACCAGCTACAGCTACGGCGTAAGTCAGATGTAAGTCACTGATTTTAGAAACTGATTTGGGGCTACCATCTTCGAAAAGGATGTATTCAATACCATGAAATCCTAATAAAGAATTACCCAATTTCTCGCCGGCATAAATATCTCCGTCTTCACCACCCATTGCTTCTACCTGTTCCGTATTTTTCAGTGCGGTCTGTAATCCGTCCAAGTCCAAAGGCCATGAGTCAATATGCGGGTCGATACCGAAATCGGTAGCTGCCCCATACAGGAAAGCTTCACTCTTTTCCCACCATGCACGTGCTTCAAGGAAGGTTTCGCAGGTAGCTTTTACATTTGCATCAGTCTTGCTGCTTTTTAATGCTTGTAAATCTTTTACTAGCTGTTCGGTTTCATCAGCCAGGTTCTTGTAAGTAACATATACCGTGTGATCAAGATACTGTTTTGCGATTGCTTCGAATTTTGCATCTGTTTCAGACGTACCGGTATCCGGAGTCGGATCATCGTTATCACTGCATGCGCTGAAACTGCAAGTCATCATTGTTGCTACAGCAACAAGTAAGGGGATTTTTAACAAACTTTTCATACCTATTTAATTTTAAAAAATGAATAATCGGGTTTATTTAATGAAAAATCCTGCATAAGCTATGCCCAATGAAAAAGAGGGTTCGTTATTATACTGGCTTTTCAAGAAGCGTTTTGAGTATTCGGCTTTTACTACGATGTCTTTCATAGGATAGTAGTTCAAACCGACGGCCATGCGTTGTTTTTTAGTCCATTCATATTTGCTGAAACCTTTAGCAGCCTTATGATATGAGTCATAGTATTCATATCGTCCAAATACATATAGTTTTTTACCATTGTCTCTCATTTTCTTTACTTGAGAAAAAATATCATATCCTGCCTCGATTCCGGCGGCAATGGCTGTCTTGCCCACGGCTGTGTGAGGATAAGGGGACTGTGTGCTATTGTCTTGGCTTTTGTTGTGAGTGGAGATCAGATCAGCGTCTCCCAGATGGCCATAATCAAAATTGCCGCGTACTACCCAGTTATGATCATTATAATCAAAGTCGAATGCACCTATGACCACTGTTCCTTTCACATCTTTATATTTGGTGGATTTTTCATCTTTAATAATGTCGTTTTGGAAACTGTTACCTATATAGCCGCTTATTCCCATACGCAATCCTTTGACAGAGTAATTGTCGATACGTGCCGCTCCTGCCAGATTGTTGGCTACTTTAAATTCATAGGCTGATGCAGAACCATCATGAATCCATCCGCTATGATTGAACATATTAGCATTCAATGCGGGAATAACCATTGCCTCATAACGCCAGTCACCTATACGCCCCCATACACTAAGACCGGTTTCATGCCATGTGCAAGGCATTATTGTGTTTTCACCTTCAGGACGATATACTGTAAAGAACTGAGTGGGAAGATGGGCGTTGTTTATTTGTCCTATCGGCACGATGATGTGCCCTGCGCGGATATTGAAGCCCGAGCAAAAAGATTTCTGAATCCAGAACTGCTCCAAAGCCACTTCACCCCCACGTTCTATTTCTTTTTCAAATTCTCCGGCTTCTTCGTCTTCTACTTCTATAGCCGATTCTGTTCCTCCGTGTTCAAACTCTATTTCACTACCCATGCTCCATCCTTTTCCGAAATCGTAGCCAATCATGATTACTACATGAGGTAAGTCTACGCGTCCGTGTCCGTCAGAGTCTTTGTAACTGTCTGCTTTAGAATAGCGGTACATATTGTCACTATAAAAGTTACGTGTGTACACTGCTTCTCCGTAACCTCCCAATGTTAGCCGGGATTTTTTTTTAGGTTCTTCCTCCGTAGTTTTCTCTGTGTTATCCTTATCTATACTTGTTGCTTTTTCTGCATAACTGTTTGCAAGACAGGCCAACAAGCATAATGAGAACAATAAAACCTTTCTTTTCATTTTTGCTTTAATTTTTATAATTTTAAATCGGTGCAAAGTTATGGGAGGTTAAAAGGGTGGGCAATACCTAAAAATGGGTATTATTTTATGAAAATTGGTAATGAGTAGGTATTAAAGCTTGAATGATGCTGTCCGGAAAGGTTTATTACCCTGTTTTTCAGTTGTAAAATGATGCATTAAAATTTAAGATGGCAAAATAATAGTCTGTTTTAGTCTTTCCTCATATGGCCAGATGCATATCTTCTTGCCACATGCTTTTTTACCTTTTTAAAAGAAGGGTGTTAGGGGATTTTTCTCTGTAAAGAGTGCAAGCCTTGTAATCAGATTCATCCTTAAAAGATCTTGTTTGTATCCCTAACCCTTTCCTGCCGTGTGGTTAAGGGTTTTCTTCCTGCCTGTTTTATCTCCGCAAGCCTTTGGAGTTATCTCCATAAGCTTTGGAGTTAACTCCATAGCCTTGGGAGATAACTCCAAAGGCTATGGAGATAGAATATATCCGTATAAAAAGGTTTAATCTGAAGATA
>MNQS01000162.1:9033-9879 GCA_001915545.1 Bacteroides sp. 43_108 | reverse complement strand
ACTTGAACTTTGCCCTTGCATGAGCCAGACAGCAGAGATGATCTATATCCATAAGTTCGTATACGTTATAACCGTCACTCTGCAGTGATTTGATTTTTGCATCACCAAGGAACTCCTTCAACACATTTCTGTTCCTGCCTCCATGTTTCTGCAAACCTTCATCGTCCGTTGTGTCCTCATAAAAGAAGATGACAATACGGGCTTTTCTGTTTACCAAACACTACATATAGGTCTTGCGTTTCTTATTGTAAGCGTGGTAACGAAGCCATGTCTCGTCCACATTCACGTTCGCACCGTCCTGAAGGGCAATTTTCTTGAGGGCAGGTATCAGCTTGTTCAGCTGCATGGCACCTTTGTCGGCCCAGTTCAGCAGGTTCTGCACAGAAGTGTTCCAGTCCATATCCGACAGACGGTTCTTTGCCTCCCTGTATGCCGGTATTGACATCTGGAAGCGGTTGAACATCAGATACGAGAGCATGTTTGCCGTAATGCTTGTACCCGGGAAGGAACATGCTTTCAATCCTGCCGTCGGCATGCTTCACCTTAAGCACCTCAAAGTGATGTTCCTCAATATGGCTCACAATGTTTCTTATTTTACGGTAGCTTGACGATATTACAACAGAACCCTCAGGAAGCATTGTATAATCAGACCTGTGTATAATCGGTGTACCTACACAAGCCTTATTGTATGTCATTCCTTTCCTGTATGGTCTTTCCTTGGAAAGGGAAGCCTTCGGAGTATCCTGCGTGTCGCATGATGCGGAAGAGTCCGGCTGTGGGACCTCGCTTGATAGAGCAGTAGGAGTACCGTCAAAATCATCCTTGTCATCATGCTTCCCTTTTACG
>MNQS01000162.1:8124-8875 GCA_001915545.1 Bacteroides sp. 43_108 | reverse complement strand
AAGCTGCCTGCTCTTTTTCTGATTCTCCTCAAACAGGAACAGGGCGAACCTCTTTATCTGCTCATTATCCATACCTTCAAGGGGTGTATGCTCCTTTTCGGGTCTGTTCATCATCTCTTCAAGATGCTTGCGTCTGAGTGTATTTTCTATGAGTTCTTCCAGTTCCATGTTCTCTAATATTTTATGTAAAGATACTCATTTTCAATGAGATATACAAATATTTAGAGAATTTTTATCGCTGATTGTCAGAGTTTTATCTTTAAATTCTTATACTCGTTATTACTGGAGTTTCAAGTATCGTGACCAGGTCTTTCCAGTCTATTTTATATGGAGTTTCAAGTATCGTGACCAGGTCTTTCCAGTCTATTTTATATACTGTCACATCGTCCTTGCGCTCTATTTTCATGAACTTATAGCCCTTAATGAAAGACTTCTCATGAAGGTAGTAGGCATTGCGCTCATAGTGTATCATACGAACCTTGCGCTGGTCTTTAGACATGAACATGTAAACATCGCCATTCAATGGATCACGGTGGTATCGACCTCGGATTATCTCGCATATACGCTGAGCCTTGCATCTCATATCGTGAAGCTCAGGAAGGTAGTAGAAGTTGTGAAGACCGTTGATGCTCAGCATAAGCCCTCCAGTTTCTCTACCAGTGTTTTCAGCCCCTGATAGTCTAAGCCTTTCTTCTGTATGCACAAGCCCTCACGAGTTCTTATCGTCACCATAATGCTTCCTTTATGGGGA
>MNQS01000162.1:0-8045 GCA_001915545.1 Bacteroides sp. 43_108 | reverse complement strand
AAATCTTTTTCGCTAAACATAATCTTTCGAGTTTTAAGTTTAGCACGAAGGTATGCGAAAGAGACATGCTAGTCAATACGCCAATTTTGGAAGCTTACTGTTGTATATTTGATTGTATCTTTTATAAAAAACGTTGGGCGAAAAAGATTGGATATATCGTTGATACAGCTTGTTCCCTAAATCAGGACTTTGACTGGCCGTTTGAATGGCTTTGACTAAAGAGGAGATGTTTTCCAGTTCAAAAAAAGTTACTTCTCCTTGAGGACATAATTCTTCAAAAATGGGAATGCGGGAGCAAACTACATTTTTTTTGTATAGGGCCGATTCGAGTAACGTAAGTCCAAAGCCTTCATTTCTGCTTGGGAGAATGAACAAATCATAAAAAGGTAAGAATCTATAAGCATCTTTTTTGTATCCGAGAAATAGCACTCTTTCTGAAACCTGTTCGGTGACGGACAGGTTTTCTAAAGGAATCTTGCTTTTACCGTCTCCGATAATAATCAGTTTGTAATTTGCTAATTTTTTTAAGGCTTTGATTATTTGGTCTATTCCTTTTCTGTCTGTAAGGGCAGCATTAACTCCTAATATAAAAGAATCTTTCTTGAATTGCAGAATCTTCTGTCGAGTTTGTTCGTCAATTGACTCAGACTGAGGAAGGCTTCGTGTGTTATACGCATAAGTAAGTTTCTGTAGGGGGAGTCTACGCTGGTAATATTTCATAGCATCTTTACTCAAAGTGACAATTTTGTCATGTCTTCTTATGCCCAGCATCCATAAATTACCTATGGTATAAGCAATAAATTTATTATATTGATATGAGAAATCAGGAATGATATAGTTGTGTAATGTTGTGATGAAAAGGGTCTTGCTTTTCAGTGGTTTATGCAGAAAAATGTAGCAGTCCGGGCGTAAACCATGGGTATGTATAACGTCAAAATGATCAAAATTTATTTTTTGAAAAAAAGAAATTTGTTGGGTTTGACATGGAAAGATAATTTCATCTCCCTTGTCAAAGTGATATACTGTGCAATTGTGTCCGTGTCTTGACATTTCTTTGACAAGTTCAAGGACTACAAGTATAGGGCCTGTATTGGAGGGTTTAGGGATAATGTATGCTATTTTCATGAAAAAGGGATTTTATGAGAAATATTCCCATGAAGAAACGGCTTGCAGTAACTTAAAGTAGTTCATGCTGAATAGTAGAACGGCCAATAATAAATAGGCAATGTATCCGCCCAGATAAGGTCGGATGGTGGTGGATAGAGCTGGCAGAATAAAAATCTCACATGTAGCAAATATGGTAGCCAGTCGTCCGCCTATTTCTCCCATGTTACAGGTAAGCAACAACAATACCGTGGAATATAAATAAGCGTTACGTATTATGTAATATCCTTTCTGTCTGTCTTTTAAAATTGGTTCAAAGTAGCAAAATAGGAAACAAATGCCTAATTGGAAGATTAATACAGGGTTCAAGAGGCCGAGATTTGCAGTATCTATATACCGAAGGAATACAATATATCCCGTAGCTATAAGTATTTTCTTAAACACAATGCTACCTATAAGGCCTGCTACCAAACTGATACCTAAGATTGCTATAGTTTGTTTTAAATGAGGACGTTTATCATATAACCAGATGAATGGGAGGACAATGATGGAACTGTAATGTATGAAAGTCATGCAAAGGATGACACATGCAAAGGCTTTTTTCTTATGGCTGAGTAGAAGTTTGAAAGCGTAGATGATGACTACCATGGCCAGCGCTTGCCTTATCTGGTTCATATCTCTGATAATCAGAAACCTGGAATAGTACACACAGAAGCCAAGGATGGGGTAGATAGAAAATTCCTTTAGCGACCTTATCAGAAAGAAAATGGTCAAAGCGGAAATAGAGGTAAAATAAAAATCAATGTTGTTCCATATACTTTTTAGAATGACGGATAGATAATAAAATCCATATTCCGCATATCCTTTTTCTACTCCTTTCCAGTTCCAGATAGTATCTGTATTATAATTAAAAAAATCAATATAGACAGGGGAGTCAGCTCCGCTGTCTCCTCTTAGCCCAATAAACAAAACCATGATGATAGCGAGAATATTGAGCACTTTGTTTTTTTGGTTTTCTAAAGAGAAGTCTGCAATCAGAAAGAGTAAAATAAGTATATATATACCAATATATATAAGCATGATGTAGAATGTTAGCACTTCTGAAACAGGTACATGAAATCTTGCACTTGCTTACTACATGAATAGGCATTCGTGTAATCGGCAGATATTTGGTTTAATTGCCGGCTAGAAGGAGGGTTTTGTAGGGTATGCATAATGGTATCACCCAGTGCTTTTGTATCTTGAGGTGGATGATAATATATCAGTTTGTTTTGAGTTGTATCAGGCAATGCTTCACATCTGGAACAGATGACAGGACATTTGCAAATGGCGGCCTCGATAGGAGTGTAGCCGAATCCTTCTCTTAAAGATGGACTGATGAATAATTGTGCATGCTCATATAAATATTTTAAAGCTTCTTCACTGAGATTCTGCAAATGGATGATGCGTTGTTCCAGTTGGTTTTCTTGAATGTAGGGGACGATTTTTTCTTTCCAATATGATGTTTCTTTTCCTACGATAACAATCTGATGATTTATTTTTTCTTTTATAAGATTGAATGCCTTCAAAAGCGTAATGATGTTTTTGTGTGGCTGTAATGTATTGACATATAAAAGATAATTTGGTGGCACAGATGTGCGGAACGGAGATATGGAATCTTTTGCCAGCAGAACACTATTATAAATTACCTTTATTTTACTGGGTTGAATAGTAGGATAAAGTTTTAATATATCTTGTTTGGTGTAGTTTGAAATAGCCACGATTATTTCAGCGTGCTTCATGAAGTTTTTGTAGAAATGGAAATTAGCGAATCGGGTAATTTTTTCTACCAGCGACCGAGGACTTTCTTTGATAACTTTAAGGTCGTGTATAACTACTATTTTCTTCAGGTTTGTTTTTATGTAGGTGTAGGGGTATAAGTCGTTGGCAATAAAAAGAATATCACAATTGGATGAGTTTACTATCTTTTTGTATACTTGTATCTGTCGTGTTATTCTAATCAACTTATTGTTGGAAACGTGTTTTCGGCTTGCAGGAAAAAGAATATAGGAATAGTCCGGGTATCGTTGCTGAGTGAAATCTTCCAGTTCAGATGGAACAAGTAGAACGAAGTTTTTTCTTTCAGTAACGGGAATGGCATCCAATATCCGGAATATATAGATAGATAAACTGGCATATAACTTATCTGGGGTTATATGGGTCATGTCTATGAGAACTCTTTTCATGTGAATAGGTTAGTTTTGTGTTATGAACTGGTATACTTTTTCTGCTTGCTTATAATAGTCATATTGGTTCCGTAGTCTCTCTGCAATCTGATTCAATTCTTCATTTGAGGGAGGATTGGCGAGTAGCTCCTGTATTTTTTTTGCTAATGCCTGTGAGTCTGTAGCGGGCTCATAATAATTCAATATCCCCATAGTGCTTTCGTACAATGCCGTCTCTTTTGTTGTCAGGACTGGGGTTTTATGAATAGCTGCTTCAATGGGAGGGTAGCCGAATCCTTCCAATAAGGAAGGGTGTATAAAAAGATCGGCAAACTGGTAATATTGTGCAAGCAGCTGGTCATCGATAGGTTTGCTGAAATGTAAGATGTGCGGTTCCAATTGATGCTCCTTAATGTAAGGTACACAAGTTTTTTCCCAGTAATCATCCATAGGCTTTCCGATGATAACCAGTTTGTGTGGAATTTTTGTCTTTAAAATATTGATAGCCTGTAATAAGGTGAAAATATTCTTATACTCCCATAAGGTGCTGACATATAGTAGGTATCTTTCGGGAAGTGGAGAAGAAGGGTATCTTGTAGGGTCTACTATTACACAGTTGGATATGGTGTGAAGTTTCCGGTCAGGAATAAAAGGATAAATCCGTTTTATCTCTTTTTTTACGAAATCAGTAATTGTTATGATTCGGTGGCTTCTGAGCAATATGAGCGGTAGAAAGATACGAAACGCCAATAATGTTCTTCCGGAATAGATTTTTAATGGTTGCAGATCGTGAATGGTTTGGATAATTTTCTTTGTAGTGAAATATGTAAGATAAGGATTCGGAGAAAAGATAACATCACAATCTATGTTTTTTACTTGCTTATACCATTTCCACCCGTTTTTGATGAGAGAACCATTATTGTTGTCAATTTTAGCTTTTATGCAGGTGTATTCGGGATAGTTGGATGTGATATAATCATAAATGGCAGAATTACATAATATGGTGATATGAGAATAATTATGCTTTTTGAATCCTTTCAATATGCGTAATGCATAAACCGTAACTCCATCGTATATGCTTTTATTGCTTGATAAGTCAAAAAGAAGTTTCATGTTTTTTATCCTTGTTCTTTATTTCCTATAAAAGAAAGTAGTTTGTTTATTACACTTTCAGAGATATTGCTTAATGTTAATTTTCTGAACCTATGAGTTTCTTCCCAAATATTGCTTTGCGTGATATCAAATTTGTTCCTATTTTGATCAACAAGATGTGGTAGGAGAGCTTTAACTTTGATACCACATTGTGATATAAATTTCCAGTCATCAGCCTGGGTGTATGGTGGTTGTTTCGATGTTAGAATTTGTGCTGCTTGCGCATTAATTATATAGCTGTGAGCTAATGTGGCTCCATGTACATTTGCAAGTGTTATGTCGGGGGATACTTTTTTTGAATAAAAATAAGTATACGCTCCAGAAAGAAGTATAATAGTTGGTTCCTTTATACCTTTTATGTGCTTATCTAGTTGATAGATAATGTTTTGCATATCCCCCCCCCTATGAATTCTATGTCATCTTCAAGTATCAAGGCGTAAGGGATTTTGTAAAAGATAAGTTTTTCATAGATAGAGTAGTGGCTTAAAGTACAACCTATTTCAGCTGGTGAGCACTCTCTTCCGTACCGTTTAAATGCTTTGATGTTATTAAATTTATGTTGCAGCTCGTTGGAGGGTTTCTCTTTTCCATTTACTGCGTTTATAAAGTTTAGATGAAAACATGGATAATTAGATAAAAGGGTACTGATGTATTCTTTTCTATCAGTATCTTTTTCTAGATTGATGATATAGGTTTCCATATAAAAGTAAATTATGAAAAATTGTTTTTGAAGTACTTATTATATAAACGAATAACTATGTATATTATTTTATGAGGGATTTTGCTGTTTAATAGTTGAAATAAAATTTTTTGCTTGAAACTTGTTATAGGTAGTTGGGATAAACTAATTTTATTTTGGAGATAAAGTAGAATAGAATTGTAATTTTTATTGTTTATACAGCCTAGCATGTTGATTATTTGGTAGATGGGGAAGTCAATTTGTATTTTCTTTAAATAATCACTTTTGACTAAATTACATTTCTTGTTTAATTGAAAAATACTGTCAATCAATTGGTCTATAACAAACATCAATTGTTTCGGTGAATGAGACTTAGTTGTTAAAGATTTGATATTTCGTTTCATGTAATGATATGAAACCATATCACTCAATTGAATTTTTTCAATATGTTGTAAATAGTTCCATACAAATAAGAGGTCTTCATATATTGATAATTTCGGAATAAAACGAATGTGGTAATTGTCTAAGATTTGTTTATTAAATAATTTAGCTACGGGGGCTCCATTATGTAAAATATTGAATTGAGCTATTTGATTATAATCATTTATAGAAATACAAATAGAGGGATATTTACATAAAGGGCTGTTTTTCTGGGGGGCATTTTCATAATCGAATAAAATGCCTTGATATATTAGAGTTTTTTTATCCGATAAGTACTTGGAAAAAGTGAGTAAAAAATCTTTTTCTACCCAGTCATCGCTATCAATAAAGCAAATCCAATCACTTTGTGCTTTGTCTATTCCGTAATTTCTTGCAACGCTGACACCTTCATTCTTTTTGTGAAAAGAAACGACTCTAGAGTCTGCTTGGGAATAAAAGTCACAAATTGCACCGGAACTATCGGTGCTTCCATCGTCAACTAAGATAAGTTCGAAATTACGAAAAGATTGTTGTAATATGCTGTCGATGCACGTTCTCAGATAACGTTCTATGTTATAGACCGGAATGATAATTGATATTAAAGGAGTATTCATTTTCTTAGTTTAGCTGTCAACTTATTCATTACTAAGTTTCGTTCTTTCTCTGTACATCCCAATATATAGATGCCGGATGTTACACTGATTACACATACAACTCCTACGATAAAAAAGGTAAGAGTATTTTGTGGAATATAATTGTATAATAAAACGGGAACAATAGGGGAAATAATAATCACTTTGCCAATAGGTTTTATTACTTCTTGAATATACATTTTTATGTCCATCCTTATCATGGGTAGTACGATGCGAATGCGGGCATATTGGGTGCATAGCTCAATGCATATATGAACAATGAAGACACTTTCTGGAGGAATGCTGAACAACTTCAACAGAAGGTAGGCTATCGGAACAATCATGAGCAACATACATCCTTCTATTATTTGGAATTTCTTTATTCTTCCTGTGGCATGTACTGAAGTGATTACAGGGTTGGCTAGACAAAACAGAATACTGGTAATCAGGATGAGACGGAGAAAACTGCTGGTGTGTGCCGGATATTCTCCCAGCCACCATTTTAAAACCAGATCTATTTCCAGTGCCAGAGGAAGGCAGATGAAAATCATCAGAAAAACGGAAAATTTTGAGCTAGCAACTAATAACTGGTGCATCCGTTTATAGTCTTCTTGCGCATAGCTTTTGGTCAGTTGTGGGTTGACTGCGGTCTGAAAATTGACACTGAAGTTGTTTACGATGTTTTGCACTTGCACCGCGATGCCACGTGCTGCATTAACAGCTGGGTTGAAGAATATATTTAGCAGAATATTCAAACCCTGCGTGTATCCGAATGCGGCCAAATTGCCATTCATTGTCCATCCGGCATAGTAGAAAATCTCCTTAAACAGAGATTTGTCTATCTTGAGCCAGGAGAGTCTTGTTTCTTTAAATTTGTGGGAACAATAGAGGATGTATACGATAAAGTCAAAAAACTGTATGCACAGAATGAACAGCGCATACAAAATCAGTTTGTCATACGGGGAAATCATCAAAAGGAACACGGCGGCAAGTTTTAGTATGGCGTCTCCTATGGTTAGGTAGGCAAATGCCGACATCTTTTCATGAGCGATGATGGCGGCATTGTAAGGCATGCTGACAAAACTTCCCATTACGGTAAAGATGGAAAACTGATATACCCAAAAGGCGGCAGTCTCTCTTCCTTCCGGAATGTTCAGTTGCGTGGTGACGAACCATAGTCCGATGGTCTCTCCAATTATTAATACGATTAAGGCAAATAGTATATGAATGGATATGATGTTTCCGAATATTCTCTTGAGATTGTCCATGTCGCCCTTGCCTAAGGCAAAGGTTATGAAACGGGAGGATGCTCCGGCAAGTGATCCGGTCAAGAAGCCTAGAAATGAAATTACACCTCCTACTACATTGTTAATACCGAAATCTTCTACGCCGAGTGTCTGTAAAACGATACGTGAGGTGTATAAACTAATTAGTACGAGAAATAGCATCCGTACATATAGCAAGATTGTATTTTTAACGATACGTTTGTTGGATGATTCTGGCATCTTTCGTAAACTTCCAATTTTAGGGTAGCCCCTTTTAGACGGGTGCCTGCAGGCACCCGTCTAAAAAAGAATTCACAAATTTAACGATTATTATTTGCATATTGTCATGGGAAGAAGGTTTTCGTAATCCGTTCTTCCCTTTTTTAATTCTCTGAGCAGTTTGCAGAAGTAATCCCTGAAGGAGACTCCTGCCTGTTTGCAGGTTTCTATAAAGGTATTATAGATTGCGGAGTTCTGTATTCCTTTCACACTTCCGAAGAACAGACTGTTCTTTCGTTGGACAGTGGTTGGTCTTATCGCTCTTTCCGCCGCCATATTGTCTATTGAGTATTCTCCGTCATTTCTGTAG
>MNQS01000161.1 GCA_001915545.1 Bacteroides sp. 43_108 | reverse complement strand
AAAGTTTCATGGAATTTCATAATGGGATGTTGCTAGGAGTAAAGCAGAAATGTGGAAAATGTTCTGTAACATGGACTGCTCTTCATTGAACTCTGTGAAGTTGCATTTTGTTTGTATTGATGATAAAGTGTAATCCCTATACCGTCCTTCTGAGCTTTTGATTTGATGGTATCTTGCCAAGTATCCTTGGATGAGTAAAGGTCGTTGATGTTTATCTTTCTCATCTCTGAAAGAAAAGGTATAGGAGTAGAGCTGGCCGATGCAGCATATTATGCTAATTGATTGTCATTAGTTTACATCAAAAAATAGAAGCCTCTAAAATTTACTTGTTTTTCGCAACAAATTGATGATTTAACGATTTTTTTCATCCTCTTTCTCCAAACAGAGAGAAAAAAGGCAAAACCGTCTTTTCGGCTCCCGACTTTTTGTTGGATCTTCGATCAGAGAGTGAGTACAATGGTCGGCCAGTCAGCCAGTTGTTTCCAGTTTCTCCTTCGGGACATCCTTGGGTTTCCAGGCTACGATGAAGCTAACAGTTGTGGATTTGATCTAATAGCTTTTTGCAAACCAATCAGTGAGTATCTTTTGCATTCGCATCGAGAGCTTGGTTACGGGAAGGTCTGTCTTTTCGGTAAAGAGCTTAAAGCTGCGGTATTGCCTATAAACACCGCTCTGCAGTGCCAACACCTCGTATTTGATTACCTTGAAGGACTCTAGGCAGTTGCCCCTATGAAGAGAGTTTTATACTTGAATTTTGTTTAACCCGATACTCTTGTATGCCGTTGATGTGATTAGTGTTTCCTCTATAGCTCTGCCGTATAAAATAAGCATTCCCTATAGAGTTAGGTAAAGTCGCTCTATAATTGAAGAGAGCGACTTTACTTACGATTTAATACTAACCTTCCTGATATATCCAGTAATCATTATCCTTTCTATTATCTTTGAAATATTGAATACGGTCAACGATGTCAATGCCTTCTTTGTTTTGTGGAATGATAAATCTGGCACGCTCTTTATTGTCCTTCAAAGAGTATGATACAAAAGCATTGTTTTCACATCTCAACAGCCCTTTTCTGTAAGAGAGCGCACGGATATCATATCGTTCTACAGAATTTGCTACTGCTTGTCCTTCAATGAGTGCTTGAAGCATACATTGGTAGGCATTAGATGATTCACGCTTTTCAGAGTGCAATGCCACAAGAGCGTATGGTTGTTCATCATACATAGTATATTTGCCATAACGCTCGGGGCGGAAGCATGGATACGCGATATAATAATATCGCCAATCGTATTGACTTTTAGTTTTGCATTCTGTTAGATACGCATCAATTTTTTCTTGTAAGTAAATGTCGTCTATTTCTATATCAATCTCAAGCAGAGAACGTAATGATTTTTTTGTCTTATTAAAATCTGGATTTTTGCCTGTCGGATGAAATAATGCATACCAAGCCTTATTGCCAATTTCATCCTGATTCCCAGAACCAAGTTGAATGCACCAATTATTTATCCTTTGGCTATAATCATACGTTGCTAACATTGCACAGTCAATAATATCGCGAGAGCATCTATCAAAGACATGGATGAATCGCTGATAAAGATGAGTATTCTCATACCCAACAAGATCTGTACGACCTTGAAGCAGATAGTGATCCTCCAACTGAAAAAGACCAGCAGAATGCTCGGGATGTTCTTTGGTAAACTGGAGCTTTTGACGCTCCTCTTCCATCTGAATTACATTGAAATTCTGTCTCACGTCATTGTCAATCATTATACTATCTGCAATTTCTCCAGAAAGAATAATATTTTCTACCTGACGAAGATTTGCGGGCATACGGTTTCCTGCATCACCATTAGGGGTATCGACAACTTCGTTTCTGGAATTTTTGAGCAGATTCACTACCACACGCAAGCGTCGACGGAAATCCATTTCTTTTATCTTATCATAGTTCATTAAATAGATAAGAAAGGAGTAGAGCATTATTAACCAATAGGTAGTATTTTTACGCAACGCGGCTCCGGTCAATACCCCTTTGAAAATATTGAGATCTGTAATTTGTTGAGATACGACAACTTTTTCGTGTTCATGATAATCTTTTGACAGGTAAGAGTTGAAAAAAATATCAATAGGGTTAAGTATTAATGAATTAGAACGTCGCGCTTTGTTTTGAATATTGACCATGCAATCAAAGGATTGTTCAAAAAACACTACATTTTTTGGTTGATTCTTATAAAGCCTTTCCAGTAAACTGAAATCATCTTCTAAATCAAATTCTGATGAAGAGCGATCTGACTTATAGACAAGAATAAGGGAAATCATACGGAAAAAGTTTAGAAAACCGCTATCGACGAGATTATACTCATCCCTATAAATCCAAAGTAAATCGGTCCATTCGCGGTCTATCTTAAGGCCAATGCGTTTAGCAGTAGCTTCATCGTCATTTTCAGAACGCATAACCTTTAAGAGTTCTGCCTTAAAATGCTCAAAGTCAGTGAGTGGTTTTCCACGGGAGTTCATCTTGATGTAAATGTCATCGGTTAACTTCATCTCCTCAATATCGCGGAAATAGAAATTAATTTTATCCAATTTGTTCCATAAGTCATTAATATCGGCAAAACGCTTTTGGATTTCATCAAGCATTGTGAGCATTCCTCTAACCGTAGGATCGTTGCTCCATTCCATTGGAAACCATCCCTCATTTTTAATTTCATCACTAAGATGTGTTTTCCATGTAGGTTCGTAGTTAACAAGCTTTATAAGAAAATCTCTCGCGCTATAACGTGTGTTGTATGAAAACCTCGCAAGTCGCTTATCGTTGATGCCCTCTTTTTTATCTGCATACCAATGAAGTAGCCAAAGAGTAGTTAGTCGTTGCTGTCCATCAAGAGGAATCAGCTGACCATTCTGAATATTACCATAAATGAAATCGAGGGTTAAACCATTGTTTATTAATCCAGCATGTATTGCTGATAGAAAACGTTCACGAGTCTTTACTGCATGTGCATCAGATCGGCCTTGTGCATAAGCACGTTGAATCCGTGGTATAGTGATTCCACTTATTCCGTAAGGATTGTTTTCAGAAATCAGATTCTTCAGTGTCGTAGTTTCCATTTGTCAAGTTGGGTATAGTGGTATCGTTATTATCCTGTTTGTAATAAGGTGAAATTTTCTCATTAAGGGCCTCGGCATAATCTCTTCGGTCTGTTTCTCCCCAAAAGAAAAGCGATGGACCCTCTTGAGTATAGTACTTGAAGAATACGTGTTTTGTACAAATTGGAATGTATCTTCCTTCTTTATCATAATTAATGACACGGTGTCTTTTAACATCAAAAACGGAGTTGCTAAGAGCCGCGTTTTGAGATACATCTAGTAGTGCCATATTTGCTAATCCATGCGAGTAGCTATTCTCCTTAACGACATCTTCCTTAGACGTGAATATGATAATTACTTCCTTCTGAATCTCATTAAAGCGTTCACGCACATTCCCTGGATCCTTATCGCTATGAAGTTGTTCAATCAATATCTCCATTTTCTCTATAAGTTCATTATTTACCTCAAAAATAGAACCTTCAGAAGATTTCAAAAGTGCAATATGACTTTCTAGCCATGTAAGAATATCTTTATTCTTTTTAAGGCTTTCGGCATTTTGAGCGTGGATATGCTCCAAACTCCATATAGAATCTTTATGTTTGTCAAATGGGAACCTTCGTTTACCATCGTCCATCAGACGTTCTGTTTCCACATTAAACAAAGTCAATACCTTTTGTAGTTTGTCTTTCCTTGTATCGTATGATAAGCTAAGTAACTCTTCTTTATCTTTAATGCTTATTGATTCTGAAATCATTTTGTCGAGCTCGCTAAGAAATATATCCTTAGCAAGAGGAGTGTTGCCATCATTTTGCCATACGGTATAAATTTTCCTTAGTGGAACTCCTATAGTAATCAGATAACCAATTTTATGGTAAAAGTCATGGTTCGTATACCATTCGCGTAGTGTAAGAAACACATGATAGATGCGACTCCATATCTCAAGAAGCGGATTTTCTGTGGTGGTTTCCGATAGAGACTTTATTTGTCGATCAAAGTAAAAGAATGTACGATACTTTTCACGATCATTCCCTGATTTGTCTACCATCAGATCAAGGATAAGATCTATACGAGTTGGCATTTGATCTCCATCAATATTGGACAAAAAGCCCCAAAATGATGGATTTTGTAGTTCTTGCTCAATCATGTCCCACTGGAGTGAGACTTCCTCCTGTCGTCCTGACATCTTGTCTCGCACACTGTCTTTAAGAAACAAGGCTTTGACAAGTTCCGAGCTTGTCAGTGGAATTTTTCCAATGTTTAGACGCTCAAATAGCTCAATACCATTCTCAGCAGAATCCACTTCGTACCAAATGACGTTTACTGATGATATGAAATATTTATTGAGTTTGGTCAGGTAAGCTGCCATTTCTCGACGCTCACCCTGTGTCTTTTCTGTAAAATATTGCTCTATATATTCGTATGCAGATGCGATAAAATAATAATCTATATTCAGCTCTCTAAGCGAAAGATCAATATTACCAAGAAAGTTTGCTGATTCTTTACGAGTTTCATACTCTAACTTAAAACTAGGTTCATATAGATCTCCCAGTTTTGCTTCCATATACTTGCAGATGAGGTATATGGTTGTAAGACGTTGCTGCCCGTCAATGAGCTCGAACCTCTCATTGCTTTTCTTTACAACAATTGGTTGTAAGCAATATGGCTTTCCCGCACTTTCATAAATGTCATCGAGAAGGAGTTTTATTTCCTCCGAGGTCCATCTATAACCCCGTTGATAATCGGGGAGGTAGAAAAGGCCCTTGATCTTCCCTACATTTTTTGTATCAAGAATAATGTTTGACATATTGTAGTATCTTAATATAATTTTTTATACAATGTAATATCGTATGCTGACTGATTTTCGATAGTTTGTATTTAAAAGGTGGAAACTTTACAAAATTACTTGTTTTTTCGCTAAGGACCGACGTTTTAATGTTTTTTATCGTTTCTCTTCGAACAGAGGGAGAAAGGGTGAAAACTGCCTTCTAGGGCTTCGATAGATCTTGTTCACAAAGATAGGGTATGTCGGAGTTCGTTTTGCCCAAAAGGGTAGTAAAATCGAGGATAGATTCACAGGTATTTTCTGGTTCCCATGCGAGTGTTATGTGTCCTATTCGGAGTTGTATTTTGTTCGATCTTTACACTCGGTTACTCTACGTTTTGCAGCCAAAAGAAAAATGATTGAAGTTATTTCATCATAGTGCAGCCATCTCTTCTCCCTTATTTTGACTTTACTTTATTGAACGTATATAGGAATACGGGGATAAAGTAAAGTTGGTTTTCATTTGAATAGTAAACTAATCTTGAATATATGTTGTAAGGTAATTTTTGTAGAATAGACATTTAATTCGTTTGGAAAAATGTCGTGTAATGGGGATGATTCGTTTGAAAAAGTGTAGAGCCTTTATACTGCTGTGTCTTCTAGTCTTGCGATTTTGTCTGCAATCTATCATTAAATAGATAAAAAGTAATATTTTTACATATTATATGATAAGTTGATTATGACAAAGAATACAATGGGGATTAAGTTGTCTCGAAAATTGGAGCAGAAGATGTCGGTTGTGGGAGAGCAGATAAAACTGGCTCGATAGCGGAGGAATTTGAGTGTGGCTCAGGTGGCGGAACGGGCACTTGTTCCCCGTTGACTGTGTTCCGAATAGAGAAAGGCGCACCGATGGTAGCAATCGGAATATACTTGCGAGTGCTGTATGTTCTGCAGCTTGATGATGATATTCTGTGGCTGGTCAAAGAAGATAAATTGGGAAAAGTTTTGCAGAATTTGAGTTTGAAGACAAGGGAACGTGCTTCGAAGAAAGAGTAAGCGATGAAGACGCTATATGTATATGCCGATTTTGATTGGATCGAAGAAACAGAACTCGTTGGTGAGTTAGGCTATGAATCTCTTCGTAGCTCGGATTGCTATTGTTTTACTCTCAATGATGGATGTTTTGAAAAAAACACGGAGATTTGTTTCTGAGCGATGATCTGAATAATTATCCGGGACAGCAATATACGCAACCGGAGAAAGATATATTTGGATGTTTCTCGGATGCTTTGCCGGGTCATTGGGTGGCGAACGTTGTTGCTGCGACGTGAGCAGATTGTAGCGATGGAGGAGAAGCGACCGGTACGAAGACTGTTTCCTTTCGACTATTTGATAGGTATCGATGACTTTTCCCGAATGGGGGCTTTCTATTGTAGAAATGATTTTCCGTTCGGTACGAAGCTCGGCTAAATCAAGGAATGCGGTTTTTCTTCCATAAGAGAGCCTTTGGGAACTATTTCGTAGGAATAGGCTTTCTCAAAGGCTTGGTGTCCGGCATCTGTCATAAGTCCTCGGTCTTCAAGATTGATACAACGTTCTTTGTTTAACTCAGTCCAATGACTTCCTTTGCGATGAGGTGAAAGCCGCTGTGCAAGGCATCCGTCTGGCAATTTCTTTAGAGTTGAATCAATCCACCCGAAGCACAATGCTTCTTCAACAACTTCAATGTATGGAATACATTCGTATGTGGGCTGTTTAGAGCGTGAAGTTACAACCCAACACGATTTCACCCGATTATGGTTGACCTTCAGCCATTCTCTCAACTCGATGCGGTCTGTGAAGTCTAGTAGATTGATAATTTCCATATTTGCCTCCAACTGATATGTTATTAATCCAACTGTTTTCTATAAACTGAGTCCAATGTATTTCCTTCTTTATCTTTCCATACCAACCAGCCGTTGTTGCTGCTACCAATACAGAAATCTGCGGCAGTACTGGGACTTGAAAAAGTTTTATCTGATGTCAATACCAATATTCCGTTCTCAGTAGAAGTGTAATCTTGAAGCATCTTTTCTCGTTTTTCTTTCCAGTTGAAAGACGGAACCATTGTTTTGGCAACAGTACTTCCTTTTAGGACTGTGAATCCATCGGAACTGTAGAAACCTTTTGCATTGCATCCTCTACCTTTGGTGTAGAATAGATGTTCTTCTTTGGGTTGTGATACTTCAAAAATATTGCAACCGATAAATGATGCCAAAAACTTCACATCTTCGAAAAATTCATTCATTGAGTCCTGTTGATGCTCCGGTAGGTTAGGGGCTTTAGGAATTTGTTTATTATCGCTTAAAACAAAAGCGTTTGCTTTCTTGGCTTCGGCTATAGCTTTATGTTCTAGGTATTGCACATCAACTTTAGTCATATCGGCGTCTTTCGATACAAATATGAGTGCTTTTTGCCAAAACGATTTTTTGCTATCGTGGTCTTTTACACGTTCTTTAAAGTTCTCCGTTTCACCTATATACGCCTGCGGCTTGGTTGATTCATCTTCCCCCAGCAATATATAGAATGCAGGTTTTTGTAACTTCTCTTGTGTATTCAAATAAGAGAGATTAGAACGTGGTACGACAAACATTTGGCAAATTTTGTTGCTAATGAATGCGTATTGAGTTCCTTTTGGGTCTCCATCAATGAGATATGTTGTTACTGTCTTTCCCATAAATATGTCTAAATTCAATTACTTTGAGGTATAACTCATTTAAGAACTGACTTTTCTTAATGCAAATATACACTATTATCGAATATAATTCCCTATATTTGTCTAATAAAATCATATCAAGTAATGAAACTGAATAGAATAAAGACTGTTTTATCCGAAAAAGGTATTTCTCAAACGTGGTTAGCTAAACAGCTAGATAAGAGTTTCAGTATGGTCAATGCCTATGCCTGTAATCGGATTCAGCCTAATTTGGAAACCTTGCAACGGATTGCGGAGATATTACAAGTTGATTTGAAGGATTTGATAACCGATAAAAAAGAAAGGTTGCAATAAATTATTTAATACGGTTAGGAGGTTCTGGTTCCTTTTGTAACCTGTTGCAGATGTGCCTATGAACTTCCGATAATTTACAATATCAAGAACATGACTCCTGAAGAAAAAGCAAGAATAAAGATAGACCAGTGGTTTGCCGATGCTGGTTGGAAAGTAGTCAAC
>MNQS01000160.1 GCA_001915545.1 Bacteroides sp. 43_108 | reverse complement strand
AGAGCCATCCACTCATATTTTGCATAACATTTTGTATATCAATAGGTTTGATATTCTTTCCGCTCAATCCTCAATATACGTTTCGTTCTGTGCCCCATAATGGGCTGCTACAACTACAGTTTTCCCTTTATAAAAATCATTCAAATTAGTCATTATTAGGTTTTCGTTAGTAGCATCTAAAGCATTTGTAGCTTCATCGAAAAAAATATACTCAGGATTCTTATATATAGCCCTAGCAATAAGCAAACGTTGACGTTGCCCTTGACTTATTCCGCATCCTTCCATACCAATCCTTGTATTATATCCAAGCGGCATAGTGGAAATAAATTCATCAGCATTAGCCAATACAGATGCTCGATACAAACGAGACATGTCAACCTCATCAGTACAAAGAGCTATATTTTTTGCAATAGTATCAGAAAAAATAAAACTATCTTGCATAACACTACCTGTCATCCTACGCCACAAATGAGGATTAATTGTAAAAAGATTCACATTCCCTATCATTATACTTCCTTTATTGGGTTTATAAAAGCCCTGCAATAATTTTATCAATGTTGTTTTCCCACTACCACTCTCACCAACTATTGCTGTGATTTTACCTGATGGAATTTTAATGCTAATATCATCTAAAGCATAATCCCTATTTGCTCCACTATAACTATAGGATAAGTTTTTCACATAAATATCTCTATTATTAGGAAGAACTGACAATTTCTCACTTATACCATTTTCTTCATCCTCTTGTGCATGTATTTCGTTTAAACGTTCAAGACTAATCTTTGCATCTTGAAATGCACGCGTGAACCCAATAAAATCACCTATTGGAACTGCCAATTGTCCAATAATATAAGTTAAAGACATCATCATTCCAAGCGTCATTTGACCTTCTACTACAGAACGAGCGGCTATAAATGTTACTATAATATTAGTACATTGCGTAAAAAACACAGAACCTATATCCTGTATCTGTCCAATTGTCATTCCTTTTACATTTATTTTAAAAAGTTTAACTTGTATTCGTTCCCACTCCCAACGTTTTTGTTTTTCACAATTATTTAACTTTATATCTTGCATTCCTTGAATAAGCTGAATTATTCGGCTTTGATCTGTACTTGACAAGGTAAATCTTTTAGCATCAAGTTCTCTTCTATATTTCATAAAATATAATATCCATATTATATACAATGTATTACCAAATAAGAATACAATTAACACTTGTATGTCATAAAATCCAAGTACTGCGATAAAAACTATAAAATTAAATATTGAAAAAATTATATTAACACTATTTCCCATAAGAAAAGATTTAATTCTACCATGATCACCTATACGTTGAAGAATATCACCTATTTTTCTTGTATCAAAAAAGTGAAGTGGCATATTTGTCAATTTTATAAGAAAATCTGAAATAAGGGATATATCTATACGCGAATTTACGTGTAACATAATCCAATTACGCATATACCTAACACTTAGTTGAGCAATAAATACCATAAGTTGCGATATGAGAATTATTGTAATAAATTCTAGATTCTTTTCACCGATACCGAAATCAACCACAGCTTGTGTAAAAAAAGGAAAAATCAATTGTAAAACGCTACTTAAAATCATGCCGATAATAAGTTGAAAAAAAAGACTTTTATGTGGAATCAAATATTTAACAAAAGAATATAAACTTTTTTTATTAACATAAAATTCATCTTCACATTTGCCAAAATCCACACCTGGTTCTAACAACAAAGCAATACCACAATCTTCTCCAGATTTTTTTGTACAAATCCAACATCTTAAAAATTCTTCTTTTTTATAACAAAGACATTGAGATGCAGGATCTGCAATATAAATATTGTATTCATCTATACTAGATTTCTTTTTCTTTATATCATAACATACAACAAAATGGTTTTGATTCCAATGTAATATACATGGTAATAAAGCCTCTTTAGCAAGTTGTTTAAATGTTATTTTCATTCCAACGGTGCGGAAACCTATATATTCAGCAGCATCGCTAATTCCTAACATAGAGACACCTTCACGAGAAATAAAACAGTGTTTGCGTAACATCTCTACAGAATATTGCTTACCATAATATTTTGCAATCATACGAAGACATGCAGGCCCACAATCTGCAACATCATATTGGTTGTAATGATGAAATTTCATATTATAAACTAAATTATTTTTTAGGTTTAATATCCAAACGATACACGACATGCAAAGTTGCATACGACGGTACCGTATTGTACCACGTTTCCGTACGTCCTTGTGCATTGACGGTATGCTTCACGTTGGACAGCTGACGAAGCAGGTCGAAACCAATCATCTTGACCACCCACTGCTTGCTTTTTCCTAGAGCACGTGACAGAGAGGCATTCCAAACCCAATCTGTCGTATTCATTGATGCATCCGAATAGCCACGCCGGTTGTATGCCATGATGTCTGTAGACAGATCAATGCCCCACAACAAAGGAGTGCTCAAACTTATACCGTAATTGAAATCCGTGTACGAAAAATTGTTGAAATTCTCATTTCGACTGGACAGACGCGTCCATTTTACGTTGGCCAATGCAGATATACTGAATGACTCAAAACGATAATCCAAACGAAATTCATCGTTCAGAATCGAATTGTCAACTTCCTGCTTATTCAGGTATATTGAGTTATCATCATTCACATAACTTTCACCTGAAAAATCCACACTACGCCGATAACTATAACCCAGAGTATTAGAAATATTCCAATGACTGCCCTTGTCCAAAAACTGGCTGTAATACACGTTTGCAGATGCAAGACGATTTCCGTCGATGTTCATAGGTTTATATGTTGTCACACCGCTTGCTCTGTCAAGAATCTGCGCCACCCCGATACTGTTCTCCCATATATTGTAATCTGCATTGAATCGCAATATACGCATAAACCGTTTCTTCTTAAGCTCATACATAAATCCCATATTGTAGCCTCGAGTGGTTTTAAGCTCAGCATTACCTGTAAAATGATTCAAAGGATCGCTCTCATCCCTTACATCAAGTAAATCCATGATGTCCGGAAGATTATTGTTTATATTCCCCTTTAGCCTCATCTTGCCGAGCTTAGAGTTGTAGGACACAGACAAAGAAGGATTAAAAGTAACATTATCCTTTGTCTTGCTGCGTTTTTCAGCATTACGCAAATCATCGATACCGCGATTGTACACGTTAACGTCACCTTCAAACTCAACCCCAACCTTACCGAAGTACATATTTAGATAGTAATTGGCTGTATGTATACGTTCCATCCTTGTTGTATGGTAACTGTTGGCTTGATCGAGTACAAAAGCAGAAGACGCCGAAGGTGTCAACCAATCCTCATCGCATCTATACAAATCTTGATGGCCCGAATTGAACCTTTGCGTGTATTTGTATCCCAACCAATAGTTCATCTTGAAGAAAGCCGTGTCGGCCCCGCTGAAATGTTTTTCATACGTCATGCCCAACGAATACCCATAATTAGACTTCGGCACATTGCTTTTCCGCTGTTCATAAATATTACCTGTTTCAGCACTATTATATACGATGCGGTCCATGACATTGCTTTCATACTTGCTTTTACCATACGAAAAATCAGCTGAGTAGTTAAGAAAGTCATTGCCTATCACTGTAAAACCACCCGCATTGAGCGATGTACCCCACTCTGTTTCAAGACTGTTGCTACGTTGTTCTCTCGAATATAGCGAATCGAGCTCTTCAGCTACATGCGTCTCAGTGAATCCTTCAGATTTGTTCCGAGAATAATGCATATTTGGATTTACGTACAAAAAAGTCTTGCCGGTTTTGGCTTCAAGCTTGGCATTCCATCTGATGTTCGTCATCCTCGGGTTATAGAAGTTTATAGCATTTCTATATGTGTTACCTTCTGCATAGTAGTCCTCCCGCATAGTCCGTGACTGATTGTCTACATCCTGATGCTCTGCCTGCAAGGAAGTCTTGAAATGAATGTCCGTATCTTTTGGATCCAGTGAGAAATCAATACCGCCCATATAAGTTTTCCTGTTACCAGTTGTTGCGTCTGTACGCTTCCACTCACCTTTTCCGCTTGGCATTCCTGCATCACTCAGATTATTTGCATTGGCATATACCGCAATAGACGAATGGTTTGTGTAGCGCATGCCGAACATGCGTCCCAGCCACTTCTCGTCAAAATTTCCGTCAAGGCCACTGCCGCCTCCTACTTCATAATTTGAAATCCATCCTTCCTGATACTCACGCTTCAGACCGACATCCATCACCAGCGGATCTTTTTCTTTCTCCGCCTCTGAACGTTCTCCCATCAGTTCTGCATACTCTGGAGCTTTACGGTATACCTTAACCTTATTGACCGTATATGCAGGAAGATTGGCAAGTGCCACCTTAGGATCACCATTGAAGAAGTCACGCCCATTTACAAGCAAACTTTTCACAAATTCACCATTGACAGTGATACGTCCGTTATTATCAAGTTTTGTCCCTGGAAGCGCCCTGATAAGATCGTCAAGCATAGACCCTTCAGCCATTCTGAAACTTGCGGCATTATACTCTATCGTATCGCCCTTCATTACCATAAGTATCTTTGAAGCCTTAACTGCCACATCAGGAAGATTAATGGTTTTCTTCCACACATAATACGTGTTCTTGAAAACATATTTCAGCAGAGGCTTTCCGTCTGGTCCTGCACCAGGAGCAACCTCATAATCTTCTGAATCATATCCGGAACATCTGAAACGAAACACATAGGAGCTGCGTCTAGGTGCACGAGCAACGTATCCTCCGAAAATCTTTTTTGTTTCACCGTTTACGTTTCCCCTATTCCAACTAGGCATCATAGAATCAACCAGCACCGTTCCGCTCTCTTTGTCAATAATAGACACACATGCGTTTTCCAACGGCTGTTCCGTATAACCGTCTATGATTTTAAGCTTCGTAAATAGAATGGTATTCAGGTCCTGCGCCATAACAAAAGACGACAAGTAGACAATTATAAAAGGAATAATTTTTTTTTACAGGAAACATATTATTCATGTTAAACAGATATTGGCAGTATCAATAATTATGGTAACATAATTATTCATAATAATGATACTGCCAAATAAAAAATTAATTACCTGTTACCAAAAAAGAATAAGAATAATCCAAACAAAGAGGATTATTATCACACTTCGAAGCACATTTTATAGAACAAATAGATTCATTTTCTGCAGCAACAACGATAAGACTACCACTAGTCTGACTGCCACTTCCACTACCTGTTCCAAGAGTTAAATCACATGTACACCTTGTCGTTCTAGTACCACCAATAATGTTTTTTAATTCTTCATCTGTTAAAGGCGTTCCATTCAATGCACTTGGCAAAATTCTAATTTTTTTCATAAAATAAAAATTTAATTAATAAATAAGAAAATACAAATCAGCCCTTTGTCGCTTCCAAAATCAAAGTCTCAAATTTATACATATTCAAAGGCATATATAAATTGCATGACTCTAAATTTCTCAAAGGCTTATGTTTACTGCATAAAATATCACATTTAACTATATCAACAAACCCTATTAAACCCAATAGCCTCGCTAAGGACTTAAAGTTATATAAATTACAATTATAAAACTTATGCATGAAATTAGTAAGTGTAACAGAAAGACAACTATCTATATCTGTCAAATCTATTTCACTTGAGCTATATTTTTTAATATTACATTTAATATATTCTTTCTCAATAGAGGAAAAGTTTGAAGTCGAAAAAAGCTTTATTATTTCTTCATATGAAAATAATACAAGTCTAAATACACCATTTTTATTCAAAACTCTAAAACATTCTTTCAATATATGAATTACTTGATCAAATGCAAATGCCTCTAACAAATGTGACATATAAATATAATCTACACTTCTGTCGGGAAGTGGAAATGTTTGCGTAACATCCATGAATACAGCATCGTACGTTGGTTCCAAATCCGTGTTTAACCATCCTTCAATTAAATTATACCCGCACCCAAGTTGCAATGCTTTCAAATTACATTGATTTAAATATGAATTAACATCAATATTAGCCAAAGGCAGACAACCTTCGGAAAATATCCTCTCAGCGTATTTATAATGCGCAAGCCTACGTTTGCTTTTTGCAAAATGACGTAAAATTGAAGAAGTATTGTTATTTTCCAAAGTAACATCTGAATAGCCGAAATCTGTCTGTTCTGATATAAATGGAGCTATCACTATTTTATTAGTCAGAATTGATGACAACCTTTCATCTGCTACATCCCTAACTCCAAAATCAGCATTCAAAATTATATCATATGCATTTTTATAAACAACTATAAATTGTGTACACCAAAACCAATCACACCAATATAACTCAAACCTCAAATTAATAAGATTGCCAAAGCCACCTATGCCACCTATGAGCATTTGTGCCCCCATTACACTCGCTAAAAGAATTTGGCGCATAAACTTCGTACGGTCATAATATTCTGTAAATATGTGGTCGTCTTCACAAATCAAAACGCAATCTTCATTAGATTCTTTGGCTTCTTCTATTATTTGACAAATACTTTTCCATAATCCGACAGCACCAACTTTATTCTTGCATGCCTCTATAATATGCACATCAAATTCCGTACGCCCACTAAACTCATTCAGAACATGATTATATCTATCTTTACGTTCTTTTAAATTTATAATACAAGTAGGAATACACATTTCATGAACATCTATATTAAATACATCATTTAGTTTTTTTTGCGGAATTAATGAAAAAAATTTATTACACTTATATAAATCACCCAACACCCCCTGAGCAACTTCAAAAAGCTTTGTCACGCGACCTTTTTCGTTATTCATAGAAGTAACATCTGAATAACCAAATTCTTTTTGCACACTTATATATGGATATATAACAAATTTATTTTTTGCAATAAAAGACAAATGAATATCAGTAACATATCCACAATCAGTTTTGGACGCAAGTATTCTGTCATATAATCTACTATATACTACAGTAAATTGCATACCTGTAAAAGAACTAACCCAAAAAAGATTTGAAGAAATCAATACAGGATCACACACAGCAGACATTCCTCCTGAAAGTATATCTGCATTATAATGGTCAGCCATTTCTAATAAATCAAAGAAAGCCTTTTTTTCATATGCATCAGTAAACACATGATCATCCTCACAAAAAATGAAAAAATCACTACCTCTTTCTTTTTCTATACTAACAATATTATAGAATGTCTGCCATAAGGCTGCTGGTGCATTTTTAAGCTCCAATGCACAAACAACATGTAAATCAAATTCAGATCGATTTGCAAATTGTAGGACAATAGATTTTTTTCGGTCTTCGCGCGACTTCAAATTTGGCACATATACTCTTATAGGTAAATTCATATACAATATATTAATTAAAATTCATCAAATCTTCTAAATCATAATACTCAACAGGGAAAAAGTAGCCATTCACTAATATTGTCGGGGTTGCAGATATACCTATAGCCTTAACCCATTTTTGATGTTTTAAAAATTCTGCTTCAACTTCAGAGTTATTTATGTCAACCTCTACACCAATATAAGTGTCAATATTTTTATTTCCACCATACCAATCTTTATAAATATGTAAAGCTGTATTGATATTATGTTGCAGATACACCGCAATCAAAAACTTACTAGCCTTACAACTACTTTTATCCCAACTCATAAATACATATTGAACATAAAATTTATCTTGATATATTTCCAACATCTTATCTAATCTCCTATGCAATTGTGCACATGGATAACAAAAAGGATTCGTAAAAACTATAATTTGAAATTTTGATCCAATATTGCCAAACGAAATTCTACTTTTATCTAATTTACAATTAACATATGACATCTTATGTAATTGCATAAGGAATACATCATAGTCAAATTTAAACAAATTTAAGTTACGTTTTAAAATACTACACTTTTCTTTATTAATAATCAAAAAAACCAATTTTTGAGTTAGTAACATACATAGTAACAAAACTACTACAACCACTAAGAATTCGGTATAAATAGGGATATTCAGTAAATGTCCCTAAAAAGTAATATGGCATATAAAGTCGATAGAGTATAATCACTTTATGTGCCATTATTATTGCCCATTTT
>MNQS01000159.1 GCA_001915545.1 Bacteroides sp. 43_108 | reverse complement strand
AGGAAAGCTATAATAAAGTCAAAAGCCAGACATGCTTCGTCTGGCTTTTGACTTTATTATAACTTGGAGAGAAACACGCACGAGGCCGAATGCTTACAGAGGAATTAGGGTATTCATCAGGCTGGTAAAGGATACTTGTACAGCTTGTTGCTGCTTGTAGTTTGCGATTGGTGGATATGGGGTCTGTCTGTTCCTGTCGGATATGTTTTGAAGTAAGGAAAGAGCTTGGGAAATATTTTTCCATCGGCTGAAAGGACTGATAGCAGACTGAAAGGACTACTGTCAGCCTTATGCATTGTGTAATAGTGAGTTATGCCGACTGAATGGACTGAAGAAAGGTTCGTGAAATAGGTATATGTAAGAGTGTTTTGTAGGAAAAGTGTATTTGTTCATACCATTGTATCCGCAAAGTTTGCATTCGGCGGAAACTGGGTCTGTACTTGGTGGAAAAGAGAACCGGAAATTATTTTCAGTTCTCTTCCTTATTCTTATCCTGTTTCAAATGCTGTTCCATGTACATGCTGGGAGGCATTCCGTACAGATCCTTGAAAGCGGTCGAGAAATTGTTGGGATTGGTGAATCCGGTCAAGTCCGCCACTTCGGCTATGGTGTACCGTTTCTTCGACAACAGTTCTCCGTGTGGTCTGGTTGGTCAGTTCTTTCAGTTTACGGTGCAAGTGCACGCGGCTAATGCCTACCTCGGTGGTAATCATCTCCACGGTGAGGTTCGGGTTGCTCAGGTTTTCGTTGATGACCCGCATGATTCGTTCCATCAGTTTGTCATCGGGGGACTGTACTTCTATTGGTTGTACCTTATCCCCTTGGGTCTGTTGTCCGGTATAGGTATTGCGTAGCCGTTCACGACTGCGGATCAGGTTGGCGGTCGTTTTCCTCAATATCTCTATATGGAAAGGTTTGGTCATGTAGGCGTCGGCTCCTGTTTCCAGACCTTCCAGATTGTCTTCCTCCCGTGTCTTGGCAGTGAGCAGTATTACCGGGATGTGGTTCAGGTTCACATTTTGCTTTATTTTGCGGCATAAGGTAAGTCCGTCCATTTCGGGCATCATGACATCACTTATTACCAAGTCCGGGGTTTTATTGAAGATGCTTTCCAGTGCCTCCTTGCCGTTGCAGCTTTCCAGGGTATGGTAATCGCTTGCCAGTTCACGGCAGATATAGCGGCGTATATCTTCATCGTCTTCTACCACCAGTACTTTGTATTTCGTTTTGGTTCGTGTTTTTCCGTTTTCTTCTTCCTCGGTTTCATAAGGAACAGGGAGGACCGGAGCCGGAGTGTGGAAGAGAGGAGCTTTGTCGGCTTCCATTTCTTCTTTGCGCAGATGGGCGCATCCCAGAGGCATACGGATGATAAAGCTGCATCCCGGTTGTCCGTCCGGATTATTTTCTACACGGATGTCTCCATGATGAAGTTCCACCAGTGAGCGGGTGAGGTGCAGCCCGATACCGGTGCCTATGTTTGAGTTGTTTTGGCTATTCCGTATCTGGTAAAAGCGTTCGAATATGTGTTCTGTTTCTTTGGGGGCGATTCCTATTCCGCTGTCGGTCACGGTGATTTCGGCATACTGTTGCAATGGTTTCGGCAGGGTGGAGTCCTTACCGGTGCGTAGCCGTATGTCCACACTGCCTCCTTCGGGGGTGAATTTGAAGGCATTGGACAGGATGTTCAGGATAATTTTGTCGAAGTTCACCGGGTCCACCCACAATTTTAAGTGGTCGGCGCCCTCGTGGTGGAACTGCAAAGTAATTTGTTTTTTGTTCGCTTGTTCTGTAAAGGTTTCACACAAATCATTAATGAATCCGGTCATTTCGGTTTCACGGAAAACGAGTGACATCTGTCCTTTGTCTATCTTGCGTATATCCATCAATTGGTTTACCAGCCGCAGGATTCTTTCGGAATTGCGCCAGATGATGCGGTAGTTCTTTTGCCGTTCGTGGTCTGTATCGTTTGTCATCAGTTTTTGCAAAGGACTGATGATGAGTGACATCGGAGTACGTATTTCGTGGGAGATGTTGATGAAAAACTGTAGCTTGGCTTCGTTTATCTGTTCGGCATGGATATGTTGCATCATTTCCTGTCTTATGCGGTAACGGTGTCTCATTTGCAGGATGATGCCATAGACGGCTGCTACTGCCAATAAGGCATAGATCAGCATGGCCCAGCCCGATGCCCACCATGCCGGTGCGATGTGAATGGTGATTTCATCGGTGTCGGATTCCAGCAGATAATCTTCGGCTTTGATCCGGAAATGATAATCGCCGGGGGGAAGGTCGCTGAATGACACTCGGTTGACTCCTTTGGGAAGTTTGACCCAGGGGGTGTTGTTTATGGTATATAGATACGTGATACGTTCGGAATTATTTAGTTCGCGGGTAGAGAACTCGATGCTGAAAGCGTTGTCGTTATGTGACAAGTGGAAATCCCGGGCCTCAAAGACGGAGGTGTTTATGATTTCTTTTCCGCCCGACAACATTCCTTTCCTTATGGGTTGGTCGTGCAGATAGAAGTCGATGATGCGTACGTTCCATTTTTTTGCGGGATTCGTAATCTCTTGAGGATTGAAATAGGTAATTCCGTTTGTACCTCCAAACCAGAGTATGCCGTTGTGGTCGGCAAAAGAGGCGTTTTTGCTGAATTCATTTCCTTGCAGACCGTCGTCTGCATAGAAATTGCTGAACGTGTGGGTATTCAGATTAAAACGTGACATTCCGGCATTGGTGCTTATCCATAAGTTGTCCTGCCCGTCTCCTTTGATAGCATATACGGCGTTACTGGATAGTCCGTGGGCGGTGGTGTAGGTCTTTAGTTGCTGGGTTTGGGGATTCCATTCTGCCAGTCCTTCGGAATTGCCTATCCAGATGTTGCCTTGGGGGTCTTCATAAAGGGAGTGGATGATGTGTCTGGATAGGATTTCTTCAGTCTTGAAGTCGTCGGTGCTCAGGTCTATACATCTTATTCCGTCATACGTTCCTACATAAAGGTGGTTGTCACCGGCGTACAAAAGACAGCTTATCCATTTATATTTTTTGGTGGCAGCATTGAATTTAGGGTCATATACAGACTGTCCTGTCTTCAAGTCATAATAGAAAAGTCCGGCTCCCATGGTGGCTATCCAGAGTCGTTTGTCCTGGTCTTCAACCAGATCATACACGCGTTGGATACGGTTTCCATTCTTGTCTGTCAGATTCTGCAGATAGCTGCACTGTCCTGTTTTCTTATCCAGTCTGCCTAGTCCGTTGGTATAGGATCCGAACCACAGATTATGTTCAGAGTCTTCATACAGGCCGAAAACGGTGGAAGGAACCGAAGAGGGGCTGTCATGTGGGGCATAATGGACTTTTTGCTTCAGTTCTGTGGTGATGCCGTATATGCCGTCGTTGTCAGTACCTATCCATAATATGCCTTTGTGGTCGCGGCAGAGTGAGGTGATACAGTTGGAGCCGATGATATTCTTGTTTATTGATTTGTAGCCTATGTACTTGAAACTGTTGGGCTGTGCGGGAATCATCATAACCCCTTTCTGGTAAATGGCTATCCATAGGTTTCCTGCATTGTCTTTCAGGACGGAGTGTACTTTGGAGGTACCGGAGTCGAGGTAATTATTATCAAAAGGGTAATCCGTGATGAGCTGTTTGGGGATGTTGAAAATCTTGGTGCCTTTCCCGTCCGTGCCCAGGCAAAGCTCGTTTTGGCTTATCTGGCAGATGGATTTGATAGGCAGGTTTTGTTTTCCTTTATAAAGGATAGGAATGAACTCTTCTGCTGGTTGGTTATATTTCAGCAATCCTTTGCCTATGGTTGCCAGGTAGATGTCTCCGTAGTTGTCTTCATAGAGGTCCACAATGGTCATTCCCTTCTCTTGTTTCAGAAAGTGCTTGCTTTTATTGTCCACAGAGAGGCGGTAGATACCATTCTCACCCTGTGTTACCCAAAGATTGTGTTGTCTGTCCTCTATCATGTAGTCTGTCATTTGGGTGGGGATAGGTAAGTCCAGTTTGTGTGCAGTCAGTTTCCCCTGTGTGATGGTTATGGTACACAAGTTGTTTCCCGATACCCATATTTCTCCGTTCCTACGTTCCAGAATGGACATGATATTGCTGTCAAAAGTCTTTCCGTCTTCCCATTGCGCTCGCGCGCTGAAGCTGTCGGTTTCCGGATCGTATAGCTGTATACCGTTATAGGTTCCTACGAACAACCGTCCTTTGCTGTCCTCGTACAGCACTCGTACGTAGTTATGGCAGAGGGAGTACTCGTTTTCCGGGTCATGCTTGTAGGTGATGAACTTGGCTCCGTCATAGCGGTTCAGTCCGTCTTCGGTGGCAATCCATATCATGCCGTTCCGGTCCTGATATATTTTGTTGATCAGACTGCTGGAAAGTTCCCTGTCTGTTGTGAAGAATTTGTACGATTGTCCGTGGCACAACAAAGACAGAAAAAGAAATAGTATAAGAATCGTATGTTTCATCATAATATAAATATCCCAGTAAATTCAGGTGCACAAAAATAATTCAAAAAAGAATATATAGCCTAATAAATAAGGAGTAATTTCGGTACTTTGTGCCATATCGGGCAGGTTTGTAACATGGAAAAAGGACTATGTAACATGGTTACACTCCGATATAAGGCGAATGTCCTTACCTTTGCTCTTGTTGAGCAGTGAAGAACGGAACGTAAAAACAGCCTTGTGAATTTAATACCATGAATATGAAACTTGAATGTGATTTATCCGGTATCCGGAAATGTATGATGAGTGGCTTGTCCCTGTTGCTTGCCGGAGTGTTGCAGGCGCAGAATCCGATTGTGCAGACTTGCTATACTTCTGATCCGGCACCTATGGTGCACGATGGCACCTTGTATGTTTACACGGGACACGATGAGGACCATGCCGATTTTTTCTGGATGCAAGAGTGGCGCGTCTATTCTACTAAAGATATGGTGAACTGGACCGATCACGGTTCTCCGCTTGCCATCGAGTCTTTCGACTGGGCGGACGATCGTGCCTGGGCATCGCAATGTATCGAACGCAACGGGAAATTCTATTGGTATGTGTGTCTGCATTCCAAGTTGACAAACACGATGGCTATCGGTGTGGCGGTGGGTGATTCGCCTACCGGCCCTTTTAAGGATGCTATCGGCAGACCGCTTTACGAAGGTAGCTGGGATTTTATTGATCCCACGGTTTTTGTGGACGATGACGGGCAGGCTTATTTATATTGGGGAAATCCGAATGTTTACTATGCCAAGCTGAATGCCGATATGGTTTCGCTGGATGGTGAGGTGTCCAAGGTGGAGCAGACTATAGAGAGTTTTGGTTCTCCGGGGCCGGACAAACGGGAGAAAGGAAAGAAATACAAGGACATCTATACGGAAGGTCCGTGGTTGCACAAGCGTGGCGGTACATATTATCTGTCGTATGCAGCCGGCGGAGTACCCGAACACATCGCTTACTCGATGAGTGACACTCCGACAGGACCTTGGAAGTATATGGGAGAAATTATGCCGTTGCAAGATACCGGTTCGTTTACCAATCACTGTGGAGTGACGGATTATAAAGGTAATTCTTATTTCTTTTATCACACCGGGAAATTACCCGGTGGGGGTGGTTTCGGACGTAGCGTGGCAGTGGAGCAGTTCAGTTACAACCCCGATGGTACTTTCCCGATAATTAATGCGACGACAGAAGGGGTGTCGCCGGTAGGCACACTGACTCCTTATCAACGTGTGGAGGCGGAAACGATAGCTTTCTCCGAAGGAGTAAAGTCGGAATGGAATGCAAAGACGGGGGTGTATGTATCCGGAATTCATGACGGGGATTATATAAAGGTACGCGAGGTGGATTTTGAAGATTTGTTGCCCAAGTGTCTTAGTGTGTCTGTTGCCAGTGCCCTTCGCGGCGGGTGGATAGAAATCAGGACCGACAGCATCGGCGGAACGCTGATAGCTGAAATGAGGGTTCCTCATACCGGAGGATGGGAATGTTGGACAAGTATAGAGGCGGATGTGACGGTTCCTGTGACGGGTGTGCATGATGTCTATTTTGTGTTCAAAGGCAGGAAAGGATGTGAACTGTTTCATTTTGACTGGTGGAAATTCAGCCGGCAGGAAATGACAGAGCAAGAGGTGAAAGACAGGACGCAGGCCGCATCTACCAATATTCCGGGTTACGAGTATCCGCGGCTGGACGAGGAGCATTGCGCCCACTTCCGTTTCTATGCTCCGCAAGCCGGAAGGCTTCAGGTAGACTGTTGCGGTAAGAAGTATGACATGCAGAAGGACGCGGATGGCTTTTGGACAGTAAAGACCGATCCGTTGGTCGTAGGATTCCATTATTATTTTTTGATAGCGGACGGGGTGCAGGTGGCCGATCCGTCCAGTTACACTTTCTTTGGTTGTTGCCGTATGGCGAGTGGGATAGAGGTTCCCGAGGGAGTGGAAGGTGATTACTATCGTCCTCAGCAGGGAGTACCTCATGGGCAGGTGCGCTCGTGTACTTATTATTCGGAAGCCAAAAAGGAATTCCGCCGTTGCATGGTCTATACTCCGGCTGAATATGAAACCAAGGTGAAAAAACGTTATCCGGTACTTTACCTGCAACATGGCATGGGCGAGGATGAGACGGGCTGGTCGGCACAGGGATGTATGCAACATATTATGGATAACCTGATAGCCTCCGGGCAATGTGTGCCGATGCTTGTTGTGATGGACAGTGGGGATGTGGAAGCTCCTTTCATTCCTCGCAAAGGGAAGGATGTGAATGAGGAGAGAGCTTTGTATGGTGCCTCTTTTTACAGGGTGATGCTGGAGGACTTGATACCGATGATTGACAGGACGTTCCGGACTTATACTGATCGTGAACATCGTGCAATGGCAGGATTGTCATGGGGTGGTCATCAGACTCTCACTACCACATTGCCTCATCTGGACAAGTTTTCGTATATTGGCGCATTCAGCGGTGCTATCTTCGGACTGGATGTGAAGACTTGCTTTGACGGTGTGTTTGCTGATGCCGGCAAGTTTAACAAGCAGGTACATTACTTGTTTTTGGGATGCGGAACGGAAGAACGGTTCGGTACCCGAAAACTGGCAGAGTCTTTGCGCAAAATAGGTATTCATGTGGACTATTACGAATCGCAGGGCACGGCACACGAGTGGTTGACATGGCGTCGTTGCTTGTACCGGTTCATGCCTCATTTGTTCAAAAATAGAAAGTAGAAAAAGAAATGAAGAAGATCATTATTATTATTACCTGCTTCATTGGTTTGTCGGGGGCGTTTGCACAACAACGGGAAATCTTCCATAATCCGGTGATTGAGGCGGATGTACCTGACCCTTCCATGATAAGGGTGGGAAACTATTACTATCTGGTAAGCACCACCATGCACCTGATGCCGGGTTGTCCGGTGATGCGTTCAAAGGACTTGGTGCATTGGGAAACGATCAGTTATGTGTTTCAACGGCTTACTGACTTGCCCCGTTATGATTTGAAGGAAGGCACGGTATATGGTCGCGGACAATGGGCCTCCAGCATCCGCTATCATGACGGACGGTTCTATGTATGGTTCTCACCCAATGATGAACCTCATCGTGGTTATATCTATACCGCCGAAGATCCGGCGGGCGAATGGACATTAGTCTCCCGTCCGCCTCATCATCATGATGCTTCTTTGTTTTTTGATGATGACGGCAAAGTCTATCTGTTTTATGGCACCGGACAACTTCGTCAGCTCAAGAGCGACCTGAGCGATGTGGAGCCGGGAGGTATAGACCAAAAGATATTCGAGCGGGATGCCGACGAGCAGGGACTTCTGGAAGGAAGTCAGGCATTCAAGCATAACGGCAGATATTACGTGATGATGATTTCCATGGACTGGAGCATTCCCGGACGGTTGCGTCGTGAGGTGTGCTATCGTGCCGACCAGATAACCGGTCCGTATGAGAAAAAGGTGATTTTAGAAACCGAATTTCAAGGATATGGTGGCGTGGGACAAGGCTGTATAGTCGATACTCCTGACGGAAACTGGTATGGCTTTATTTTTCAAGATAGGGGCGGCATAGGGCGTGTGCCCACATTGATGCCCTGCCGCTGGGAAGACGGTTGGCCGATACTGGGAGATGCGGACGGACGTGTGCCCGAGTGTATGGAGATGCCTGCTTCCGGAGAGAAGTGTAAAGGAAGTATCATGGGAAGTGATGATTTCGACACCGACCGGTTGAGCTTGAACTGGCAGTGGAACCATAATCCGTTGGACGATTGCTGGTCGCTGACAGAGCGTCCGGGTTTCCTGCGGTTGAGGACCGGAAGGGTGGTGGATAATCTGTTTCTGGCTCCCAATACCTTGACCCAGCGTATGAGCGGGCCGAAATGCAGCGGTGTGGTAGCTATGGATGTCTCGAAGATGAAAGAAGGGGATGTTGCGGGCTTCAGTGCTTTTAATGGGTTGTCCGGAGTGCTGGCTGTGGTCATGGAGAACGGGAAAAAGCAGTGGGTGATGTCACATCAGTCTGTCAGTCTTTCGGACCGGGAAAAAAGGGTGACTGCTGTGGAAGTACTGGAGAAGGAACGCATAGATTGTGAAAAAGAGGTGGTCTATCTTCGTATGGAGGGCGAGGTTTTTGATTATACCAAATTCTTTATGGGAAGCAAGTTTGCTATTTTTAATTATGCTACTAAAGATTTGGGAGGATATGTGGATATAGATTATTTTGAGTACGGTAACTAAAAAGTGAATAGAATGAAACTAAAAAAATGTGTGGGGATATTCTTGTTCTCCACCTTGTGCCTGAATGTAGGAGCTATAGATCATAAAGGGATTACTTTCGACCGGCTGGCTCCCGACCGTTTCACACTGATGGAAAACGGAGTGGCCAATGAAATATTGGTGGACGAGCAGGAAGATGCCGGTGTGATGATAGCAGTAAGGAATCTTCAGAATGACTTTAAACGGGTGAGTGGCCGGGCTGCCGGGTTATGCTATACTCCCGGTGTAAAGCGTATGGTTATGGTAGGTACGTTGAAAAGCCGTTATATCCGGGAATTGGTAAAGGCGAAAAAGATAGATGCTTCGTTGCTGGAGGGCAAGAATGAGAAATACCTGATGACCGTGATATCTGCTCCCTTGAACGGAGTGGATGAGGCGCTCGTCATTGTGGGAAGTGACAAACGCGGAACGATTTATGGGATTTATGAGCTTTCGGAACAGATTGGTGTTTCGCCGTGGTACGACTGGGCGGATGTGCCGGTGATGCC
>MNQS01000021.1 GCA_001915545.1 Bacteroides sp. 43_108 | reverse complement strand
GCTTTTGCAAAGAAGCACATGTCCATAAACTGGGTTACAGAACGTACCAAACAGCTTAAAAATGTAGGCTAAATTGGGAACGTTAAACTGGACACCCTAGCAAATAATGCAATGTCACTAAAATAAAAAACGGCTCATGCTTTAACGTGGTGTTAAGAGCGTGAGCCGTTTTATGTAAGTCTGTAGGATTTTATTCTTACCTATTAAAGAAAGAGCATTAGAACAACTTTGCCAAATCTTCCAGTATACCGAATATGTTCAGCGTGTAGATGTATATGACTGCTGCTGGAATGGCTATGAGTGAACTGTCGAATCTGTCGAGCATTCCTCCATGTCCGGGAAGGATGTTGCCAGAATCTTTTATTCCGAGCTTGCGCTTGAGAAGTGATTCTGCAAGGTCGCCCCAAGTTCCGAAAATCACAACTATGATTGCAAGTCCGCCCCATGCTATTGCATTCACTGTGTCGTTGCCATAGTAAAAATCCTTACAGAAGTAGGCTGTTATCTGTGAAGCGATTATAGCAGTTATACCTCCACCTATCGAGCCTTCCCATGTCTTGTTTGGAGATATGCGTGGGAATAGTTTGTGTTTTCCCAGCATAGAACCGAAACAGTAGGCTCCGGTGTCGCTTGCCCAAAGGTATATGAATACGGAAAGCACAAGTGTTGGTGTGTAGACAACATTGTATTCAAGTGTGTACGGATCTCTGCTTACAACGTACGACAAAACATTGAGAAGCGAGAAGGGAAGTGCAATGTACAGCTGGGCCATGAGAGAAAAAGCCCAGTTGTATATTGATTTTGCCCTGTCGAAATAGAGTTCCGATATAAGAAGATAGATGATGGATACAAGATATGGAATGAATATCTCTGCACCTACTATGTTTCTGTTGAATCCGAGTACAGCAAAGAACAGGTATACGCCTGCAACAGTGGTTATAAGTCTGTTTACCTGCGTTCCTTCATTCTTGTTGATGATGGTGCAGAATTCCCAGACTGTCATGCCGGTAATGATTGTAAACAGGAGTCCGAATGACGTAGGGCTCCACAAGATGCCTCCAACCAGAACAATAACGAATATTATTCCTGTTAAGCTCCGTACTATAAGATTTGTTTTCACTTTTCTTTTTTAGTTAGTCGGTTTACTCTTTGGATTCTTTTGTTTCAGAAGACTTTTCGTTCTCTGTGTCTACAGCAGACGTCTTGTCGGAAGCGTTCTCTTCTGGTTGAACTTCTTTGTTGTCTTCTGACTTGGATTCAACATTTGCCTGCTCAGACATCTTTGCCTTTTCTATGACAGCCGCAACAGCCTTAGCTCTGATGAGGTCGGCATTTTCTTCTGCAGTTGCAGATGCGTTTGCATTGGCTTTCTGCTCGTTGCTGCTTGCAAGTATTTCTTCTGAACGTGATGCCCATGGGCGCTTGCCGAATATAGCTTCAACGTCTTCTGCGAAAATTACTTCTCTGTCAACGAGGAGCTGTGCAAGTTTCTCGTGGCCTTCTTTATGTTCAGAAAGAATCTTCTTTGCTCTTTCGTATTCCTTGGCAATGAGGTTCTTAACTTCCTCGTCTATTATACGTGCAGTATCTTCGCTGTAAGGCTTGCTGAACTGGTACTCATTGTTGTTGTAATAGCACAAGTTTGGAAGAGTTTCTCCCATACCTGCGTATGCAATCATGCCGTAAGAACGTTTTGTAACAGTTTCGAGGTCATTGACTGCACCGGTTGAGATGCTTCCTGTACAAAGTTCTTCAGCTGCACGTCCGCCGAGTGTTGCGCATATTTCGTCGAGCATCTGTTCCTTGGTAGTAATCTGTCTTTCTTCAGGCATGTACCATGCAGCGCCAAGAGCTCTTCCTCGTGGTACTATAGTAACTTTTACAAGCGGATTTGCATACTGCAGGAACCAAGATATTGTTGCATGTCCGGCCTCGTGGAGTGCAATTGTACGCTTTTCCTCTTGTGTCATCACCTTTGTCTTTTTCTCAAGACCACCGATGATTCTATCTACAGCATCGAGGAAATCCTGTTTGTTGACCCACTGGCTGTCGTGGCGTGCAGCGATAAGTGCTGCTTCGTTGCAGACGTTTGCAATATCAGCACCGGAGAATCCTGGAGTCTGTCGTGCGAGAAGGTCTACGTCTACGCTCTCGTCAATCTTGATAGGGCGGAGGTGCACGTTGAATATCTCCTTGCGCTCATTCAGGTCTGGCAAGTCTACATGTATCTGTCTGTCGAAACGTCCGGCTCTCAAAAGCGCGTTGTCGAGAATGTCTGCACGGTTCGTTGCTGCGAGGATGATGACGCCGCTGTTTGTGCCGAAACCGTCCATTTCTGTGAGGAGCTGGTTGAGCGTGTTTTCGCGTTCATCATTGCCTCCCATGTTTACCGATTTGCTTCTGGCTCTACCTATGGCGTCAATCTCGTCTATGAATATGATGCATGGAGCTTTCTCCTTGGCCTGCTGGAACAAGTCTCTTACTCGTGATGCACCTACACCTACGAACATTTCAACGAAGTCTGAACCGGAAAGCGAGAAGAAAGGAACATTTGCTTCGCCTGCAACAGCTTTTGCGAGCAGGGTCTTACCTGTTCCTGGAGGGCCTACCAGCAGTGCTCCCTTAGGGATTTTACCTCCAAGGGTGGTATATTTCTGCGGTTTCTTAAGGAAGTCTACAATTTCCTGAACTTCCTGCTTTGCTTCTGCCTGTCCTGCAACATCCTTGAATGTTACTCTTACCTGATTCTTTCCGTCTTTTTCGAAAAGCTTGGCTTTTGATTTTCCAACAGAGAATATGCCGCTGCCTACGCCTCCGCTTCCCATACGGCGTATGAAGAACATCCAGATGACAACTATAAGAATGATAGGACCTATCTGCCACAAGATGTTTATGAACAGGTCGTTCTTTCTTGTGTAGGATACATCTCCTGTGAAATGTCCTGATTCAACTTCAGAATCGATAAACTCTTCAATCTTGTCGAGTGAACCGAATTCCACTTTGACGGAAGGATTTCTTCCTGCCACTTTGCTGTTTGTTCCGAAAACGTCATGTATGTTGTTTTGGTTTACATACATGTCCAGTGTAAGGTCATCCTTGTTGATTGCTATATTTTTTGCATAACCTTTGTTGACATACTCCTTGAAAGTTGTATAGTCGACTTCCTTGCTTGTCGAACTGTCGTTCTGATAAAAAAGAACGTAGAAGATGATTCCCAAGAGTATGATGTAAAGCCATGCAAAATTGTAGCGTGGACCTTTATTGGATTGGGATTTCTTGTTGTCCATAATAGTTTGAGAAATTTTGTTGATTTAGTCGATATCCGGAATTTCTTCTATTTCTGCGTCTTTCCAAAGATTTTCTATGTCGTAGAAACTTCTGGCATCCGGTACGAAAATATGTACAATAACATCTATGTAATCCAGTGCGACCCAGATGCAGTTTTGTGTACCGTCTGTAGCACTTGGTTTGTAGCCTATGTTTTTTCTTACGTGTTCTTTTACAGAGTCTGTGATGGCTCCGACCTGACTCGGAGAATTACCTTGGCAAATGACAAGATATTTGCATATTGTGTCTTCGATGCCCGACAAGTCCACCACGCTTATTTTCTTTCCTTTCTTTTCCTGTATTCCTTCGATGATAAATTTTACCAACTCTTGGTTTTCGTTCATATTTTCCAGTGTTTTATTTAAATATCAATGTTTGCAAAGATAGGTGTTTTTCCTTGATATACAGATGCGGTATATCGTTTTTTCAACTTTTTTGTAAATATTGCACGAACATTTTATTGTGCATGGTACTTGCAGCTTATTGTAGTGTACTGATTGATGACCGGGAAGTATTAATAACAAAAAAGGTGAAAGCTTGTTTGCTTTCACCTTCCGTATAGTTGGGATACCAGGGCTCGAACCTGGAATAACAGGACCAGAATCTGTTGTGTTGCCAATTACACCATATCCCAATTTTAGACTTCGTCTTATTTATGGTTGCTTATTGCTTAAGCAAATCAAAAGAGTGAAACTTTATTTGTTTTCATCTTTCGTATGGTTGGGATACCAGGGCTCGAACCTAGAATAACAGGACCAGAATCTGTTGTGTTGCCAATTACACCATATCCCAATTTCAGACGTTTGTCTTTGTTGTGATGCTTTGTTTTTCAAAAGCGATGCAAATGTACGGCTTTTATTTGAACCAGCAAATTATTTAGAGACTTTTTGCGAAAAAATGATGTTTTTTTATGTTTACAATTCTATTGGATATGTAAGTAGAGGGGCAAACTTGATGTTTTTTATTGAATATTGTTATGTGACTTTAGTGTGCTTGATGATTATTGTTTGTCGGTAGTGTATCTTCTAAAGTTTTGTTTCAGATGTTGCTTCTGTTTGAGGTTCTATGTCGGTAGGTTATTGTTTTGTGTCTTTGTGCTTAGATTTTGACACTTTTTTCTTATTAATGCTTACAATTTTAATGTTTTCTGAACTTTTATAGCTAACTTTGCGTAGTTCAAACTAAATTGTTGATTTTTTATGGATAAAAAGAATTTGCGCGAAGAGGCTCTTCGCTACCATGAAGAAGGACGTCCAGGAAAGGTGGCTTTGTCCATAACTAAACCGTGTGCAACTCTTGATGATTTGGCCTTGGCTTATACACCAGGCGTGGCCGAACCTTGCAAGGACATTCAGAAGAATCCAAATGACGCATATCGTTATACAAATAGAGGTAATCTTGTAGCGGTCATTTCCAATGGTACAGCAGTACTTGGACTTGGAAATATCGGAGCTCTGGCCGGAAAGCCTGTAATGGAAGGAAAGGCTGTGTTCTTTAAGTATTTTGCGGATGTTGATGCTTTTGATATTGAAGTTGATGCTTCTGATCCTAAGGAATTCATCAATGTTGTGAAAGCGATTTCTCCAACATTCGGTGCTATTAATCTTGAAGATATCAAGGCTCCGCAGTGTTTTGAAATAGAAGATACGCTCAGACGTGAACTCGATATTCCAATAATGCATGACGATCAGCATGGAACAGCCATCATTTCGGGTGCAGGATTGATAAATGCATTGGAAATAGCTGGCAAAAACATCGGCGATGTACGTGCGGTTGTAAATGGTGCAGGTGCTGCGGCTATTGCTTGTTCAAAGATGTTTATACGTCTGGGTGTCAAGAGAGAAAACCTTATGATGCTTGACAGTCGAGGCGTTATAAGTACAAGTCGTACGGATCTTAATGAATTCAAGGAATATTTTGCAGTTGATACAGACTGCAAGACTTTGGAGGAAGCAATAGATGGTGCAGATGTTTTCTTGGGTCTTTCAAAGGGTGGTGTTCTTACACCTGAAATGCTAAACAAGATGAATGCAGATCCGATAGTGTTTGCGCTTGCTAATCCAGATCCGGAAATCTCTTACGAACTGGCAAGAGCTACACGCAAGGATGTACTTATGGCTACAGGAAGAAGCGATTCTTTGGTTCAGATAAACAATGCAAGCTGCTTCCCTTACATATTCAGAGCTGCGCTTGATACTCGTTCGAGATGTATGAATGAAGCTATGGAGATGGCTGCTGTATATGCAATAGCATCTGTTGCAAAGGAGCCTATATACGATGAGTTGTGCGAACATTATCCTGCTATGCGTGGAATGTCGTTCGGTCGTGATTACTTTATTCCGAAGCCAATCGACAAGCGTCTTCTTACGACAGTTGCTCCAGCCGTTGCGCGTGCAGCAATGGAGAGCGGCGCAGCTCGTGAACCTATAGCTGATTGGGATGCTTATAAAGCAAAGCTGCAGAAATATTCAGATTCAATCAGTGCGCATTGATGCTGATGCCATTGACGCTTTGACACGATAATATATATTATTCAAACAATGATATTGAGGCCTGCAGGATACTGCGGGCCTTAATTGTATATCTTAAGGAACTTTAATACGAGTGTCGGCCTGCTTTTGCTTTGTTTGAAAGTGAAAATCAACTTTTTTCTGCTATATTTGTAGAAAACAAATACAACTAAGAATATAGGTATATGCTGAAAAAATATTTGACAGTGGCTTTGGCATTTTCTGTTGCAGTATGTGTGTCAGCGCAGAAAGTGGTTTTTGACAGTGTTAATGTTGATGTGGGGACTACTCTGTGGAAAAAGCCGGTAACAGCAACATTCAAATTCAAAAACAAGGAACGTACGCCTTTACGTATCGAAAAGGTCGATGCAATGTGTGGATGCATTGTCTCGGAATGGCCTGACGAGCCTATTAGAAGAAACGATGAAGGAGAAATAAAGGTTACTTACGATGCCATGACGCTCGGTCGTTTCGATAAGGCTATCGATGTTTATACAAATGCGTCTCAAGAACCGCTAGTACTTAGAATGAAAGGTGAAGTCTCCACCAGTGACCGCATCGAGATAGAAGAACTTTATCCTTATCGTGTCGGAGATGTATGTTTGAATACAAACAATATTGAATTTCCTGATGCCGTATCTGGAGATACTGTTACAGCTTATCTCGAATTGGTGAACGACAGTAAGGATGTTTATACTCCGACTCTTATGCATTTGCCTCCTTATATAACAGCTGAAGCACAGCCTGAGATGCTTGCTAGAGGAAGGAGGGGTGTAATAAAGCTTACGCTCGATTCAAAGAAACTTATGAATATGGGCTTGACACAGACCACAATCTATCTTGCCAGATATTCAGGAGATAAAGTTGGAGATGATAATGATATTGCAGTTTCTGCTATTCTTCTTCCTGATTTTCCAGAGGAAATAGCAGGTATTGCAAGGCCTGAATTCAATATATCATCAACTGAACTTGATTTCGGAAAGCTTGGAAAAAAGAAAAAAGTGAGCGGTCGCGTAGAAATCACAAATAAGGGTAGGGGAACACTGCAGCTTCAGGCCATACAGGTGTTCAATCATGCTCTTTCTGTAAGCTTGCCGAAAAAAGTTCTTGCACCAGGAGAAAGTATCAAGATGAAAGTTACTCTTATGGCTAAATATCTCGGACAGTCGAAGTCGCAGCCACGTGTGCTTCTCATTACCAACGATCCAAAGCACCCGAAAGAGATTGTTACAGTAAAATTCCAAAAATAACTAAAGCACTACTTATTATGGAGCATCCAGAGAACAGCAGTGAATTCCAGAGTTTGTCTGTAAATGCAGGAGTTTCCAATCAGTCAATTGTCAGTCCGTATTTGAAATTGAATAAGAGGAAGAAACGTCATCTTCTCACATCCGGAGAATATGTAGAAGGCATTCTTAAAGGTAATGTGTCTGTGTTAAGTCAGGCTGTAACTCTAGTTGAAAGTCTTTTGCCGGAGCATCAGGCAATAGCGCAGGAAGTAATTGAAAAGTGTCTTCCTTATTCAGGAAACTCGATAAGAGTGGGTATAAGCGGTGTTCCTGGAGCAGGAAAAAGTACTTCTATAGATGCTTTCGGCATACACGTGCTTGAAAAATACGGTGGGCGTTTGGCTGTGCTTGCCATAGACCCTAGCAGTGAGAAGACTAAAGGCAGTATTTTGGGCGACAAGACAAGAATGGAGAAACTTGCCGTTCATCCGGATTCTTTTATCCGACCTAGTCCTACTGCGGGATCCCTTGGCGGTGTTGCACGCAAGACCCGTGAAACTATCATTCTCTGCGAGGCTGCCGGTTACGATAAAATCTTTGTTGAAACAGTTGGTGTTGGACAGAGCGAAACGGCTTGCCATTCAATGGTTGATTTCTTCCTTCTCATACAGCTTGCCGGTACAGGTGATGAACTTCAAGGTATCAAGCGAGGTATAATGGAAATTGCAGACGGTATTGTTATAAACAAGGCTGACGGCAATAACGTGGACAAAGCTCACATGGCAGCGAGTCATTACAGAAATGCCTTGAGATTGTTCCCAAAGCCAGAGAGTGGAGTCTTGCCTAAGGTATTATGCTATTCGGGCTTCTACGGACTTGGCATTGAAGAAATCTGGGATACCATCTATTCTTATATAAAAGAAGTAAAGGAAAGCGGATATTTTATGCATCGTCGCAATGAACAGTCCAAATATTGGATGTACGAAACCATCAATGAACACTTGCGAGATGATTTCTATTTCAATCCAGTTGTCAAATCTTTGTTGACAAAGGTTTCCGACGATGTTCTTGAAGGACGTGTAACGTCTTTTGTTGCAGCAAAGAATCTTCTCGATGCATATTATGAAAACATCGGTCGTCAGAAGCAGTGAGAGTAGAATGCTGAATGTGTTCCTTGCTGGTAAGTAAGTGCAAGGAATATATAAAATATAGAAAATCCCGGCAGAAAGGTCTGTAAGTTTAATACTTCAGTCTTTCTGCCGGGCTTTGTTTTATTCTTTAGTCTAGCTTGAGCAAAATCGAATCAGATAGATATGTTGTTCAATATCTCGTAAAGCTTTCTGTCTATAGGCTTATTGTTTCTTATGGCTCTAGAGAACGGCACATATACGATTTCTTCATTGTCGATACCCACCATGACGTTTCTCAATCCTTTCATTATTGCCTGTATGCTGGCCGCACCCATTCGGCTGGCTATGATTCTGTCGTGTGCTGTAGGGTGTCCGCCTCGCTGCAGATGTCCAAGGATTGATATTCTTACATCGAGTTCCGGATATTGTGTCTTGACCATATCTGCGTAGTGCATGGCTCCACCGATCTGCTTGTTTGCGGCGACGAGCACGATACTGCTGCTTTTTTTCTTCTTGAAACCGTTCTGAATGAACTGTGTCAGCATGTGTTCCTCTATTTCTATGGAAGGAATAATAGCAGCTTCGCATCCTGAAGCTATTGCTCCGTTGAGTGCAAGGAAGCCTGCATCGTCACCAACAACTTCAACAAAGAAAAGTCTTTCGTGAGATGTTGCGGTGTCGCGTATCTTGTCTACCGACTGCATTATAGTGTTTAATGCCGTGTCGTAGCCGATTGTAGTGTCTGTTCCGCAGAGGTTGTTGTCTATCGTTGCAGGAATACCGATGCAAGGCACATCATATTCTTGTGCGAATATTCTGGCACCGCTGAGTGAGCCGTCTCCTCCGATTACTACGAGTGCATCAATCTCCTCCTTCATCATGTTCTCGTAGGCCTTCTTTCTTCCTTCCTGAGTCATGAAGTCCTTGCTTTCTGATGATTTCAGAATTGTGCCTCCCTGCTGTATTATGTTGCTTACATTCTGTGTCTGAAATTCCACAATTTCTCCATCTATAAGTCCCTTGTAGCCGCGGTAGATAGCTTTTACCTTAAGTCCATTGTAGATGGCAGAACGTGTTACCGATCTGATGGCGCTGTTCATTCCTGGTGCGTCATCTCCTGAAGTGATAATTCCTATACATTTAATAGCCACCATAATATTGTGTAATCTTATTTACCTTAAATTTGTTCTGTGTCTGATCCAGACCGCAATTCTGCGACCGATGATTCTAACTGCAAAGTTAATAAAAACTTTCAATTTCGATATTTTTGAGCATATTTCTTGCGTCCATATAAGAAATATGTCCTTCAGCCTTTCTGCTCGAAGTGGCGTGTTATAGCATCCTTGCATTCCTCCATCAGCCATTTAGGAGTGGAGGTGGCACCGCAGATTCCCACAGATTCTATGCCTTCGAACCAGCTGTAGTCTATGTCTTCCGGATTGTCTACCATATATGATTGCGGGTTGACCTTCTTGCATTCGTTGAACAATACTTTGCCGTTTGAACTTTTCTTGCCGCAAACGAACAGAATCAGATCGTGCCTTTCGGCAAATGCCTTTATGTTAGGCATTCTGTTTGCAACCTGTCTGCATATTGTGTCGAAGTAATTGAATTTTGCATCGCCAATCATGCTTTTGCTGATGTAGCTTACAATTTCGCCAAATCCTTCAAGCGACTTTGTCGTTTGTGAATAAAGGTTTATGTCCCTGTTGAAGTCAAGCTTCTTTGCATCATCCAGATTCTCAATTACAATTGCAGTACCGTTGGTCTGTCCTACGAGTCCTACAACTTCAGCGTGTCCGTTCTTGCCGTATATGACTATCTGTCTGTTGTCTCCACAGTCATAGTCTTTCTTTATGCGTTTTTGCAGATTCAGAACTACGGGACACGTAGCATCGATTATTTGAATATTCCTTTCGGACGCTTTTTCGTATGTTGATGGTGGTTCGCCGTGTGCACGCAGTAGAAGCTTGCAGTCGTTTAGAGTATCCAAATCCTTATGGTCAACGGTGACTAGCCCCATCTGTTTCAGACGCTCACACTCTTTACCATTATGTACTATGTCGCCAAGACAATACAGAGAGGAGCTGCTTGCCAGTTCCTCTTCTGCTTTTTGTATTGCGGTTGTAACTCCGAAGCAAAATCCGGAACCGCTGTCTATTTCTATTTTGAGCACTGTTCTATGTTTTTTATTCTTTCAGCATTCAGTCCTTTCCTTGAAACGTTCCAGCAACCACGCTTTCTGCTCTTCAATTGTCATGTTGCTGTTGTCCAGGACAAGTGCGTCTTCCGCCTGTTTCAGAGGACTTACTTTTCTGTTCTGGTCTATTCTGTCACGTTCTTCAACGTTTTTGAGTATGTCTTCAAGATTGACGTCTTCAACTCCCTTTGCCTTCAGCTCGTCAAATCTGCGTTTTGCCCTTATTTCTGGTGATGCAGTGACGAATATCTTGAGTTCAGCATCAGGGAAAACGGTTGTGCCGATGTCGCGTCCGTCCATCACGATACCTTTTTCTTTTCCCATTTCCTGCTGTTGTGCAGTGAGGAAACTCCTTACGAAATCCAATGCTGCGATGTAGCTGACTTTGCTGGAGACTTCCATCCCGCGTATTTTGTCTTCTACTTCTGTTCCGTTCAGGCATGTCACCGGTACATGTTTGTTTTCATCCATTTTGAATGATACGGTAACGTTTCCGATTTTGTCTTTGAGCTTCTGCTCATCCAGAACGTCGCCGGCAAACATGCCGTTTTCGATGGCATACAATGTTACGGCTCTGTACATGGCCCCGCTGTCAATATATATGTATCCGATACTTCTTGCCAGGTCTTTTGCCATCGTGCTTTTTCCGCATGATGAGAATCCGTCTATTGCTATAGTTATTTTTTTCATCTTGTTATATCTTTATTTTGTTCTAGTTTGCTTAAAGACTGAAGGATGCATTCGCCAAAATCGAAGATGAGGCTACATGGTATTTGCCGTATGCTATGCCGATTTTGAATCTTTTGATGGAAATTCCACCTCCGATGGAGAAACCAGCCCAGTGGCTGCTGTCGTTGACTTTCATTTCGTATGCCCTTCTGAAGTTGTATCCTACAGCCACCCATGTAGTTTTTGTCGGGAATATATCCACACCGAGAGCAACATGGTTCATCAGTATTTTCCCGAAACTTAAGTCTTCGCCAGTGTAGCTCGAATAATATTCGTTGCTCCAATGTGTGAGATCCGATAGTGTGAGCGATATTCTTATTGGTGCCTTGTTGAGATCTTTGCTTATACCGAATACCAGGTTGAAAGGCATAGCCTCGTATTTGTCTTCAAAAGCTTTGACCTGACCTCCAAGATTTCTTGCAACGAGACCTAGCGAAAGCCCGTTTGCTTCATCAAAGTAGTTAACGCCTAGATCAACCCCAAGACCTATCGATGAATAGTTTCCGTAGTTTGAGAATAGGGCTTTACCTATTGCTGCACCGACCCATTTGTCGCTGAAGCTGTAGCAATAGCCTCCCATAAGTCCGAAATCTTTTGCGGAAATTTTTCCCAGCTCCTCGTGCGATTCATTTGTCTCCGTCATACTTCCGTAGTTGAGATATTCTGCGGCGGCCGCCCATGTACCTCTTTCGCCTGAAACTTTGGCAAAGGCAGCGCTGAGTTTTGATGTGCCGGAAAAATAAGAGGTGAAGTTAAGATTCAGCGTCTTGTCCGATACGTTTGCAAGAGCGGCCGGGTTTGTGTACATCAATGTGATGTCGTCCTCTATTATAGACACGTTGTTGCCGCCCAGTGCCGCGGAATGCGCAGATACCGGAATGTCCAGGAATGAATAGGCGCTGCTGCCTTCTTGTGCATCAGACTCTGTGAATATATATAATAATGTTAAGACAGCAATGATTCTTTTCATACATTTGATTATCATTTCTTGCAGGTGTAAGTTTTGTTCTGCACTTTTTGTCAGATCGTGCACCGCCTTCCTGTTTCAGCATTGCCCGTTCTTCCAGCGCAAATATAATTCATTTATAGCTTTCTGCCAACCTCTTTTACATATTGTGGCTTATTAATGCTAACGTAAAGAAAGCTGTTTTTGGTATGTCGGCATGCTGTCTTTAATATTCTGAGGGCTCGCAGAGACGTCTGCGTGCCCTCGCGGATGAAGCCGCGGGCGCTCGCAGTTGTGAGTTGTGTGTAGATGCAGAAGCTGTCGGGTACGGCGTCACTTGTCTGCTGCATGCTTGCCGTATATCGTATTCTTACTGAAAAAATGCAACCGGCAAGTCAAAAAAAAGTATTGATAAGAATACGATATAAAGAAAAAAGTGTTACTTTTGCCTCAAATCGTGAGAAACATTAAAAAGTGTAATATATGGAAATCAAAAAATCAAAGAAAGCAGACCTTGAGGGGCAGAAAGGAACAGGGCTTCTCATCGGCTACATCTTGGCTTTGGCCATGCTCTTTGTGGCGTTCGAATGGACCGAGCGCGAATACATCGAGACAGAGCCTGTAGTGTATGCGGCTTCAGCCGCCCCAATGGAAGAGGAAGTGATACCTATCACTCAACCTATTTTCCAAGCGGCAGCTCCACCTCCTGCAGAAGCTCCTGAGGTTCCTGAAATTCTGAACATCGTTGAAAATGACGAAGAAATCGCAGATGAGACAATCGAATCATCAGAAGCCACAACAGAAGCCATCTCGGGTCCTGTAGCTCCGGTTTCGGGTCCTGTAGCTCCTGGTCCGGTTGTTACTGCAGAAGCATCAGACGAAGGAGAAGTGTTCCAGGTTGTAGAACAGATGCCTGAGTTCCCTGGAGGTATGAAGGCCTTGATGAAATTCTTGAGTGAGAATATCAGATACCCGTCTGTTGCTCAGGATAATGGTATTCAGGGACGTGTAATGCTTGATTTCGTCGTAAACAAAGACGGTTCAATCGTTGACGTACACGTTTTGAAAGGTGTAGATGCTTCACTTGACAACGAGGCTGTACGAGTTGTCAAGTCGATGCCTAAGTGGTCTCCTGGACGTCAGAGAGGTAAGGCTGTACGTGTTAAATACGTCCTCCCTGTAGTGTTCAGACTCCAGTAATGATGCAAAAGCACATTGAAGAATAGATTATGTAATTTTTATATAATGCCAGGGGCCGCAAGATTTGATCTGTGCGGCCCTGCGTATTATTAGCTAGTATACATTAATAAAGATATGGAAGAAAGAAAGCTCTTGACATCTTCGGAACTGTTGGATAAGGTGCGCGGTAAGATTTCGGTTGTCGGCATTGGCAATCCTGACGGGCTTTATGCTCCGATACGTTATTCTCTTTCAGCCGGTGGCAAGAGGATACGTCCTGTACTGATGCTTCTTGCATATAATATGTATAAGGATGATGTTGACAGTATAATCGAGAATGCACTGGGACTTGAAACTTACCACAACTTCACTCTTCTCCATGACGATTTGATGGATAAGGCTGATGTCAGACGTGGAAACCCTACTGTTCATAAGAAATGGGATGCAAATACTGCTATTCTGTCTGGTGATGCAATGCTGATACTTGCTTATAAGCTCATGTGCGGCGGCAAGGCGCTGCAGCATCCTGTGGCATTGGAAGCATTTACAGATGCAGCGCTTGGTGTATGTGAAGGCCAGCAGTATGATATGGAATTCGAAACTCGCAATGATGTGTGTGTCGATGAGTATATGGAGATGATTCGTCTAAAGACTTCTGTCCTGTTGGCATGTGCACTTAAGGTGGGAGCTTTGTTGGCCGATGCTCCTGAAAGCGATGCGGAACTTCTTTATAAAGCAGGCGAGAATCTTGGCTTGGCATTCCAACTTCAGGACGATTGCCTTGATGTGTATGGCGATCCGGCTGTCTTCGGGAAGAATATAGGTGGAGATATATTGTCGAACAAGAAGACTTTCATGCTTATTACTGCATTGGAAAGAGCGGATACACACAATAAGGCTGAACTCGAGAGATATTTGTCGATGCAGACTTTTGATCCAAAAGAGAAAATCAGCGCCGTAACAGCTATATATAATGCTGTGGGTGTTCGTGAGATTTGCGAAGAGCGTATTTCTTCTCTTTTTGCGGAAGCACTTGCTTGTCTGAATGCTGTTGAACTTCCTGAAAACCTGAAAACAGTGCTTCGCTCTTTTGTTTGTGGACTTATGGGCCGCAACAGCTGATATGTTGTTGGCTATTAAAATGAATACTTGTTTATGCTGATAGATACACACGCCCATCTTGACGGTGAGGAATTTGCTTCTGATCTTGCCGATGTTGTAGTTAGAGCCAAGGAAGCTGGCATCGGTAAGATTCTTGTACCAAATGTCTCGTCGGAAACATTACCTAATGTCGATGAAGTATGTAGAAAATACTCTGGATACTTGTATCCGATGATTGGCTTGCATCCTGAAAACATTGGGACTAAAGACGAAAATGATTCTTTCATTGACATGATGCGAGAAAGACTTTCGGCTGAAAATCCTTATGTTGCGATAGGAGAGGTGGGACTGGATTTCTATTGGGACGACAGTCGTCGGGATGAGCAGGAACGCGTGTTTGCAGCTCAGGTTGAATTGGCTTCGGAGTTTGGTCTTCCGCTCATGATACATGCCAGATCTGCACATGAATCCTTGATGCGCGAGATGGGATTGCACAGGGATGAGAATCTGAAAGGTGTGTTCCACTGTTTTTCAGGCAGTGCAGATGAAGCTGAACAGTTGCTTTCATTTCCTGGTTTTGTGTTGGGCATAGGAGGTATCTCAACTTTCAAGAAATCGGCATTGCCGGATGTGCTCTCCAGCTCAGTGCCTTTATCCAGAATTGTAATTGAAACAGATTCTCCATATATGGCACCTGTTCCTCATAGAGGAAAAAGAAACGAGAGTGTATACGTGGCCGATATAGCAGATAAACTTGCATTGATATATGGAGTAGAACGAAGCGAGGTGGAAAGGGCAACAACTGACAATGTATACAAGGTTTTCGGAAAGTTGGAAGTTGCTTCAGGTAAGTGAAATATAATATTCCTGCATATTTCGTATTGCTTGCTCTATGATGCACTCATGTCATGCTTGATACATGAAAAATCACTTTTTTTAGCTTAAAGAAAAACTTTGTAATGCAAACGTTGGTTTTGAATAAAAAAAATGAATATTTTTGTTGCTGAATTACGAGGCAATGGCATTTTTTTTGTAATTTGCACCCGTTTTGAAGGCATACATGTCTGAGTGCCCAAGGAGAGATGCTCGAGTGGCTGAAGAGGCACGCCTGGAAAGCGTGTAAACGTCAAAAGCGTTTCGGGGGTTCGAATCCCCCTCTCTCCGCAGTGTTGAATAAATAAAAATAAGAATAGAAACAAATAAAGTATTAATCTTAAAAATTTAAACACACAATGAAGAAAGTATTTGCAATTATTGCTCTGATGGGTGTCGTTACATTCGGAATGACACAGTCTATTTCGGCTCAGGATGCAGATTCAGCTGCTGCTGAACAGGTTGTTGATACAATGGCTGAGCTGACTGATACCATGGCTGCAGAAGTTGACACTGCTGCAACTGAAGAAGAAGTTGCTGCACCTGCAGTAGAAGAAGGCGGTATGTACAAGGGAATCAAGACAAAGTTCATTGAAGGATCTGTAGCATGGATGTCACCGGTTGCTATAGCAATGATTCTCGGTCTTGCTTTCTGTATCGAACGTATCATTTATCTTTCACTTGCTGATATCAACTCTAAGAAGCTTCTTTCAAAAGTTGAAGAAAACCTTGTAGGACGCGGAGATGTTGAAGGCGCAAAGGCTGTTTGCCGTGACACACGTGGTCCAGTTGCTTCAATCTGCTATCAGGGACTTATGCGTATCAATGAAGGTACAGATGTTGTAGAACGTTCAATCGTTTCATACGGAGCAGTCCAAGCAAGCTATCTTGAGAAGGGATGTTCTTGGATTACATTGTTCATCGCCATGTCTCCATCTCTCGGATTCCTCGGTACAGTCGTTGGTATGGTGCAGGCATTCGATGACATCCAGAGAGCCGGTGATATTTCTCCTACAGTCGTTGCGGGAGGTATGAAGGTTGCCTTGCTTACTACTATCTTCGGTATCATTGTTGCTTTGATTCTTCAGATATTCTATAACTACATCCTTTCAAAGATTGAAAGCATCACTGCTCAGATGGAAGATTCTACAATCTCTCTTCTTGATATAATCACAAAGTACAATTTGAAGAAGTAAGTGACTAACCTTTTTAATTTGGAGAATACAAAATGAAATCAATGAAAATATCGAACTACGTCATGTATGCCATTATGGCTATATCAGTCGTGGTTCTTGGACTGTTCTTCCTTGTCGGATATGACATTCCATATAAGGAGGATCCAAAATTCAATGATCCGCAGTTTACAGATCTTCTGATGGTCTGGATGGGTGTCCTGATAGTTTTGACATTTGTCCTTACATTGGTGAGTGTTGTGATGCAGGTCAAGAATGCTTCAGGAACAGAAGCAAAAGGAATAGCTGGCAAAACCGGCACGATTTCTGTCATAGGCATGGTTCTTTCAATCGTAATAGGTTTGGGCGTAGGTTTGGCTGATCAGTCTCCTGTATTGGTTAACGGTGAAGTATTTACAGACCCTGTTGACCTCTGCATTACCGATACATGTCTGATTTCTATGTTCATCCTGCTGATTTTGTCAGTAATATCTATTTTTGCAAGTATGGTGCTTGTGATTAAGAAGTAATTTTAAAATTGAGTAACTATGGGAAAGAAAAGGAAAGTGCCTGGACTGAATACCAGTTCAACCGCAGATATCTCGTTCATGTTGCTCATCTTCTTCCTTGTCACAACATCAATGGATACCGATCAAGGTCTCGGACGAACATTGCCGAAACCGCCTGAAGACGAACAGATGCAGAAACAGCTGGATGTGAAGGAGAGAAATATTCTTTACGTCCGCGTCAGCAAGGATAACTTACTCATGATTGGCGATGACTATGTCACGCTGGATGAAGTAAAGGAGAGAGCTAAGGAATTTATTGCAAACAAAGAAAATAGACCTGATCTGCCAGAAAAGAGTCCAAAGAAAATTTCACTTATGGGAACTTGTATGGTTACGGACAAGCATGTGATTTCTGTACAGACAGACCGAAACACTAGCTATTGGGTTTATTTCGAGGTTCAGGACAGAATCGTTGCCGCTTACAATGAGCTGCGCGACGAACTGGCCAGAGAAAAATTCGGTTATGGATATAAGGTTTGTTCTCCTGAACAGCAGGAAGCAGTCCGCGAATATTATCCTCAGAAGATTTCAGAGGCTGAACCTAAAAAATATGGAGCAAGTTTACAATGAGCAGATTTAACAAGAACAGTGACCATGAGGTACCCGAGTTGAGTACGTCATCTCTTCCTGACTTGATCTTCACTATCTTGTTCTTCTTCATGATGGTAACTACGATGCGTGAAGTAACCCTCATGGTCAAGATACAGAAACCTGCAGGAACTGAGCTCGAGAAACTTACACGTAAATCTTGTACTTCTTTCATATACATCGGTAGACCGACAGAGGCTTTGAGAGCACAGTATGGCAGCGGTACACGAATTCAGTTGAATGACAAGTATGCAGAAGTAAATGAAGTATATGACTTCATCATGTCTGACAGAAATGAACTTAGTGAGTCTGAGAAACCATATTATACAATCTCTTTGAAGATGGATAAGGATACTCCAATGGGTATCATCACAGACGTTAAGCAGGTTCTTCGTAAGGCATACGCTTTGAAGATTGTATATTCAGCTGAAAAGCTAGCAAAAGATTAGAATTTTCTAGACTTTAATTTACAGTTTAATCGGGAGGTGGAACATTGTTGTTTCCACCTCCTTTTTTATGCTATTTGGGGAATAAGTCGGCATATTTATGTACATTTGTAATGCGATTGTATGAAAATTGATTTTCTCACTTTTATAATGATTAAGTAATCTTGCAATGAAACAATATCTTGATTTGTTGAACAGGATTGTTACTGAAGGAGTACAGAAGAGCGACAGGACTGGTACCGGGACAATAAGTGTGTTCGGACATCAGATGCGTTTTGATTTGAGAGATGGCTACCCGTTGTTGACGACCAAGAAACTGCATCTTAAGTCTATAATTTATGAATTGCTGTGGTTCTTGCGTGGAGATACCAATGTGAAGTATCTGCAGGAACATGGTGTGCGAATATGGAACGAGTGGGCCGATGAAGATGGCGACCTTGGACATATTTACGGATATCAGTGGCGCTCATGGCCTGACTATAATGGAGGATACATAGACCAGATTGCAAAGGTTGTTGACGACATTAAGAATAATCCAGATTCAAGGCGAATCATCGTAAGTTCATGGAATGTGGCTGACCTCGACAATATGAATCTTCCGCCATGTCATTTGCTTTTTCAGTTTTATGTTGCTGACGGGCGCCTTAGCCTCCAGCTTTATCAAAGGAGTGCTGACACGTTCTTAGGTGTACCTTTCAATATAGCATCTTACGCATTGCTTCTTATGATGATGGCGCAGGTCACTGGACTTGAACCTGGAGAATTTGTACATACAACAGGTGATACGCATATATATTTGAATCATATGGAGCAGGTGAAACTTCAGTTGACGCGTGAGCCGAGACCTTTGCCTAGAATGGTGATAAATCCTGACGTTAAGAACATATTCGACTTTAAATATGAGGATTTCCAGCTCGAAGGTTATGATCCGTGGCCTCATATCCCAGGCAAGGTGTCTGTTTGATTGATTTGGCTTTAGTTTGATATGTATAACAACAACTATAGAATGGCAAATAAGAATATTTCTATTATAGCTGCTGTAGCGCGCAATGGAGCTATCGGCCTTAATAATAAGTTGCTTTATTGGTTGCCTAACGATATGAAGCGTTTTAAGGCCCTTACAACGGGCAATACGATAATAATGGGGCGCAAGACGTTCGAGTCACTTCCTAAAGGCGCTTTGCCTAACAGACGTAATATTGTCCTTTCGCGTACGGCGTCACTCGATTCATTCCCTGGAGCTGAATGTTTCAGGTCATTTGAGGATGCATTGAACAGCTGTGTAGACACTGAAAATGTATTTATCATCGGAGGTGAATCTATCTATAGGGATTCAATGGACGTAGCCGGCAAGCTTGTCATTACAGAAGTTGATGATGAACCTGCTGAAGCTGATGCTTTTTTCCCTCAGATAGATACTGCATTGTGGAAAAAGGTTGCGGAAGAGCGTCATGAGGCTGACGAAAAGCATGCACATGCATACGCTTTCTGCGATTACGAAAGAGTGGAATAGGCTTACAAAAAATACAGCCGTTCATGGCCTAGACTGGTTGCATGAACGGCTGTTGATTTGCAATGATAAATATATGAGTGTTATGTGTTGAGCTTTATTGAATAGACGAAAGGTCTTCTCCGCAATCGTTTATTTCTTCATCGCCTTCGTTGTACTCATCATTTTCATTGTTGTCTTTTGAGCTCCAATCTGATATCGGCAACTGTCTCTTTATAGCTTCATTGAAAGAAATGATTGTTTCAGATCTGCTGAGTCCAAGAGGCTGAAGCTTGTCGTGTATGATGGTAAGAAGATGATGGTTGTTCTTTGCATATAGCTTGATGAACATATCGTATCCACCGGTTGTATAGTGGCATTCCACTACCTCTGGTATCTTCTGAAGTTCTGTAACTACATCATCGAATGTTCCAGGATCTTTGAGATATAGACCTATGTATGCACATGTTTCATAGCCAATCTTCTCTGGATCAATGATATATTCAGAGCCTTTTATGACTCCAAGCTTAGTTAGTTTCTGTATACGCTGATGTATGGCTGCACCGGATACATTGCATACACGGGCTACTTCAAGAAACGGAATGCGTGCATTTTTTGCAATCATTCTCAAAATCTGCTCGTCAAGCGAGTCTAGTTGTCTATGTCCCATTCTATAAGTTTTTAATTACATGCAAATTTATGAATTTTATTTCAATTTATTTGTTTGCATCTTTTAAAATAAGAAATTTGTTATAATACATAGTTTTTCAGTATGGATAGTACAGTGAAATTACCAATAGATTTCGTAGAATACACCTCCAGGCTTCTTGGTGAAGATGAATTCAGATTGCTCAGCGAGGCAATTGCTGGTACATCGCCGGTAAGTCTCAGGCTCAATCGTATGAAATGGAGAGGCAATGATATTTCTTCATCGTCAAAGGTTCCATGGGCCGCTGATGGCTTTTATCTCGACAGCAGACCTACTTATACTTTTGATCCGCTTTTTCACGCAGGCGCGTATTATGTGCAGGAAGCTTCTTCGATGTTTATTGAACATATCCTGAAAACCTATGTTGATGGTCCGGTAACAATGCTTGATTTGTGTGCTTCGCCAGGCGGTAAATCTACTTCTTCCGTATCTGTTTTACCTCATGGCAGTGTGTTGGTTTCAAACGAGATTAATCGTCAAAGGGCGAATGTGCTTGGCGAGAACATGATAAAGTGGGGCTATCCTAATGTTGTTGTCACAAACAATGCACCAGCAGATTTTTCAAGTTTTGAGAATCTTTTCGATGTGGTTCTTGCAGACGTTCCTTGTTCCGGCGAAGGCATGTTCCGCAAAGATGCGCAATCTATTGAAGAATGGAGCGTTTCTAATGTAAAGATGTGCGGTGAGCGTCAGAGAAGCATCATAGAAGACGTTTGGCCTGCCATTAAGCCTGGTGGCCTGCTCATATACAGCACATGTACGTATAATACTGTTGAGGATGAAGAGAACATCAAATGGATTGTTGAGGAATTGGGTGCTGAAGTTCTGGATGTTCCTGTAGACCCGGAGTGGTGGATTTCTGGAAATATGCTTTCAGAATCGGCTTTCCCTGTTTTCCGATTCTTCCCTCATCGTACGAAGGGTGAAGGCTTTTTCGCCTGCGTTATGAGAAAATGCGATGACGGCAGTTTTTCTCCAAGAAGCGAAAAGAAGAAAAACAAGGATAAAAGGCGCGAGAAGAATGTCGGACGTGAAAGTTTCCCTGCGGAAATGAAATCATGGATTAAAGATAATGCAGATTATAAATTCATCAGTAATGATGGAGTTGTTTTTGCCTATCCGTCATATTGTGCTGACTTTATGGAGGGGCTTCGCACAAAGCTTAAAGTTGTACATGCAGGTATAGTTCTGGCAGCATCGAAAGGCAAGAATTTCCAGCCATGCCATTCTTTAGCTATGTCGAATGTTTTGGCAGATGACGCCTTTGTGGTAGCAGAGATAGATTATGAAGATGCGATATCTTATTTGCGCACAGAGTCCGTTGTGCTCGACAGCGGTATACCAAAGGGATATGTACTGCTCAAGTACAAAGGTGTTCCTCTCGGTTTTGTAAAGAATGTAGGCGGGCGTGCCAACAATCTTTATCCTCAGGAATGGCGCATAAGGAGCGGATATATGCCTGAAAATATAGTGTGCCTGTAATTTTGGGATACATGATGCTGTGGAACTTGAGTATTTTTGTCTATCTTTGTATCATGATTTTATCCCTTGTGTGTCAAATTGCATTATTAGCGGGATAAATTTGTTTATTTTTATATTTTTGTTTTATGAATTTGTATGTAAGATATTTTGACAAAGAAACACTTGCTATGTCTGTTGATGAAGCAATGGCATTTCTTGCTTCAATACCGGAAATCAATGTAGACACTAATGCTGCAGGCCGAATTGCTGCATTTATGGCAGGTGACTCCGTTTATCCTTATCGTCTTAAGGTCAGCTTTACAAATTATGTTCTTTTTCTGAAGACTCCTGCAAATACGCTTGAAGAGTTCAAGCACATGGAACAGATGAGAAAGGAGCAGAAGGGGGACGCAAGAGTCGGCAGTACGGCTCAGGACAGAAAGCGTTCTGTCATGGACATTCTTATGGATGAGCATCCGGGATGGTATGAAGGAACACTGATGTTCAAGCGTGTGGTTCCGATACAGGATACTAATAAGTTTCAGTATAAGGACACGCGTTTCCGTGCACGTCTGAAGGCCCGTAGCGGTATGGATTGCTACAATCGCATAGTGAACCATCTGCGCAACCGTCAGGACGTTGACCCTAGAAGTCAGTTCCCTTCAGCAAAGAGCGTAAACTTCTCTTTCCGTTTGGTTAAGGAACAGGAGGATGAAGCTCCAGCTGTTGCAGAAAACAATGATGTTCCTGCTGTATAGATACTTTTCTGTCAAGTGGGAATGCTGCAAAAATAGACAAATATCTTATAAACTTACATAAGTATTACGGTGTGTCAAAATACATATACTGGAACCTGATTTTATTTTGACCACTATATTCAATCACATTGAGAACTCTGTCATTACATGAAAGGTGTATGATGGAGTTCTTTTCTTGTTTAAGGAATGTACCTAGGTTAATGTGGGTTTTTCAGATGGTTTTAACATTAGGTGAGCAGATATAATTATTGAAAGCTGTTTCTTCCATTTGTGTATATACAGTAGTGATAAATTCAATTCTATTCATTTGTTGATATTAATGTGAGTTCGACATAAAATCAGAAAATTAAAAGTAGTCCGTCATTGACAAAATTTGCGTCAATGGCGGGCTTTTTAGGGGCATTTACTGAATATCCCATATTTGTTCCTATATCTAACTTACGTTATGTCGGAATTAAATTTTGCTTGTTTTGTGTTCGCTTGTTTTCTTGTTGATTGAAATTTAGCATTTGGTTGCTGATTTGAACGTACGCAATGTTGGTTTTAATCTGGGTTTAGTATTTCTTTGAACTGTGCACGTAATCACGTCCTGCATTGTTAACTGCGTTGCTCTATGTTGTTAATACAAAACGCATCGATTGTTAGTACAAGCAGGAATTTTTGTTAAAACAAATATGTCTAGTCCTCAACGACATTAACTGTCATCAGGACTAGACACAATATAAAGGTTATTCATTAGAAACCGAACATTTTATTGAGGAGATCTTCTGAATCAGACTTGTTGCCTTCTTCATTGTTTTCATCTTCTCCTCCCTCGTTTTCTTGAGATTCTGCTTTCTTTTCCTGTTCTTTCTGGTATTCCTCAAGCGTCATTCCGTAAGTTATACGGAGAACCTTGAATTCTGTACGTCTGTTGAGAGCATTGCAGATTTCCTGTTCTTCTTCAGGCAATTTCTTTATGAAATCTTCTGTCAATATGTCTCCCTCTTTCAAGAATTTATACGTCTCTGTAAGCTTTTTGCGTACTTCCTTAGGGCGTTTTTCGCCATATCCTACAGCAGTGAGTCGGTCTTTCTCAATGCCGTGTTCAATGAGATATTTGACCACTGATTCTGCTCGTCTTTGCGACAGTCTTTCGTTGTATGCATCGTTTCCTCTATAGTCGCAGTGTGCACTGAGTTCTATGGTTATGTAAGGGTTCTCGTTGAGCATTGTCACCAATTTGTCCAGTGCCTCTGTAGACTCAGGTGTGAGGTCGGCTTTGTCGAACTCGTAGAATATGTTGTCTATGAGTACAGGAATATTTATAGGCGGCAAAGGGAATTGTAGTGTATATTCTTCGCTTTCTTCCGATTGCTCTACCTTTAGTTCATTTTTCACGTTAAGATAGCCCTTGCATGTGCCAAGGAATACATAATTGACTCCTGGTTTGATGACTTTCGTGAACGAACCGTCGCCTAGTACACTCAGCTTTTCATTTGTTCCGTCATCGCCGACCATGTAGACCAGTGCTTCTGGCAGTTCATATCCGTCTTTTTCGTACACCCAGCCTTTTACGGTTTGCAATATTTCCGGCAATTCAAAGCTGTATATGTGGTCCCAACCTTTTCCGTCGTTGCGGTTGGAGCTGTAATAGCCGCGGTTGTGCACACCTTCAAATGTCATGCCGAAATCGTCGGCAGAGGAGTTTAAAGGGAACCCTTGATTCTCAATGACCCATTTGCCTGTGGAGTCGGCAACAGCTTTGAATATGTCGAGTCCTCCCATACCAGGATGACCGTTTGAAGAGAAGTACAGATCGCCGTTGGGGCGGAAGGTTGGAAACATTTCATCGCCTGGAGTATTAATCGGTTTTCCGAGGTTTTCAACACCTCCGAATCCTGAGTCGAGTATACGTACTCTCCAGATGTCCAGACCACCTTCTCCTCCTGGCAAATCGCTCACAAAATACAGCCATTGCCCATCGGGCGAAATTGCAGGGTGTGCGTATGACGACAGTGTGTCTTTGGTAATCTCGCATTTTGTAGGACTTCCCCATGATGCATCAGATCTGGATGATTTGAATATCTCGGCATACCGTGGATAATCGGGATCATCGCTGCATCTGGTGAAATACATTGTCTTTCCGTCAGGAGTGACGCAAGCAGCGCCCTCATCGTATTCGGTATTAACTTCTGAATCGATAATCTCAGGCTGTTTCCATTTCCCCTTTTCATCTTTTGTAGCAAAGAATATGTCGCCGTATTTTGTACCGGTTATACCGTTGATGTCTTCTCCTGTAACATCTGTTCTTGTTGTGCTGATGAGAATCTGATCAGCAGCTTCGCCCACCAATACAGGAGAGAAGTCTGAGCGACGGGAGTTGAAGTTGTCTTCTTTCTTTATTTTGTAAAGATTTGGATTGGCTTTCCATTCTGGGGCTATCAGGCAAGACTCTATACCGTTTTTTGCCAATACGTTTCCTGGATCTTTTTCCAAATAGAGCTCAAAATTTTCTTTGGCGTTCTTGTAGTCGCCTTTTCGCAACTGCATCTGTGCCAGATAAAAATATGCAGTACTGTCCTCTGTCTTGTATCTGATGGCATTCTGGAACGCTGCAATAGCTTTTTCCGTATAATTGATGCGTCTGTAGCAGTCGCCCATCTTGTATGCTCTGACAGCTCGTTTGGCTTTGTCTTTAGATGGAACGCGTGAATATGATTTCTTATAGTTCAGCGATGCTTCGTAATATTCGCCCAAGGCGAAGCTTTGTTCGGCTTTTTTGAATGCAACCTGTTCGTTTTTGCATCCGTATAAAAGCAGTGACATTGCGCTTACGCAGATGACCGCTATGTATGTAATATATTTATTCTTCACGTTGTAGCTTTTGTTTGAATATTTGAAAAGTAAACAGTCCTATAGGATTATAACGTCAGGCCAGATTATTTATTGTTTTGCATCTGCTTCATCCGTTATAGGTCGTCTGAAAGTACAGCCTTCTTTCCATCGTGAGCATCCGTAAGCCGTCTTTCCCTTGATTATATGACCTGTATGGCATATCGGACATGGTAATCCAATCCATTCATCATCATTGTCAGTACGGTTGCTGTCGATGTGGAGCTCTTGCTTTTTTCTTGGCTGAAATCCTGCAACCCGGTTGGCATCGTTGTTTGTCTTGGGCGTTTCAGCCTCACTCTTTTTGCCGGCAGTCTGAGGAGCTTTTTCTTCTTTCTTCTCAGACTTCTTTTTGCGTTTGCTTTTTATGTCCTCTTCAGTTGTGACTGCTACGTGCCTGTTTGAGTTGTCTGATCTGACTGCGTTTACTATTTCGGCCACCATCAGCTTCAGCTCATCGATAAACTGTTTGGCATCGTATTTGTTCTTTTCAATTTCACGAAGTTTCTTCTCCCAGATACCTGTCAGTTCTGCACTTTTGAGCAGTTCTTCGTGTATAAGTTCTATCAGTTCCACACCGGTAGGTGTAGCAATGAGGTTCTTTCTTTCTTTTCTGATGTAGTGCCTTTTGAAAAGAGTTTCTATGATTGCAGCTCGTGTTGAAGGTCTGCCTATACCGTTTTCTTTAAGTGCATCTCTAAGTTCCTCGTTGTCTACAAGTTTACCGGCCGTTTCCATAGCTCTAAGCAAGGTTGCTTCGGTATATGGCTTGGGCGGTTGAGTCCATTTTTCTGCAAGCATCGGAATGTGCGGTCCATATTCGCCCTTTGTGAATGCAGGCAGTATTCCGTTTTGTTCATCCTCGTTGTTGCTGTCGTCTTGAACGTCCTTTGCATATATTACTTTCCAGCCCATGTCGGTAATCTGCTTGCCTGTGGCCTTGAATTCTACGTCGTCCACATTGCCGAGGACAGTCGTGGTGAGGAATTTGCAGTCGGGATAAAATACAGAGATGAATCTTTTGGCAATGATGTCATATACACGTTTTTCCATATCTGTAAGGCCGGCAGGGCGTACTCCTGTTGGAATAATGGCATGGTGGTCTGTCACTTTCGATGAATCGAAAACTTTCTTGCTTTTGGGCAGTTTTTGTCCGAGCAATACGTTTGTAAAAACAGCATAATCAGTGAGACCTTTCAGAATGTTTGGACATTTGTCATATATGTCGTCACTTAGAAAGGTCGTATCTACTCGCGGATATGTTGTGAGTTTCTTTTCGTATAAGCCTTGTATCAGCTGTAGTGTGGTGTCTGCAGAATATCCGAATTTCTTGTTGCAGTCAACTTGCAGAGATGTAAGGTCGTACAGGCGGGGTGGGGCTTCTGTGCCTTTTTTTGATGATATGTCTGAAATCGTAAAAGGCAATTCCTTTATCTTTTCCAATATGGACTCGCCGTCTTCTTTCTTTGCAAACTTACCTTTTGTTGCGTAAAATGTTGTATCTCTGTAGATTGTTGACAGAACCCAATATTGTTCAGGCTCAAAGTTTTCAATCTCTTTTTGGCGTCTCACAATGAGTGCCAAGGTTGGGGTTTGTACGCGTCCTATGGATAGAACCTGCTTGTTCTGTCCATATTTGAGGGTGTAAAGCCTTGTAGCGTTGATTCCCAATGTCCAGTCGCCTATTGCACGGCTTAGTCCTGCTTCATACAGCGATTGGTATTCAGACTGGTCTTTCAGTTCATTGAATCCTTGGCGAATGGCTTCTTCTGTCAAAGATGAAATCCACAGTCGTTTTACCGGACAATGTGCTCCGGCTTTCTGCATTACCCATCGTTGTATGAGTTCTCCTTCTTGTCCGGCATCACCGCAGTTTATGATGCCTTCTGCATTTTGCATCAGTTTCTCTATGATGGCAAACTGCTTGCGTATGCCGTCGTCATCCTTTAGTTTAATGCCGTATCTCGGTGGAATCATCGGCAACGACCACAAATCCCACTTTTTCCACTGTGGTGCATATTCATGCGGTTCTTTGAGTTCGCACAAATGTCCGAAAGTCCACGTTACCTGATATCCGTTTCCTTCCAGATATCCTGAATGCGGAGTGGTTGCGCCGAGTACGTTGGCTATATCTTTTGCTACGCTAGGCTTTTCAGCTATGCATACAATCATTTTTGCTATTTCTTCTTTTGGCTATGAATAATGTCCGGCTATGGATTTGAAAAAATGCCGGATTTATTTTTTGTGTCCTTTGTTGTTCTGAGAATCTTCTTCGTCCGTATGTTCTACAATATCTTTTACAGACGAAAAAATTTTCTTACCTAAAATTTCGGCTTTGCTACTGTTTTCTTCGATTTGAAGCATTTTATTGATTCTCTCGTCTTCATCTGGCACATCGTTGTCTGTTTCTGTTTGCTCTTCGTCCATGTATTTCTTGATGTTCTCCTTCAATGAACGGTTCATGTCCATGAGTAAACCTTTGAATCCCTTGTGTCTTCTGAATTCGTTATATCTTCTTTTCTTTCTTCTTAGATAGAGCCGAAATCTTAAGCATGCCTTTTTAGCCCATTTCTTGAATCTCTTTGCGCAATTGCATAAAGCTTTCATGAGTTTCTTGAGAGCCGGTCCCAAGTGTAGAATTGTCTGAATGCTGTATTTGATGAAGTGCGCTATTAACTTTATCAAGATTATAACCACCCGTTTCAATGCAGAGAGTGTGCAGGAGGCTGCTTTGCGCATGCCTATTCTGGCTTTTCTTATTTTGGTTTGCGTGCTGTTGTCGTTCCAATAGTCTCTGCATTTTAATATTCCGGCTTTAGCGCCATTCAATGCTCTTTTACACAGTTTTAGGAGAAACTTGAATGTCTTTAGCGACAATTTCCATATCAGGAGAATTGTCAGTTGGGCAATCTCCTTTATAAGTTCCAATATGGAGCTGTTGCTGTTGTTTTTATCAATGTAACTCATTTTTACTGTTTTGTTTACGTCTGACAATATACAAAGGTAGTAATTTTATTGCCAATGTCGTTTGTTGCGAAGTATGATTTGCACAAAAGACTTATAACAGATTCTGTATATGTGCTGAACAGTTCATGCTTGTAGTTTATGCGTTATTCTGGTTTGATGACAGGTTACAAGTATTGGCAAAAATGCATAACTTTGCATCATTACGAAAAAGCGATGCAGAAATGAAGAAAATTGGTCTTTTGTCCGATACGCATTCATATTGGGATGACAAATACGTGAAATATTTTTCTGAGTGTGACGAAATCTGGCATGCCGGTGATATCGGTTCTGTTGAGTTGGCCGATAAGCTGGCTTCAATCAAGCCGTTGCGTGCTGTTTGCGGAAACTGCGACGGTGGAGATTTGAGATATATGTTTGGGCTTGTGTATCGTTTCAGATGTGAAGATGTTGACGTACTCATGAAACACATAGGCGGGTATCCTGGCAACTACGATCCTTCTATCAGAGGAACAATGTTTTCACGTCCTCCGAAGTTGTTCATAAGCGGTCATTCACATATTTTGCGTGTACTTTACGACAAAACTTTGGGATGTCTGCACATCAATCCTGGGGCTGCCGGTCAACAAGGTTTTCATAAAGTTCGCACCCTTGTACGTTTTGTAATTGATGGTGCAGAGATAAAGGATCTTGAAGTCATCGAGCTTGGTGATAACGTGTAAAAACAGCTGTTAAAGCGTTGGTTGTGTTTGATTTAGAATTTGAAGCTTATACTTCCGTATGGGCGGATGCGGCTGTTGAAAGATACTGAATAGAAGTTCAGGATGTCTTCTTCCGACGGGTTTCCTATCAGATTATAGAATCCAGCGCGTACAAGCAGTAGTTTCTTGCCGAAACTGCGTTTATATGCATATCCTATATCGATTCTGTATTTCAGATTTTCACGTTTGCTTCTGAATAGATTCTCTCCGGTTTGTTCATCCATATAATTGTCTATGATGCGCCCAGAGTGGAGTTGTCCTCCAAGAAAAAGAGAGGAGCGGTCTGTCAGCTTGTAAGTGACAGCACCATTGGCCTGATGCGGAATATCGTACAATGAAGGTACATTTTCTCCATCGTTTATGTCGTTGAATCTTTCCATGCTTCTTGCAAATGTGTATGACAACTGAAAAGTCCATCGTTTCCACTTGTTGTAAAGATAAAATTTTGCACCGTAGCTGTTGCCGTTTCCTGTCATTATATACTCATTGTCAAGTTCCTCTTGATAGTCCCATGGTCTTAGAGCAGCAACATTCCTTCTTGTTTTGAGATATGCAGATATTTCGAATGAACCGTTTTTAAGGAAATGTTTCCATCCTGTTTCGTAATGTTCTGATTGTCTCGGTTTGAATTTGCCGATGCTTGGCATGCGGAAGTCCGTCGGCAGAGCCATGTCGCCGACTTTTAGGTAGTGGTAGAACTGTTCCATCTTTGAGAAATTCACATATACAGCATCTGCTTTGCTTGGTGAATAGATTATTGAAAATCTTGGCTGTATGCTGTTGTATGATCTGTGTTTCTGCGGATTGTAGCCTACGAAATGTACTCCTATGCGTGTCTGTAAGGATTTAGACCATGAAATGTTGTTGTCGTAATATATTGAATATTGGTGAATTGGTTCATGACGCTTGGCTAATTCTGTCTCATAGAAAGCGATGTCGTATTTTTCGTAAGTATATTTTGCTCCCCATCTGGCGCTGAAAAACTTTTCCGGGCTATAGCTGAATTCAGTCGAAACATTTGCTGTCTGAATTCTGCTGTTGATATATCCGTCTTCATCGTATCCAAGTTCTTAAGCATTGCCTTTGTTGTTGTATGATGTGTAGGACGCAGAAGTGGAATTCGTGAATTTACCGAACTGAGTGCTGAATCTCAGCTGATAGATATAGTTGCTCCATTTCAGAATGGATTTTCTCTGCCCTTCCATATCTGGAGCATTGTAGTTGTCTTTTGTTCCATACATAAAAGCCTCCAGTGAACTTTTGTGGGAAATATCATACGTCAGTTTTGCATTGTAGTCGTATGTAGAGTGATTGAGACGTGCTTCTTCGGATAGGAGTTCATCGAAGATGTCCAGCCAGCTTCTTCTTGCGTTGACCATGTACGACAGTTTATTCTTGATTATAGGTCCTTCCAGCATTATAGATGCTGCTGGCATGTCCATGCTTATAGTTCTGACGTGCTCTTGCTTATTTCCGTCTTTTAGTTTTACGTCTGTTACAGATGATAAACGTCATTCAAATCTGGTAGGAAAGTAATCGTTATAAAAGACGATGTTTTTTACCGCATCACCATTGAACACGGGTAGGAGTGAGTTCATGTGTCCTGGATTTATGAACGGCACACCGTCAAGCAGAAGCAGGTTTTCATCGCTTCCGCCTCCGTTCACTTGGAAGTTATCTCCATACGGTATTCCTGCTACACCAGGAAGAATCCATACCTGTGAAAACAAGTCGTTGCTGTTGAACGACAGCATGTCTGCAGGTGTTGTACTGGTGAGCCCGTTTCCCTGCATGTATGATTTTACAGTTACTTCGTCAATTTCGAAAGCCATAGGTTTCAGAAAAGACTGCAGCGAACTGTCATTGTTGATGTATATGTCTTTTTTGAATTCATCATATCCCATGTAGCTTATCTTCAAGTTGTAGAAACCTTCTTTTACGCTGGCTTCAAACACTCCGTTTTCATTCGTTATGGAGTATGTTCCATTATCATCATCATTACTGTTGTTTGTAAGAGCAACTACTGCTCCATACAATCTTTCACGGCTTCCTTCTTCATATATGGTTCCGGATAGAATGCAGTTTTTTAGTTGCCTCGCCTGTATGGCATATTTGTTGGGTGCAATGCGTACTATTTTTGTTTCGTAGTCATGCAGAACCTTTTTAAGCAGTGATTCGACTGTCATTTCTTTGTCTTCTGAAATTCTGCATGTCCTGTCAAGGTCTATCTGAGCCGGATTGTAGGACAAAATTATATTTCTTGTCGATTCTATCCATCTGAACCATTGCAATATTGTTGCAGAAGAGGCTTTTACTTGTATGCTCTCTTCTGCAACAATATCGTCTTTTTCCTGTCCTTGTATGTCTAGGCACTGCAGGTAAGGAATGATTGACAGTATGATGACTAGTATCTTATTCATAATATAGGCGGTAGAGTTTTCCTTCAGATAAAGTGTCGCATCTGCATCCGCATATTATAGCCAACTCTGAAGCAATGCCGTTCTTGTCATTAACCGTTATCTGTGTGGTTACAGCATTGTTTTCTATGCCGGCGCCAAGTTCAATTTTTATTCCTGTTTCTTTTCTTATGGTTTCAACGGCTTCTTTTATAGGCGTGTTGTCGAATTTGATAGTCTTGTTGTCTGAAAATACATTTTCAGAATCTTTTATTTTACCACCTGTAATACTACCGTTGTCTATTTCGGCTTTCTCGTTGGCGTTCAGTACTATATTCTGAGATCCTGAACTAACTTTCACTCTGTCGCTTTTTACATAGACTCCTAATTCTCCTTTTTCTCCTGATTTTATTAGGAATGATGTTCCTAAAACTTCAACTTTTGCATCTCCTGCTTCAATGATGAAACGTCGCCCGTCCTTTTTGACTTTGAAGAATGCTGAGCCTTCTAATTTTACGTTTCTGTCTTTTCCGTCGTTATAAGCAAGTTTAGAGTTGCTGTATAGGTTGATTTCAGAACTGTCAGGCAACATCAACTCTTTTGCAGATGTACCGTTGTTTGCATATAACGTTTGTGTGCCATTATCTGATGGTTTGAATACCATTATTACTATGGCAACAACGGCGGCTACGGCAGATATAACGGCTATTGAAAAAGTTGAAATCTTTTTATAGTTGTGCCTTCTGATGTCTGTTTTATCTTCCAGTTGTTTCTCTATCTTGCTCCACGCTTTTTCAGTGTCGAAACAATCAAGATTGTTGTCTATTTTGACATCCATCAGTTGTTTTATCTTTCGGTATTCGTCATAGTTCAACTCAATCCATCGGTTGAGTATTTCCGTTTGCTCATCCGGCATCTTCTCGCCTGCAAAATGTTTTGCCAGCAGTTCGTCTATGTTGTCTTTCGTTTTCATTTTACAGATTGTTTACAATTATTGATACTACAATGACTATTATTGTCGCAAGAACATGTTTTTCTGATGCCAGATATGTACGCAGCATCTTGATGGCCTTTGTCATCTGGTTTTCAACAGTCTTCTCGGATATTTCCATCTTTTCTGCAATTTCTCTGTATTTCAGTCCTTTAGCTTTTGATAACAAGAATACACTTCTGCATTTCGGTGGTAATGTTTTCAGTGCTTCGTTCAGTTTTTTTCTTGTATGTATGACATTTTCGTCGTCATCGTCGGCCGGAGCAGAACTTGCTGCATTTGGAAAATCTTCTATCGAGCATACCAGGTTTTTCTTCTGCCTAAGATATGATATGCATCTGTTTTTTACAGCTGTAGTCGCATAGGCTGCAAATTCCTTTTCGGGCAACAAGTCTTTTTCGTTGTTCCATAGGCTAACAAACAATTCCTGAACGATGTCTTCAGAATCTTCCAGAATGGCAACATAGCTCTGTATGCTATGCTGCACAGTCTGGAATAATGTTCCTGAAAACGTTCCTTAAAGATCTTTTTTTCTGTCAGTTTCCATAGGCTCTGGCCTGGTTGTAATTGATAGCTGCAATATTGCTGTTGACTTGCTGGCGGTATTTTATAGAGCTCTCGTTGTGATGGCGTCAGAATCTGAAGCTGAGTCCGGCTGTTACGAAACCTTTGTATCCGAAACCTCCTTCAACAAATCCGCCGATATGGTCGTTGCCGATTCTGATAGCTATAGGATTAACCTGATAAGCAAATTTTGTTGTGAGGACAGCCTTTTTTGCTGCTTCTTTTCCTGCTTCTGTCAAACCTTCTTCACTGTGTCTTACCAGATTCACACCTGCAGATGCTGAACCGTAAAGCTCTACCAAGCCTTTTTTCAGATATACGAAGTCTGCAGTAGGCAAAATGAGAAAGTTAAGTTCCTTTTCTTTGATCGATGGTGCTTTTTCTCCTTTGAGTGCAAGCTTGCTGCTTGTATGTGCAAATCCGAGATCTGCTCCCACTCTGAAGCGGTTGATGGCATATCGATAACCTAGACCATATATTATGCTGGCCTTTTCGTCTGTTCTCTTGCTTCCAAGAGTAGCATCTGCCAGTCCCATACCGAGAATGTCTACTGATGTCAGTGTCAGACCGTCGCTTACCGAAAGTCGGATTTCATGTTTGCTGCCTCCATCCGATGAATTCATTTTGCTGTTCTGAGCACTTGCTATACCAACGCTTGCCAATACACACAAAGATAATGTGATAAATCTTTTTTTCATAACTTTCATTTTTTAATTAAACATATCTTTTTGTTATTCTCTGATTTCTTGTTCTTTTACTTGACTAACGCTCATATTGTAAAATACCCCTATGTCGAAATTGATTTTTTGTAAATTTCTTTCAAAATATAAGTGTGCTCGTGTGTATGGCGTTGATTCTCAGTGGTATGGTCGTGGTGCTTTTCTTCTTGGAACATATTGTAATATATATCATATTTTACTTTCACTTCTAGATTTTCATATTGGCTGTTTAGTGGCTATGATGTGTATATTGGCAATAGGAGCTTTTTGCATCTATATTTTGTCTATTTTCTCACGTACTTGCCTTTTTTTCGTATATTTGTATCAAATAAAAATATAGAAACCGTATGAAAACATATTTAGTAACCGGAGCAGCCGGTTTTATTGGGGCTAATTTTGTTAAATACATGTTGGGCAAGCATGATGACATTAAGATTGTCATTTTGGATGCATTGACTTATGCCGGCAATCTTAAGACTGTGTCTGCTGATATAGATTCGGAAAGATGCTTTTTTGTGCGCGGAAACATTTGTGACGAAGGACTGGTGAATCAGCTGTTCATGGATTACAAATTTGATTGCGTAGTCAATTTTGCAGCAGAGAGCCATGTTGACCGCAGTATTGAGAATCCGCAGCTTTTCCTCCAAACAAATATCCTTGGTACGCAAAACCTTTTGGCTGCAGCGTGCAGAGCATGGACAACTGGTAAGGACTCTTGTGGATATCCAACATGGCGTACCGATGTGAGATTCCATCAGGTTTCTACAGACGAAGTTTACGGCACGCTCGGACACGACGGTTACTTTACTGAAGATACTCCAATATGTCCTCACAGTCCTTACAGTGCTTCTAAGGCAAGTGCAGATATGATTGTCATGGCTTATCGCGATACATATAAGATGCCGATAAGCATTACCAGATGCAGCAATAATTATGGACCGTACCATTTCCCGGAAAAACTTATTCCTTTGATTATAAACAATGTGCTTGAGGGAAGAAGAATTCCTGTTTATGGCGATGGCTCAAACGTCAGAGATTGGCTCTATGTTGAAGATCACTGCAAGGCTATTGACATGGTAATCAACAAAGGACGTGCCGGTGAGATATACAATGTAGGCGGTCACAACGAAAAGACCAATCTGGAGATTGTTAAATTGACAATAAAGACAATACACGATCTCATGGAGAAGAATCCTGCTTATAGAGCTGTGTTGAAAAAGAAAGTTGTTGGTCCAGATGGTGATCTTGATATAAGTTGGATCAACGATGATCTGATAACATTTGTAAAGGATCGCTTGGGACATGATCTACGTTATGCTATTGATCCTACAAAAATCAGTACAGAGTTGGGATGGAGTCCTGAAACATCGTTTGAGGTCGGTATTGTAAAGACTATCAGATGGAACCTGGAAAATCAGGATTGGATATCAGACGTTACCAGTGGCGATTATCAGAAATACTATGAAGAAATGTACGGAGGCAAATAAATTTGTCTTTAGATAAATAATTCTTTTATGCCGTTTGTGAAAAGTCGCTGACTGAGGCTTTTCCAACGGCTTTTTTAGTGCTTATTACAACATATTTAAAAAGTAGAGGGATGGTGGTAAAGTTTTGTTCGCGTCTGTCTGAGCAGATTGAGCGAACATGGAGAGAATGGGAAATGAAATCGTCGTTTTCTCCTTTCTTGTATTTTGACTACATGAAGTCGATATACAGGCAGATACGCTTTTTTGTCTGGCGTTACAATGCTGTAATTGCAACGGTGGAAAACGAGAACGGTGAAATATTGATGATAGCTCCGCTTAAGCGCAATGTCTGCACTAGAGCTTATAAGATGCTTGGTGATGTAAGAGGATGCGGTGAAGCTGACTTTCTTTTTGCGCCTGAAGCTTCTTACGAAGTACGTAAAAAGTGTGTTTCACTGTTCATGGAGAAGCTTGGAGAAAAAATCATGTTCAGACGTATCTTTGCGAACAGTTGCCTGACGAAAATATTGAGTGAACTTGGATATATTTCGTCAGTACGCGAAACTCCGTGTGTGAAGATTTGCTACGGCGATGATGTTGAGGCACATGTCAAGGGCTTATCCTCTTCTGTACGTCAGAACATACGTACAGCATACAACCGTATGAAGCGTGACTCTATGGCGTATGAACTTAAAGTGTATATCGGAACCAACATTATGGATAATCAGGTTGGTAGAGATATAATGAATATTTATATCAGAAGACAGAAACTGAAATATTCCAAGCACAAGAACCTTATGCATTTGCCGTTGGATTTTGTTATAAGAATGAAGTACAGACGTATATTGCACGATTCCGTATCGTTGAGAAATGACGGCAATTCTTTCCATTCTGTTTTGTATTTAAATGGAAAGGCTGTAAGTTTCATGAGCGGATTTGTGGATAAACAGGCACATCGTGTTGTTGTTCCTCGTTTGGCCATAGATTCAGACTACGGTTTCTATTCTCCTGGATATGTGATGATATTGGAAACAATGAAACGTCTTATTGAGGAAACCAGCATTAGGGTGATAGATTTGTCAAGAGGCGATGAAAAGTATAAGCTGGACCTTGGAGGTACTCCTTATGCAACGCACATGTATACATGCAATGCCTAAGTTGTAAGATCTGATGATGTCATTCAGACAGAATCAGAACTGCAATCACGATAAATATCACTCCGACGATACCGTTTAGCCATTGCTGGAAGTGTTTGAAACGGTTTTCAAATGAGCGTGCCTTAGACATAGCCCCCGATATGAGAACTGACAGTATCATTACCGGAACAGATGCTGCAACGGCAAAGCACACAGGTATCAGCCAGCTGTTTTCTGAAGCTGCAGACAGAGGCAGCATCATTCCGAAATAGAACAGACCGCTTTCCGGACAGAAGGCCAATGCTAGCATCATCCCTAGCACAAACGTTCCTCTGGAACCGCTGCTTCGGATGATGTTTCCGCAATTATGGCATTCATCGCTGTGCTTGTGTGTATGCAGGGCGCGGAAAATGAGGAAAATGCCTACTGCAATAAGAACTGGAGGAAGTATGATTTCGGCCTTGCTCAATATGCTTTGTGTGAGACTTATGCCGAATTCTGACATTTTAAGTACCATCAACAGTATCCATGCCATTGCTATATATGTCACGGTTCTTCCTGCAGCATATATGATGCCTTTGCTTACCAATGTCTTTCCATCTGCGTTGTCTTTGCTGATGTATGTAAGTGCGGATATATTTATTGCCAGCTGACATGGATTAAGAGCTACCGCCAGTCCTATAAGCAAGGCTGAAAGTTCCGGATACATGTTGGAACTCAGCAGTTTCTCTACTGTATTGATGATTCCTTCCATTATTGTGTTCTATAATTTTTCGGTGCATGTGCACCCGTTTATCAATAATGCAGAAAGAAGTCAATCTGCGTGTTTTCGCGGTTGGCTTCTTTCTGCATGTTTATGCTGTAAGTGTATTGCCTTGTTCCTTATTCTTTAAATTTTCAGGAAACGGCACTTTATGCATTCTTTTTGTGTTATGAACAGATCAGGAGTATGAGAATCTGAGCTGTTATGATTCGCAGGAACATTGAGAGCGGGTATACAGTCGAATATCCCACAGACGGAATGTCGTTTCCTACGGATGCAGTTGAATATGCCAATGCTGGTGGGTCTGTTGTAGCACCAGAGATTATACCTATGAGCAGAAGGTAGTTTTCCTTGTAGAATATTCTTGCAATCACACCCATTACAATCAGAGGTATGAAGGTTATAAGGAATCCGTACCATACATACATGAGTCCGCCGTTTGCTACAGTCTCAAGGAAGTTTCCACCTGCTTTGATGCCGACGCTTGCAAGGAAGAGTACAAGACCGATATCGCGGATCATAAGGCTGGCGCTGTTTGTGGTATATGCCACCAATTTGAGCTTGAATCCGAATCGGCCTACGAGGATTGCAATCACGAGCGGTCCGCCTGCAAGTCCGAGCTTGACCGGCATTGACATTCCTGGAATGCTGAATGGGAGGCTTCCGAAGATAATACCTACCAGAATTCCGAAGAATATGGTGAGCAGGTTCGGTTTGTCAAGTCTGTTCTGCTGGTTGCCAAGTTTGTCGGCAAATCGGTTTACTGCATCTTCCGGTCCTACAACTGCGAGGCGGTCACCAACTTGAAGATGTACATTTGGATGTGCAAAGACTTCAATTCCTGAGCGGAAAAGGCGTGTGACGTTTACACCGTACATACTGCTCGGGTGAAGGCTTCCGAGAGTTTTTCCGTTGACCTTGTCTTTGGTAACCAAGATCTTTTTTGACGACATCGGCACGTCCTGATGATCCCAGTCGACAGTGACAGTCTTACCGATGAATGTTATGATGGCATCTGCATCTTCCTCAGCACAGACAATGTAGAGCTGGTCGCCGATGAAGAGCTTTGTGTCTTTATTCGGGAGTGTCACGTGTCCGTTGTGCAAGCTTCTGGAACATACGAAGTTGCGTCCCAGATACTTTCTTACCTGAAGTATTGTCTTGCCGTCAAGAGCCGGATTCATCACTTCCAGATGCATGAGATGAGGCTTCATAGCTGCATTGTTGCCGTTCTGTTCGTTGAAGTCAGCCTCTTCCTTCTTCATGTTTACCTTGAAAATGTATCGGATTATTATGATAGAACCGATAATTCCGATAACTCCGAGAGGATATGCACATGCGTATCCGTTGGCAATTTCAGGTATGCTTCCGTTGAAGTAGTCTGGATGCTGTGCAGATATCTGCTCGAGTGCCGCATTGGCCGCACCGAGACCTGGTGTGTTGGTAACTGCTCCGCAGAGAACGCCCACCATCATAGGAAGAGTTGTCGGATTGCTGGTGTCCATGAATCCATAGTAAATTGCCAGCATCACGGCTATGTTCAGGAAAATTATTCCTGCCGCTATTATGTTCATCTTGATTCCTCCCTGCTTGAAGGATGTGAAGAACGATGGTCCTACCTGAAGACCGATAGAATAGACAAACAGAATAAGTCCGAAATCCTGGACAAAATTGATGATTTGTGTGTTTTCCGTGATTCCGTTGTTGTTGAGCAGGTGTCCTGCTAGGATTCCCACGAACAGCACAAATGTAACTCCCAGGGATACACCTCCGAATTTAAGTTTTCCAAGAAGCACGCCGGCCGATATGACCATTGAGTAAAGCAACACTATATGTGCCACTGTGCTTCCGTCGGTAAATAGATTGTATAACCATTCCATAAATATAACCCATTGATTTTTTATTGCCGTTTTCTTAACGGCCTGCAAAGTTACGGCTTATTTTCCAAATTATTATATACATGTATGTCAAATATTTGCCAATTTGATGCCCATAACGGATATTACGGGCGCTCGGAATTTGGTTTTCGAGCACTCGCAGGTGTTTTTTCGGGCGCTCGCAAATGTCGTTGCACTACGGCAGGCATATTATATTGGTGCCTTAAATGTGCTTTTTGTCGTTTCTGCCTGCAATACAGCTAAAAAAGACATGACAGTAGTGGCTAATATTGCATTAAAATCTTAACTTTGCCTTTAAGAACATATACTTATATAATGTAGAACTTTTAAATATAGACAATGGCAAATAGTAGAGAAAAACTTTTCTCAGAGTTCGCATCACCGACCACACAGGAGTGGCTCGATAAGATCCAGGTGGACCTTAAGGGTGCCGACTTTGAGAAGAAATTGGTTTGGAGAACCAATGAAGGATTTAAGGTTCAGCCTTTCTATCGCAGAGAAGATCTTAAGGATTTGAAGGCTGTTGATTCGCTCCCTGGCGAATATCCGTTTGTTCGCGGCAACAAGAAGGACAACAACTTGTGGTACGTTCGTCAGGATATTGTTGTTGACGATATTGCAGAAGCAAACGCAAAGGCTCTCGACATCCTCAACAAGGGTATCGATTCGCTTGGATTCCGTCTTCCTTCCGACAAGGTAAGCGAGGCTGACATTGCAAAGCTTCTCGACGGCATCTGCCCTGAATGTGTTGAACTGAACTTCCAGACATGCCAGTGCCACAGCGTTGAACTTGCCAACAGTCTGGTTTCATACTTCCGCAAGAGCGGCAAGGACATGTCGAAGATGGTAGGTTCTGTCAACTTTGACCCTATTGAGAAGATTCTTGTAAAGGGCAAAGATGTTTCGCGCGTTCTCGAGAATCTCAAACCACTGGTTGAGGCTCTTGCAGATCTTCCGCAGTACAGATGCGTAAACGTGAACAGCATGCAGCTCAACAATGCCGGTGCATATATCTATCAGGAATTGGGATATGCTCTTGCATGGGGTAATGAATACATGCAGCACATGGTTGATGCAGGCATCGATCCGGATACAGCAGCAAAGAGCATCAAATTCAACATGGGTGTTTCTGAAAACTACTTCATGGAGATTGCCAAGTTCCGTGCAGGACGTCTGCTTTGGGCAAACATCGTAAAGCAGTATGGTCCTAAGTGCGACTGCGCATGCAAGATGTATGTGAATGCTGTAACTACAGAGTACAATCAGACCATGTATGACAGCTACGTGAACCTGCTCCGTTCGCAGACAGAAGCCATGTCGGCAGCTCTTGCAAACGTGGAGTCAATCGTTGTTACTCCGTTTGACAAGCCTTATGAAACTCCAGATGAATTCTCTGAGCGTCTTGCACGCAACCAGCAGCTTCTCTTGAAGGAAGAGGCTCACTTCGACAAGATTGTCGACGTAGCCGGCGGTTCGTACTACGTTGAGCATCTGACTGATGCTATCGCACGCGAGGCATGGAAACTGTTCCTCGATGTGGAAAACAACGGCGGATTCCTTGCTATGGCTTTGGAAGGTAAGATTCAGGAGGCTGTCAATGCTGTCAACGCAGAGAGACATGCCAATGCCGCAAAGCGTCGTGAATTCATGCTTGGAACAAATCAGTTCCCTAACTTCAACGAGAAGGCCGACGGAAAGGCTCCAACATGCGGATGCAAGTGCGGATGCGGTCACCATGAGGGTGAGGCGTCTATCACTGCACTCAACAAGGACCGTATGGCAAGCGAATTCGAAGCACTTCGTCTGCAGACTGAGAACAGTGGCAAGCAGCCGGTGGCATTCATGCTTACAATCGGAAATCTTGCAATGCGTCAGGCTAGGGCACAGTTCTCTTGCAACTTCCTTGCATGCGCCGGTTATAAGGTAATCGACAATCTCGGATTCCCAACAGTGGAAGAGGGTGTAGAAGCTGCTGTGAAGGCAAATGCTGACATTGTTGTTATATGTTCAAGCGACGACGAGTATGCTGAATATGCTATTCCTGCATTCAAGGCTCTCAACGGCAGAGCTATGTTTGTTGTTGCCGGTGCACCGGCTTGCTCTGACGAACTGAAGGCTGCAGGCATAGAGAACTTCATACACGTTAAGGTCAATCAGCTGGAGACATTGAAGGAGTATAACGCTAAATTGGGAATCAAATGAGACAGAATTTCAACAACATAGATATATATGCAGGCATTCATGCCCGTAACGGACAGGAATGGCAGAAGGAAAACGGCATTACTGCCAACTGGCGCACGCCTGAGCAGATAGATATACAGCCGGTTTATACTAAGGAGGATCTCGAAGGAATGGAACATCTGGACTTTACAGCAGGTATACCTCCATATCTGCGCGGCCCGTATTCGATGATGTATCCTTTCCGTCCGTGGACAATCCGTCAGTACGCCGGATTCTCAACGGCTGAGGAGTCAAATGCTTTCTATCGCCGCAATCTTGCGAGCGGACAGAAGGGACTTTCTGTCGCATTCGACCTTCCTACACACCGTGGTTATGACCCTGACAACGAACGTGTGGTAGGCGATGTCGGTAAGGCTGGAGTTTCAATCTGCTCGCTTGAGAACATGAAGGTGCTTTTCGAAGGTATACCTCTCAACAAGATGTCTGTATCAATGACAATGAACGGTGCCGTTCTTCCTATTCTTGCGTTCTACATCAACGCCGGATTGGAGCAGGGTGCAAAGCTTGAGGAAATGGCCGGAACAATTCAGAACGATATCCTCAAGGAGTTCATGGTGCGCAATACTTACATCTATCCGCCTGCATTCTCAATGAAGATTATTGCAGACATCTTCGAATATACTTCTCAGAAGATGCCTAAGTTCAACTCTATATCTATCTCTGGATACCACATGCAGGAAGCTGGTGCTACAGCCGACATCGAGCTGGCTTATACGCTTGCAGACGGTATAGACTATCTGCGTGCAGGTGTCAATGCCGGAATCGATATCGATGCGTTCGCACCTCGTCTTTCATTCTTCTGGGCTATCGGCATGAATCACTTCATGGAGATTGCCAAGATGCGTGCAGGACGTCTGCTTTGGGCTAAGATTGTGAAGAGCTTCGGTGCAAAGAATCCTAAGTCAATGGCTTTGCGTACTCACTCACAGACTTCAGGATGGTCGCTCACAGAGCAGGATCCGTTCAACAATGTCGGACGTACTTGTATTGAGGCCATGGCTGCTGTGCTCGGTCACACTCAGTCACTCCACACCAATTCGCTCGATGAGGCTATCGCTCTGCCTACTGACTTCTCGGCAAGAATCGCGCGCAATACGCAGATTTATATCCAGAACGAGACAAAGGTCTGCAAGGAAATCGATCCATGGGCAGGTTCTTACTATCTTGAGACTCTGACCAACGAGATTGTACACAAGGCTTGGGAACATATTCAGGAAATCGAGAAGCTCGGCGGTATGGCTAAGGCTATCGAGACCGGACTCCCTAAGATGAGAATCGAGGAAGCTGCGGCTCGTACTCAGGCTCGTATCGACTCAGGTACTCAGACTATTGTCGGTGTGAACCGTTATCGTCTTGACCACGAGGATCCTATCGATATCCTTGAAGTCGACAATACAGCTGTACGTATGCAGCAGGAAGAGAACTTGGCAAAATTGCGTGCATCACGTGACGAAAATGCGTGCAAGGAAGCTTTGGCTGAAATCACAGCATGTGTACAGGAATTCAAGGACGGCAAGAAGTCTGAGAAGAACCTCCTTGATTTGGCTGTGAAGGCTGCCGGAGTACGTTGTACTTTGGGTGAGATATCAGATGCCTGCGAAGCTGTCGTAGGACGTTATAAGGCTGTAATTAGAACTATAAGCAACGTGTATTCATCAGAAAGCAAGCATGACAAGGACTTTGAGGTTGCTTGTCAGATGACAGAGCAGTTTGCTCAGAAGAACGGTCGCCGTCCTCGTATCATGATAGCAAAGATGGGTCAGGACGGACACGACAGAGGTGCAAAGGTTTGTGCTACAGGTTATGCTGACTGCGGTTTTGACGTCGACATGGGACCTTTGTTCCAGACACCGGCAGAATCTGCACGTCAGGCTGTAGAGAATGACGTAGATGTACTCGGAGTAAGTTCTTTGGCTGCTGGACATAAGACTCTTGTTCCACAGGTTATCGAAGAGCTCAAGAAGCTTGGTCGTGAGGATATTCTCGTAATTGCCGGAGGTGTTATCCCTGCTCAGGATTATGACTTCCTCTATAAGGCTGGAGTTGTTGCAATATTCGGTCCTGGTACATCTGTTGCAAGATCGGCTTGTGAAATAATGAAGATCTTGAACGAAGATTGATAGAAATGTTTTCGTTGGTGCAATCGTGTTTTGATACATGATTGTACTGACGGATGACAGATAAAAAGAAAAGGAATAAGTCGTAGTGGCTTATTCCTTTTCTTTTTTCATGGTATATAATATTTTGAAGAATTTTAGACCGGCTAGTCTGTATTTTTTGCAATATCGGCCCTAATTCGGCTCAATGACTGCGGTGTGACGTACAGGTAGGAGGCAATGTATTTAAGTGGAACATGCTTAAGCAGTTCCGGGTCCTTTTCAAGAAGCTTTAGATAGCGCTCTTTTGCTTGTGGTGAGCCTGTGTTTATTAGTTTTTCTTCTATAGCCAGAAACTCTTTTTCGAAAATATGTCTTCCCATGTTCGCTCTGGATATGGACGAACAGAAAAAAGTCTCAAGCTCGTTTTTACTTATCTTGTAGAGAGTGCTGTCTGTCATCGCCTCAATTGATACCATTGAAGGTTTATTGGATATGTATCCTGAGGTGGAAAATATTGTTTCACCTTCATAGGCAAACCATAGTGATGTATCATTGCCGTCTCTCATGTAGAAACCTCTCCAAAGGCCGTCTTTTATGATGTAGAAAGAAGAGCACACTTCTCCTTCATGCATGAGAATTTCACCTTTTCTGTAGTGAACTTCTTCCATTACTGCCAGAAGTTCTTCAGCATCTTTTATTCCAATGCCGTGTTTTAAGCTGAAAAGCTCCGTGATGTTGCTTGTTTGTATGCTGTTGTTTTCCATTCTTTTCCCTCCGCTTATTTGTCATAACGTAAATATTAAGCGATTCTTGCATGCTTCTTCCACATTCTGCTTATCATGAAGAAAGCTGATGCAGACATGAACGTTATGGCTTCTGATGCTGGTACCGATAGCCAAATGCCGTATCTGCCCCATATTGCAGGCAACAGGGTGAAGCAGATGGCGGTCAGAACATATCCGCGCAGTATGGTTATGCACATTGCCGGAATGTCTCTTTCCATACTTTGAAGATATCCTGTCAGAACAATATTGATGCCGAAGAATATGAATCCGCACCCGAAGAGCGGGAGGCCTTCAACTGCAATTTTGTATGCCTGGGTTCCTGGTGTCAGGAACATTGCCACGATGTTTCCTCCGAATAGTATAAATGCAATGAAAACTGTCGTTCCGCATGCAATGGCTGTTGACATGGATATTCTGAATGCTGTGCGTATGCGCTCCTTGTCGCCTATACCGTAATTATAGCTTAGAATCGGCTGTGCAGATTGTGCAACAGCGTTATAGACCATGAATATTATTGGTAGCAGATAGCATGCTACGCTGTAGGCCGCTACACCGTCTTCGCCTAGATATTTGATGAATGTGGCATTGCCTATGAACATTATTGCCGCAATGGCTGTTTCGCAAAGAAATGATGATACACCTAGTCTGCACATGTATCCAATGTTGCGCAGAGTGAGCATCATGCTTTTCATGCTGGCTTTTATCCTTATGAATCTGACTGCATGTCTGGAAGAAGACAAGTAAAGGATTATCATCATTGCTCCAGCTATGTATCCCAGACTTGTGGCCAATGCGGCACCGAACATGCCCCATTGGAATATGAAAATAAATACGTAGTCGAGTATGATGTTTATAACTGCCGGTATGATGTTGCACATCATTGCATAGTTGGGCGATCCGTCAAGTCTGATGAAGAACATTCCTGTGCTTAATGTAGTACAGAATATCAGAAACGGAACGAACCATTTCATATATTCTGTAGCAAGCGGAAGAAGATGCTCCGTGCATCCTAAGAAATATGCCGTTGAGTTTATGTCCCAAAGCAGTATAGCTGAATAAACAGCTATGATTAGAGCTGATGCAGCAAGTGATTGTGTAATGTTTATTCTTGCACTTTTGAGCTTGCCGTGAGAGAGGTGTATAGATGCTACTACTGAAGCACCTATACCGAACATAAGCGCAATCCCGGTACTTATGAGAGACAGCGGAGCGGTTATGTTGACGGCTGCAAGAGCATTGCTTCCGATACCTTTTCCCACGAATATTCCATCTGTAATAATGAATACAGCTGATGAAATCATTCCGAGCAATGTCGGAACGAAAAGTTTTACGAACAGATGTGATACTTTCATTGAACTGAAGTCAATGTCGTCTTTCATTTTTCCCATTTCCATAGAACCTTGTTTCCGTTTGTGTTGCATTCAAGTACAAAGTTAGTTCTATGCATGGACATAAAGATTAACAAATGGTAATAAATTGATTTCTTCAAATGTTATGTTGCAGTCATTGTTGCCGTAGTTTGGATTAGCGTGTAGAACAGGCAATATACTTTTGAAAATATCCTCTCCCCCCCCCAAAAAAAAAAAGAACCATTTCTGCAACATATGCAACACATGCAATGCAGAAACGGTTCTTATGTGAAACTGTTATATTTTGATGCTATATTGATCAGTCGTCAGATATTTTCTTCTGATTTTTCAGATTTTCAGAGCTTCTTTGACATATTCAAGCAGATATTGTGCTGTCCTTTCTGCACCGAGAATAGACGAGTTGATACAAATATCATAAGCTCTACTGTCGCCCCAGTTGGTTTCGCAGTAGAAATCATGGTACTCGGAACGCTGGTCGTCCACTTTTTCAATTTTTTTCTCAGCTTCAGCCTTTGTTATGTTGTAGCGTTCGCTGATGAATCTTATTCTGTCTTCTTTGTCGGCTCTGATGAATATGTTTATATGACGCGGGTGATCGCGCAGTATATAATCGGCGCATCGTCCGACTATTATGCAGCTTTCCGTCTTGGCTTTTTCGCGTATTGCATCCGATTGGAACTGAAACAGTGAATCCTTGCTCATGCTGTTCTTGTAAAAGTTTGTCATTGAGGCAACAGAGCTGCTTATGCTTCTTATGGCAGATGCAAGAAGACTCTTGTCGGATATTTCATCAGCTTTTTGGAATATTTCCTTGTTGAATCCGCTTTCCTGAGCGGCCATGTCCAGAAGCCGCCTGTCGTATATCGGAATGTTGAGCTGTTTGGCCATGATTTCGCCTATATGCTTTCCTCCGCTTCCTAGTTCTCGTCCTATAGTTATTACGTAATTGTCCATATTTCTAATTGTTTAAGCCTAACGCTTTCATTGTTGTTTCTTATAGTGAGGTCTGCGTTTTGAATGAACCGCTCTTATAGAATCTGTGCAACATGACGGCTGCTATCACGACAGCGATGCAGTCGGCTATAGGCATGCTCATCCATACTCCCTTTGTTCCAAATATTGGTGGAAGAATTACGAGAAGCGGTACGAGGAACAGCAACTGTCTTGTAACAGATATGAATATACTCTTTTTAGCCATTCCAAGGCTCTGGAAGAAGTTTCCGGTAACCATCTGGAAACCCACAATAGGGTAGGTGACTACAACTATTCTCATGCCTTCGTTTGCGATGCGTATGAGCGTTTCATCTGTTGTGAAGAGGCGCACAACTGCGTCAGGGAAGAATTCGCCTATGATGAATGCGCAAGTCATAACTATTGTCGCATATATGCATGCGTACTTGAATACTTGTGTGACACGTTCATATTTCTGTGCACCGAAGTTGTATCCGGCTATAGGCTGCATGCCTTGGGTAATACCCAAAACAATCATCACGAACAAGAATACTATACGGTTCACAATTCCGTATGCACCGATTGCAAGGTCACCTCCGTGTTCTTTTAGTCCTTTATTTATGAGAATCACAACCATGCATGCGCATATCTGCATACAGAATGGTGAGAGGCCTATTGCTGTTATGTTCTTTATGATGCGTTTTTTGAGCTTGAATATTCCTTGTTTGAAATGTACGGCTTCACTCTTATCCGACAGCACATGCACAACGAATACCAATGATATGACCTGTGCTATGATAGTCGCTATGGCGGCCCCGGCAATGCCCCATTTGAAAACATAGATGAATATAGGGTCAAGAATGGCATTGACGATAACTGTTGCAATTGTTGCTATCATTGCCATGTTGGGGTGGCCTGTCGATCTGATTATAGAGTTCAGACCTAAGTAGAGGTGTGTTACCACATTGCCCAAAAGAATGATGAACATGTACTGGCGTGCGTAGCCTACAGTGTTTTCGCTTGCACCGAAAAAGATAAGTATCGGATCGAGAAATATTATGGCAACTACTGCAAATGCAATACCGACAATAATATTCATCATCACGACATTTCCCAGAACCTTTTCTGCGACATCATAGTCTTTTTGGCCGAGTTTGACTGACATGAGGGTTGAACCGCCGACACCAACCATCGCTCCGAATGCGGCCGAGAGGTTCATGATAGGGAATGTTACTGCGAGTCCGGAGATTGCCAGCGGGCCGACTCCGCGTCCGATAAAGATGCTGTCCACCATATTGTACAGCGATGATGCGGTCATCGCAATAACGGCAGGCACTGCATACATCATAAGCAGTTTGCCTATTTTTTCTGTTCCTAGTTCGTTTGGTGCTTTCTTTGCCACGTTTCTTCCTTTCTCTTAAGATTTATATAATGTTGGTAAAATCAAGATGCTGATAACGCTTATGCAAAGGATGATGCTCTCATGTATAAGTGTAGAAGAGTCATCTGAAAGGCCTGTATGAGTTTGACGTTTTTTTGTCAATATAGACCTGTTAAAATGCAAAAGCAGGCTGTTCAACAGAAAATCTATGCAAAGTTAGCTATATTGATTGATAAGGATTTGTCCTGTTGCGCGTTTTTTTTGTTTTTCTTACGTAATGTGCGCTTGATAGTTAGGATTCTATCGTAAGATTCTTATAAGATAAACTGTTTACTGTTAAGACAAATGGCAGAGAAAAGCCTTTCGGTCTATTCTCTGCCATTTGTATGTTATTTCACCTTCTAGGTGATTATTTCATTTTCTTCAGTTCTTCCCATGAAGGAGGGGTTACCTTCAGCAGGTTCTTCACGAAGAAGTCGTAACGCTTGTGTTCTCCATAACTGCCTCCCATAGTATGGCGTTCACCTGGCAGATATACTAGTTCGAAGTCTTTTCCTGCTTTCTGCAATGCATTTACGACCTGTATTGTTGATGAAGGGTCTACGTTGTCGTCAAGTTCTCCTACAACAATCATCAGCGGTCTGTTAAGCTTGTATGCATTTTCTACGTTTGAACATTCAATGTAGCTGCTGTCGATAGGGTAGCTCATCCACTGCTCGTTCCACCAGATCTTGTCCATTCTGTTGTCGTGGCATCCGCAGCTTGAGTATGCAGCCTTGTAGAAATCGCCGTGGAACAGAAGTGCTGTGAGTGCTTCTTGTCCGCCGGCCGAAGCACCGAATATACCAACGTTCTCTGCATCCATGTAAGGATATTTCTCGGCTGCAGCCTTTATCCATGCAATTCTGTCTGGGAAACCTGCATCCTTGAGATTCTTGTAGCAGACTTCTTCAAATTCCTTGCTTCTGAATGATGTTCCCATTGCGTCAAGCTGTACGACAATGAAACCGAGTTCGGCAAGAGGTGCCATGTTCCAGTTCATCGGAGTGAATGATTTAGGAACATACTGGTCGCCAGGTCCAGAATAGATATATTCGATTACAGGATATTTCTTGTTCGGATCGAAATTTGAAGGTCTCTGTATGATGCCCCACATATCTGTCTTTCCGTCGCGGCCCTTTGCTACGAATACTTCAGGAGCTTTCCATCCGTTAGCCTCAAGTTTGCTGATGTCGGCCTTTTCGAGGTTTTTGATGATTTTTCCGTCTTTCGAAGAGCGCAGTACAGCAACCGGTGGATTCTGAACAGTTGAATATATATCTATCAGATACTTCATGTCGTCTGTAAAGATTGCCTTGTGGTTGCCCTCTTCAGGGGTAAGGCACTTCAGACCTTTTCCGTTGATGCCGATTTTGTAGTAATGTATGAGGTACGGATCTTCGTCCTTGTTCATACCGTTTGCAGAGAAGTATATCACACCGTTCTTCTCATCGACCCTCTGTACGCCTCTTACGTACCACGGACCTTTGGTTATCTGACGGATAACTTTTCCTGTTTTTACATCGTAGAGATACAGGTGGTTATAGTTGTCGCGTTCGCTCATCCATATCATCTTGCTTCCGTCGCTGAAATCATATCTGAAATGTCTGTTGTAGTTGACATACTTCGGACTGCTTTCTTCCACGATTGTTCTGACCTTGCCGGTTTCAGATGAGAGTTCCAGCACTCTGTAGTGGTGATGTCCGCGTTCGTTGAACTCGAATGTCACATTCTTGTTGTCTTTGTCCCACTGTGGCGCAGTAACGTAGTACTGGCTGTTGAACAGCTCTGTAGAAGGTATTGTGACCTTTTGAGTCTTTACATCGATTATTACAGGAACTCTGAAGTTGAGTGAATCGCCAGGTTTTGCGTATTCCTGCTTGTGAAGCTTCGGCTGCAGCTGATCCTTCGGAGATGATTCGATGAAGTATACATATCTTTTCGGAGCAGGTTTGATTTTGACCGTTGCGTAGTATCTTCCGTCATCCGACCATCTTCCGTATGAAGAATAGTAATTCTCCTCACATCCATCGCTGGTGAGCTGTTTCTCTTCCTTGCTCTCCTTGTCTCTGATGTACAGGTTGTTGTCTTTGAAGAAAATTTCTTGTTTTCTGTCAGGTGAAAGCGATACACCGTCTTTTTCTTCAGGCACAACCATCCAATGTCTGTATGGACGGTCATATATGGTGTCGCCCTTTGTCAGTTCGTTGTTGCTGATGTTGTATGTCCAATGGCGCTTCCTGAGCTGGAAGTGTGCATTGTTGTTTTCATCAACCCACATGTTGTTAAGTCTGAGATATTTCCCGTTCAGATTCTCTCCTGTCTGTTCTTTGATAACCTTGGCCAATGTCTCCGGATTAAGGAGCTCGCTGCAGGTCTTTTTTTCAGCATCTACAAGTTTGTAGGCGATTCCGTCATTTTCAGTTACTGTGTACCAGAATCTGTGTGTGCCCCTTATGGCCTGTGCGCTGACATCGCCGTTTGTCATGGCGTTCGAGTATTTTCCGTTTAGCTGAAAGGCACGTTGGTAGTCTTCTGCGGTACCTTGTGCCGATGCTGAAGCCGCGCACAGCATCAGAGCTGTCGAGAGAATGATTTTTGTTGTCATGATATGTTTAGAATAATATTGGTTGTTAGTAGTTTCAATCTTTGAATACAGCTTTTATTGCATCACGTTTTGCTGTGTCGGCAAACTTCTGCGGTGAAATCTTTACCGGTTCAACCATGAATTCAGGTATATTGTAGCTGTATGTGCATGTCTGATAGAATTCCGGATCTTTCTGAGGAACTTCGAAAGCCTTGTAGCCCTTGCCGTTCTTGTCGAAATATGCAATGTACGGGCGAGTGAAGTTTCCTTCGTCGCGTCGTGTTCCAAATATTATCCATCTGCCGTTGCTCGACCAGGAATGATAGCTTTCTGCTTCACTGCTGTTTACATTTTCCAGCTTGCGTACGTTTCCGCTCTTAAGGTCCATGATGTACAGGTCTGATTCCGGATGCCAGATGTGGAAGCATCCCCAGTTGCCCATTGCAAACAGCAGATATCGTCCGTCTGGACTTATTCTAGGGAATGTTGCACTCATGCCCATTTCCGAAGCTTTGAATACGAGCTGGCGAGGTCCGAATTGCTTTGTTTCTGCGTTGAAGGACTTCTTGTAGATGTCGTATTTTACTTCCTTGTATCTCTTTATCATCTCTGTCTCGTGGGCTGTGGTGTCCTTGTACTCGAAATGTGCAGAGCAGAAATACAGTTCCTTGCCGTCGGGACTCCACCATGGGAATACTTCGAGCTCGTTTGAGTCGTTCTCTATGATGCTTACTTCATTCTTTTCTACATCGTAGAGTATGATGTCGCTCTCTGTATCCTGAACTTCCACCTTGTTCCTGTTTTTTGTGTGGAATGATTGTCCTGTGTTGTTCGTAGAGTAGGCAATCAGCTTCTTCTTTGGATGCCATGCCGGATAAACACCGGCGCTTATTGTCTTATCTGTTTTCAGATCTACTTTCTTAGGTTTTCCGTCGACAACAATCATTGTTCCGCCGAATCCCTGACGCATGTGGAACTGCATGTTGTCCGTCTTGTAGTTCTGATACGAATGGCAATTTATGCACTGTCCGTTGTTCTCCGTCGAGATAATCATGTTGTTGTAAATGGTCTTTTCCTCGAAATTGGTGAGATTTCTCTGGTCTATTGTAAGTTTTTCGTATGCTACGTATGATGGCGGAATGAGTCTGTAGGAGATGTATGGGTCTATCTCGTCGGCTGCCACGTTGAGGCTGAAAGTCTTGAATTTTGTCCATGCCCCTCCGTTTCTAGTGTAGACATCCACTTTTATGCTTTTGCCTTTCGCTTCGGCTGTCATGTTTTTCCAATCATTTTCTGGTATGATAATTTTTGTTCCATCGCCGTATACAGCTTCTTCGTTGCCGTATGTGAATTTGGCTACTGCCTCTTCGCAATTCTCTGCCACCATGAAATTCATTGGTGCGATGTTGCATGGAATAGTCACATCTGTGTATTCCGGATATATTTGGGGTTTGCGCTGTGCCTCGTTGTAGCTGTCGGGAACCGATGGTGATGTGCAGCTGGCAAGCAGAGCGACTGCGCAAATGGCTGTTATGATTAGTTTTTTCATATTCTTTCTTCAAAATTGCTTTCTGTGTGAATGGTATATATGTATTCTGCTTCTCATCAATAAGACTTGACTCCTTTGCAGAAGAAGTAGAACCACCAGAATGTGTCACCGAATTCCGGTCTCATGGCTTCGCCCATCTGCTCCACGCTCATTCCTTCACGCGCATACATCTGTGAAGCTCTTTGGAAGTTGGCAAAGCGTCCGAGAATTCTGTCTCTGTCGAATGGCATCTTGCTGATGTCGACAGTTTTTTCCAGATTTCCGTACAGGAATGCTGCTTCCTGATAGTGTATCGGCATCGGTTCCTTGATGTGAAGCGTTGCATATTGGAAGAACCTTTTCCAGAAACGGTCAATGTCTTTCGAAACGAGTGCATATACCAGTGTCTGTTCCTGAAACATCGGTTCGGGATTTTGCGAATTACTGAAATAGTTGAGCAAATACATCTCGCACAAACCTTCATCGCCGTCAAGAACATCCTTGAATTTCCTGAGTGGGAGAATCAGTTTGAACTCTTCATTTTGAGCTATGAGTTTTGGGTTGCGTACGAATTGTTCGAAATGCTCAGCCCATTCCTTGTGGAATGTAGTGTGCTTGAGCATGTTGATGTATTTTTCTGCCACTTTGTATTCACCGCTCAATATGGAACTTCTGATCAAATATTTGAGTCCGTTGACATTGAAACCGTATTCCACGCTGTTTTCTATACACCAGCGGTAGCAGAAATTGCATCTTCCGTAGTTGTAGTAGATCATTGGGGCCGCAGTTTCAACCATCTTCACTCTGAGAGAATCGAATACGTAAGGAGGTTCACCTTCGTTGCTGTATCTGAACATTTCGTTTCCGCAACGTCCCACTTTCATTAATGCTATGTTTTTGCACATAACCATCTGTCGTGTCGGAGTGCCCGGATTTGCAGCCATTTCCACAAGTACGTCTTCCCATTTTTGCTCGTCGGCAAGTTTGTACATTCTGTGTTCGGAGTGGAAGTTGTAGTTATCGTACCATCCACCGCGCACAACAGCAACTACTACAGCTATAACGGCAAGTTGAGCCACTGCAAAGCGGAGTGTGCCTGATTTTCCGCATATCGGACTGCATCCGCCTTTTGTCTGCAACAACCTTGACAGTGCAAGGTATATTGCCGGAAGCAGGGCCATGAAAACGAATGGGAGACTGAGCGATGTAGATATGACTCTGCTTGATTCGAAAATAGGGAATACTGCTTTCCACATGTCGGCCATGCGTGTTCCGGAGTAGAGCAGATAGTAGCTTGCTATCGGGACTAATATTATTGACAGGATAGCAACGACGGATCTAACAGCTTTTCTCGAAGTGTCCAAATCCTTTTCTGTCAAGTCGATGATGAGCATATAGACTGTTGCGAGCAGTGCGTACCAACCGAAGAGAGGGTAGGCCAGACATGTCCAAAGCAGAAGTACTGCTTCACGTGCGGCTGTCTTTGTCTTTAATAGTGTGTAACCTGCTGTAGCCAAAACAGTTACGGTGAAACCTACTGTACCTGTGAACCAATATCCTGGCAATTTGATGTAATACATCCAGTATCCCAAATCAACAACCGAACAGAGAAGAAGTGCCGGTGGAATGATTGTCAGAACTGCACATTTTGCCGGTATCTTGAACGCTCTGAAGCTTAAAGCTATTATGATGCCCCAGAGCAAGACCAGTACGAGCGCACCGAGCCAAGGATAATAGAACAGCTGTGTTAGGAAACATCCGACCCATTCTAGGAAGCCTCCAGGTACGCTTGTTCGCTCTTCGAAGAACTGCGAAGTGTCTAGGAAAAGCGAGCGTTCTTGAACTGCATAGAGGTAGTCGCCGTTGGAATACGTCAGGAAAATCCAACTTATGATGCAGAACAATGCCCCATAGATGAAAGGCATGAGTTTAATGATTCTTGGAGAAATTGATATTTCTCGTTTCTTGGCATTTTCTTTTTCTTTTTTCTGCTGTAAGTCTGCCGAGAATGAATTCTTGTTTTTGTTTTGTCTTGTTTTTTGTTTCATCATAGTATACCGTTTAGTACAGATTTTCGTGCATGTGCAATGCATGCGTACAACTGCAAAAATACGTAAAAAAAGTGGAATAATCTAATGTAAACGTCAGTTTGCACGTTGTGCTTCAGTACAGAACATATTGTCCGGTTAAATTGCGCATTTTATAAAATTACGGGCGCTCGGAAAAATATTTGCGCGGTCTCGCAATTTTGCTTTTGAGCGCTCGTATTTATGTGCGGACGCCGTCGCGCGCATCTGCTCAGATAAGAATATGCTGAATTATACACTTCAGATTTCAATTTTGATGACGCTACCGTATGGAGGAATATTGCTGAAGAGATTTTCTTTGTCCACAATGCCGGCTATCAGCATTGCAGAGGCCAGGATTCCCCCATGACAGAATGCTGCAATGCGTTCATATCCTTGTTTTTTTGTCTCATTTATAAAATCTTCCACTCTGGAGAACAAATCGCTGAATGATTCTCCTTCAGGGCAACGTTCGGTCAGATAATTGTTGCTCCAACTCTTGAATCTTTCGTCGTTTGCATAAAGTTCATCGTAGTTTTTCATTTCCCATTCACCGAAATTCAGTTCTTTAAGCCGTGCATCGTGTACAGCATCGCCATAGCCGCAATATGCTGCAAGTTTTACTGCTCTAGACAGCGGACTGGTGTATACTTGATCGAATTTGAGATCTGAAAGCTTGCCTTTAACGCATTCTGCCTCTTCCGCGAACGAGGATTTTGTTTCAACGTCGGTATTGCCGTAGCAATATCCCGGTGTGACGTCGACTGATGTATGTCTGATAAAATATATTTCCATATTTGCAAAGGTAGGAGTTTGGCTATCTACCTTATATAATAGTTGTAAAACTTATGTGCTTTTTTATGAATAATTATTAATAAGCCTTAGCTATTTTGTATTGTTTTATAAAATCATCTATCTTTGTTTTAAGTTTTTAACCTGTTGAAACTATTGTAAAACCAAATAACAAAAATTATGAACATTAAAAGATTTCTTTTGTCAAGCTTGATTTTCGGAAGCTTGTTCGCTTATGCACAGAATGCGCCTAAGTGGCTCGACCCGAGAGTCAATGCAGAAAATCGTCTTGACAATGTGGCAAACTATTTTGCCTACGAAAGCGACCAGCTTGCTCAGAAGGGCAAGAAAGATTCTTCTTCGCGTTTTCTTTCCATCGATGGAAAATGGAAATTCAATTGGGTGAAGGATGCAAACGATCGTCCTGAAAATTTCTTTGCAGTTGATTTCGATGATTCAAAGTGGGATGAAATTTCAGTTCCTGGACATTGGGAACTCAACGGTTACGGATATCCTTTGTACAAGAATACAGGTTATGCATGGGCAAACCAGTTCAATTCTAATCCACCTATGGTTGAAGACAAGAACAACCATGTTGGTTCATACAGACGCAAGATCAATATTCCGGCTTCTTGGAATGGAGAGAATGTGTTCCTGCATATAGGTTCTGCAACGAGCAACGTTACAGTATATGTCAACGGCAAGTATGTTGGATATTCAGAAGACAGCAAGGTGGCTTCTGAATACGACATCACTAAGTTTGTAAAGCCGGGAGAGAACCTGATTGCTCTCCAGATCATGAGATGGTGCGACGGTTCATATCTTGAGGACCAGGATTTCTTCCGTCTCAGCGGTATTGCACGCGAGTCATATCTGTATGCACGTCCTGCAAGCTACATTCAGGACCTCTTTATTACTCCTGATCTTGACAGCAAGTACAAGAACGGTACACTCAACGTGAAGTTCGCAACTGCCAATGCAGAAGGCAAGCAGATCACTGTTGCACTGAAGGACAAGCAGGGCAAGGTGGTTGTTGAGAAGACTCAGACAATTTCTGGCGGAAAGGCAGAAATGGATTTCAATGTAAAGAATCCTCTCAAGTGGACTGCTGAAACTCCAAACCTCTACAAGCTTTACGCAACATTGAAGGATGGTGACAAGGTTATTGAAGTTATTCCTCAGAATGTCGGTTTCAGAAAGATTGAAATCAAGAATGCACAGCTTCTTGTAAACGGACAGCCTGTACTTATCAAGGGTGTGAACCGTCACGAAATTGATCCGGACCAGGGTTACAACATTACATACGAAAGAATGGTTCAGGACATTCAGATGATGAAGAAGCTTAATGTCAATGCTGACCGTACATGCCACTATCCGAACGATCCGCGCTGGTATGACCTTTGCGATGAATATGGTATCTACGTTACTGCTGAAGCAAACATTGAAAGCCACGGAATGGGATATGGAGAAAAAACTCTTGCAAAGAATGAATCATATCACACTGCACACATCGAGCGTAATCAGCACAACGTAATGTCTTTCAAGAACCATCCTTGTATCATTGTATGGAGTCTTGGTAATGAGGCTGGTTACGGAAAGAATTTTGAAGATGCTTACGACTGGGTAAAGGCTTACGATCCTAGCCGTCCTGTACAGTACGAACAGGCTGGACAGAACAAGAAAACTGATATCTTCTGCCCTATGTACTACGGATACGAAGGATGTGAAAGCTATTCAAAGGGTGACAATCCTCGTCCGCTCATTCAGTGCGAGTATGCTCATGCAATGGGTAACTCTGTAGGTGGATTCAAGGAGTATTGGGATCTCGTAAGAAAATATCCAAAGTATCAGGGTGGATATATCTGGGACTTCATCGACCAGAGCATCAGAACAAAGAGCAAGGTGACAGGTAAGGACATTTACGGTTATGGCGGTGATTGGGGACGCTTCCCTGCATCAGACCACAATTTCTGCGTTAACGGCGTAATCAGCCCTGACAGAAATCCTAATCCGCACGCTTATGAGGTTAAGTATTTCTACCAGAATATATGGGTAACTCCTAAGAATTTGAAGTCTGGACAGATTGAAATCTACAACGAAAATTTCTTTGCTCCAATACAGAATGTTACTCTCAACTATACAATCGAAGCTGAAGGAAAGAAGGTTTATGAGGGTTCTGTTGACGTAAACAAGCTCAAGATTGCTCCTCAGGCAAGGAAAGTTGTTAAGATTTCAGATATCGCAAAAGCTTTGAAGAATAAGGATCTCGAAGGAAAAGAAGTTGTATGCAACATCGATTTTGCACTTGATTCTGACGAACCGCTTCTTGACAAAGGCTATGTAATAGCAACTGAACAGCTTAAGCTTTCAGACTATCAATTCCCTGAACTCAATAAGGTAGCAGCTGAAAAGGGTAACGGTAAGATTGAAATTGACGATCAGCTCAGAAGCCTCATGGTAAGTGCTAATGGTGTTGATGTTACTTTCGACAAGTGGAATGGTTTCATCTCTTACATAGATGTTGACGGTAAGGCAATGATGAAGGACGGTTACCAGCTTAAGCCTGATTTCTGGCGTGCTCCAACAGATAATGATTACGGTGCTCAGTTCCAGAACAAGTTTGGTGCATGGAATAATCCATATATGAAGATGACTTCATTCAAGTATGAGCAGGATGGTGATAACTACAAGGTTAATGCTGAGTATGAAATAAGCGCAACAAGCTCTAAGCTTGCAATGACTTATACAATCACTTCTGCTGGTGATGTTATCGTTAACGAAAAGCTTACTGTTGATCCTGAAGCTAAGGAAAAGCCACAGCTCTTGCGTTACGGTATGGAAATGGCTATGCCGGCTGAATATAGCGTAATTGATTTCTACGGTAAGGGACCTCAGGAGAACTACATCGACAGAAACAATTTTGCACGTCTCGGACATTATGTTCAGAAGGTTGCTGACCAGTATTATCCATACGTTCGTCCACAGGAATCTGGTAATAAGACTGAAGTACGCTACTGGAAGGTTCTTGACAACGCAGGTAAGGGACTCGAGTTCTTCAGCAATGCATCAATGGAGTGCAAGAGCTTGAATTATCTTACTGAAGACCTTTCTTCTGGAAATGACAAGTATGCTGTTCAGAGACATTCTGGAGACCTTACTCCAAGAGATCTTACAACCGTACACGTTGCTCAGAAGCAGATGGGTATGGGATGTGTAAACAGCTGGGGTGCATGGCCTTGCAAAGAGTACCAGATGCCTTATCAGAACTACGACTTCTCATTCGTAATCAGACCTGTAAGATAAAAGATAAAGCATCTGTCTATAATTGCTGACAACATGTTTTGCAATGTTGTTTGCGCTTATCGGTAGATATAATTAAAGTTCATAAGCCACTGGATATTCTTGTCCGGTGGCTTTTTTGTATATCAGCAATGATTTTTGTTTGCAGTACAGGTTTTTATAGTAAGTTTCCTCAGTGCGTATTGCTCAAATATAGGCGTATATAGTTATGGAATCAACCCCATTTTACGGTATTTAAAGTTGGCATGTTTATCTTTTATATTTATGTCTGAATTTATGGATTCTGTTTCAGATACACTTTTTGAAACAGTATCTATTTATGCGCTCAAGTAAAGCACATGAAGTGTTAACGTAAATCCAGCCATGTATACTTGAATTTCCGTAGTAACTTGTAAGTTCGGTAAAAATGGTTTGTATGAAAAAAGAGCATCTCCTCATTGAATGAAAAGATGCTCTGTCGTTATATTCTGTATTATGAAACCTTTTGTCAGAATATTGTCTGTCCGTTATCCTTTATGGGATTAGGATATTTATTTATAGCTGTTAGATGTATTCATGTATTGGAATACCATCTATTAAGCTTCTCTGCTTCTCTTTTTGTTGTATGGCATAGCTTCCATGCTCTTTGATGTTGTAAACACCGGCTTTTCTGGTGAAGTAACAGTGATTACAAGTTCTGAGTCTTCTTTGCCGTCACCGTGGAGCAGGTTGTCCATCATGTCGATGCCGTAGAAGTAGCTTCCTGATTTTGCATCGAATACAGACTTTCCTGGTTCAACTTCTGTGTTGTTCTTTGCATTCAAACCTTTGTATTCGAATGAGAGTACACCGTCTTTCAATGTGCACTGTATGTTGCTTGCCATTTCTTTGTCGTTGGTGTTAACTCTTACTGAATACTCGTTACCTTTGACAAAGCGTACTCTAGCTGGAACGTCTATATACGTTTTGCTGAATGGCTTTGTTTCGATTTCCTGTGCGCTGGCAGCTATAGCTGCAGTTGCGCATACTATTGTCACAAACTTTCTCATAATAATCAATCTTTTTACCTTTTAAATTTTGTAATCCATTTTTTTTCTCTCTGCAGGTCGCTTTTGTGCTTTCCTGCTTAGGCCTATCAGTTCTTCACAGAGCTTGGCCTTGTTATCCTAATCCTTTCCTAAAACGCTGCAAATATACGGTCGCAAAATTTCGTTTTGCAAATAAAACATGCTTTATAGCAGAAAAAACGCTTCTTTCTTGATTCTTGTCAATAAAAATTGGTCTAAAACATGTTGTTCAGCATGTTTTTAACATGACATTATTGCAATATTTTTGTAACATCTTTTTTGATTTTCCTTAGTTGAATATTACGATATGATGTTAATTTTGTCAATGTTCGGCTTTTTTGTTTCTGTATGTATGGATTTGTGTAAATCGTGATTGCTTTATGCTTCTGTGGTAGCATTTTGTTTGCTGACATTTTGTCGTAATTGCCAAAGTTGTAAGCTTTGTTGCATATATAAAAAACGCTTAGAAACTTTCAGCCGTTTCTAAGCGTTTTCCATTTTCCTATTCGTCACGTCTTCATTGGTTATATACCATCAAGAAGAGTTTATAGGGCTATTTTATCATTTTACAGCTACTTTCTTACCACCTACAATATAAATACCAGGTGCAAGATTAATGGTATTTCTACCTTGATTGATTCTTTCTATTGCAATTTTCTGGCCTGTAATGCTGTATATGCTTACAACAGACTTTTTGATTGCATTGATTTCAATGCCGCCATTGACAGGAATTATACTCATTCTGCTTCCATCTGTACCATTGAGTCTCTGTATTCCTGTTGATCCGTCTGGGGTAAAGTTGGATACAGGTTGAGAAGCTGTAGTAGCTATGTATGCTTCAAAAGGTTTGATGCTTACACCTTCTGTAAGTTCAAATCGCTGATTGCTCTCATTGAACTTGTAGAATTTTTTCTCCGGAGAATAGTCTGCAAAGATTGGATTTCCTGTAAATGTATATTCTCCTTCCTGCTCTGTACCGCTCTTTTCTTTTCCGAAAAACATTTTTACATTAAGTCCGTCAAGATTATCAACAAATTGAACAAGGTAGCATCCATTTGTGATAGTTTCTTTTTCGTCTATATACTTGAAGTATGGATAATCAAATCTCTGCAGTATATAGTCGACGCCATTATACAGCGGTTCTTCATTGTAGCTGTTTCCATCGAATGAGCCTGTAACTGTCATACCGTTGAGGTCTCCAGGGAAATACATTGAGTACATCTGTGAACCTTCAACGTTTTTGGTAAGATATGCTCCGCCTGTAACTTTAACTTTTGCTGTGTCAATTTGTGAATAACTGCTTCCGTTGTCGGTAAGGCCCAGCATATATACGTTTACATTCTTGTTTGGCGACCACTTTGTTCCTGCAGGTACAGATACGCTAGGAACGCTTGATTTAAGGCCTATTGACGTATTGCTGTATCCTTCATAAACTTCGAAATTGTCGATGCGCAATGTACCGTTGTTCACGAAATCTGCATTATTTATGTACAGATTTGTTCTGTTTGAGCCTGGGATGAGGAGACCTTCAACTTGTTTCCACTCACCTTTAGTGTCAGTTATGTGTATAAATGCGTTTTCGCCTTCAATACCGATTTTTCCTTCATAACCGTTGCTCTTCACCATTGCTCTGATGAGATATGTCTTCTGTGATGTCATTTCTATATTCTGCTCAAGCGAAGCACCGGTTGTGCCTTCTTCTGACCACGATGCCTGTCCTTCCAGTCTGATACTGTATTTTCCAGAGTAGGCATCCTCATTATCCATGTAAGCTTCTGATCCCCAACCGCCGTATACTGCATCGTAAGTGCTGAATTTGCGTTCTGAAGCACCATCTCCTGTTGTGATGAATCCCTTGTTGCAGTACGGGTCTTCTGCAAGATTATCAAATTCAGTCAGCATATTGCCAATATTGTTCTCATATTGAGCAATATCTGGAGCAATGTTCTTTTCTTGGCTATCGATTGTGATCTGGTATCCTTCGTCAAGATTCTCAGCACCTAGCACTACGACTCTAGGAGTCTCATTTCTGTATGTGTTGTCGCTTACGGCTGCAATCTGTGTACCATCTCTGAAGACACGAATGGTCGCAAGTCTTGTTATGGTATAATCATGTGCCTCCATTCCGTCAATAAGGTTATCGGCAATGACTGTTTTTTTATCTCCAGCTTCATAGATTATCTGGTTTGGGGTGAAAGTTATATTTCCTCCTCTGCCGTTGCTTGCCGATCTGACCTTTAACGTCATTTCGCCTTCTTGCGTCTTGAATTTTATGTTTTTGAGGCTTATGGTATACTGAGTGCTCATTGTAATCTCGTCTCCTTGAGCGATTATCAGTGAGTCTTTTTCTTCTTGAGCTGATGCTGCAAACGTGTTGAGCATCATTGCTGAAATTATGGATGCTGTATATAAAGCTTTCATTTTCTTCTATTTAATTATTAATAACTTGTGAGTCCGTCGATTCTCATTCCATTTACAATCAGAGCGTTTGTCTTCAGCATTCTTTCGTTTTTGATAACTACTCCGTAGCTGTTTGTTGTTCCGTTTGTAACTTCTTCCTGCTGGTTGATACCTCCGTTCCAGAAATGCATGCCGTCGCCTTTAAGAACCTGCTGCTGATCCTTGAGCATTGCTCTTTGCGTTCTCTGTGCCACTGATTTTTTCCATGAACCGTTGACCATAAGGCTTCCCCAGTTGCTGGCTGTTCCTACACCGAGTGCATGTGCACATTCATGTTCTGCTGTACCAACCCACTGGTAGCGTGAATTAGAACCGAATCTCATCCATCCTGTTATTGCACAGTCTGCAGTAGGCACTCCTGTATTATATTCAACATAGATTCTCTTTTCCATGTTGGAATAGTTGTCGTAGTAGTATTTTGCTGAGTCCATAGCAACTTTTATGCGTTCTGCAGCACCATCTGCTACTGCACCTTCATAGTTTGAAGCCCATTCCCAGTTGAATTTTCCGCCTTTGGAGGTCTTGAAAATTCTGTCTTCTCCGTAGATTGTATCTTTTTCTTCTGTTATCACGTAGGCTCTTGTGTGGTACATGGTATTTTCTGTAAGATTATCGAAGAAAATACCGAATTCTCCGTGATATACTTCGTCTTTGGCTGTGTCTGCCGCTGCTTCAAAAGTATCTTTCAATGTCGGAAGAGCATGTTTGGCAATACAGCATCCCCACGATTTTATGCCTTGGTTACCTGCATCGATGAAGCGTCCACATACAATTGCACCGAATTTTACTCTGTTTTCTACCGGAAGTGTCTCTATTTTAGGATTCTGTTTCGTAATCTTAAAACTGTCAACTTCTGAGTATATTGTGTCTGAATTGTTGCTTATGGCAAATGCTCTGATAAAATACATTGCATCTACTGTAACTGTTGTAATGCTTCCTTTGAAATTGCCCTCGTCATCTGCAATTAGTGCTCTATACGAACATCCTTCACCCTTTATGATAGGTTTTTTATTTGTTTTTGAATAAACAATTCCTGTACGTTTAATACCGGCAGTTCCTTCACTTATAATAGCACATTCGATATTTGCACTTTTACCTTCTGTTGATATTTTTACGATATCTACCTCTGGTAAAGTCCCAGTTTCTGTTCTGCTCGTAAACGAGTCATCTTCAATGATGTCACCACTGCAGGCGAATGCGAGTAGGGTAGACATGAAAACGATGGTTAAAGGTAATTTTCTTCTCATAAAAGTTTGATTATTATTTGTTAGATATTAGAGATATTTGACAGCAAATATACACATTTACTGCAATTTATTTAGTACAGATTCTTGTATTTATGTACGACTGTAAATAAAAAATGCAGCGGCTCTCACGAGTAGCTGCATTCTTGAAATTTTTTCAAAGCGTTTCCTTTGTATCAAAGTTAAAATTATGAAAAAGAATTGTTTGCATTAATGATGTATTTCAAATTGTTATCAGTGTTGCACTCTGAAAAATTTCCCATTTTATTGGTTGGTGCACACTTCGTTCTTCTAGGTTTTTTTCTCGAAGAACATAACATCTTGCAATTGCTTATTGCGCATTGCAACCTTATTTTATTGCAAATTTAATCATATTGTCATATTATACAACTTGTAGAGCAATTAAATATGGCATTTTTTTATTTTTTTTGCAAAAAGGATTTTGCATATGCCTTAGATGTTTTCTCTATTTTGCATAATTGTATAATTTTTCAATGCTGAAGTCTATATAATTGTACTGACGGAATGTTTGTGATATATTTGCACTGCAAAACACAAACATAGGGTATATGATAGGAACAATAGTCAATACAGGTGCAATAATATGTGGTAGCATCATAGGTTCTATTTTGAAGAGGGGAATCAAGGAAAAATACAGAAGTGCGCTTTACAATGCAATGGGGCTTGCTGCTACGGTTTTGGGAATAAGTACAAGCGTAAACAATATGCCTAAAAGTGAATATCCGGTTTTGTTTATATTTAGTCTTGCAGTAGGAGGACTTTTGGGAAGTATGATGAATCTGGACGGGCGTTTCAAGCATCTGATCGGCAAGCATTCGTCTTCAGCTTTGGCAGAAGGCATATCTACCGGCGTGTTGCTTTTCTGCATAGGTACTCTTTCAATGGTAGGCCCCGTTATGAGTGCCCTTCGTGGCGACAATACTTTTCTTTTCACTAATGCGACGCTTGATTTTGTTACGTCTGCAGTTTTGGCTTCTACTTACGGTATAGGAATAATGGCCACAGCTCCCATTTTGTTTTGCTGGCAAGGAATGTTTTATATGCTGGCAAAATATTCCAGTTCTGTTATAAGTGACGATTTGATAACAGAACTATCTATAGTCGGCGGTATACTTATTATGGCATCTGGCTTGTCAATTTTGAACATAAAAGATTGCAAAACGCTCAATCTCATTCCTGCGCTTTTGGTGCCACCTTTGTTCATGTTCTTCAGATTTATTTTTGTTTAGCAGATTTTCAATCCTGTTCGTCCATTGAACGTGACTTTTCTTCTCTCAATCGTTCAGCTATGGCCCATTGGAGAGCTGCTTCGTCTATTTTTCCGGCTTTCGATAATACGTCACCGTATAATTCGTGAGCCATAATGTTCTTAGGTTTCAATCCTGTGGCTCTGTCCAGATCCGAAGCTGCACCGTCAATATCGCCGTTGCTCATTCTTGCCTTTGCTCTTGAATATAGAGCACCGAAATGAATCGGACTTATATCAAGTGCTGTGTTCAGCTCTGCCAAGGCGTTGTGAATATCTCCTTCATCAAGGAAAGTCCTGCCTTTCCAAATATGTGCATCAACATGTTTCGGATTTAATTTCAGTGCTTTATCGAAATTTGCCAATGCAGACCTGTTGTCTCCAGCCTTTAAGCTTTCCTTTGCCAGAACATAATATTCAGATGCATATACAGCAAGTTCTTCCTGTTTATCATCAAGTCGCTTCTTCCAGCTTTTGTTTTCTTCTTCCAGTTCTTCAATTTTTCTTTTAAGCGTGTTGATACTTTCCAGTTTACGCCTTATATACCTTTGGGCGAGTGGTTTCTCGATGTCGTAGCGTGAATGTATGGCCTTAAAGAAGTGTGAAAGAAACTTTTCGAAATCGCCGGCGTCGAAACAGCTGACAGCGTCTGAGTATTCAATATCAGCAGTAGCCTGTTTAAGGGCATCTTCAACAGCTCTTTGGTCATTGAAGCGTTTTGCAAACTGTACTATGTTCGGATTCACGAATATATCTGACATTGTCAGTTCTGATTTCAGGCACAATCCGTTGAGAGACATGCATCGGCTTAGTGCCACGTAGGCCTGTCCTCCCGAAAAGAATCCTCCTGAAAAGTCTATTGCTACACGCTTGAAAGTCAGTCCTTGGCTTTTATGGACGGTTATGGCCCATGCCAGTTTTACAGGAAACTGCACGAATGTACCAAGTTCTTCTTCTTCAATCTTTTTCTCCGTTTCATTATATCTGTATCGTACATTGGCCCATTGCTCCCTTGCAACGTCCAGTTCAGTGCCATCGTCTGTAACGACATAAAGGTATTTCCCTTCAATGTCAATGCCGGAAATGGTTCCTATAGTACCGTTTACCCACCTTTTGTCCTTGTCATTTTTTATGAAGATAATCTGTGCACCCACTTTCAGTTCCAGTTCCAGGTGGGTTGGCAGTGAACTTTCAGGAAAGTCACCTTTTATTTCACCTTTGAAGAAGATGGATTCCCCTGGCAATCCGTTTAGTTTGTTGCGGTTTATAGAGTCTACCGTATCCCTTCTTGCTGCTAAAGTTATGAACATTTCGCCTCCGCTTCCGATATTCTGGTTGAGGCATGTATTAAGCAACTGTAGGTCTGGTCTGTTTACGTTTCCAGTCCTTATGTGATCAAGTACATTCAGGAATACCTGATCCGTTTGTCTGTATACCTTCGTCAGTTCTATGGATACTAGTGGTATTTGACCAAATACTTTTGCCGAAAAGAAGTGCGGAGTTTCGTAGAAACGTCTCAAAATCTCCCTTTCATCACGTGTGACAACTGGTTCAAGCTGGTATACATCGCCTACGAGCAGCATCTGTTTCCCTCCGAAGGGTTGCCTTAGATTGCCGGAATACACTCTTAGAATCTTGTCTATGAAATCTATGATGTCAGCCCTTACCATAGATATCTCGTCAATGATTATAAGTTCCACTTTTTTGAGTATTGCGCATTGTTCCTTGTTGTATTTCAAGAAACTTCTCAGTTTGCCGTTTGAAAATTTCGGGTCGTCCGGTACCAGCGGATAAAAAGGCAATTTGAAAAAACTGTGCAGAGTACTTCCACCTACATTTATAGCGGCGATTCCGGTAGGAGCAAGCACGATGTGCTCTTTGTTTGTATTCTCGCAGATATATCTCAGCAGGGTAGATTTTCCCGTTCCTGCTTTTCCTGTCAAGAATATTGATTGTTGCGTGAATCTTATGAGGTTCAGCACGTTGCGGAATTGCTTGTTTTCTTTATCTAAAGTGGACATGTCTGATAATCTGGCAAATAGTATTTATAAACGATGGAGGCGGGTATTGCCCGCCTCGCCACATATTATAGAAATTTTTTATTGAATCTGTTCGTTTTCCTCAGGCGAAACCAGTTCGTCCGTTTCGTTCATGTCTATATCTACAGCATCATCTGTATCCAAGCTGTCTGAATCTTCCTCATTTTTAGGAGCATAGAATGAAGGACCTATGTAAGTGTTCTGCGGTATATCCTCTTTGGGTTCCGAGAATTTGCCCCTGTAGCACTTGAATGCAGGATTAGCCATTACCTTTTCCATGAAATATCCAAAGATCGGTAGAGCCGTGCGGCTTCCTTGTCCCAACATACCTGTTCTGAAGTGTATGCATCGGTATTCACCGCCAACCCATCCGCCTCCGACGAGGTAAGGTGTTGCACCTACGAACCATGCATCAGAATGGTTTGATGACGTTCCGGTCTTTCCTCCGAATTCTGTATTGTATGTGTGGATTTTATATCCCCATAATGCTTGCGATGTTCCTCCTGGTTCGCGCATACCGCCTTTCATGAGTTGCTGCAAGTAGAATGCTGTTTTATATGAAATTACGCGTTTTGCTTCAGGAATCTCTTCTTCGCAGTCGTATATAACGTTTCCGTCTCTGTCCTTGATTTGCGTAACCAGAATAGGATCGCGTTGCATACCGTCGTTCATTGCTGTACAATAACCGTCTACAAGCTCAAGGAGTGACACGTCTGATGCACCAAGAGCCAGCGATGGGGCATTGTCAAGCGGGCTGTGTACACCCATTGCGTGAGCAACGTCTATTACGTTTCCAATACCGGCTTCCTGTCCCAGTTTTACTGCTATAGTGTTGATTGATTGTGCAAAAGCTGCCTTCAGAGGTACGTTCGCATTGGTGCAGTAGCCGTTTGCATTATGCGGTGTCCATATTTTAGTTCCGCCTTTTTCGTTATCAGGAACTTCCAGACTGATGTAGCTGTCTTGACGTCTGTCAACAGGTGTCAGGCCAAGTTTCTCAAATGCAGCTGCATATACAAATAGTTTGAATGTTGAACCTGGCTGGCGTTTTGCTGTTACCTTGTCATATTTCCAAGCCTTGAAATCAACATCGCCAACCCATGCTTTTACATAGCTGGTCTGAGGTTCCATAGCAACAAATCCGCAATGCATCATGCCTACCATGTATCTGATAGAATCCATAGTGCTTATTTCACGTTCAATTGTGTGATTCGGCGAATCATACGAGAACAGTTTTACCTTGTGAGGCAGATTCATATAGTAATCTATGGAATCTTTGTTGTCGGGGAATCTTTCTGCTAAAATCTTGTAGAACTGACTGTGTTTAGCCAATTCTTCTATGAATCCAGGTATTTCATTTCCCCTTTCGTCGCACCATGGGTTGCGGCCTCTCCAATGGGTGTCGAAGTTGTTCTGAATAACCTTCATCTGTTTCCACGCGGCTTCTTCTGCATATTTCTGCATGCGCGAATCAATGGTTGTGTATATTCTAAGGCCGTCGGAATACAGGTTTATGTCGTTCTTTTCGCACCAATCCTGCAGATAAGCCCTTATTGCTTGTCTGAAATATTGAGCCTGACCATCGTAGCTGTTTTCTACGCTGTAATGAAGTTCAATAGGAAGTTTTTTGATTGAGTCACGTTCTTCTCTGCTTATTAAACCGTGACTGTACATGTTGTCAATCACCACGTTACGTCTTTCCAAACTTTTGTCTGGATGTACTTTCGGGTTGTACGTTGTTGTGGCCTTAAGCAGTCCGACAAGCGTAGCAGCTTCTTCTATTTTCAATTGATCAGGAGTAGTATTGAAGTAAGTTCTGGCTGCTGTCTTTATTCCATAGGCATTGCTTCCAAAATCTACAGTGTTCAGATACAACGTCAGAATATCTTCTTTGCTGTATCTTTGTTCAATCTTTATTGCGTTGATCCATTCTTTAGACTTCATAATGAGTATTCTAAGTCCTGGTATTTGTCCCAACAGTCCTGTTGAATACTGTGAACGTACTTTGAACAGATTCTTTACCAATTGCTGTGTGATTGTGCTCGCACCTCTGGCATGTCCTTGAGCCATATCTTTAACAGCTGCAAAAAGACCCTGAAAATCAATGCCGTGGTGCTTGTAGAAGCGCTCGTCTTCTGTTGTAACAAGAGCCTGCAGCATGTAAGGCGAGATTTCATCGTAAGTTACAGGTGAGCGGTTCTCGCTGAAGAATTTTCCGATAAGTACGCTGTCTGCACTGTACACAAGTGATGCTTCATTACTGATAGGATTCTCGATGCACTCCATTGTAGGAGATTTTCCGAACAGTCCGAACAGGTTTATATCTACTGCACCGAGATATACAAAAATCAGCATAACGAAACTGCATATAAAAGCAGTTACACGCTGATACCAGCGTCCTTTGAATTGACGGGCATACCACTTCCACGCTCTGCGCGGTATATTAAATATCTTCTTAAAAGTGGAATTCTTGTTTTCAGAACTGTTCTGCATTGTCTATGAAGTTTTATCAGTTAAACGAATAGATCCTATAAGTTCGGGTATTTTTCTAAGTTTTCAGACGATATGTATTGTTTTCAGTTTGTTTTTAGCTTTAAATAAAGCTTTATTTGTTCCATCATCCCCTGAGTATCAGTCTTGTCTGCGTCGAGCCAATGTATTTCAGGGTCATGCTTGAACCAAGTCATCTGTTTTTTTGCATAGACTCTCGTATTCTTTTTGATGCGTTCGACAGCTTCCTTTAAAGTCATTTTTCCATCGAAATACGAAAATAACTCTTTGTAACCTACTGTGTTGAGTGAATTGAGATGTCTATGTGGATAAACCCGTCTTGCTTCTTCCACCAAACCTGCATCCATCATGCTGTCTACTCTGGAATTGATGCGTTCAAAAAGGTCTTCACGTTCTCTTCTTAGTCCGAATTTTATGATGTTGAATGGTCGTTCCTTCTTTTTGCCGGTTCGGAACGAAGTATATGATTTACCTGTCATATAGCAGATCTCCAGCGCATGCACAATTCTTTTTGCATTTTTGTGGTCTGCTATGGCATAATATTCAGGATCGAGCATTCTGAGTTCTTTTAGCAGAATGTCAAGTCCGTCATTTTCAAGCCTTTCCTTCATGTATTTTCTAGTGTCTTCATCGACTGTAGGTATATCGTCGATACCTTTGGTGACAGCATCTACATACATCATACTGCCTCCTTCCAGAAGAACATGAGTATGATCTTTGAAAAGCTTTTCCAATAAAACCATTACGTCCGCCTCATATTGTGCGGCACTGTAGTAGTCTGTCAGATTTAATGTTCCGACAAAAAAATGCTCCACCGTTTTCAGCTGTTCTTCCGTTGGAGCTGCTGTGCCGATTTCAATGCCCCTGTATAGTTGTCTGGAGTCTGCAGAAACGATTGGAGAAGATAAGAGCTTAGCCAATGATAGACTAAGCTCAGTTTTACCAACCCCTGTAGGCCCGATCAGAACCACCAGGGTATTTTTTTTATCATTCATAAGGATTGCCATCGCTGATGTCAAGTCCCTCAAGACTTATGTCCTCGTCGTCTATTTCGTTTCCGTACAAGTCTTCGTCATCGAGGCCGGTACTCGACGTAGGATTTTTTGCCATCAGTTCATCAAAATCGAGTGTTTGCGCAGGTGCATCGCCTCTTTTAAGGCTTATTTCTCCATTTTTCAGAGATTTTCCAGTGATTATTTCTGTCAGTTCAATGAAGAAACACCTATCAGCCAATGGGTCGAATGTATATATCAACCTTTGTTTTTCGTCCTCGATGAGATCGCTGATTCTTGTGTCGGCCATTACATATGAATCTACGTCAGAATCTGTATCCATTTCTTCAAGAGTGATTTCAACACCCTTTTCCCAATTGTGCTCGCAGATGGTAAAAGAGGTCATTTGGTCATCTTTGTATCCGCAAGACTCCAATATCAGTTTATGAAATTCAAGAAATGTTGCGTCTGAGTCGATTTTTATTTCTCTGACAAAATCATCAGATTCGTCAGATATTATTGTAAAACGGTAAATCATCTTAAAGCTCTTTAATATAATTAAACTTGTGCAAGACAATTTCTGTATGCGTTGCTTTTGTTATCTGATTATGCCACGCTGTGAATTCTTGACGAAATTCACGATATATTCGATTTCCGGACTCATCGGAATGTCACGCATAATTTGTTCAACTGCTTCATTGATAGAAAGATGGCTGTTGTATATCAGTCTGTATGCATTGTGAATGTTTTCGATGAGCTCGTTGCTGAAATTGCGTCTGCGAAGTCCTACAATGTTAAGACCGGCATAGGCTATTGGCTCTTTTCCTCCGATGATGAATGGAGGAATGTCTTTGCTTGTACGGCTGCCGCCTTGAACCATTGTATAGCCTCCGATATGACAGAACTGGTGTACCAGAACCACTGCACTTATAATAGCGTTGTCGTCTACAACAACCTCGCCTCCCAATTTTGAGGAGTTGCCCATAATGATTCCGCTGCCGAATTCGCAGTCGTGTGCGATGTGCGCATTTTCCATTATAAGGTTTCTGCTGCCCACAACGGTCTTGCCTTTTGAAGCTGTTCCCCTATGTATTGTGACATTTTCCCTTATGGTATTGTTGTCGCCTATTTCTGCAGTGGTCTCTTCTCCTTTGAATTTAAGATCCTGAGGTATTGCACCTATGACTGCTCCTGGGAAAATTGTGTTCCCGTGTCCCATACGAGTTCCGTTCAACAGTGTTACGCTGTTCATGAGGACATTGTTGTCGCCTATTACAACATTTTTGTCTATGAAACAGAATGGACCGATCTCGCAATTTTCTCCTATTTTAGCTTCAGGATCGATGAATGCCAATGGACTTATCTTACTCATTACATTATTTTTTTACAAGTTGGCGACAACACTTCCTTTCATCGGAAGTTTCTGTCAGCCTATGCTTTATAGTGTTAATTTTCTTCTTTTTTTGCCATCTTGGCGGTAAATTCTGCTTCACATACCAATGTATCGCCTACGAAAATGTAGCCTTTCATCGATGATATGCCTCTTCTTACCGGTTCAAGAAGCTTTACTTTGAAAATCAATGTATCCCCCGGTACAACCTTTTTGCGGAATTTGACTCCGTCTATCTTCATGAAGTAAGTTGACCAGTTTGCCGGATCTTCAACAGAATTGAGCACAAGCAAACCTCCAGCCTGTGCCATAGCTTCAATCTGAAGTACTCCTGGCATTACAGGTTCTTTAGGGAAATGTCCGATGAAGAACGGCTCATTTCCAGTTACGTTCTTTACTCCAATAATAGTGTTTTCGTCGATAGATATAATCTTGTCTACCAATAACATAGGGTAGCGATGTGGAAGCAGCTCCTTGATGCGGTTTATGTCAAGAACCGGTTCTTCGTTCGGATCATACGACGGACACTGTACTTCGTGTCTGCGTATGTCTTTGCGTATCAATCTGGCAAATTTATTGTTGATTGTATGACCTGGTTTGGTTGCTATCAGTCTTCCCTTTATAGGCTTGCCTACGAGTGCAAGGTCGCCCACAATGTCAAGAAGCTTATGGCGCGCAGGTTCGTTAGGCCATGTCAACGGCTTGTTGTTTATATAACCTAATTGAGTTGCGTCTTTGTGCGGAATTCCTATTGTGTCGGCCAACTTGTCGTAGCGTTCCTGAGGAAGCTGGTTTTCATAAACAACTATTGCGTTGTCCAAGTCTCCGCCTTTTATCAATCCTGCATTGAGGAGAGGTTCTATTTCGCGTACAAAGACAAATGTTCTTGCTGATGCTATTTCTTTGCCGAAATCTGAGATTGAATCCATTGTTGCAAACTGGCTTGCCAGTACTTTGGATTCAAAGGATATCATTGTGTTGACGCAGAAGTCGTCATCTGGTACTATTATGAGAGATTCGCCATGTTCGCCGTTGACTACCATTTTGTGTTTAACAACATAGAAGTCTTTGTTTGACGACTGCTCTACGATGCCAGCATTGTGTATTTCATTGAAAAAAACAATTGCACTTCCATCAAGAATAGGAATTTCCGGACCGTCAACCTGTATGAGGCAATTGTCTATGCCTGAAGCATATAGTGCTGCCATGGCATGCTCTACGGTACTTACGCGGATGTTGTCTTTAATGAGAACAGTTCCACGTTGTGTATCGGCTACATTTTCGGCTATGCAGTCGATTATCGGCTGTCCTTCAATGTCTGTTCTTTGTATTTTGTAGCCGAAATCGTCTGGTGCAGGATTGAATGTTGCTGTTATGAATAAGCCGGTATGCAATCCCTTGCCTTTGACTGTAAAGCATTTTTTCAATGTTAGTTGCTTCTGCATTGTCTCTCTCTTTATTTTCTTGTAGTATTTGTTTTAAACTGTCTATACCGCAAAGACAATTCGGCTTCGTATGATGCCAAATTGTCTGTTCAAGCTTGTTAAGCTTGCATTTCCATCTGCTTAACAATTATGTGGTGGCTATTGTTTTATTTTCGCCCTTAATTCTTCTATTTCTTTCTGCATTTCATTTATCTGACGATAAATTTCAGGCAGTTTCTTGTATACCACTGATGAGCGGGCAAAATTCTTATGGTCTATTGCCGGATATCCCATCAGTGTGCAGTTGCCTGCAACATTTCCTGGGACTCCCGATTGTGCTCCGCAGTTGGTGTGGTCGCCTACTTTGATGTGTCCTGCAATTCCAACTTGGCCTCCAAGCATGCACCATTCTCCGATGTGTGCGCTTCCTGCAACGCCCACTTGTGCTGACATTACAGTATGTTTGCCGACTTCTACGTTGTGGGCTATCTGAACCAGATTGTCCAGTTTTACGCCTTTTCTAACGTATGTTGCTCCCATCGTAGAGCGGTCTACGCAAGTGTTTGCTCCGATTTCCACATCATCTTCGATTACGGCAATACCAATTTGAGGTATTTTTTCATAACCGTCGTGTGACGGCGCGAATCCGAATCCGTCGGCTCCTATCACAGCACCGGCATGAAGAATAACGCGATTGCCAATACGACAGTCGTGATATATTGTAACATTCGGATATATAATGCAATTTTCACCTATAGTGGCATTGTCGCAAACGACAGCATTGGGATATATTGACGTTCCGTTGCCTACGGTGACATTGTCGCCTATGTATGCGAACGGTGCAATATAGCAATCTTCACCGATTTTTGCCGAAGGCGCTATGTAGGCCTTTTCGCTGACGCCTGTTTTACGGCTTTGCATTGACTCGTATAATGTCAGCAGTCGTGCAACCGATTCATACGCGTTTTCTGTTTTGATGAGTGTTGCGCGTACAGGTTGTGACGGCTCGAAGTCCTTGTTTACCAAAACAATAGTCGACTCCGTGCTGTAAAGGTAATGCTCATATTTAGGATTGGCCAGAAATGAAATGGCTCCTGGCTTGCCCTCTTCGATCTTCGCAAATGTGTTTACGGAGGCTTCAGGATTGCCTATTATTTCGCCGTCTATATATGCAGCTATTTGCTGTGCAGTAAAAACCATCTGTATCGGACTTTAATTTAATCTTTGCAAAGATAATAAAGAAAAACAGACATAGCACTATAAACATGAAAAATTTATGAAAAATGCTCGTGCAAGTTTTATGATAAATAATAATATTTTAACATATCGGCGCTTGCGTATCTTGTCTCTAGATGCATTTGTGGGTTAGCTTTCGATGTGGATTCTTTTTCTTTGTTTTTTTGAGGGCTCATAATTTTAGTTTCGAGCCCTCGAGGCTTCGCTTCCGGGCGCTCGTAGACTTAGGTTTGGTTAACAATGGCTTTTGCGGATATTTGTAATTGCTTTTCATAAAAGGTTAATTCTTAGGTCTTTTTGCCGTTATTGACCTCCGTGCAGATTGAAGTGTGATATTTTTTGTATTTTTGTGATGTAATGATCTTAAATCTACAACCAAGCGAAATATGAATAGAACGATTTTATTTTTTACAGTACTAGGGGCGTATTGTATTGGTGCAGGTAGTGCCGTAGCTCAGAAAAAGCTTCCGTATAAGGATGTACTTGAGACCAATATTTCAAACGGTGGCAACATCGAGAACTCTCCATCAGTTTTTTATCCTGATGCAGATTTCAGTATAGATCTTTCTGCAAAACTGGAACAGAGCGGTGATGGGAAAGTGACAGTGCTGGCTTCCAATTCTCATGCTTTTGGAGCTAATTTGACAATCTCTTCAGAAGGAATTAAATTTGTTGATGGTGAGAAAGTTACTGATTTGTCGCATACTGATTTTGCGGATGGACAGGAGCATCATTACAGGGTGTCTTTGGATTATCTCGCGCGTACATTATATATATATGTTGATGGACACCTCGAGGTCTCAATTGAAGCTTTCAAGGTCGGTGATGTAGAAGTTCCTGAAATCTATGATGAGGTGGATTCGCAAGAAGAAAATTCAGGTATATATGATTCCAGAAATTTGTTGCGCAATCCCGGATTTGAGGATGAGGATATTGTATACAGCAACGATGTTACGGGTTCTGACGATTATATGTTTTGGCCAAAGTATTGGGATATATACAATGGTGGTGATAAGGAAAATGGATGGAATGTCAGCGTAAGGTGCTATAAGGATAATGAGTCTCTGGCTGTAGGTAGGGAAGGGCACTCAGCTTTGATGTTCAGGCAAGATGGCGGTGGTGGATATACTAAGGGCAGTTCTGTTTTTCAGACTTTGGAATCTGGATTGAGGGCTGGTCGCCGTTATGTTGCAGGATTTAAGGCAATGTCTCACTCTAATGCTGCCGGTTTCACTTATGCAGTAGGTGTTGGTACTGCTGCTGGAACGTGGAATGCAATGTATGAGGAGTGGAAAGCTCCGGCAAATGTTAATGAAGCTGGTGATTATGCTTTTGCTTTTACGGTTCCTGCAGATGCCGACGGATGTAATGTCTTTGGAGTTATTGGTGCTGATACGCGTGGAATAGTTCATCTTGACAGAATGTACTTGGTGGAATGTGCCGGACCTTATAATACTCTTAATGTACATGCCGACGGCGATGCTGTAATCGGTAATGTAAGTTATGAGGATATGGCTTTCGGCAGTGAGAAGTCGATTACTAATGCTATATATGCTGGTGGAGAGTATTATTTGTATAATACCTATTATAATAAGCTTCTTGGAGATAATGAGGCCGGCAATGCTCCGGCTTTGTCAGCGTTTGGCAAGAATGCAGACCCTGATTCTTATGTTTTTGTAGCAGAGAAATCGTCTCTTGATGAAGGCTATTATTGGCTTAAGCAGAAAAGCACCGGGCGTTACCTGCAGGCAAGCAATGCAGAAGGAAACACATGGAGCGTGTGGTTTGCTGGTTCGCTCAATACTTCGTACAACTCGTATGAATGGTCACTCAACGGTGGAACGGATGGTTTCATTATGTCTAAAAGAGGTGAGACCGTGAATGGCAATGGAAAATGCCGTCTTGGAGTTGATGCCGGTGCTGATGCCCAGGATTTTGTAAATGTTTATTATGACAAGACCGCTGGTGAAATGTCGCGCTGGCTTATTTTGGAAGCAGGTTTCCCTGTAGATTCTACGCGTCTTCAGGTTTACAGGGATGAATTGGCTGAAGCTATAATAAAAGGTGATGGTGTGTTTGGAAACCCTGCATTTGGCAGTGACGAAGAGAAAGAGGAGTTGGCGGTTGCTCTTTATAATGCCCGTTCTGCACAGATTGATGCTTCTGTTGAAACTATTGGTGTGATGGAAGAAGCGCGTAAGGCTCTTTTGGCTGCGATTGATAATGTTATGCAGGGCAAATACAGCATTTGGGTGTCAGGAAGCAGTTTCCAAACAGAGCGTGCGTTTACTGTTGCAATGAATGGTACAGAACTTAGCTCTGATCCTTTGATGGAAGCACAGTTGGTAATCCGTAATTCTTATAAGACAGGAGCACAGATAGGTATATCCCACGGTAAGGTTTCTGTCAATGGAACCACCTTTGATATTTCCAATGCTTCAGGAATGCATGATTACCAGTTTGCTTTTGATGGTGAGCAGGCGGCTCTCTATTTTGATGGACTGCTTGTCGGAACCGCCCCTCAAAAGGAAGTTGGTGTTGTGACTTCTGTTGGTACGTCTGCGGAATGGACCATATTGGGATTGAGCGCTCTTAAGGCTTATAACCCTGAAATCGTCAGTTCGGTGTCAGCTTTGTCGCCGGATGAAGATTATGTAAATGAATATGGTAAGGCTGAACGCAATTCTCTGATGTTGGTAGGACAGTCTTTGTCTCTTGATGAGCCTGTTGATTTGCATGTTAGTGCCGACACTCCAATGAAAGACAGCAAGATAAGTATCAATAGTGAAGATGCGTGGATCATATTCGATAATGTGCGTCCATCGGATGTCGTAAGCAAATATTTGTCGAATATAAATGTTGATGGACAACCTGCCGCAAATGGAAGCAACTGTAGGGTGGCTATTTATCTTCAGGGTGCGGCTGTGATTCCTCATAAATCATCTTATAAGCCGTTCTATGCGTATAGCGGACAGATGTATTCCGGTGATGAATATGTTTTCGGCAACGGAAAAGCGAATGTTGGACAGGCGGCTAATGAAATGCAAAGCTTCATATTGAAACGTGGATATATGGTTTGTCTTGCTACGAATGCAGACGGAAGCGGGTACAGCAGAGTGTATGTTGCTGACCATGAAGATAAGTGTATACCAGAACTTCCTCAGCTTCTGGATAGACGCGTGTCGTATATAAATGTGCGCCGTTGGAATTATGTGTCAAAGAAAGGGTGGTGCTCAACTGAAGGTACTAGCAATATCAATACGGAAGGTAAGCTTTTGGGTACAACATGGTTCTATACCTGGAGTGCTGACCGCTCTACACAGACAGATATGGAATATGTGCCTATAAAACAGCATAAGTACTGGCCTTCGTGGAATGAAATAAACAGCAAGACCACTTCTACGCATGTTTTAGGCATAAATGAGCCGGACCATTCGGAACAGCATACTAGTGATAAGTGCTCATGCGGTGGTACGACGGATGCTTGGACGGCTTGTACTTTGGTACCTGACTTCTTTGAAAGTGGAATGAGAATAGGTAGTCCCGCACCAACAGATGCAGGATGGCTGAAGGATTTCATCGGACACTGCAATGATATGGCTTATAGGTGCGACTTTGTGGCATTCCATGCATATTGGGGTACAAACGAGGCGCCTAATGCCGACAGCTGGAAAAACCAGCTTCAGTCAATTTATAATAATACGAAAAGGCCTATTTGGCTTACAGAATGGAATAATGGTGCAAGCTGGACTACAGAGTCTTGGCCATCAAACTATAATGACCAGCTTGCGAAGCAACGTAATGATATAAAGAATATACTTGAAGTTCTTGACAATTGTGACTTCATTGAACGTTATTCTATTTACAATTGGGATGGCGGTATGCCGCGATATGTCCTTCATTGGGATTCCAATAAAAAAAATTGGTGGGTTACTCCTGCAGGTGAGGTTTATAGAGATGCACGTCCGAGCCATGCTTATAAGGAAAGTATGCAATATATTCCAAATGGCTGGTTGCCTGGTTTGAAGACGGACAATAAGCTGAGTTTTGGGTTTAATGCCGCACGTTTGCAGTTCCTGCCGAAAATAACAAATAAGAATGGTGATATCACGGAAACGGAGATTATTGAATATTTGGCTTCTGATGGAATCTATAAGGAGTTTTATAAGACTGAAGGACGAAGCGGTTTTGATAATACGGGAGAACGAACCTATACTGTAAGCTGTGACAGTTGCCCTGTCGACGCATTCTTGGAAGATGATATTACCCTTAGACTTAAGATTACGACGGTTAAGGGGGAAACGACTACGTCTGAACCGGTAACAATGGCAGTGCCAGTCTTTTTGAAGCAACACTATACTGGTATTGATGAGGTTTCAAGTTCCGGCCTTGAAATTTCTTCTTCCAAAGGATGCGTAAGTATCATCAGTGATAAGCCATGCCGTGTTATGGTATTCAATGTTTCTGGAATACTGGTGTCGACAGTGGAATGTGGCGTTGGACGAATTGATATTCCTGTTTCTGCTGGAACTTATATCGTTGGTGGCAGAAAGGTTTTGGTTGATTGAACTGAATGTTTTTATCGGCTGTGTAATTCAGGCTGCGTATTGCATGTAAATGTAGTGTAATATGCAGTCTATTATTTAAAATATTTGGTATTTTATAAATAGGTGTCCTTCTTTTCTTTTGTCTATAATGTTTAATGTTTTATTTGTTTTGACGTGGGAATTTTTTTCAATATTGACATTAATAATTGTGAATGTTAAAAATGAAACCTTTGTACGGAAAATGTGTGCGTGCACAAAAAAAGCATAAAAAAGCGAATTTACAACCATTGTTAAAAATCGTTAAACCTGTGATTTAAAAGCTTGCCAGATAGTGTTTAAAACTAAATATGATTTAAATTTGTCAGATATATGATAATACTAGACTTCTAATATCTTGTAAAAGATACAGAAAAACAGTGCAGGATTTGTTTGACTAACCGAATTATGAATGCACACCGGAATGAAATTTTTTTAATATTATACACACTAATTTAAGTTATGAAAAAACGCTTTTGTAAACTTGGACGCTATTGGCTTGGAGCTGTATGCGTTGTCTCTGTTTGCGGATTGACGTATTCATGCTCGGATGATTATGATTTGCCGACTACGACCCCATCGTGGTTGGGTTCGAGCATTTACGACTATCTCAAAGATGAAAGAGACTACACAAATTTCGTTAGACTTATCGATGACCTTGACTATGCAGAGGTTTTGGCTAAAACCGGTAGTAAGACATTGTTTGTTGCAAATGATTCTGCATTTGATGAGTTTTACAAGAACAATCAGTGGGGGGTTCATAGCTACAACGAGCTTTCACTTTCACAGAAAAAGCTTCTGCTGAATTCGGTAATGATTAACAATGCTTATCTGCTTGAAATGATGTCTAGCGTTGAAGGACCTGTCAAAGGACAGTGCTTGAGACGTGAGACTGCTGTTGCTGTTACAGACTCTATAACTCATCTCAGCGCAGAGCAGTTGCCGATAACCTATAATGAAGAAGATAAGGATTATTGGGCAAGATTCCGCGATCCAAATAAGGGTGGTATCTGGATTGCAATGGACAACACTGTACCAATGATGACTCACTTCTTGCCGGCTCAGATGAGCAACAACAACATTACTGACATGGACTTTGAATATGTTGTTGGAAAGACAAGAGATAAGAATGATGCATTTATATATGGAAGCAAAGTTGTTGAACAGGATATCACATGCCAGAATGGTTATATCAACAGACTTGACCAGGTATTGATTACTCCTCCTAATATTGCAGAAATGCTTCGCACAAACGGACACACAAATATTTTCAGTCACATGGTTGACCGTTTCAGTGCACCTTTCTATAATGAATCACTTACAAAAGCATATCAGCTTCTTTACGGAAATACTGTCGACTCTGTTTTCCAGAAAAGATACTTTTCTAAAGTTTCTCAAGGCGGAGGTGCTTTGAGTAGTGATGCTGGTACTGACCCTATAGGTAATCCTAGTGGAAATGCTGTTTCTTACGCACTCAACTATGATCCAGGATGGAACACTTATATGGCCAGCGAAGGAAAAACTCCAAAAGAGCAGGATATGGCTGCTGTATTTGCTCCATCGGACAACAAGCTTTATGAATACTTCTTTGCCGAAAACGGTGGTGGACGTTTCCTTCTTGAGGCTTACGCACCAGATTTGATTGGTTCTGTAAGAGGAGAAACGGATTATGAAAATATATATAGGTGTATTGACCAGATCCCTCTTGACGTAATACAGGCTTTGATCAACAACCTTATGAAAGATAGTTTCTGTAATTCTGTGCCTAGCAAATTCGAAACTATCAAGGACGATGCTCAGGACCCTATGCTCGATGAGACACATTATCAGTATATAGATACAGTGCTTTTGGCAAACAATGGTGCAATCTATGTTATGGATGAGGTCCTCACTCCTGCAAAGTATGCGGCTGTTTCAGCTCCGGCTCTTGTTGCGGAGGATATGCATATTTTCAATTGGGCTTTGAATCAGGTACAATTGAATAGTATAAAGGTTGACTTCTATGCATATCTGCTTGCAATGAGTTCTCGTCTCAGTTTCTTTGTTCCGAAAGATGACTTCTATTATGTTGACCCTGTTTCTTTTGCATGGGGTATTGGTAATCAGCGTGTTCTGTATTATACATGGGACAAGGCGACAAGCAAGGTCAAGTGTACTGCTTATGATTACGATTATGACTTTGCTACAGGTACAGGTGTAATTGGCGAACCTCAGGCAACTACTACTGTTTCCACCGGTGAATATGAAGACCGTTTGGCTGATATGCTTCAGACACATACCATAGTGCATTCTGATAATACAAAAACGCAAGGTATTGACGAAACTTCTACAGGTATAGAATGTGATAAGAATTATTTTATTGCAAAAAATGGTGCCCCTATATATGTGAAGGATGCAACAAAACGTGAAAATGGTTGTATGGTTAGAGGTGCATGGTTGTCTGCAGGAGAGGAAATGGCAAAGGTTATCCGTTTTGATGATAAGACAGAAGAAACAAACGGTAATGGTAATGGTATGGCTTATGAGATAGATAAGCCTATGCAGCCTGCAATAGAATCTGTTTTCAGTACATTATATAATAATCCTGAATTCAAGAACTTCTATGATCTTTGTCAGACTGATATTGAGGTACTTGAAGAACTTGGCTTAACTAAAAGTACAGAACAGAGAAGATATGAGATTTTTGTTAATGACAATGGTCTCCCTTGTTATGACAAAACTAACGGTTCTCTTGTTTCTAGCGCAACGAATGTACGATTCTTCAACAATTATAGATATACTGTATATGTTCCGACAAACGATGCTATACAAGAAGCTATAGACAAAGGTTTGCCTACATGGGAAAGAATTCGTGAATTTATCGAGAAGATGAAGGCTGATGAAACTGTTGACGAAGAAGAATGGAAAGAACAGGGACTTGCGATGGTTTCTGCACTTATTAATTTCCTTAAATATCATTTCCATGATGAGACAGTATATGCTGATATTCCAGCCCTAAAAGAGGATGCTGATGGTTATGAAACTGCTACACTCAACTCTGCTACAGGTACTTATATGAAGTTGTATGTTTCTTCAACAGGTAATGGAACATTGCAGGTTAGAGATGCTGTAAATCAGACTCGTACCATCACTTCTAATAATAATCTTATGACTAGAGATTACGTGCTGAATGCTAGCGGAACTTCTGCAAGGACTATTTCTGCTTCTTCTTTTGCAGTAGTTCATGGTATTGATGGCGTATTGAATTATAAGGAACTTGAAGGCGGTCGCTATGACAGTGATTGGAGTACACCGACAGCAGCTAAAAAGTATCTTGCTAAATATCGTATTATAGAATAAAAACAAAGCTATGAACAAGATAAAGTTTATATTAACTATGACTCTGTTCCTTTGTATAGGAACAGCTATGGCTCAGCGTCGTGTGACAGGTCGAGTTTACAGTGAAGTCGACGGTCCGGTCATCATGGCCAATGTCGTTGAGAGAGATGCCAACGACCGTATTGTTGAGGCTGCCGTAACAGATATGAACGGTAACTTCTCTATGGTTATCAAAAGTCCAAAGGATTTTCTCGTAGTTTCTTATGTAGGTTATAAGACTGTGAAAATTCCTATCGGTAACAAGACCAAGTTTGATATCAAAATGGTCGATGAAATGGTTATTGACGAGGTCGTTATTAAGGCAAAACCAAGAGTCAAGAGTAACGGTCTTACAATTCCGATGAAAGAAGTTTCTGTTGCAGCTCAGACCATGAACATGGATGATGTTGAAGGTCTTTCGTTTGCTTCTGCTGATGAAGCTCTTCAGGGAAAGATTGCCGGACTTGATATCATTTCAAACTCAGGAAACCTTGGATCTGGTACAAGTATGCGTATGCGTGGTGTCAGTACTATCAATGGTAGTGCAGAACCGCTTATTGTAGTCGATGGTAACATCTTCGACTTGCCTGCAGATGTTTCTTCTACAGACTTTGAGGATCTTGATAATGAAGAGCAGTTCGCAACTTTGCTTTCTGTAAATCCAGAAGACATCAAAGAAATCAAGGTTTTGAAGGATGCTGCCGCAACTGCTATCTGGGGTGCTCAGGGTGCAAATGGTGTTATCGAAATCAATACACGCCGTGGAGCTAGAGGTAAAACAAAAGTGGACTTCTCATATCGCTTTACAGGTTCATGGTCTCCAGAAGGACTTGACATGTTGGATGGTGATGGTTATACAATGATGATGAAGGAAGCTTATTTCAACCCTAAGCAGAGTGCTGCAACTTCAAATATGGTTGAGCTTAATTATGATCAGAGCCGTCCTGTATACTACTATAATTTTAACAAGAATACTGATTGGGTTGATGCTGTCAACCAGTTTGGACAGACACACAACTACTATGTAACTTTGAGTGGTGGTGGTGAAAAGGCTAATTTCCGTATTTCTGGAGGCTATGACCATCAGACTGGTACTATCATTAAGCAGACTCTCGACAGATTCTCTACACGTATGGTTTTGGACTACTTTGTGTCTGACCGTATAACATTCCGAAGCAACTTTGCGTTGACTTATACAGACAATCATCGTAACTGGGATGGAGGTTCTACTACATCTATTCTTGGCAAGGCATATAATGCAATGCCTAATATGTCAATATATGAATACGATGAAAGAGGACAGCTGACAGGTGATTTTTATAAGATGTTGCCTACTGCACCAAATGCATCGTCAACTCCTGATGGTTATTCATCATATTATTTGTCAGATATGAAGAGCAATGGTAACCCTGTTGCTATTGCACATCAAGCTTTTAATAATCAGTCTACTTATCGTATTAACCCTCAGTTTAATATCGAATATAAGTTGCTCAGTAAGGATGATTCTGGTCACCAGTTGAACCTGAATGCTGAAGTGTATATGGACGTTTATAACGAGAGCGAGAATGCATATTATCCTAGTTCTTTGACTACAAATTCATGGACTGCAGGTGTAAATAGTACATATAATAAGGAATACAAGAGTTTGGCTTTCACAAACCGTGAGAAGTTGATTTATACTCCAAAGATTTACAACCGTGACTGGTTCGTGACAATGATGGGACAGTTTGAATTGACTTCCGGTAACGGACGTCTGCAGAGCTTGTCTAAGAACGGTATGCCTTCTGGTATTGAGTCATCTACATCTGATGCGTGGGTCACAGCGCTTTCTTCTAGTACAAGTCAGTGGAGAAGTATGGCCTATTTGGGAACTGTACATGCTGCGTATAAGGATAGCCGCTATTCTCTTGACCTGACTGTTCGACGTGATGGTTCAACTAAGTTTGGTGCTGGTAATAAATGGGGAACTTTCCCTGGTATTTCTGGACGTTGGAATATCAGTGATGAACCTTTCTTTAGGCCACTTAATAAAGTTATCAGCCTCTTGTCATTCAGACCAGGTTGGGGACGCGTTGGTCGTGCGCCAGGTAATGAGTATCTGATGTATAATAAGTATAGTAATTTTGGAATTTATGGTAGCGGTAGCAATACTATTACTGCTATTAGACCCGATAATCTTCGTTTGACAGACATTAAGTGGGAAACAACGGATTCATGGAACTTGGGATTCAACCTCAATCTCTTTGAAGACCTCATCCAGTTCGACCTTAATGTGTATGACAAGACTACTTCAGATTTGTTGATGGCTGGAGTCGGAATACCAAGTTCTACAGGATACAGCTCACTTGCATGGAAAAATGTCGGCGATCTTCGTAATAGAGGATGGGAACTTTACGTAAATACAGCAAGGTTGTTCAAGAAAGGTAAGTTTTCTATGTCTGCATCATTCAATATAGCGCAGAACATTAATACAATTACAAAGATGGACGACACTGTGCTCGAGTCTATGAATGGTGACTTCAGCTATAACAATGGTGAATATCTAAAGCGTATTCAAATTGGTAATGCTGTAGGTTCTATTTATGGTTTCAAGTATGCAGGTGTATACAGATATGATTATGATCACAGTGGTTATACTGAGGAATCATACAATACTTATGGTGAAAATACTGCTGCCTATGCAGAGGCAAATGGAGATAATGCAACTTGTCCTGTAGCTCGTGATGAGAATGGAAACATTCTTTATGATTCAAAGGGAAATCCGCTTCATATGTATTATAACTATGGTGGAACAAATTATGAATTCCAGGGTGGTGATGTGATTTATGAAGATATCAACCATGACGGCCAGATCAATGAGCTTGACATTGTTTATCTTGGTAATTCTAACCCTAAGTTTAATGGTGGATTCGGTCTCAACTTCTATTACGGTGATTGGACTCTCAAGTTGAGTTTTAACTTCCGTGTAGGTAATAAGATTGTAAATATGACGCGTTTGAACAATGAGTCAATGCGTTCTAATAGCAATCAGAGTTCTGCTGTTGCTTGGAGATGGAGAAAGAATGGTGACATAACAGAGATTCCAAGAGCTTTGAATGCAGGTATAGGTGCAAGCTACAATGCTTTGGGTAACAGCCGTTATGTAGAGAATGGAGACTACTTGAGATTCCAGTATTTCCAGCTTTCATATAGCGTCCCAACTAAGTACTTGAAGTCTATTGGTTTGCGTTCTTTGAGAGTTTCTGCTTCAGGAAATAATCTTTTGTGTTTCACAAAGTATACAGGTGTTGATCCTGAAGTTTCTTACGGAAGCTGGGGAGTCTGCACAGATAATTCAAAAACTCCAAGAGCGAAATCTTTCACTCTTAGTTTAAATGTAGGATTCTAAATTTGAGATTTATGAAAATGAAAAATTTATATAAAATTGCTCTCGGATGTTTTGTAGCCGGCACTACCTTGACGTCTTGTGATGACTTCTTGACAATTAAGCCTACATCGCAGATTGTGGAAGAAGACTTCTGGGAGGATAAGAATGACCTTGAGAATGTCGTAGCTGCATGCTATGTTCGTTTGTTGCAAGGTGACATGATGGAAAGATATATATTGTGGGGAGAGGCTCGTTCTGACAATTTTGTTAAGACAATAGGTAAAGACTGGGTAGACCTAGACAATCTTATGGGTGCAAACCTTCTTCCTACAGCCGGAATGTTCAGTTGGACACCATTTTATAACGAGATTAATTATTGTAACAAAATTCTTAAGAATGGACCACTCATTATTGAGCGCGATGTTACATTTACTGAAGAAGCTTGGAAGCCAATTAAAGCTGAGGCAATAACTTTGAGGGCACTGAGCCATTTCTGGTTGCTTAGAACATTCGGTAATATACCATATGCAACATCTGATTATAATAATGATGGTCAGTATATGTTGTTGCCACAGACTCCTCAGGAGCAGGTTCTTGATAGTATAATCATGGATTTGGAATCTGTTAAGGCTGATGGTATGACTAATTATGGAAATACTGTTTTCAATAAGGGACGTATTACGCAGAAGAGTATTTATGCTTTGCTTGCTGATGTGTATCTTTGGAGAGCCAGTCTTAATGCTTCTCCTGATTCTGTAAACAAGCATGACAAATCGCGTCAAGATTATCAGAAGTGTATCGAATGTTGCGACTTTGTTATAGAACAGATGATTAAAGATAAGACGGAAGACATTAACAAGAATGGTAGTGTTGTTGGAGGTCTTACCAAAGCTTTGACCGTTGAGGACTTGTTGATCCCAAATGATCAAAACTCTAATTCTTATTCTGATGAAGTGGGTGCATTTGATGAAATCTTCGGTTCTAAGAATTCTGATGAAAGCATTTTTGAGATTCAGATAGATGGAACCAATAATACTAACGCAATAATGGCGAGCTATTTCTATAATATCTCAAAAGCCGAAACCGGTAGTTTCTGTTGTGCTGATGCCTTGTTCTCAGGATTTGAAACGTCGCCTAATTCAACAGGACCTTCTTCTTTGTTCACTAAAACAGATATGAGAAAGTGGGAGGATGCAACTTGGGTTGGTGCTGACCAGACTGAGTATCGTGTCAATAAGTATATTGCTACAAGCGTGATGCAAGGAAAGAAAGGTGTTGTAGGTTTGAATCAGATGATGACCGATAATACAGCCAGTGACTATGAGGCAGTTTATACTAATAGATCTACAGATAATGCTAACTGGATATTCTATAGACTGAGTGATGTCATGTTGATGAAGGCAGAAGCAATAAGTCAGCTTTATACAGATGAAGCAAATCTTAGAGAAGGATTTATGCTCGTAAGGCATATTTTCAAGCGTTCTAATCCGTATGCATATTCTACTACGAATAGCAATGCTAGTAATGACTCTTTGAATTTCGAGACATTCAGTACACCTGAAGGATTGGAGGCTCTTGTAATGGCAGAGAGACAGCGCGAGTTCTTCGCTGAAGGTAAGCGTTGGTTTGATCTTGTAAGATATGCTCAGAGAAAAGGTAGCACAACAGAAATGGTAAAGAACTTCCTCGGACGTAAGTACAGTGAGAATAAGAATGCAATCGTTTCTAAGTTGTCAACACTTGAGTCTTTGTTCTCTCCTATATACGAGAGTGAAATAAAGAACAATCCGCTTCTTAAGCAGAACAGTGTATGGAAAACTAACGAGAATACTTCTAAAACTGATGAATTTTAATTATGAGAACGATAAATAAAATTAAAGCTATATCAGGGGGGCTGTTTATTTTCGCAGCGTCTATGTTAAGCCTGAACAGCTGTACAGAAAATATCGATGATTCTGACCTGTATACTTTTACAGGTGAGACTATGGTCGATCATTTTGAGAATGACCCTGAGAATTTCAGCGATTATCTGACAATTCTGGGTAAAGTACACCCTAGCAAGCGTTCGGAGTCTACTATGTTGGAACTCCTGTCTGCTCGTGGTAACTACACATGCTTTGCCCCAACAAATGATGCTATTAAGCAGTATCTTGATTCATTGCTTTTGCTTAATCAAGTTACTTCAACAGATGTCAATCAGATTCCTGATTCAATCGCAGAATCAATAGTTTTCAACAGTATCATTGAGAATGAAAATGAAGAAGCGTATTCGACAACTGATTTTGTTGAAGGAGCTTTGAGCAGAACAAATATGAATGACCGATACATCAACATTTCATATGGTAATGATGTGGATGGTACTTCCGTTGTTTTTGTAAATGTTGATTCACGAATTATTGTTAAAGATATAGAAGTAACAAATGGTTACATCCATGCAATTGATAAGGTTTTGTCACCTTCAACTGCAACAGTCGGTGACCTCGTTATGAATACACCTAATACATCATTCTTTGGACGTTTGCTTGATATAACAGGTTGGGATGATCAGTTGATGGATTATCGTGATGAAGCATACGAAGATTTTGAAAAGGCTGGAGAAGATGTAACTGAAGTAGTTAATGGAAAGAATTGGGATGGCCGATATCCAGAACATAGGTATTTTGGTTATACTGTTTTTGTTGAGACTGACTCAGTTTTTGAAGAGGCTCTCGGAAAAGGTAATCTTACAGTTGAAGCTCTTAAAAATTGGTTGCAGACAAATGGATATTATCCAGATGCCAACTATGATGATGATTACACAAGCGAAGATAATGTCATCAATCAGTTCGTTTCATACCATTTGCTTCCTGAGCGTCTTACATGGAACCGTATGGTTATTTTCTCTAATGAGAAAGGTTTCTATAATGGAGCCATTAATGATGGTACTCAGTTCCAGACAAATGTATGGGAGTATTATGAAACAATGGGTAAACATCGTCGTACGTTGAAGATAACAGGTATAAAAGAAGGTAAGCGTATCAATAGATACTCTACAATGAATCTTACAACGTATCGTGAGCAGTCTGTTGAAATTCCAGGTGTAGAAATTAATTCTACTAATGGACAGTATGATAATAATGCTATGAATGGATATTATTATACTATAAACAGCTTGCTTCTCTGGGGACCAGATGTTTATAATAAGGTTCTAAATGAGCGTATGCGTTATGATATTTGTGCATTGTTGCCTGAAATTATGACCAATAATGTCAGATTTAACAAGACTGCAAGTTGGTTCTTCAAGTCTGATTATTTTGATGTAATCCCAAGTATGTCAGAAGAGACTGTTTTCCAGTACCTTCCAAATACAAATAATACAGGTGATGCTGGTCAGTGGACGAATTACCAGACTGACGAATTCAATATCAAAGGTGTTTTTGACTTTACTATGAAGTTGCCTCCTGTTCCATATACAGGAACATATGAAATTCGTTATGGAGTAAGTGCAAATGGAAACCGTGGTATGGCGCAGATTTATTTAGGAACCAATCCGAACAATTTGCCGCCAGTAGGTCTACCGTTGGACTTGCGCGTTGAAGGAACAACAACTTCTGTTGGTTGGGTTTCAGATACTGATCTTGGTTCTGACGAAGCAATAGATGAGAAGGACAAAGCAATGCGTAATTTGGGCTATATGAAAGGACCTAAGTATTTCTATCCTGCCAGTGGTATTTCTGGTAGAGATTGTAGAAACTGCTTGCGTCGTATAATTTTCACGGGCCAACTTGAGGCTGGTGAGACATATTATATACGTTTCAAGTCTGTATTGCAGAGTTCCGCAGAGTTCTTCTTCGATTATCTTGAAATAGTACCTAAGACAATATATAATGGAGAAGTAGCTGAGGATAAGTGGTAATTTTCATAATTGGTGAGGCGGAGTGTGATCTTCTTCCGCCCACCATCTAACACACATGAAAATATTAATGCTTAAAAGTAACATTATGAACAAAAAACATATAAAATATCTGCAGGGATCTGTCATTGGGGCCGCATGTATTGCCGCTTTTGCGTCATGTACAGATGATCACTTTGATGTTAATCCAGACGTGGCTGGACGTACAACCCTGTGGGAGAATATACAATCAAATGAGAATCTTAGCCAGTTTGCTGAAATTCTTAGTAAAGTGCATTATTCAAAGTCTAAGGGTGTATCGACTCCGCAGACCTATTCTGATTTGTTGAATCATGACCAGACATTTACCGTATGGGCGCCGGAGAATGGAGCATTTAATTACACATATTATATGGACCTCATCAATTCTGAGGATGTGGATTCATTATATAAAGTTGAGACAAATCTGCTCCAGAACCACATTACACGTTTCAGCAAGGTTATGAGTGGAGCTGATAGTACTGATATTACTTTGCTCAATAATAAAGTTGCAGTCTTTAACAGTGCTAAAGGAACAATAAAAGGTGCAAAGATTGTTGATGCAAATATTGGAGCAAGTAATGGTATACTTCATGTAGTTGATGGGAACATTGCTTATCAGCCTAATATTTATGAGTATTTTGAGTCAGTTGCGGATTTGGATTCACTTTCAAAGTATCTTAAGAGTACAGAGAGAACTGAATTTAATGAATATGCAAGTACTCAGGGACCTACTATCAATGGAGAAATAACATGGGTTGACTCTGTAATGTATACTACCAATGACTATTTCAATATCAGCAGAGCGTACATTAACTCGGAGGATAGTTTATATGTAATGATTATGCCTACAAACAAGGCTTGGAAAGAAGGTCTGGACAAGGCTGCGCCTTTCTTCAATTATAAGAAGAAATATACGCAGCAGATATCTTCTACTACTGCTGATGGAACTGTAACTACTACTACGGAGACTACTGAATTTACTGATGTTGAATTCGATTCTTTGAAGAATGCTGAGATAAAGGGTGCAATGGCTGGTTCTCTAGTCTTTAATGCAAAGTATCAGTATGGATACAACTATACACAGTTCCCGGTTGAAGGTGCGTGTGACTCTTTGACTTCAACTAATGGTGTTACATTCTATAAGCCATATTGTGCGCGTTTGTTCGATGGAAACACAACTCCTGTAACTCTCAGTAACGGTTATGGATATATTGTAGACAACTATAATTATCTGGCAAATCAGACTTGGATGTCTGATAGAATTGTTGAAGCTGAGTATTCGAACAATGTTGAGACATATACTAGATGTACACCTTCGTCAGTAAGGTACTATAAAAATATTGTAGGAGTGTTGGGTGAAGAAGGTGACACTATTGCAAAGGATTCAACAGTTGAAATCGGTATAATGAAAACTATACAGACTTCATCTGCATCAAATCCTGATGTAACATTCAAGTTGAGAAACCTTTTGTCTGGAACTTATGACATCTATGTACTTGTGGCATATAACGATGAAGCTAAGAAGCCGAATAGATTTACAGCACGTCTTTCATATCATGATGAGGATCGTGACAACGCCACAACAGAAACACTTAAGGTCCCAGAGGGTGAAGCTGGTACAGGAAACTATTTTGAGAATGTACCTACATGTGTTGATGAGAATGGAAATGCGTGCGGTGTAGACAGTGTGTTGTTGGCAAAAGACTTCAAGTTCCCTGTATGCTATTATGGTTTGGATAATGCGTACGTGACATTGAAGCTGGCAAGCTATGTAAGTTCTAGTCAGACATCTACTTATACTCGTGAATTGTGGATTGATAAAATTGTTCTGATTGCAAAAGATGAATAATGCTCTTGTTAACAAATAAAATAGGAAGACAATGAAAAGTAATATAAAGAATCAGTTCCAGCAGGGCATTTGCAGGGCCGGCGTTTGTCTCATGATGTTATCAGGAGCATCTTCGTACGCAGTTGCTCAGGATGATGCATCTGCTTCTGACGAAACAGTTAACTCTGAGGTAAAACGTAAGCCAGAAGTGGCTATGCCTAAATATGAAACCAAACAAATCAGCGGTTTCATTTATGATGCAGCAACCAAGTTGCCAGTAGATGGTGCGCGTGTTGCGGCTTACAATGATGAAAGATACAGTATAATGACTGATGAAAAAGGTAACTTCACAATTACAGTGCCTGTATTCGTCACATCATTGTATGTGTCAGTTCCTGGATATAATGATGTTCAGGTAGGTATTAATGGTGATAGAGTTCCTGATGTGGCACTCTATAGTGACAAATTCAATTCTTTCTACAAGGAATCAACAGACATTACAGCTAAAAATGGAATCACAATCGAAAATTCTACTGCTGTTACGGTTGAAACTGAGATAGAAAAAGGGTTGGGCGCAGATGTTAGATCAATAACAAGAAACGGTCTTCAAGGACAAGGTGCAGCAATGTTTATCAGAGGTTTGAACTCTCTTAATGTAAATGCACAGCCACTGATTATACTTGATGGTATGTTCCTTGATCCACAGCTTGATCGTACAACAATACACGATGGTTTTTTCAATAATATTCTTGCAGGAATAGACGTTGAAGATATCGAGAGTGTAGAAGTTTTGAAAAACGGTACATCTCTTTATGGTGCCAGAGGTGGTAATGGTGTTGTTATAATCAATACTAAGCGTGGCCACAGTATGGCGACAAAGATCAATGTTTCAGTATTCGGTGGTTTTGAAACTATGCCAAATACTATCGACATGATGAATGCAGGTCAGTATAAGAGTTACGTCAGTGACCTTATCGGTACTACAGCTTATTATAAGGAGTATGGTTTGGGTTCTACAAACATACCTTTCCTCAATGATAATCCAAATTATTATTGGTATCCAATGTACCATAATGAAACAGACTGGTCTGATGGCTTGTACAGAACTGCATTTACACAGAACTACAAGGTAAATGTTCAGGGTGGTGATGATGTCGCTATGTATAACTTGTCTTTGGGATATACTGATGCACAGTCGTCTGCTAAAGAGAATGGATTTAACCGTTTGAACATACGTTTTAATACTGATATCAATCTTCTCAAGAATTTGAGTACTCAGCTTGACATTTCGTACAGCCGTCTCAATTACAGTTTGCGTGATAATGGATGGGCAGAGGACTATTCAGGTAGTACAATTTCTTCTCCTAACGTTCTTGGATTGATACAGGCTCCATTCTTGAGTAAATACGAATACTATACAGGAGATGACGGTAAGCTTCATTTGTCTGACATCTATGCAGGAAAGGATAATACTGATGATAACTATCCATTCGCTTTTGCATCTAGATATCAGGAAAATTCAGCTTTGGCAAACCCTTATTGGATTCTTGAAAACGGTGAAGGCTCAAACAAGAATGACCAGGAAGTTACTCAGTTCAGTTTGAATGTTATGCCGAAATATCAGGTCAATAAGAATCTGTATATTACAAACCGTTTTGCATACCAGTTGAATAGAACTAGTGAGAAGTATTACCTTCCTGAAGCTGGTATACCTGTATATACTCTTGATGGACTTGGTGATGTTACAAGTGTAACTAAGAGCTTCTTCGGTAAAGAAACTTCAATATATGAAGATTTCAGAATCAACTGGGGAAATAACTATGGCGCTCATGATGTAAACGTATTCGGAGGATTCCGTTTGACATCAAATTCTTACCAAGATAATTACATGACAGGTTATAATGTTGGTAACGATAAGATGCCGGATAACTCTTATTCGAATGACTTTAAGACAGTAGGTGGTAACAATGACTCATGGATGAATCTTGCCTATTATCTTAATGCTAATTACAACTACAAGAACAGATACTATGTAGAAGGAACAGTTTCTGCTGAGGCTTCTTCAAGATTTGGTAAGGAGACTGCTGAAGGTATCAAGATGTTTGGCGTGAAGTGGGGTATCTTCCCTTCAATCCAGGCAGGATGGGTTATTACAAATGAACCTTGGTTCAAGAAAAGCAAGGCTGTGAACTATCTGAAGTTGACAGTTGGATATGACGAAAGCGGCAATGACAATATCGATTATTCTTCAAGCCGTACTTACTACAAGTCTTCTGTATTCTTGAGAAATGCTATTGGTTTGCAACTTGCAAATATCGAGAATCCGGAAATTCAGTGGGAAACTACAAGACGTTTCAACGTAGGTGTTAACGGTTCATTCTTCCAGAACAGAATCTTTGCAACTGCTAACTTCTATGTAAGTAAGACTGACAACTTGTTGACTCAGAAGTCTATGAACTATATGACTGGTCTCAAGTACTATTGGTGTAACGATGGTTCTCTCCAGAATATTGGTGTTGACGCAAATGTTAATGCCATAATCATCAATGGTAGAGATTTCAAATGGCAGCTTGGTGCTTCTGTAGGTCACTACAAGAATGAAATCAAGTCTCTTCCAGAAGGTGACTACACTACAAGCATATATGGTGCCGAAGTTTTGACTAGTGTTGGTAACCCTGCTGGTGTCTTCTATGGATACAAGACTGCAGGAGTGTTTGCAACTGACGAAGAGGCAAAGACTGCTGGTAAGGACGGTCAGGATTATCTGAAATATCCTACTGGTATAACGAATGATCCATACAGAGATTTCAAGGCTGGTGATGTACATTTCGTAGATAAGAATAATGATGGCGTTATTGATGAAAATGATAAGTATATCATCGGTGACCCTAACCCAGATATCTTCGGTAATATCTATACAAGCTTGAATTACAAGAGATTTACGCTCAGTATCAATTTCAAGTATTCACTTGGAAACGATGTTTACAATTACAATCGTTCACAGCTTGAAAGTATGAATTCTTTCTACAATCAGACAACAGCTGCTGTAAACCGTTGGACTACAGAAGGTCAGGTAACTGATATGCCTCGTCTTTGTTCTACAACTAGCGATGAGTGGGTAAACAACGAACGTTTCTCTGACAGATGGATTGAAGACGGTTCTTACCTTAAGCTTAAGAACGTACGTATTTCGTATGACTTGCCTTTGAACCTCAGCTGGATTCAGGGTATGACAATCTGGGTAGAAGGAAACAACCTTCTTACTCTTACAAAATACACAGGTCTTGATCCTGAGTTCTCTTGTGGAAATAGCGTACTTTATCAGGGTATTGATGCAGGTATGCTTCCACAGAACAGAAATTTCAATGTAGGAGTTAAGTTCAACTTGTAACAAATAATAATCTGCTGAATGAAGGAGTGTTCCTCTTTATGGGGAAACTCTTTCAGTGGCAGACTAAAAAACAAAAGAAAATGAAAAAGATTTCAATTATAGGAGCATTGAGCTTGTCTCTTGTCGCAGGACTCACTACAACATCATGTGAGGATATGTTGACTTTGGAAACAGGAGATAAGATTTATACGAGTGCCAATGATACTCTGTACTCTTATTGGGGTATTATGAAGGCTGTTCAGGGCATTGCCGAACGTTCTGTTATTTTGGGAGAGTGTAGAGGTGATCTTGTTACATCTACAAAGTACACCAGCGATTCTATAAACAATATTGCAAACTTTAATAATCCGCAGGATGGCGATTGCCGTTATCTGGAAATCAGAGATTACTATACAATCATCAACAACTGTAACTGCTATATTGCTAATGCGGATACTAACCAGATTAAGAACAATGTTAAGTACATGCTTCCTGAATATGCACAGGTCCAGGCGATAAGAGCATGGACTTATTTGCAGCTTGTTCAGAATTATGGTGAGGTTCCTTTTATATCAGAACCTATTACAAGCCTTGATGTTATAAAAAATTTTGATTACGAAGGTAATCTTGTAAATAAAGATAATTTGCTTGACAGAATCCTTGAACTTGGTCTGACAAGATATATTACGACAGCATATCCAATATATGATAAGTATCAGACTGGTGCTGTGGATATTACAGCAAAGATGTTGTATTTCCCAGTCAGACTGATTTTGGCTGACCTTTATTTGATGCGAGGACGTGATAAGAATGATTATCGACAGGCTGCACAGTATTATTATGATTATTTGAGGAATACTTCTTCAACAGTTCCTTTGTCTTATTGTACAGCTATGCAGAGTAGTATGTCTTCTACAGGATATGTTTATAGTTCTTATTCATGGGGCACTTTTGCTAGCGAATATACAAATTCGGCATTAAATGATGTAATAACAACAATTCCAAGTGCTGCTAACCGCCAATTCGGTACAATGTTGACTGGTGTATCTGACATATTCGGTTTTGAGACAACTTCAAGTCAGTCTACTAATGTAACAGAAGGTGAAGACGGCGATGAGGTGTCTACTTCAGGTTCTATCAGTACAACGATAAACCCTGAAGTTCAAGAACTCGCTCCTTCTTTGGCTTACAAGGGCTTGAATGAGGTTCAGAATTATGTATTTTACAATTCTGATGATAAGAGAACTGATTATGACTGTGGAGACGCTCGTATGAACTCTAGCATCCTTGAATATAACTACGAGGATGAAGGATATAGTTTCTGTACAAAGGCAAATAGTAATATGAGTGGTTCTTTCTATTATACTATACCAGTTTATAGAAAAACTGTCGTATGGCTCAGATTGGCAGAAGCAATCAACCGTGCCGGATTCCCTCAGTGTGCTTTTGCTATTCTTAAAGATGGTCTGAATAGTAACAACTGGCCGGAATTGGTTACTAAGAAGGTTCTTGTAAACAGAGTTGATGAGAATGGCGATTATGTATATGATGAAGAAACTGGAGAAATTCTCAAAGACACAGTATATCAGAGAGCAATGGAGTACGCTGCTAATGGCGCTTGCTATTATATCGACAGTGTTGAGTACAAGTCTTTCTTCTTGAACTTTACAGATGATGTTTGGGAAAGCAACTATGGTATTCACGCACGTGGATGCGGAATAGGTAACCCAACAATTGAAAATTTCTACAAGACTAATATTACTGGTTATAGCGACTCTACTGTTTATACATACGATTCTCTTTTGATTAAGCAAGGAGTTGATCCTAAGATTGCCAGCGAAGATGAGATTATCAACGCAGTTGAGAACCTGATTGTTGATGAGCTTGCACTTGAGGCTGCTTTCGAAGGTTATCGTTTCCCTGACTTGGTAAGATTTGCTAACCATAAGAATGCTTCAAATATCAACGGTACAGAATGGCTTGCTGATAAGATTGCACGCAGGAATATGAAGGTTGATGCTGATGGTGTTGTAACAGGCGAAAGAGACGAAAACCTTTATACCAAACTGTTGGATCAGAAGAATTGGTATTTGAATAAACCTGAGTGGACTGATTAATTTAAGATATGCCTTAATTTCTTAAACAATAAAGGCATTAAATTAAATAGATAAAAAAGATGGATTTGGCATAGTTGGTTTGCTGAATCCATCTTTTTTTGTGCCTGTTTATTATTTATTATTGTTGTGATAGCTTTGCGCGCAGACTGCATTTCGTGCTAATCAGACTAGAAAACAAAATTTTATCCGTATATTTGTAGCCAGAAATAGTATAACTTTAGAAAATTTTGCTGTATATGTTATCAGTAGATGAATTGAATGACAGATTGATAGATTTGGCATTCGCTGAAGATATAGGTGATGGTGATCATACAACATTGTGCTGTATACCTGCAGATGCAATGGGTGAGTCTAAGCTGATGATCAAAGAAGAAGGTATATTGGCCGGCGTTGAGGTCGCAAAAGAAGTTTTCCACAGATTTGACCCAGAGTTGGAAGTAGAAGTCTTCATTAAAGATGGTACACATGTTTACCCAGGTGATATAGCTATGAGTGTAAAGGGTAAGGTTCAGAGTCTTCTACAGACTGAACGCCTTATGCTGAACATACTCCAGCGTATGAGCGGAATTGCTACGATGACACATAAATACGTTGAGAAGCTTAAGGGTACGAAAACTAGAGTGCTTGATACCAGAAAGACTACTCCTGGTATGCGTATGCTTGAAAAGGAGGCTGTAAAGATCGGCGGTGGAACAAATCATCGAATTGGACTTTTCGACATGATTCTTCTGAAGGATAATCATATTGATTTTGCCGGTGGAATAGAGAATGCTATTTCACGTTGTCACGAATATCTCAAGGCTAAGGGAAAAGACCTTAAGATTGAGATTGAAGTTCGAGGCTTTGACGAGTTGAAGAGAGTTCTCGATTTTGGAGGTGTAGACAGAATAATGCTTGACAATTTTACTCCTGAAGAAACAAAGAAGGCTGTTGAGATGATTGGTGGCAGATATGAAATTGAATCATCTGGTGGCATAACATTTGACACTATACGCGATTATGCTGAATGTGGTGTTGATTTTGTTTCTGTTGGTGCTCTTACACATTCCGTAAAAGGTCTTGACATGAGTTTCAAGGCTGCTGATTCTTCCAAATTGAAAATGGAGACTAAATAGGTCTAGATTATAAATTGGCGGAACTTATGCAATGGTATGCACCTCTTGCATGAGATTCCGCTTTTTTTACATGATAAGTATTATAAAATGGGTAGAAAGATATGAAACTAAAATTTCTAACTGCTATACTATTGGTTGTAGCAAACATTGATATTCAAGCATGCACTAATCTTATTGTAGGTAAAAATGCTTCTACAGATGGTAGTGTAATTGTCAGTTATAGCGCCGACAATTATGGCTCGTATGGCGTGATGTATCATTCGCCAGCAGGCAAGCATCCTAAGGGAAGCATGCGTAAAATTTATGAATGGGATACGAACAAGTATCTTGGTGAAATTCCTCAGGCTGAAGTAACTTACAATGTGGTCGGTCAGATGAATGAGTTTCAGGTTACTGTTACTGAAACAACCTTCGGCGGACGTGAGGAACTTTCTGATTCTACAGGATTGATAGACTATGGAAGCTTGATGTATCTTGCTCTGGAACGTTCCAAAACTGCACGCGAAGCAATAAAGGTTATGACTGAACTTGTTGACAAGTACGGTTATTACAGTTCCGGAGAGTCTTTCACTGTAGCCGACAAAAATGAAGCTTGGATTCTTGAAATGATTGGTAAGGGGCCAGGCGTGAAAGGTGCAGTGTGGGTTGCTGTACGAGTGCCGGACGATTGTGTGAGCGCGCATGCAAACCTTAGTCGCATAACACGTTTTGACATGAAAGATAAGGAAAACGTGATGTATTCAAAGGATGTAATATCTTTTGCACGCAAAAAAGGTTATTTTTCTGGAAAAGATAGCGAATTCAGTTTTAGAGATGCTTATTGTCCTGTAGATTTTGGTGGAGTGAGATATTGCGATGCCAGAGTTTGGAGCTTCTTTAATATGTACAGCGAAGGGATGGACAAATATCTCGATTATATCAACGGCAAGGATTTGACGGGAGAAATGCCTCTTTTCATAAAGCCGAATAGAAAGTTGTCTGTTGCTGACGTACAGAATGCAATGCGTGATCATTACGAGGGCACACCTTTGGACATTACAAATGATCTTGGTGCAGGTGCTTATACGATGCCGTACAGACCAACGCCTTTGGAATTTAAGGTTGATGGTAAGACTTATTTCAACGAGCGTCCGATATCAACACAGCAGGCTGCTTTTGTTTTTGTCGGTCAGATGAGATCTTCGCTTCCTGATGCTGTCGGTGGTGTTGTATGGTGGGGTAATGACGATGCAAACATGATAGCGTTTACTCCTGTATATTGCAGTTCAACAACTGTTCCTGTATGTTTCACAAAGATTCCTGATTCCCAGGATGACGTCACTTTCTCTTGGAATTCAGCATTCTGGTTGTGCAACATGGTATCGAACATGGTTTATCCGTACTACAGTAAAATGATCGGTGATTTGAGAAACTATCAGAACGAACTCGAAACTGGATTCCTCGGTGCACAGAAAGAAATTGAAAGTAAAGCTTCTGCAATGTATGCAGACAATAAATCTGATGCTGTAAAATATCTTACGGAATATTCAAATGCTTCTGCTGTAAAGATGATGTCTAGTTGGAAGAAACTTCTTGAATATCTCACTGTAAAGCATCTTGACATGTGCGTGAAACATGAGGAAAACGGACGTTTCAAGAAGACTAAGGATGGATTGGCTGAACCGCCTGTACGTCCAGGATATTCAGAAAAGTTCAATAAGAGAGTAGTTGAGGAAACTGGCAATCGTTACGCTATGCCTCAGTGATAAGTAAGAATATATTAACTGATGAATATATAAATTTTAGGAGATAAAAATATGGACAATGAATTGATTAAGCAGTGCGAAAAAGTTGCTGAAGTATGGGCAACTGATTCTGTTTTTGATGCCGAAACTCAGGCTTCTGTAAAGAAAATGCTTGAGAATGAAGACAAAACTGAACTCGTTGACAGTTTTTACCAGACTCTGGAATTCGGTACAGGTGGACTTAGAGGTATCATGGGTGCAGGTACTAACAGAATGAATATATATACTGTTGGTGCTGCGACTCAGGGTCTTGCAAACTACTTGAACAAGAATTTCAAGGATATGGAGCAGATCAGCGTTGTTGTCGGCCATGACTGCCGCAACAACAGCCGTCTTTTTGCTGAGAAGTCTGCAGAAATATTCTCTGCAAACGGCATCAAGGTTTATCTTTTCGAAGATATGAGACCTACACCTGAGGTGTCTTTTGCAATACGTCATCTCGGATGTCAGAGCGGTATCAACATCACAGCCAGCCATAACCCACGTGAATACAACGGCTACAAGGCTTATTGGGATGATGGTGCTCAGGTTCTTGCTCCGCATGACAAGGGTATTATTGAAGAGGTTAACAAGGTTAGATACGAGGATATAAAGTTTGAAGGCAACAAGGATCTTATTCAGATTATAGGAGAGGATGTTGATTCTGTTTATCTCGAGAAGATTCATTCAATATCAATTGATCCTGAAGTAATCAAGCGCCAGAAGGATTTGAGTATCGTATATACTCCAATACATGGTACTGGTATGACTCTTATTCCTCGTTCTCTCAAGCTTTGGGGATTTGAGAACGTTAACTGTGTACCAGAACAGATGGTAAAGAGTGGTGATTTCCCAACAGTAGTTTCTCCAAATCCTGAAAATGCTGAGGCGCTTACTCTTGCAATCAATCTTGCTAAGAAAATTGATGCTGATATTGTAATGGCCAGTGACCCGGATGCAGACCGTGTAGGTATGGCCTGCAAGAATGATGAAGGCGAATGGGTTCTCCTTAACGGTAACCAGACATGTCTTATATTCTTGTACTACATCATCAAGAACCGTATTGCTCAGGGCAAGATGAAAGGTAATGAGTTTGTTGTTAAGACAATCGTTACTACTGAGCTTATCAAGAAGATTGCAGACAAGAATAATATTGAAATGTTTGACTGCTATACAGGCTTCAAGTGGATTGCACGTGAAATCAAGTTGAACGAAGGCAAGAAGCAGTATATCGGCGGTGGTGAAGAAAGTTACGGATTCCTCGCTCAGGATTTCGTACGCGATAAGGATGCTGTCAGTGCATGTTCACTTTTGGCTGAGATCTGCGCTTGGGCTAAGGATCAGGGCAAGACTCTTTACGATGTACTTATGGATATATATCTTGAGTACGGATTCAGCTACAACATGGCGATAAGCGTTGTAAAACCTGGTAAGACTGGTGCTGACGAGATTAAGGCTATGATGGAGAACTACAGAACTAATCCTCCAAAGGAACTCGATGGTTCAAAGGTTGTTTGCATCAAGGACTATAAGTCTCTTAAAGCAACTGACGCAGAAGGCAATCAGACAGATCTCGATATGCCTGAAACAAGCAATGTACTCCAGTTCTTTACAGAAGATGGTACAAAAGTCAGCGTAAGACCTTCTGGTACAGAACCAAAGATTAAGTTCTATGTTGAAGCTCCAGGTGCAATGGGATGCTCTAAGTGCTACCGCAGTGCAGTTGCTGCAGCTGAAGAAAAAGTTAAGTCTATTGCAAAGTCACTGGGCATCTGATTTGACCTCATCAGACATGTGCATCTCCAGTTTTTGTCTAGTTTTATGACTGATATGTGCCCTGTGTCTGACGCTGTAAGTTTTTGATTGCATTATAGTTTAATGTAAATATTAATGCTTATCTTTGCACGGCTTTTGAAAAAAGGCCGTGCATTTGCCCTTGTAGTTCAATGGATAGAATACCGGATTCCGGTTCCGACGATTGGGGTTCGACTCCCCACAGGGGTACTAATTTTTTAAGGGTTTAAGGTAGTTCTGCGTGCATCAAGTATGGCAGAACTTTTATATTTTAAAGCAGATGAAGATTTTTTACACATTACTGATGCTGATAGGCTCAAATCTGTTTATGACTCTGGCTTGGTATGGCCACTTGCGTCTGCAGCAGATGAATATCAGCAACAACTGGCCTTTGATCGGTGTTATTCTTTTTTCGTGGGCGATAGCATTTTTTGAATATTGCCTGCAAGTTCCAGCCAACAGAATCGGTTTCGTAGACAATGGAGGTCCTTTCACGTTGATGCAGCTGAAGGTTGTTCAGGAAGTGATTTCACTTATGGTATTTACCATCATAGCTAATTTTATATTCCAGCATCAAGAAATACATTGGAATCATTTCGCCGCGTTCGGATGTCTTGTTTTGGCCGTGTATTTCGTGTTTATGAAATAAGCATATTTTTACAGTTATGCCTGTAACAGAGTTATATGAAGGTTTGTACACAAGCGTGTACAAACTTTTTTGTTTTATATTTTCAAGTTACATGCAGAAAGCCTAAATTTGCATAAAAAGTGTGCATACGCTTTGGTGGCAGGTAGAAAAATGTATTTTTTGAAGTATCTGCATTTTTTTATGAGGCATGCTTAGACTTATTAATTAATCTTTGAATTATACGTATTTTTAAAATATATTTACCGTGGATAGTAAGCAAAGATACATGATGCGTGGCGTAAGCGCTGCGAAGGAGGACGTTCACAATGCTATTAAAAACATTGATAAAGGTATTTTCCCACAGGCGTTCTGTAAGATAATTCCGGATATTCTCGGTGGTGATCCTGAGTACTGCAATATTATGCATGCAGACGGTGCCGGCACAAAATCTAGTCTGGCATACGTGTATTGGAAAGAAACAGGTGATCTTTCTGTCTGGAAAGGTATTGCACAGGATGCTCTTATAATGAATACAGACGACCTTCTCTGTGTCGGAGCTGTTGGCAATATTCTTGTGTCCAGCACAATAGGACGCAACAAGATGCTTGTTCCAGGCGAAGTTATTTCAGCCATTATCAACGGTACTGATGAACTTTTGGCCGACATGCGTAAGATGGGAATCGGTATTTACGCAACTGGAGGTGAGACTGCTGATGTTGGTGATCTGGTTCGTACAATAATCGTCGATTCAACTGTTACTTGCCGTATGAAGCGCAGCGATGTTATCAACAATGCCAATATCCGTCCGGGAGATGTCATAGTAGGTTTGAGCAGTTGCGGTCAGGCTACTTATGAAACTGAGTACAACGGAGGAATGGGAAGCAACGGTTTGACCAGCGCACGCCACGATGTTTTTGCAAAATATCTTGCAGAAAAATATCCTGAGAGTTTCGATAAGGCTGTTCCTGAAGAGCTCGTTTACAGTGGTACTTGCCATCTTAATGACGAAGTGGAAGGTTCACCTATAAATGCGGGTAAGCTCGTGCTTTCTCCAACTCGTACCTACGCACCAGTAATCAAGCGTATGCTCGATGAGATGAGACCTAAAATCCATGGTATGGTACATTGTACCGGTGGAGCTCAGACTAAAGTCCTTCACTTTGTCGGCGATAATTGCAAAGTTGTTAAAGACAACATGTTCCCTGTACCTCCATTGTTTAAGCTCATTGCTAAAGAAAGCAATACTGACTGGAGCGAGATGTACAAGGTCTTCAATATGGGTCATAGAATGGAAATCTACGTTAGCCCAGAAGATGCAGAGCAGGTTATCAGCATAAGCAAGTCTTTCAATATTGATGCGCAGATTGTCGGACACATCGAAGAAGGCAAGAAGAGTCTTACCATCAAGAGCGAGTTCGGTGAATTTAATTATTGATAAATCAAGTTTTAGATGTCAGGAAAAAATAGTTTGCTGGATAAGCTTGATGATCTCAGATCTCGTTTCGAGGAAGTTTCGACACTCATTACAGACCCGAATGTGATTGCTGATCAGCAGAGATTTGTACGTCTTACTCGTGAATATAAGGAACTCGAAGACCTTATGAAGGCTAGAAAGGAGTATGCCGACCTTCTTGGAAACCTTGAAGAGGGTAAGAATATCCTTCTTACAGAAAGCGATCCAGAGATGAAAGAGATGGCACGCGAGGAAGTTTCTCGATGCGAGGCCAGAATTCCGTCTTTGGAAGAGGAAATCAAGCTGATGCTTATACCTAAAGACCCAGAAGACTGTAAGAATGCAATATTGGAAATTCGAGGCGGTACCGGAGGTGACGAAGCTGCATTGTTTGCAGGAGACCTCTTCAGAATGTACTCTAAATATGCCGAGAAGAAAGGCTGGAAACTTGAAGTTTCGAGTGCCAGTGAAGGTGCATCTGGCGGTTTCAAGGAAATTGTATGCTCCGTTACAGGTACTGATGTATACGGTACATTGAAGTATGAAAGTGGTGTACACCGTGTTCAGCGAGTTCCTGTTACCGAGACGCAGGGGCGTGTACATACTTCAGCTGCTACAGTTGCAGTACTTCCTGAAGCCGAAGCCTTTGATGTGGTAATCAACGAAGGTGAAATACGTTGGGATACATTCCGTTCAAGCGGTGCCGGAGGTCAGAATGTCAATAAGGTTGAGTCTGGCGTTAGACTTCGATATAATTGGAAAAATCCTAACACCGGAGTTGTCGAAGAGATTCTTATTGAATGTACCGAGACGCGCGACCAGCCTAAAAACAAAGAGCGTGCATTGGCACGATTGCGTACCTTCATTTACGACAAAGAGCATCAGAAGTATGTCGATGACATCGCTTCAAGACGTAAAACCCTTGTTTCTACAGGTGACAGATCTGCAAAGATTAGAACGTACAATTACCCTCAGGGACGTATAACGGATCATAGAATCAACTACACAATATATAATCTGGCTGCTTTTATGGACGGCGATATTCAAGATTGCATCGACCATCTCATTGTGGCAGAAAATGCAGAAAGACTCAAAGAAGCAGAACTTTAGAATTTACATTGTGTATTTAAATAATAGAATAGTAATCATTTAACAGCATTTATAAAATGAACAGAAAACAATTGTTTGAGAATATCAAGGCAAAGCGTTCATTCTTGTGCGTAGGTCTTGATACTGATATAAAGAAGATACCAGAGCACCTCTTGACTGAGGAAGATCCAATATTCAGTTTCAATAAAGCCATTATCGATGCTACTGCTCAGTACTGTATAGCTTATAAGCCAAATCTTGCTTTTTACGAGAGTATGGGTGTTAAGGGCTGGATGTCTTTCGAAAAGACAATAAAGTACCTTAATGACAATTACCCTGAGCAGTTCATCATTGCAGATGCCAAGAGAGGCGATATCGGCAATACTTCTGCCATGTATGCACGTACATTCTTTGAGGAACTAAATCTTGATGCTCTTACGGTAGCGCCTTATATGGGCGAGGACAGCGTTTCTCCGTTCTTGGGCTATGATGGCAAGTGGGTTATTTTGCTTGCTTTGACATCAAACAAGGGCAGCCACGATTTCCAGTTGACCGAGGACAAAGACGGCGAAAGACTTTTCGAGAAAGTTCTCCGCAAGTCACAGGAGTGGGGCAATGCAGACAACATGATGTATGTTGTAGGTGCAACTCAGGGACGTATGTTCGAAGATATCAGAAAGATTGTTCCTGACCATTTCCTTCTGGTTCCTGGAGTAGGAGCTCAGGGCGGTTCACTAGAAGAAGTTTGCAAGTATGGTATGAACAGCACTTGCGGATTGATAGTCAACTCCAGCCGTGCCATCATTTATGCAGACAAGACTGCTGACTTTGCTTCTGTAGCAGGTGAGAAGGCTAAAGAAGTTCAGATGCAGATGTCTGATTTGCTTAAGGCTATTCTTTAAAACGATATTTGTTCTCCGTCTGCGTCCAATGGTATGCAGACGGAGTTTTTTTAATACCAGAATACCGTGTCTGCATCAAAGATAATCAATGATCCAGTATTTGGATTTATCAATATACCCGGAGGTCTGCTTCTGGATATAGTCAAGCACCCTGTGTTCGAACGTTTGACCAGAATCAGACAGTTGGGACTGGCGCATGTTGTTTATCCTGGTGCTCAGCATACACGTTTTCAGCATTCCATCGGTGCCCTGCATCTTACCTCATTGGCCATTCAGACTCTTTTGGAAAAAGGCAATTTCATCTTTGAAAGCGAGGCTGAGGCTGTACGTGCCGCCATTCTTCTTCATGATGTAGGGCATGGCCCGTTTTCCCACGTCCTGGAGAATACGCTTATAACAGGTGTCGACCATGAAGAGATTTCTTTGCTTCTCATGGAGCGCATGAATGAGGAGTTCCGCGGACGTCTGAATCTTGCCATAAAGATTTTCAAGGACGAATATCCGAAGAAGTTTCTCCATCAGCTCATAAGCAGTCAGCTCGATATGGACAGACTTGACTATCTCCGTCGCGACAGTTTCTATACAGGGGTTACGGAAGGAAATATCGGCTCTGCCCGTATAATAGAGATGCTCAACGTACATGATGATTCTTTGGTTATCGAAAAGAAGGGCATATATTCCATCGAAAACTACCTTGTAAGCCGTCGTCTGATGTATTGGCAGGTCTATCTCCACAAGACAGCTGTAGCGGCCGAACATGTGCTTATAAATGCACTCAACAGAGCGAAATACCTCGCTTCGCAAGGTGTGGAATTGTTTGCTTCTCCAGCTTTACACTATTTCTTGTATAATAATGTCGATGCCGAGCGATTCTTTTCGTCCGGTGAAAGCCTTGATATGTATGTACAGCTTGATGACAATGACATCATGGGTGCACTTAAGGTCTGGTGCAATCATCCTGACAAGATTCTGTCTACATTGAGCCATGACCTCATAGACAGAAATATTTTCAAGGTAGAAGTTTCGGAGGAAAGACCATCCGACGAATATATACAGCAGAAGATAGACGAGATTTCTTCTGTATTCGGAATTACATCCGATGAGGCCCGTTATTTCATCTCTTTGAATGAGCTGGGTAAGGATATGTACAACCTGAGCGATGACAACATTGAGATTCTTCAGAAAGATTCGTCAATATGTGATATCACAGAAGCTTCGGACATGCTGAATATTTCAGTCCTTTCAAAGAAGGTACGTAAATTCTATTTCTGCTATCAGCGTTTGAATTGAAAAACAGGTTGACGTGTGTTTCTTTTTTATGTTATGTACGTCTGATATGCTTTATGTATGTCTGTTCTGAGCATAAAAGAAACCGCAAATTCGGGCTAAGTTTTTTGTGCATATATTTCCTTTATGACTCTCTTAATATATTTTCTTATCCGTAGCAACATCCATGTACATTTGTCTTAATACTCGAAGAACTGATTGTTAACATGGATGGTATGACATAGCGAGTACAAAAAACAAACAGAGTATGCACGAATAATTTTATTCTTCTGCATACTCTGTTTGTTTTGTTCTATATCGTTCTACTGTGTCGCCACACACCTTGACGACTTTCTTTTACGCTTCTGTCTGTATTTGTTCATGCGAAAATACCTCGTAGAGGTCACTCCATGAATCTGAAAGTTCCTGCATTGAGTGGAATAAAATGTCTGCTCCTTTGTCTGTCAGAACAGAGTCGGGCAGTGGACCTGTATTTACGGCTACGGTAAAGCATCCTGAAGCAACTCCGGCTTCGACACCCAGTGGCGCGTTTTCGACAACCATAGAGTTGCTTATATTCAAGTTTCCGCCCTTCTGAAGTCCCATCAGGTAAGGTTCGGGGTTAGGCTTTCCATATTTCACATCGAATGCCGTAACCATGAGCTCTTTGCAGAATATTCCCGGGAAGTTTCTATGAAGCCTTTCCAGAAGAGTCTTTTGTCCAGAACCTGTAACAACCATCGGTATTATTCCGTCGCCTTTCACTTTGTTGAGCAGTTCAAGTGCGCCGGCCATAGGCTTGGCCTCAGGCTGTTTGTTGAACAGCTCGCTTTTGTATTCATATATATTCTTGATTTCTTCTTCCGTGGCTTCGATACCCCTTTCTCTTTGGCTGACGATGTTTATCGTACCTGCTCCCGTTCTTCCTTCATGCATATACGCTTCTTGCTGCGACATGTGCATGCCGAAATGTTCCATTGTCTTATGCCAGCATAGTGCATGGTTCTTCATCGAGTCGAAAAGCACACCGTCCATGTCGAACATGACGGTCTTCAATTCCATTTTTCTGAGGCCTTTCCTGCGCATATACTTATCCAAGGCCTCAATTATCGTATTCTTATCCACTTGTGTTTGTAGTTTTATATTGTTGTGTCGTATTTGCTTTTAAAATACATATCCGAAACTGAACAGGACGCCCACCTTGTCTGACTGGTTAGATCCGCTTATGTATACAGACAATGGACCAATGAAGCTATCGTAAGAGTATGATACCCCATAACCGAGCAGAGGCTTGTTCTCAAACGACTTTTTGAATCCGTTTCCGTTGACACCTCCGTTGATTATTCCGCTAACGTAATGCTTTCCGCCAATCCTCATTCTTCCCTCTAGTTTCGCAATCATGATGGTTCTGTCGCACCATTCTATTTTTCCTATTCCGTGGAACGGTATGTGTATCGGCAGATAGTGTCCTTCCCAAGGTCCTCCGATTATGTTGTATATGCCGTACAGGTAGGAATTCTTGTCGAGTGCACGGAAATACAAAGAAGGAATCAGATTGAATCTGTACGATACTGGACAATACATGGTTCCGTAGAAACGTCCTCCATATACAATTCCCATACCGTTTGCTGCTACTTCATTTCCTAAGTAAATGTTCGATTCAGCCTCAATTTTCAGTCCCTTCGTAGGGAACAGTTTCTTGTTTGTCGTATTGATGTTTGCATTGATGAATATATCGCCGTAGTTCTTGGTTCCGTCCATAGTACTTGTGAACCATCCACTGCCGTTTTCATCATTTATCAATGTGTTTTTGAAATTGTAGTTGTTGAAGCGTGCACCCAATCCGATTTTAGCAAACTTCCAGCTTTTCGATATTTCCAGTGCAACCTTGTTGTCCGAGAAGGTAGTGCTGGCAGATGCATCGCCTTTATGCTTGAACTTGACATCGTTGTATCCGACTTCGTAACTTAAATCCACATAGTATCCTTTCATTATCATCGACATCATGTCGAGCTTTAGCATGTACCTTTTTCCAACCCTTGCCGTGACACCTGCTTGCGACGGAATCTTCATGAACGGCAATCTCAGATAGCACTGCATCATCAGGCTCGCCGCTTCTTCGCTTTCGAAGTTTGCACCAAGGCTTATGACATCATTTGGGAACGGTATGTATGCGTCCTTGTCGTTTTCGCGTTTGTATAATTCGTTTCTCAGATATGCGAAAGTCTTTTTTCTGTCTTTGAGATATTCTTCATTGCCTCCGACTTTCTCTCCGAGTTCCTTAAGATCGTCAACTTTCTTCATCGCGGCCTCAGTCCCTCGAGTTATGAGTGTGTCAATGGCCGCCTTGTTGAAACTTGCCGAAGAATATCCCTTTACGTTTACGTTGATGTATATGTCTGTGTTTTCTTTGTTTCTTGCATATTTTTCAGAGCTGGACAATGAAATCAGCTGATTCATTATGTCCATCATGCTCTTGATTCCTTTGGCATCCTTTTTGCCTTCGCTGAGGTCTACTCCGATTACAATGTCTGCACCCATCTGTCTGGCAATGTCGACCGGGTAATTGTTAAGCAGTCCGCCGTCAATAAGAAGCATCGAATCTTTCTTCTGCGGGCTGAACACTCCGGGAATGGACATGCTGGCTCTCATTGCCGAATCCAGGCGTCCGCTCCGTGATATTATTTCCTTTCCGCTCACGATATCTTCTGACACACACGCAAATCTCACCGGCAGTTTGTCAAAGTCGGTACTGTCGCCGTACATCTCTGTCAGTTTGGTGAACATCTTCATAACGTTCTTGCCTTCTACGAACCCGATAATATTAAGCGAGTTGAAGTCCGTAGATTGCCCTTCTTCGTTGAGCTGGATGTTGATATTGTAACTGTCTTGTCTTTCCTTGGTGATGAAAGATTCCTCGCTGCGTTTCTTGCTGTCGCCAAGCAGATAAGCCCAGTCCTGTGATCTGAAAAGACTATCCATGAATTCAGGTGGATAGCCTGCTGAATACAGTCCTCCAACAATGGCACCCATACTTGTTCCGACAACCATGTCTATCGGCACTCCGGCTTCTTCAATGACCTTGAGTACTCCTACGTGTGCGGCGCCTTTGGCTCCACCACCGCTCAGTACTACTGCTATTGTCGGTCTTTTGCGTTTGCTTTCATTGTGGGTCATGTTTTCAGCATAGACGCTGATGAAAGTACACAATGCCAGTACGATGGTTGTAAGAATCTTCAGATATGCATGGAATGAAACGCGCGGAGCGTTGTGACGTATGGCGTGCATGGCTGGGGATGTTGGTTATTAAATAGATAATCCCGCCCCACATGGATATACCAACAGCGGGATCGGGATCATCTGAATTTCTATGATTTTACGAATGCATTATTTCAATCTAGCCTGAATGGCCTTGCTTTCTTCCTCATATCCCGGTTTGTTGAGAAGAGCAAACATGTTCTTCTTGTATGCCTCAACTCCAGGCTGGTTGAAAGTGTTAACTCCGAGAACCTCACCGCTGATACCGCAAGCCTTCTCGAAGAAGTATATGAGCTGACCGATGTAGTACTCGTTGAGCTTAGGAAGGCTGATTCTCATGTTTGGAACGCCGCCGTCAACGTGTGCGAGCTGAGTTCCGAGTTCGGCCATCTTGTTAACCTCGTCGATTCTCTTTCCTGCGAGGAAGTTCAGACCGTCGAGATTCTCTTCGTCAGAAGGTACTTCAAGCTTGCAGTTTGGAGTTTCTACAGATATTACAGTTTCGAATATTGTGCGCTCACCGTCCTGAATCCACTGACCCATTGAGTGGAGGTCTGTAGTGAAGTCAACAGCTGCAGGGAAGATACCCTTTCCGTCCTTACCTTCAGATTCTCCGTAGAGCTGCTTCCACCATTCGTTCATGAAGTGGAGCTTAGGCTGGAAGTTTACGAGTATTTCAATCTTCTTGCCGTCTGCATAGAGAGCATTTCTGCAAGCTGCGTACATAGCTGCTGGGTTTTCTGCGAATGGAACGTCAGCACCAGTAGCCTTCTCCATGTCCTGAGCACCTTCGATGAGTTTTTCGATATCGAATCCAGCACATGCGATAGGGAGCAGACCAACCGGAGTGAGTACAGAGAAACGTCCGCCTACGTTGTCAGGAATAACGAATGTTTTGTATCCTTCCTTGTCGGCAGTAGTGCGTGCTGCACCCTTCTTGGCGTCAGTAACGGCAACGATAACCTTCTTAGCTGTTTCCTTGCCTCTCTGATCCTCACACTGCTTCTTGAGAAGTCTGAATGTGATGGCAGTTTCAGTTGTAGTTCCTGATTTAGATATGTTGATGACACCGAATTTCTTGTCCTTCAGATACTCTGTGAGTTCGAAAAGGTAATCCTCGCCGATGTTGTTTCCTGCAAACAGAATTCTAGGTCCGTTGTTAGGGATAAGCCATGAGAAGCTGTTGCTGAGAGCTTCGATAACGGCACGTGCACCGAGGTAGCTTCCTCCGATACCTGCAACAACGATTGCTTCGCAATTCTCGCGGAGAACCTTAGCTGTCTCGTTAACTTCAGCTATGAATTCTTTAGTAGTTGATGATGGAAGATGCATCCATCCCAAAAAATCATTGCCTTTGCATGTTCCGTTTTCGAGAGCTTCGATTGCGGCTTTCACTTTTGGCTCGTAGGCCTCAACAGCTCCGGCTGCAACGAACTGTGCGGCTTTGCTGATGTCAAGTTTCATATTCTCCATATTTACCTTATTTAAATTATGTATTGAGTATTTCTTTTTTTGTGTAATACTATTTTCTCTTTTTCCTTTGCCGATTTGTCATTTGAAGGATTCAGACAATAGCTTTATTTCTACCATTGGGGAAATCTTCTCGTACAGAATGTTGTATACAGCGTCCAGAATAGGCATGTTGACATGATATTTCCGGTTGATTTCCTTCATGCAGTTTGTACCGTAGTAACCTTCTGCAATCATTTCCATTTCCAGCTGTGCTGTCTTGACAGAATATCCTTGTCCGATCATTGTTCCGAACACTCTGTTGCGAGAGAAGTTGGAGTAGGTGGTTACGAGCAGGTCGCCCAGATACACAGAATCTTCTATGTGTCTTTCGCAAGGCTCTACGGTTTGCAGGAATCTGTCCATTTCCTGCAGTGCATTGGCAATGAGGACAGACTGGAAGTTGTCTCCGTATTTCAGTCCGTGGCAGATGCCGGTAGCGATGGCATAGACGTTCTTGAGCACAGAACCGTATTCTATGCCTTCGACATCTGTGCTTATTGAAGTCTTGACGCTGGCCGATGCCAATAGGTCTGATATCAGCGACGCGTTTTCCAGACTTCGGCATCCCACAGTGAGGTAGCACAATCTGTCCAGCGCTACTTCTTCTGCATGTGATGGGCCGCCGATAGTCGCTACCTGATCTTCAGGCACTTTATACATGCGTTGGAAATATCGTGACACTGTGATGTTTTCGTCCGGCACAATACCCTTGATGGCCGTAACGACCATCTTGTCTCTCAGGTTCGTCTTCAATTTCTTCAGATGACTTTTGAGATAAGGTGATGGTGTGACGAATATCAGAGTGTCTGAATTCTTCACGATGTCGTTAATGTCTGACGAGAAGTTTATCCTGTTGACATCAAAATGCAGTCCGGTGAGGTAGGCCGGGTTGTGGCCCAGCTTCCTGAACTCTTCTATCCTGTCTGCGCGTCGGATATACCAGTTGATGTTTTCTTCATGGTTCATCACAATTTTGGCTATAGCTGTTGCCCAGCTTCCGCCGCCCATGATGGCCACTCGTCCGCAACTTTCGAAATGCATGATTGTCAGGTTGAATGAGAAAATGTTTATATTTTTTCTATACAAGCTGTGATTTCGTCAACCGATGGCTTTCTGATTTCCAGCTTGTACTTTTTCAGTATTTCTCCGATCTGCTGCTGCACCTTCTGTGCGTTTGCCCCCTGCAGGTCGGCCACGAGATTGTATCCGGCTTTCTGGAGTACCGGAACGATTTCCTCTTCAAATCCCAATTCTGTATATTTTGATACAGGGTCTTTAGGCACTTTCTTTTCCGGACGCATCTGCGGGAAGAAGAGTACCTCCTGTATAGTTGTCTGTCCTGTCATGAGCATCACGAGTCGGTCTATACCGATTCCGATACCAGATGTTGGAGGCATACCGTACTGAAGCGCTCTCAGGAAGTCCTGGTCGATGATCATTGCTTCATCGTCGCCCTTGTCGGCCAGACGCATCTGCTCCTTGAATCTCTCTTCCTGGTCGATAGGGTCGTTGAGCTCTGAATAAGCGTTTGCCAGCTCTTTTCCATTGACCATGAGCTCGAATCTTTCAGTAAGTCCCGGCTTTGATCTGTGCATCTTTGTCAGAGGCGACATTTCTACCGGATAGTCTGTGATGAATGTAGGCTGAATGAATGTGCCCTCGCAGAATTCTCCGAAAATCTCGTCAATGAGCTTGCCCTTACCCATAGTGTCGTCTATCTCCATGTTGAGCTTCAGGCATATTTCGCGGATTTCTTCTTCGCTCTTTCCTTCGAGGTCATATCCTGTCTTTTCCTTGATGGCTTCGAGAATAGGCAGTCTTCTGTAAGGTGCCTTGAAACTTATTGTCTTGCCGTCGATTACTGTTTCCGGTTTGCCGTTTACAGCAGTACATATCTTTTCGAGCAAAGTTTCTGTGAATGACATCATCCAGTTGTAATCCTTGTACTGCACGTAAAGTTCCATGCATGTGAATTCAGGATTGTGGTTCTTGTCCATTCCTTCGTTGCGGAAGTTCTTTCCTATTTCGTATACACCTTCAAATCCGCCGACGATGAGTCTCTTCAGATACAGCTCTGTGGCAATACGGCAATAGAGGTCTATGTCGAGAGAGTTGTGGTGTGTGATGAATGGGCGTGCACTTGCTCCGCCTGGGATAGATTGCAGTATAGGTGTTTCAACCTCTGTATATCCAGCTTCGTCAAGTACTCTTCTCATAGTTGAAATCACCTTTGTTCTTTTGAGGAAAGTGTCCTTGATGCCGTCGTTGACGATGAGGTCAACGTAGCGCTGGCGGTATCTGAGTTCTGGATCTTCGAAAGCATCGTATGCCACTCCGTCCTTGTACTTTACGATTGGAAGTGGCTTGAGGCTCTTGGCCAGTACTGTGATTTCTTTTGCATGAACGCTGATTTCTCCTGTCTGGGTTCTGAATACGAATCCCTTTATGCCGATGAAGTCGCCAAGGTCAAGAAGTTTCTTGAACACGGTGTTGTACATTTCCTTGTCTTCTCCCGGACAGATGTCGTCGCGTGTGATATACACCTGAATGCGTCCTTTAGAATCCTGTATCTCCACGAATGAAGCTTTTCCCATGATTCTGCGGCTCATCATTCTACCTGCAATGCACACTTCGCGATTCTCCTCTTCGTTGAAGTTTCTGATTATTTCCTCAGAGAATGCGTTTGTAGGGTATTCTGCTGCCGGATATGGGTCTATGCCCATTGCGCGCAGCTGCGCGAGGTTGTTCCGACGGTTGATTTCCTGTTCGCTTAATTCTAGTACGTTCATATATTGATTAATTATGTTCTTGCGGTCTGTTTGCCGGCATCCTTTTCCCGCGTTTGGCGTATGGACACTATCCGGCATAATATGTTGCAAATGTAGTAATTTATGCTGACAAAGCTGACCTGTACGGCCATATTTGTTGTTTTTGCTTTTATTTTTTCTTTTTTCATGTTAACAGATGCGAGCGCTTGCGCCGTTTATTCCGAGCGCTTGCAATGTTCGTTCCGAGGGCTCGGAATTTTCAGCTCGGGCGCCCGTGCCTTTTGTTTATGGCCCTTGCATACGCTGTTTTTATTTCATTTTTATGTCGGAAAACATTATTTTGAATCTATTGGTTAAATAATGGCTGATTTTTTTCTATGTTTGTAGTCTCAAATGTGTTGTTTGCATAATTGTGTGTGGCTATATAATTGACTGAAAATAATTTTTTAAGCAAAAAATATGGAAAAGAAGAAATCCTATGTTGGATTGTCTCGTGCCGAAGTTGAAGAAAGCAGACGAAAGCACGGTGACAATGTTTTGACGCCTAAACAGAAAGAATCTCTGTTTATGAAGTTTTTGGGCAAGTTTGCCGACCCTCTAATCATTATTCTTATAATTGCCGGCATCTTGTCGCTCGGAATATCATTCTACGAATTTTTCGGATTGGGCGAGGGCACTGTGGTGTTCTTCGAACCTGTCGGAATATTTGTAGCCATTCTCTTGGCCACAGGTCTGTCCTTCTTCTTCGAGATGAAGGCAGACAAGGAATTTGCTCTACTTAATCAGGTCAACGACGATGAGCCAGTCAGAGTTATTCGTGACGGCAATACTCAGGAGGTTCCTAAGCGTGATGTAGTAGTAGGTGATATTGTTGTTATAGGTACAGGCGACGAGATACCTGCCGACGGTGTGCTTCTTGAAGCTGTGTCGCTCAACGTTGACGAATCAACTCTTACCGGTGAGCCTTTGTGTCATAAGACTACCGACGAAAGTCTTTTCGACAGCAATGCCACATATCCTTCTGACCATGTTATGCGTGGCACAAAGGTTATGGAAGGTCACGGAATATTCAAGGTAGAAGCAGTCGGTGACAGCACTGAGAATGGTAAGGTATTTAAGGAAGCGCAGATAGACAACAGTGTTAAGACTCCTTTGAACGAGCAGCTTGAGGGTCTCGGTGCTCTCATAACCAAGTGCAGTTATGTTTGTGCCGGTCTTATTCTTATAGGCAAGCTTTTGGGATTCTTCCACTATGAAGCTCTTTCTTTCATTGTGATTATCCCTACAGTGATATTCTTCTATCTTCTCATGTTCCGTTTCAACAAGTTCTCTACAAATGTGAAGATAGTATGTACTGTTATGTTCTTTGCGGTCCTCATCGGATGTACCCTGTATGTGTTTGAGACATTGCGTGCCGGAGAAAACATAGCAGTGCTGCTGGCGTATATCTTGGATACATTGATGATAGCAGTAACTCTTATTGTCGTATCTGTGCCGGAAGGTCTGCCGATGGCTGTAACGTTGAGTCTTGCATACAGCATGAGACGAATGCTCAAGACCAACAACCTTGTGAGAAAGATGCATGCCTGCGAGACTATGGGAGCTACAACTGTAATTTGTACTGATAAGACAGGAACTCTTACGCAGAACCAGATGCGTGTATATGCAACCAATTTCTATTCTTTGAACGGCGATCAGAAACTTTCTGACGATGAAGTCAGCAATTTCATCATGGAGGGAATGGCTGTCAACTCGACTGCTTCTCTCGATTTGTCTGATCCTGAACATCCGAAAGCTGTAGGAAATCCTACTGAGGGTGCTCTTATGCTTTGGCTCAAGAGTCATGGCGTTGACTATATGTCGATGAGACAGAATGCCGAGGTGGTGGATGAGATTCCTTTCACAACTGAAAACAAATATATGGCAACTGTCGTGAAGTCGCCGGTTGCAGGCAAGCGTGTGGTTTATGTGAAGGGTGCACCTGAGATTGTGGCATCTAAGTGTGCTACGATATGCGGAGGTGTATCGCGTAAGGAAATCGACAGTCAGCTTCTTGCATATCAGAATCAGGCTATGCGTACTCTTGGATTTGCATATCAGGTTCTTGAGGACGGCGATAAGGCTATAGATGATGGCAAGCTGGTTGCTTCGGGACTGAATTTCCTTGGAATTACAGCTATTTCGGATCCTGTGAGAGCGGATGTTCCTGCGGCTGTTGCTGAGTGTATGGATGCCGGCATAAGCATCAAGATTGTCACAGGGGATACTCCGGGTACTGCAAAGGAAATCGGTCGTCAGATCGGTCTTTGGAAAGATACCGACACCGACGAGAATATTTTGACTGGTCCTGAGTTTGAGAAATTGACGGATGAGGAACTTCTTGAACGTGTAGAGAAGCTTAAGATTATTCCTCGTGCAAGACCTTTGGATAAGAAACGATTGGTTGAGGCTTTGCAGAAGCGCGGTCAGGTTGTAGCTGTTACCGGTGACGGTACAAACGATGCACCTGCACTTAAGGCTGCTCATGTAGGTCTCTCAATGGGTGACGGAACTTCTGTTGCCAAGGAGGCCAGCGATATAACCATCATAGACAACTCGTTCAGCAGTATTGCACGTGCCGTGATGTGGGGACGTTCGTTGTATCTCAATATAAGACGTTTCGTACTTTTCCAGATGACCGTCAATGTGGTTGCCTGTCTGATTGTGCTTGTCGGAGCTTTCATCGGAACCGAGAATCCGCTTACTGTCACTCAGATGCTTTGGGTTAACCTTATAATGGATACGTTTGCGGCTATGGCCTTGGCTTCACTCCCGCCTTCACAGAGGGTTATGAAGGATAAACCGCGTGACAGACGTGCCTTTATTATAAGTAAGGAAATGGCTTGGAACATTGTCGGCACGGGTGGTGTGTTCTTTGTGGTGCTCGTTGCCATATTGTACTTCTTCCAGCGCGCCGATGTGACAAGTCTTGCATGTGCATCAAGCTATGTTATGAATTCGGCTGACAATCACTTGTCTGCATACGAACTCAGTCTGTTCTTCACAATCTTTGTCATGATGCAGTTCTGGAATATGTTCAATGCAAGAGCTTTTGCTACCGGACGTTCGGCTTTCCATTTTGCCGGTTGCACGGGATTCGGTCTGATTGCAGTACTTATACTTGTCGGTCAAGTGATCATTGTAAGCTTCGGCGGACTGATGTTTAATGTTACACCTCTGTCATTGACTGACTGGATTATTGTCATCGCCGCAACTTCTCTTGTTCTGTTTGCAGGCGAAGGAGTCAGACTTGTTAAGAAATTTACGTCAAGACAGTAACGTGTTGAGTTATGGGCAGGATGCGGCGGTGCGCTTTTGCGGATGAGCATTCCTGCCCATTGTTTTTATTCTATATAAATATGTGTACCAAATGAATATTAAGGCAATGCTTGTTTCAGTTTTCAGAAATCTTATTGTTGTATGTGCACTTCCGCTCGTTATGGTTTCTTGTATGAACGATGCCAGAAAAGATGCGGAGAATAAATATGCATCTGGCGTTGTGCTGATAAAGAATACAGGATATTATACTGTCAAGCTCGACGATGGTCTTGCTTTGTATTTTTCCGGTTTTTCGGAAAACGGCAAGCTGGAGAACCTTGTAGCGGATGAGGATTCCGTCAAGGGGTACGAGTTTTACGGCACGGGATTTTTTGTTTCTGCTGACGGCAAGATTGCAACGAATGCTCATGTTGTTACACCTCCGGTAAGTTATGACGATGTAAAAGGCAATCTGAACACGGTCATAAGCGATATGCGTGCTGATATGGTTTCAAGGTTTGAAAGCTACAGCCGTCAGGCTAATGATGTGCGGAATGCTAGCCTGTCGAAAATAATGAAAGGTGACGACTATTCCGTAGAGCGCGAACTTTACTCTATGCTGAAGGACAAGATGGAACAGTGCCGTGAATTGTATGAACAGCTTGGACGTATTGATCTTTCTGACATTGAGATTCAGCAGACATATTCTGTCAGCATTGCCTATAATGGAACACGTGCCGAAGCTGATTCGGGTTTCTATGACTGTACGTTGATTGCAGAAAATGAGGATGCCGATTTGGCTTTGCTTCAGCTTGATGGCAAGAAGACTCCAGAAGGCAAGCATATTTTTGAGGTAACAGACGGTGATCCTCTTTCTGATTACAGTTTGACGGACAAACTGGGTAAATTTGTCGGCAACGACAAGAATTCAGAATTGATAATGATAGGGTTCAATCTGGGTCCAGTGCTCGCGCAGACTTCGCAGGGATTGAAGGCGCAGGTGACAACAGGTGCAGTAAGTCAGGAGGATGATAATCGTCTGATGTATACGATACCGGCTTTGCATGGATCGAGCGGAAGCCCGGTCGTAAACCGTAAAGGAGAGCTTGTTGGTGTGAACTTTGCCGGATTGGATATGACTCAAAATTTCAACTATGGTATAAAGGTGCGCAGGCTTTACGATTTGATGGAAAAGGGTGGCTTGAATTAAAGTTTTTAGTCCTTTGAATGTTGATGGTCTTGATGCTCGCATGCTGTGATGTAGGTCTGCAGATGATATGTGCTTGCATAAAAGGACGATGATTGATTTGGCGGAATGGAAAAAATACTGTATTTTTGCACCGCTTTTTCAACAGGCACAAGGTTGACCCTTGGGAAATACCTGCGTGTGATGGCGAATTAAGCAATAAACTTAATTTATAGTAACACAATTTTTTTGAAAAATGAAGGAAATAACAGTTAAAGGTGAGGCTAGAACAGCCCTCGGAAAGAAAGCTTGCCGTGACCTCCGTCGTCAGGGTGGTGTTCCATGTGTACTCTACGGAGTAGAAAGAGATGAGAACAATGCTCCAGTAGCAAAGACTTTTACAGTAAGCCAGAAGGAACTTGCAAAGGTTCTTTACACTCCTAACGTATACATCGTAAACCTCGATATCGATGGTGTAGTTGTAAAGGCTATTCTTAAGGACCTCCAGTGCGATTTCGTAAAGGATACTCCAGTACATGTTGACTTCTATCAGATCACAGAGGAGCACCCAATCGTAATGGATATCCCTGTTAAGCTCAACGGACTTGCAGAAGGTGTTAAGGCCGGTGGTAAGCTTACACTCAACGTACGCAAGCTCAGAGTAAAGGCTGTTTACAAGAATCTGCCTGATACTTTGGATATCGACGTTACAGATCTCGGACTCGGCAAGTCTATGAAGGTTGCTGCTCTTCACTATGAAGGTCTTGATATTGTCACTTCTAAGGAAGTTGTCGTATGTGCTGTACGTGCTACACGTGCATCTCGTGCCGCTGCAGCTGGTGCATAATTGTAACGGATGAAATATCTGATAGTAGGTCTCGGCAATATCGGTGAAGAATATGATGGAACGAGACATAATATAGGATTTAGAGTGTTGGATGCCTTTGCTAAGGCATCCAATGCTGTTTTTGAGGATAAGCGTTATGGTTTTGTATCGCACGTTCGTGTGAAAAACTGCGAGCTCACACTGCTTAAGCCGTCTACTTACATGAACCTGAGCGGCAATGCTGTCCGCTACTGGATGAATAAGGAGAATATTCAACCAGAGAATCTGCTGGTCGTTGTGGACGACCTTTCTCTGCCTTTGGGCAAACTTCGGCTTAGGGCTGGCGGAAGCGACGGTGGACATAACGGACTTAAGAACATAGCTTCAGTTCTTTGTTCACAGAATTATGCAAGGCTTAAGTTCGGCATCGGCAACGATTTTCCTAGAGGCGGACAAGTTGATTGGGTTCTGGGACGTTTCTCTGATGAGGAACTTGAACAGATGAGCGGAAGTGTGGATACGGCTTGCGAAGTCATTAAGAGTTTCTGTCTCGCAGGTATCAACATAACGATGAACCAATATAATAAGAAGTAGAAGTTCGTGTGCATTTCTTTTTGTGCATGATTGTTTTGACTGTTTATTCCTGATATACTGATATGGAAGCTAGATTGGACAAGTGGCTTTGGGCCGCACGTATATTCAAGACTCGTTCCATTGCTGCAGATGCATGTAAAAATGGAAGAGTCATGCTCAACGGTGTGAAACTGAAGCCTTCAAGAATGGTCAAAGAGGGAGAAATCATCCAGGTGAGAAAACCGCCTGTGACGTATTCGTTCAAGGTTCTTAAGGCGATACAGAACAGAGTGGGTGCTAAGCTGGTTCCAGAGGTGCTTGAGAATGTCACTACTCCTGATCAGTATGAACTTCTCGAGATGAACCGTATCAGCGGATTTGTCGGACGTGCACGTGGAACGGGGCGTCCAACGAAGAAAGAAAGGCGCGAACTTGACAACTTTACGGAACCTGCATTCTTTGGAGATTTCGATTTTGACTTTGATGATGACGATGATGAAATTGACGAAGATTTGCGTTGAATATACTAAGTAAAAAATCAGCCCCAGAATGACTATTTATTTACAATGTCATTCTGGGGCTGATTTTTCTGAATATGCTGTATCAAAGTTCTTCAGCTGTTATTCTGCAGATGTTTACAATGGTATTCATTGCGAGATTCATTGTGTTGATGGAGCAGAATTCGTATGGGCCGTGGAAGTTGAGGCCTCCTGCGAAAAGGTTAGGGCAAGGAAGACCTTTGAAAGAGAGCTGTGCTCCGTCCGTACCGCCTCTGATAGCTTTTACGGCTGGTTTGCCGCCGGCTTCTTCTACGGCTTTCTTTGCAATATCTATTATGTACATCATAGGCTCAACCTTTTCGCGCATGTTGTAGTATTGATCCTTGATGTCGGCTTTGGCTATTTCTTCACCGTACTTCTGATTTATCTTATCTACGATTTCTGCAATTCTGCGTTTGCGTTCTTCAAACAATTCTCTGCTGTGGTCGCGTATGATGTAGGAGAGTGATGCTTTTTCAACGTTGCCTTCAATGCCGGTAAGGTGGAAGAAACCTTCGTAGCCTTCTGTCATTTCTGGAGTCTCTTCCTGTGGAAGCATTGATGCTATTTCAGACGCAACTCTGCCCGCGTTTATCATCTTGTTTTTCGCATATCCTGGGTGTACGCTTCGTCCTGTCACTGTGATGTGTGCAGAAGCGGCATTGAAGTTCTCGAACTCAATTTCGCCTGCTTCGCTTCCGTCCATAGTGTAGCCGAACTGACAACCGAATTTTTCTACATCAAACTTGTGTGCTCCGAGACCTATTTCTTCGTCAGGATTGAATCCAACTCTAATCTTTCCGTGCTTTATTTCCGGATGTTCCATGAGGTACACCATGGCTTGTACTATTTCTGCAATGCCGGCCTTGTCGTCTGCGCCAAGCAGGGTGTGTCCGTCGGTGACGATGATGTCTTCGCCTTTGTGGTCGAGGAGTTCAGGGAATTTATTTGGTGAACTTACAATGCCTTCTGATAGAATGATATCTTTTCCATCATAGTTTTTGATGATTCTTGGATTGACGTTTGCTCCTGAGCAGTCTGGACTTGTGTCCATGTGGGCAATGAAACCAATCGTTGGAACTTCCTTGTCTGTGTTTGACGGAAGTGTGGCCATCAAGTAACCGTTTTCATCGAGCTCGACATCTGTGAGTCCTATGCTTTTCAGTTCTTCTTTCAGGTATTCTGCAAATACCATTTGTTTAGGTGTACTTGGTGTAGTACCTGTGTTTTCGTCAGACTGTGTGTCGAAGCTGACGTATTTCAGAAATCTTTCAACTATATCCATGTTTGTTGTATGTTTTTGTGATACTACAAATATACTTATTTTCGCCTTTCAATAAGGTTTAAATTTGTTATTTAATGAGTTGGAGAATATATAAATACGCTTTGGGTTTGATAATTCTGTAGTGATATACGTATTGTTGTATTTATTATTCAATTGTGGTTCCTTTTCTTGATTTCCAATATGCAATATGTTTTGGACTTCCTACAATTTGTGCTGTGTATATTCCAGTGTGTCCGGAAAACAAGTAGGATGCTACGCACGCAATACCTAGATATATACCGGTGTCAACACCGAAAAGTTCAATTCCCATTAAGGTGCATGCTATAGGGGTGTTGGTTGCTCCTGCAAATACGGCTACAAACCCAATGCCGGCCATGAATGATACAGGCAATGGGATGATTGCTGACAATGCACTTCCTAAGGTTGCTCCCACAAAGAAAAGAGGAGTAACTTCGCCACCTTTGAATCCAACTCCAATAGTGAATGTCGTTAAGATTAGTTTTAGTAAAAAGTCGTACCACATTTGTGTTTCTGAGAACGAATTTACAATGACTGGTATCCCTAGTCCTATATATTTGGTAGTGCCCATGATCCATACACATAACGCTATGCACACTCCTCCGAGCAGTGGCCTGAATGGGGCGTAATGTATATATCTTTTTGCAATATTGCCCCAAAACTTAATAGAACTTGAAAACAGTCTGGCTGCAAGTCCGAAAAAAATACTTGCCAACAATACCAGGAGCATTACACCAACGTTGAGTTCCGGTACTTGCGTAATTTGGTATACGGTGTGCTTTATGCCCCATGCATGGCATGTATAGTTTGCAAAAAAAGAAGCAAGGAATATTGGGAGTATGGCATCGTATCTCATTCGACCGATGACAATAACTTCCAAAGCAAAAATAGCACCGGCGAGTGGTGTTCCGAAAACAGATGCAAATCCGGCACCTATGCCTATCTGTATCATTATTTTTCTGTCGTATGGATGCATTTTGAAAGCACGTGAAGTGAAATCGGCAATGGCTCCTCCCATCTGTACTCCTGTGCCTTCACGTCCGGCAGAACCTCCGAAAAGGTGTGTGAGTACAGTTCCTATATAGACTAGAGGGGCCATTTTAAAAGGTATTATGTTGCGTGCGCAATGTATCTCTTCGATAAGAAAATTGTTGCCTCTAGCCGCTGTGCCTGCTAAATAATGGTACATTAAGCCAATTGCCAATCCTGCCAGTGGTAGGAGACTTATTATCCATAGGTGGTTTTCTCTATAGTCTGTGGCCCAATTTAGTGAAAATAATAATAATGCTGAGGCGGAGCCTATCAATGCTCCAACAACTGCGGTAATAAGAATCCATTTAATAATGTATCCGAAGATCAGTTCCTCGAATCTTGCAACGTAGATGTAACTTTTAATTTTCTCTTTCATATATATCGCTAATTGTGAAATAATTCTTAGAAAATGTATTATGAAAGATAATGACGGGAATAAAGCACAATAATTCCTGTCATTTCTTTTCAAAAAACAACTCTCAACAGGAACTATCAGCTTTTTTCAGCGGTTTATAACAGGGAAGTCCCATTCCCTTTTTTAATTTGATGCAAAACTAATGCTTTTTTAATAGTCTTGCAAGTGATGGTTGGCTGAATAGATGTCTAAACCTTAAATTGATGGTGTGTATAGACAGCATGGTTTTGTGTTGATTGAATTGTGCCAAAGTATCAGAACGACTTTTTGTTGTGTGCAATGTTGAGTTGACGTGTTGTTTGGGATGATAAGATTTGTAATGCAAACTATGTGACAATTCGGATATTTTGCATTCAAAAATTTACTTGTGATTAAAAACAAAAGAGTCTTGTAATTTCTCTATTTGAACCGCATCCAAAAAGTTCTGTCTAACTTTTAGAACTCATTTCATTCTGAGCAATTATAAGACTCTTTTATAGATATGAGGTGTTGATTGTAGTGCTTCAGACTATATATATGTTGCATTAGAGTTGGTCTTTCGCACCTGTTTTGTTATCGTAAAATCCTGCGACAATCAGTCTTCTGCACTGAACATAGGGTCCCAGCATGGAAGCTTGGTTGCTTTCTGTTCGTATGCTTTCTTAACTTTGTCTGTTGCGTATTTTTTGTTGATGACGAGTCTAAACATGTATTCGTCGAACCATTCGTCGGTCATGATAAGATGTCCTTGATAACCTGATTCTGCACCCCAGCTGTTTTCTACTTTCCACATTGTAGGTTTTCCGTTGCTGTCAACTTCTACGGCCATAAGTGTCATTGCGTGGCTGGAACTGCTGTCGAATGTCATTATACGCTGTTTTTTATTCATGTTGAATGTTGTGCCGAACAATGAACTGTAGTCGTAGTTCTTGGTGTCCAGCAAACCGCGTTTTGAATCGAGGCATTTGCCTACGTCGCATGAGAAGTACATCATTGTGGAATCTTTTATGCTAGCGATGGCCATTTCCTTTATAACATCTATTGGAAGGTTCAGATATCTCCAGTTGTGGCCGTCGTAGACATGTCTGTCATATTCAATTTCGTATGTCTTCCAGTACTCTCTTGAAGGATCGTTCATCAGCATTATGTAATCATCCGTTAGATTGTCTTTTATCATCTCTTTGCTGAACGACATTGGAGTATAGTCTTTGAGTTCGGATGTGTATTTGCCCTGTTTGTCTTTTGGTGCCCACTTGAATTCCTTTACCGGCTCTCCGAATGCAAGTTCCAGCATGTGATATACTGTGCCCAGCATTTCTGTCTTTGCAGTTTCGAGTTCGCTTTTTGATGCACCTTTGCTTGCTTTTTCACGAAGTGTTATTCCGAATTCGCGAAGCTTGCGCTTCAAGAGTGAAGTGAATCTGGATGTGTTGTTGCTTGAATAAGTTTCAGGCATCACTCCTTTTGGCACCAAACCGTATTTTGAAATAAGGTCTGCAACTCCTGTGAATGTTCCTCCGTCGCTGAGAGGGTTTCTGAACAGCCATTCAACGGTTTTGTCGTCCATTCCTTTGTCACTGGTGTCTATTATTGCCTGAAGGAACAGATTGGATTTTTCAAGCTGGTCGTAGAAGAAAAGATGTATTTGTGAGAATTCAAGTTTGTCGATGCCCTTTTCTATCATGGCTTTGCTTCTTATGACATTCAATCCAGTGAAAAGCCAGCATCGTCCCGAAGACATTTGGTCTGTTATTCCGTTGGACGGCACACTGTATGTGAAGTAAGTGTCCATGTCTCCCTGGTTGTTCTGACTTACGGCCAACGAGTTTATGTCGTTTCTTGCCAGAGCATTCTGCAGGGCCTTTTCAGAGACCGTCATTTTGTTGTGTTCACTTATCTTTTTCATAATGTCGGGAGTGATTCCGCCTTGTGAAAAAGCATTCATGCATAATGTGCATAGTGACAATGTGATGATTGATTTTTTCATTTTTTAGTGTTGTATTTATTGATAATGTTTTATTTGTTTTGGATTTTAGTATGAAAAATTGGACCGGCCTGTTTTGTTTGAATTAGGAAAGCCCTAAATTTGCGTATGCGACATATATTTAGATATATTTTAGTGGCGGTCGGAACACTGTCTTGCGTTTTGGGCATAATAGGGATCTTTGTTCCGGTATTGCCGACTACGCCATTCCTGCTTTTATCGGCAGCGCTGTATTTCCGCAGTTCTCCGAAATTGTACCGCCTTTTGTTGAACCACCGCATTTTGGGGCCATACATTAAGAGTTTCAGAGACCATAAGTCTATACCGCTTAGAGTGAAAATCATCTCTGTTAGTATGGTGTGGATCAGTCTGCTGCATTGTGCATTTCTTTTCTCCTCAGATTGGGTTATCAGCGCTTCATTTATTGTTCTGGCAGTATTGATAACGGTCTATCTCTTGCATTTCAAGACTTCAGGAAAAGATCGTTGATGTTGTTGTGCATGCTTTTCGCACATTTTGCAAGCATTTTTTCAATAATCACCTTCATCTAAAATTTTGCAAGTCAACCGCATATCGTCCAAACGAATCGGTGCTCTTTTTGCCGGCAAAAGTGATTGTTTTTTTCGAGACAATCAAATATAAGCACTTTTTTATAGTGTATTTGTTTATTTCACAGTTTTGTATGTGCATATTATTGTGTATTTTTCGTAATTTTGCAGGCAAGTAATCACAAAAAAAGAGTTTTTTGCTTATGATTAATCGTATTCTTATTCGTCTTAAGATAGTACAGTTGCTTTATGCGTACTATCAAAACAAAAGTACCAATATTGAAACTGCTGAAAAGGAGCTTCTTTTCAGCCTGTCAAAAGCCTACGATCTGTATAATTATCTTCTTATGCTGATGATAGCGGTTACGCGTTATGCATTGCAGAGAGTGGAGCAGAAGGAAAAGCACAATGAGATTATCCACAGCGATGAAGTTGTGAGCCATAAATTTGTTGACAATAAGTTTATTATGCAGCTTGAAGCCAACAAACAACTTCAGGAGTTCAGGGAAACACAGAAGAAAACTTGGGATAACGACGCTGATTATGTAAAGTATCTTTACGACACAATTGTTTCTACAGGTTTCTACAATGAATACATGTCTTCTGGAGAATCAAGCTATGCAGAAGATCGTGAACTCTGGAGAAAAATATACAAATTCATCATCATGAAAGATGAGCGTATAGACGAAGTTCTGGAAGATCAGAGCCTTTATTGGAATGATGATAAGGAGATTGTTGACACATTTGTTCTTAAGACCATCAAGAGATTTGATGAGGAGCAGGGTGCCGACATGGAATTGATGCCTGAGTACAAGGACGATGAGGACCGTGAATTTGCAGTCCGTCTTTTCCGTCGTTCTATATTGAATGCCGATTATTATAGAGGTTTGATAAGCCAGAGCGTCAAGAACTGGGAATTCAACCGTTTGGCATATATGGATGTTGTAATCATGCAGGTTGCGATAGCTGAGATCTTGAGTTTTCCTAATATTCCGGTATCTGTCAGCATAAATGAGTATGTTGAGATAGCCAAGTGCTACAGTACAGCAAAGAGCGGCGGATATGTCAACGGAATAATAGATAATGTCGTGAAAAGACTGAGAAGTGAAAATAAACTTCTTAAACAGTAAAATATAAGCTGTCGTTTTGCGTGTAAATTGGATACAAACGCTATTTTTGCACTTAAATAAAGATCAATATTAATATTAAACACAAAGTAACCTATGTTTTTGAATCTATTACAGAATGGAGCCGCAGCTGCAAGAGGCGGTTTCGACCCTACAATGATCATAATGATTGTAGTAATGTTCGCGATTGTTTATTTCTTCATGATCCGTCCGCAGAACAAGCGTAGAAAAGAAATGCAGAAGTTTCGCGACAATCTTACAGTTGGTCAGAAAATTGTTACTGCCGGCGGTATTTACGGTACAGTTAAGGATCTTAATGAAGGAGCTTCATATATAGGAATTGAGATTGCCAACGGTGTTAAGATTCAGATCGACCGCAACTACGTTTTTGCTGATGCTTCTCAGAACCAGCAGATGTAATATTGGGTTTGAAAAGATTCATGCGTCTTGCATGTAATTAAGTATATTATGGACAAGTTGATGAGATTATTGCTTGAGATGGTGTAAATCGCCTTTTGCGTATCTCGCATCTTGTCTTTTTTTATTGTGTTATTCAAAATAGAATTTCTTGATGGAACTCGACAGCGATTCTCTGTTAACCAGATTGCACGTTTTATTTATGCAGATGTTGAAGAAGGTACGTCACTTCAGATTTGACAAGGAAGTGATGACTTTCCTTGTATTCCTTCTCGTCTCAGCTGTATTGTGGGTCGTTCAGATAAGCAAGGAGGTCATTCAGACGGACGTGCAGTTTAAGTTGGTGGTAAAGAATATTCCTGAAAATGTTATCATCACTTCTAATATTCCCCACAGCATCGATGTGACGATTTCTGACAAAGGGGCAAGACTTGCCGAATATTTTCTTTCTGTTCCGAATAGGGTGGTAGAGGTCGATTTCAGCGAATATGACACAGGTGGAAGTTCTTTCAGTGTGGAGAATTCTGTTTTGAAACGACTGGTTAGCGGAAGTATGAACAACTCCATCCGCATAGTTTCGATAAGTCCTTCCAATCTGGAGTTCTATTATTCCAAGGGTGAACGCAAACGTGTCCCAGTGAAGTTTGCCGGTAAGATAGCACCTGCTCCGCAATATGAATTGTGCAATGTTTTTCTTGAACCGGATTCTGTAGATGTTTATGCTCCATCTTCAATGCTTGATACAATCAGAGCTGTCTATACTGATGCCTTTGTGTTTGAGAATGTCGAAGATACGACTGTGTCCAGAATTGCATTGGCAGGCATAAAAGGTGCTAAGTTCATTCCGGATTCGGTTGAAATAAATATCTATTCAGATCTTTTCTCTGACAAGACACTGCAGGTCCCTATATACGCAGAAAACATACCAGACAATAAGATTCTGAGAACTTTCCCTCAGTCGGCTTCGGTGACCTTCCGCGTTGTTGCCAGCATGTTCAACAAGATAAAGCCTCGTGATTTCCTTCTTGTCGTGGATTATAATTCCATAAAAGAAGGTGATACAAGCTGTAGGCTCATATTGCGCTCACAGCCGCCTGGAGTTTCTTATGTCAGAATTGTTCCTCAAGATGTTGAGTACATTATAGAGCAGACTATGGACAATTGAAGCTCTTTTGGGCATGAACAGAAAAATCTAATTGTGTATAAGCTGAATATTTTTATGCGAATAGGTATAACAGGAGGCATCGGTAGCGGTAAAACCTATGTCTGTGATAAATTGGTAAAGGCTGGTTTTCCCGTATATTCGTGTGACGCTGAGGCTAAGCGGCTGATGGTAGAGGACATTTCTATAATGGAATCTCTTAAAGGGTTGGTGGGCGAAGATGTCTACGACTCTCAGGGTTCATTGTGCAAGGAACGTATGATTGCCTTTCTTTTTTCGGATAAAGGCAATACCGAGAAGGTCAATTCGATTGTTCATCCTGCTGTGAAAGCTGATTTTTTGAAGTGGGCATCTTTGCAGAATTCCGATAAGGTTTTTATGGAAAGTGCCATCTTGTTTGAATCGGGTTTTGATGATGTGGTGGATTGTGTTGTCGATGTTTATGCACCAGCAGATGTGCGTCTGGCCAGAGCTGTAAAGCGCGACTCCTCAACATCGGAAGCTGTGTCGAAAAGGATGGCCAGCCAGATGGATGATGAAGAGAAAAAGCGTCTTGCCGATTATTGCATTGTCAACGATGGAATTGAAGATGTCGATACCCAAATAGAAAAACTGATAGCTTTGCTTGGCTGATTTTGATGCATTCGTTTTGTTTTTTCATTTTTCACTTTTAATTTTGCATGCCCCAAGTTCGAATGCATTTGGGCAAAATCATTTTTGAAGTATATTTTTGAGTAATATTATAAAACCTAATACACTAAATAATACTTTTATTAGTTATGTTGAAGACAATTTTAGCAATATCAGGAAAGCCGGGACTTTTCCGGATGGTTTCTCGTGGCAATAAGATGCTCATCGTTGAAACTTTGGACGAGAACAGAAAGCGTATGCCTGCATACGGTACAGATAAAGTCGTTTCATTGGCCGACATCTCAATATATACAGAGAATGATGATGAGATTTCTTTGGCTTCCGTATTCGACTCAATCAAGAAGAACTACAACGGTGCAGCTGTAGACATGTCGCCTAAAAAGGCTTCAAACGAAGACATGATTGCATTTTTTGAGAAGGTTCTTCCTGAATATGACCGTGACAGAGTGAGAGTCAGCGATATGCGCAAGGTGCTCAGCTGGTATAACATTCTTATTGCAGCTGGTGTAACAGAATTTGTTCCTGAAGAAAAGGAAACAACTGAGTCTGCCGAAGAAGCAGAGAAGGCTGAATAATATTTACGGGTCGGGGCATAGCATTAAATACCTGACAAGTATACAATAATAAAGAAAGGCCGTGGCTACCATTTCTGGTTGGCCACGGCCTTTCTCTTTTTGTGGATTGCTCTGGTGCATGAAGCATTTCGGCAATTGTCGGTTAATATTAGTTTCTGAATACCAATTTGTCGTTTTCGGCATCAACGATGATAGCCTTGTCTCTTGCGACTTCCTGGCCGAGAAGCTTCTTGGAAAGGTCATTGAGCAGATATTTCTGTATCGCTCTCTTGACAGGTCGTGCACCGAATTCCGGATCGTAGCCTTCTTCTGCTATGAAGTCGACTGCCTTGTCTGTGAGTTCGAGTGTTACGCCGTTCTCCTGAAGCATGCTCTTTATACCGTTTATCTGAAGTTTCACAATCTGCTTTATCTGCTCCTGATTGAGCGGTGCAAACATTATGGTTTCATCTATACGGTTGAGGAACTCTGGTCGGATGGTCTTCTTGAGCATCTCCATCACTTCGTTCTTGGCATCCTCCATAATCTGCTCCTTCTTTGTTTCGAGCTCCTTTGGAGATATGCTGCTGTCCTTTTCCATTTCACGTATCTTGTCGAAATGGCTTTGGATGAGCTGACTTCCGAGGTTGGATGTCATAATGATGATGGTGTTCTTGAAGTTGACCGTTCTTCCCTTGTTGTCGGTGAGTCGGCCGTCGTCGAGAACCTGAAGCAGTGTGTTGAACACATCTGGATGCGCCTTTTCGATTTCATCGAAGAGCACAACCGAATAAGGCTTGCGCCTTACGGCTTCGGTGAGCTGTCCGCCCTCGTCATATCCTACGTATCCTGGAGGTGCACCGATAAGTCTTGTCACGCTGAACTTTTCCTGATATTCGCTCATATCTATTCGCGTCATCAGAGACTCGTCGTCGAATAGGTAGTCGGCCAAAGCCTTTGCCAATTCTGTCTTACCTACACCGGTCGTACCGAGGAATATGAATGAGCCGATAGGCCTCTTCGGATCCTGCAGTCCGGCTCTGCTTCGTCTTACAGCGTCGCTTACAGCCTTTATTGCCTCGTCCTGTCCGACAACTCTCAAGTGGAGCTCGTCTTCAAGATGGAGCAGTTTTTCGCGTTCGCTCTGCATCATCTTGTTGACTGGTATTCCTGTCCATCTGCATACGACATCGGCAATGTCGTCAGGTGTAACTTCTTCCTTTATCATTGCGCTTCCGCCCTGAGTGTCGGCAAGCTCTTTCTGTATACGTGCGATTTCATCGTTGAGAGCCTGTATCTTGCCGTACCTTATTTCTGCAACCTTGCCGTAATCGCCCTCTCTCTCGGCCTTGTCGGCTTCGAACTTGAGGTTTTCGATTGTCTGCTTGTTCTGCTGAATCTTGTTGACAAGATTTCTCTCAGCCTGCCATTTAGCCTTGTACGAGCTTTCCTCGTCTTTCAGTTCGGCAATTTCCTTGTTGAGCTGTTCAAGCTTAGCCTGGTCGTTGTCGCGCTTTATGGCTTCGCGTTCAATCTCAAGCTGTTTGAGCTTTCTGCTTATTTCGTCAAGCTCCTCTGGCAGAGAGTCGCGTTCCATTCTCAACTTCGCAGCTGCTTCGTCCATAAGGTCGATGGCCTTGTCCGGAAGGAATCGTTCGGTGATGTAACGGTTTGACAGCTCTACTGCCGCAATTATTGCATCGTCCTTGATTCTTACCTTGTGGTGGTTTTCGTACCTTTCCTTAAGACCTCTAAGTATGGATATTGAGCTCAGCACGTCAGGTTCGTTGACCATTACAGTCTGGAATCGTCTTTCGAGCGCCTTGTCCTTTTCGAAATATTTCTGATATTCGTCAAGTGTAGTGGCACCGATGCTTCTGAGTTCGCCTCTGGCGAGAGCCGGTTTGAGAATGTTTGCCGCGTCCATCGCGCCTTCACCCTTTCCTGCGCCGACAAGAGTGTGTATCTCATCGATGAAAAGAATGATGTTGCCGTCGCTCTTTGTGACTTCGTTGATCACAGATTTCAATCTCTCCTCAAACTCGCCCTTGTACTTGGCACCTGCAATCAGTGCCCCCATGTCGAGTGAGTACAGCTGTTTGTCCTTAAGATTGTCAGGGACGTCCCCGCGAAGAATTCTGTGTGCCAGACCTTCGACTATGGCTGTTTTACCTGTACCCGGTTCACCTATAAGAATAGGGTTGTTCTTGGTGCGTCGGCTCAGAATCTGCAGGACACGTCTGATTTCTTCGTCACGTCCGATCACAGGGTCCAGTTTTCCCGAACGGGCCTGTTCAATCAGGTTCGTTGCGTATTTGTTGAGAGCCTGATAAGTATCTTCACTTGTCTGGCTTGTTGCTCTGCTTCCGTTCCTGAGTTCTGCTATTGCGGCCTTAAGCTCCTTCTCTGTGAATCCGGCATCCTTCATTATTCTCGACACGGTGCTTTCCACCTTGAGGAGTGCAACCAGCATCGGCTCGATAGATACGTATTCATCGTTCATCTCTTTAGAGATTTCGATAGATTGCTGAAGAACGTCGTTGCTTTCACGGCTGAGATAAGGTTCGCCTCCGCTTACTTTAGGGCGTGAAGCAACCTCATTGTTGATGAGGGTTTCCATCTGCTGTGCATTTATGCCCAGCTTTTGGAATATGAAGTTGGTCACGTTTTCTCCAACTTTCATTATTCCGGCCATGAGGTGAGCAGGTTCAATCTGTTGCTGCCCGTGAGACTGGGTGATGTTTACAGCCTCCTGTATGGCCTCTTGTGCTTTGATTGTAAAGTTGTTGAAATTCATAACAGTTTCCTTTATTTTTTAGTGGTGAATATTCTTTTGTTTTGCCGTACCCGGTCAACCGGATACGCTTAGTTTATATCAAACAGTATGCCTGATTAGGTTTTGGTGACATTATGGCCGATTATGTGACATAATGGCTTGTTAGGCCCGTTTTGGTTATTTCTCTTTATGACTATTTGTATCTGCGGGCGCTCGGAGATGTATTTTCGAGGGCTCGGGATTTTCATTGCGAGCCCTCGCGCCGATAAATTTGTTCCAGATATGTGACGTTAGCTTAACAACTGCAATTTTTTGTTAACTCCGCTGCAACTTTGTGTTAACGCCCTTTAAGACTTGGCTTATAGTTGCTAACTTAGCATCTTGTTTTGGCGTATTCTGTTTTGGGGTAGGCCATTATTATTCTATAATATATAAGGATGGATGAACTTTTTGAATTGGGCATTGATGAGATAATTGATGACCGACGATATAGAAAAAGTACATTGGCCGATGGGCTTACATCGGCAGATGGTACTCCGATTGCATTTATGGACCGCTTGGCTCTATTGACTCACCACATGAGTGAATTGGTTGCCGGTGCCGGCTCTGCATATTCTGACGGAAGAAGAATGTACAGGGCTTTTCTGTCTGTCAAGTATGGAGATAAGGCCGTGGCTGAACTTGATGATGACGCTATTGACCGTATGCTCGTTGATGAACACGCCAGAATTAAAGTGAGGTTTCCTGCATCAGATATTCCGCGTTTCACATTTATCGACCTTTTTGCAGGTATCGGAGGATTCCGTTTGGCCATGCAGCATTTCGGCGGAAAATGCGTATACTCTTCTGAATTCAACGAAGCGGCTCAGTTGACCTATCTTCATAACTATGGAGAAGTGCCGTTCGGAGATATCACCAGTGAGCAGACAAAAATGTTCATACCAGAGCATTTCGATGTTCTTTGCGGAGGTTTCCCGTGTCAGGCGTTCTCTGTTGCTGGTTATAGGCGTGGATTCGATGATGCTCGCGGAACATTGTTTTTCGAGGTGGCCGAGATAATCCGTCGCCATAGGCCGCGTGCTGTGTTCCTGGAGAACGTAAAGAATCTGCAGACACACGACAATGGACGTACGTTTGCTGTCATTAAGGGTACGCTGGAAGAACTGGGGTATAGAGTTTTCAGTAAGGTGCTGAATGCCATGGAACATGCAGATGTACCTCAGAATCGTGAACGAATCATTATTGTGGCGTTCGATCCAGAGCAGGTTCCTAATTACGGCAATTTTGAATTTCCTGAGCCGGTACAGCTTAAACGTACCATACATGACATGATTGATACAGACGTGGAAGATGAACGTTACTTCTACCGTGAGAATCATATATATTATCCTAAGCTGCGTGAGGCCATGCTTTCCCGTGATACTATTTACCAGTGGCGCCGTATTTATGTACGTGAGAACAAAAGCGGTGTTTGCCCTACGCTTACGGCAAATATGGGAGGGGGCGGTCACAACGTACCTTTGATTCTGACCGATGCAGGCATACGAAAGCTTACGCCTAAGGAATGTGCTAATTTTATGGGCTTCCCTGAGAGTTTCGAGTTTTCACCTAGATTGGCAGAAAGCCGCAAATACATGCAGGCCGGAAACTCGGTAGTGGTTCCTCTTATGGTAAGGGTGGCAGAAAGTATAACTGATATATTGCTCGGCAATGAATAGTTCTGACAACTTTTTTGCATCGTGGACAACAAATGAATCATATAAGTCCATGTTGAGGCTTATGGGCAGTCTTTCCGGGCTTTTTTCAAGCAGCGACATACCTTTCATACAGTATAGAGTTACGGAAAATCTGTTTTGCCGTTGTTTTGATGCTGTAAACCTGAGCCGGATGGATGTGGCGTATGATGCGAAGATCGGTGATATGGGCATAGGCATAAAGACATTTCAGATGCCTGGAGCGTATTCGATAGAAAAAGTTGCCGAATTCAATCGTATAGCCGCTTCGTTCAAGAATCTTAAGGGTGAGGAACTGGCGCACTATATTGCCAGAGTAAGAAATGAACGTATGAGGTTGGGCGACGAACTGTGCGGAGTTTCGAAGCGGATATATCATATTGTGGAACGAAAAAAGAACAAGTTGATAGTTTTCAATTCGCCTTACCGTTTTATCAACGAGGACGGAATAACAAATGTATGTCAAAAGGATACAAGTCTGTCTTTTTACGATGGTGAGGAACAATACATCTTTTATCCCAGCAAGTCGGTGTTGCAGAAAAGATTTGAAATAAACTTGTCGGATAGCATGGTTCTGGATGTCGATATTCTTAAGGATCCTTATGCAGTTCTTATGGACCGCATAGGAACAGATATACTTCATCCCGATCTTCATGTGGCTTCTTCCGGTGGGGATTTGTTCTCTTCTGCTTCAGATATACGTGAGTCTGTTGTTTTGCCGCTCTATTCATTGCGGGCAGGTGGTACGGTGCGTTATGTGCCTGAGCGCAGCGGGTTGAACCAGTGGAACGCCTCGGGTAGAATGCGTGATCCGAATGAAGTCTATATACCCATTCCCCAAAAGATACACAAGCAGCATCCTTCCTTTTTCCCTGAGCGTAATGAGTGTTTTGTTCTGCATCTGCCCGACGGTACTGACTTGTCGGCAAAAATCTGCCAGGATGGAGGCAAGGCGCTGATGAGCAATCCGAACAAAAGCCTGGGACAATGGTTGCTGAGAAAAGTTCTGAAGCTTCAAGAGGGCGAGCTGCTGACGATGGATAAGCTCGATATGGCAGGATTCGACAGTGTTACTGTGGCCAAGGATGGTGACCATGAATATTCGCTGTTTGTCTGCACTTCGGAAAATAGGCCGGATGATAATGCTGAAGCATCCATGTAGTGTATGGTACATACATTAGTTCTTCCGGTTTTGTGCGCTTTTGCGCCAAATGTGTCGCTTGGCTATGGTTTGTGTTTGCCACGTAAGCAAAAAAGAGTATCTTTGCAGAACATTATGCTTTTTCGTCCCGAAAAAAGGATAGTGCGCCTTGTTGCAGGGCATTAGGGATGGAATTTTTAGCGCCTTTCTTATTATTGTTCATGCGAGTGCAAAAGATTGTTTCTTGTCTGCATAATATTTGCATAAGAAAAGCGTTGTTAACAATGAAAAATATACAAAAACATAAAACATTAGAGTAAAACCTTAATCATGAATTTGGCAATGGCTGCTTCAACAGAGGAGATAGAAAATATTGACGGCATGAATGCCGTAGAGCGATTTTTGAAAAGAACTGGAGATATATTGGGAGCACTTATTGGATTGGTTGTGCTTTCGCCGTTGATTCTTGTTGTGTATATCATGCAGAAGGCAGAAGGAAAGGGCCCTGCTTTTTTCAAACAGGAGAGAATCGGTTTAGGTGGAAAACCTTTCTACATCTATAAGTTCCGTACCATGGTGGTCGACGCCGAAGAGAGCGGTGCACCGCAGCTCGCCGTAAAAGAGGACAAACGATTGACAAAAGTCGGCAAGTTCTTGCGCGAACACCATCTGGATGAGCTTCCGCAGCTGTGGAATGTGCTCATCGGCGATATGTCTTTTGTCGGCTATAGACCAGAACGCAAATATTTTATAGATAAGATTATGGAGCATAATCCTGATTATGCTCTGTTGTTCTGCAGTCGTCCGGGTGTAACCTCAAATGCCACTCTTCATAATGGTTATACAGACACGATGGAAAAGATGCTGATGCGTCTCGACATGGATTTGGACTATTTGAGACACAGATCGCTGATGTTGGATCTGAAGATTATTTTCGAGACCGGAGCATCTGTTTTTGGAGGAAAAAAATTCTGATTTGAAATATGTTAAAGAAATTACTGTTTTTTATATGTCTTCTGTCTGTAGTGCAGACTGCATATTCTCAGACCATGACTGATGATCAGGTCATGCAGTACGTTATAAGCCAGCAGGAAAAGGGTGCTACACAGCAGGACATTGTCAGCAAGCTTCTGCAGAAAGGCGTAACAGTCGATCAGATGAGGCGTATACGTAAGAAGTATGAGGCTCAGCAGAGTCAGCCGGGAGCGTTGGATCTGACTGGAAGTTCACAGAACGTCAAAACGGAAAACCGTATGCGCACCAATAAGGAGAAGGCGTTGGACGAATATCGCAAGAAGAACAACTACATGGTGCGTTCGCAGAAGGAAATGAACGAGATGCCTTCTAAGCTTGACCAAAAGAATATGCTTAATGACGAAATCGGTTTCTTGGACATTGATTCTTTGATGTATTATCAGAATCTTTTCTCTAAGAAAGAGAATGAGGTGTTCGGACGAAGCATATTCAATAATAACATGCTTACTTTCGAACCGAATATGAATATCCCGACCCCTGGCAACTATGTCTTGGGACCGGGTGATGTTGTATATATAGATGTGTGGGGGGCTTCGCAGACCACATTTACAGGTACTATTTCACCTGATGGCAGTGTAACAATAGAAGGTATCGGGCCGTTGAAGCTTGCCGGTATGTCTGTCGATGAGGCCAACAAATATGTCCAGTCGCAGGTCGGTCGTTTCTATTCTTCATCGAACGTTCAGCTTACAGTAGGAGAAATGCGCTCTATTCAGGTTCAGGTTATGGGTGAAGTTGTTGCCCCTGGTACCTACACGCTCAACTCTCTGTCATCTGCATTCAATGCCCTTTATGCAGCAGGTGGTATCAGCGATATCGGAACCTTGCGTGATATCAAGGTGTACAGAGGCGGTCGCCAAGTTGCATCTATCGACGTGTACGATTATATCCTTAATGGAAATCTTAAGGGCAATATAAGATTGCAGGATGATGATGTTATCGTTGTCGGCACCTATGATTGTCTTGTCGACATACAAGGAAAAGTAAAGAGACCTATGTACTATGAAATGAAGAAGAACGAAAGTGTTTCAACTTTGATTTCGTATGCAGGCGGTTTCACAGGTGATGCATATAAGAAGAATGTCAGACTTATCAGAAAGAGCGGTAGGGAATTTTCAATACATACAATCGGCGAGTTCGAAATGAACGGCTTTACTCTTGATGACGGTGACTCGTTGTTTGTGGATTCTGTCATACAGCGTTTTTCCAATATGGTCGAGGTTAAGGGTGCAGTGTTCCATCCAGGCATGTATCAGATGGACGGAAACATTTCTTCTGTTCGTGAACTTATTAATGCAGCGGAAGGAGTTCGTGAAGATGCCTTTCTTGCACGTGCTGTCATGCACAGAACCAAGGACGATTTGACTTTGGAAGTTTTGCCTATCGATGTTGCAGGTCTTCTCGAAGGAAGTGTAGCCGATATTCCGCTTCGCAACAACGATGTTCTTTATATACCAAGTTTGAGCGATATGCGCCCTGAGCGAACACTTAAAATCAGCGGTGAGGTCAACTATCCTGGTATATATACATACGCTGAAAACATGTCGATAGAAGACATCGTCGTACAGGCAGGAGGACTTACAGATGCCGCTTCAACAGTGAAGGTCGATGTGTTCAGAAGAATCAAGAATACTAAGGCTACGAATGATACGGATTCTCTTGCTCAGACTTTCAGCTTTGCTCTGCGAGACGGTTTTGTTGTAGATGGTGAGCCTGGATTCAAGCTTCATCCGTTCGATGAAGTAAATGTAAGAAAGAGTCCTGCATACTCAGAGCAGAAGAATGTCACTATCGACGGTGCTGTGAATTTCGAAGGCGATTATGCCATGTCGAAGAAGGACTATCGATTGAGCGACCTCGTGAAAGCATGTGGAGGTTTGTCGTCTGTGGCTTATGCCAAGGGTGCCCGTCTTGAACGTAAGATGACTGAAGAAGAAATGAATCAGAGAGAGGCATCGCTGAGAGCATCGCAGATACAGCTTTATGAAGAAAGTATGCGTTCGGAAAAGAATATCGACATGGTACGTGCCGATTCACTTATGAACATGAAGCTTGACCTTGGAAATACTTATCCTGTTGCCATCAACCTTGAAGCTGCTATGGCTGAACCTGGAGGCGGTGAGGACATAAGATTGAGAGAGGGAGACGTGATAACTGTTCCGCAGTTCTCGAATACCGTAAAGATAAGCGGAGAGGTAATGTATCCAATATCTATAAACTATAAGAAAGGTAAATCTCTTAAATACTATATCGAGCGTGCCGGAGGTTATGGCAACAGAGCCAGAAAGTCAAGGGTGTATGCCATTTACATGAACGGATCTGTACGCGTGCTTAACGGTTCTACAAGCAAGCTTATTGAACCGGGTTGCGAGATTGTGGTACCTGCAAAAGAGAACAAGCAAAAGATGTCAACGGCTGAAATGTTAAGTATAGGAACATCTGCATCATCTCTTGCTACGATGATAGCTACGTTGGCAAATCTGTTGAAATAATGAAAAGCGATATGATACAAAATAGTAGTACAGAACCTATTGACTTGCAGAAGATACTGAAAGTTTTGCTGAGTGAATGGAAATTGATTGCGAAGGTATGTGCGGTGGTTTTAGTGCTTTCGTCAATTTATGTTCTTAGTATTCCGAGACAGTATTCGGCAAGTACAACTTTGGCTCCTGAATTTTCTAACAGTTCTGGTATTTCTGGAAATATCAGTTCTTTGGCCAGCATGGTAGGAGTAAATATCGGCAATTCAGGTGAGGATGCAATTTATCCAGAGATATATCCTGATATAGTAGGTTCTACTGATTTTCTGGTTGGACTTTTTGATGTAAAGGTGAAATCCTCTGACGGAAGTATAGATTGTACTCTTTACGAATATCTTAAATACAAACAGGAACAACCTTGGTGGTCTTTCATAGGCAAAGGAGTAAAGGCTGTTGTTGCCTTGGTTGCTCCACCAAAAAAGGATTTGAAGGCCGGTGCAGACTCTGTAGATCCATTTTGGCTAAGTAAGGATCAGGAGGAAATCTGTAAAAATCTTGGTGGTAGCATATCATGTATGGTTGATAAGAAAACAAGTGTGATAACCATCGGATTTAGTGCTCAGGACCCGTTGATTGCAGCAACGATGACTGATTCGCTTAAGCAAAAGCTTCAAGATTTTATTATAGAATATAGAACAAGTAAAGCGCGCAACGATTTGCGCTATGTTGAGAAACTGTGTGCGGAGAGTAAGTTGGCTTACGATAAGGTAAGAGCCAGATATGCTGAGTATTGTGACTCGCATAAGGGAACTATACTTCAAGCGTATATTTCAGAACAGGAGAATCTGGAGAATGAACTTCAGCTTGCTATGACCTCGTATAGTCAGATGGCTCAGCAAGTGCAGATGGCCAAGGCCAAGGTGCAAGAACGTACCCCGGCATTTACAGTAGTTGATTCAACAACAGTGCCACTTAAGCCGTCAAAGCCAAAACGTATGCTGATTGTTATCGGATGTGTGTTTATGGCTCTTGTTTGTTCTTCGTCGTATGTTTATATTAAGCGTGAAAGAATGAATGTGCAAAAGGTCAAGTGAATGCTTGACTTTTGTTATTTGAATGGTATAGGCTAATGCTGCACAAATGATATTAATAATATTTTTTCTTTTTTGTGTCATATCCCTTATAGCAATCTTGGAAGATAGATTGGGTGAGGAGGTCCGGACGCCGCTATTTTTTGCGGTCGGTCTTATTTTGGCTTTTGTGGCCGGACTACGTCCTTCTGATCTAGATCATGATTATATGAGCTATGTTTCATTGTATTACAGAAAAGAGGCTGAATTTACAACTGAAATATCATTTGTATTTATTGCAAATTTTGTGTACTATGTATTAGGCAATGTGGTATTTGTATTTCTAATATATGCATTCCTCAGTCTTGCCCTGCACATGAAAGCAATACGCAGGCTGACATCGTTGTGGTTTCTTTCCTTGTTGATGTATTTTTGTAATTATTATCTGTTGCACGGAATGAATCAAATAAGAGTCGGTGTGTCTGCAGGATTGTTTTTATGTGCAATACCATATCTGAAGAAGGGGGATCGCTGGCACTATCTGTTGCTGGCATTTTGTGCTTCATTGTTTCATTATACTTCTGCAATTCTTTTGCTTTTGGTAGGATTCGGATATTCCCCTTTCAAGAAATGGCAGTATTACTTCTATCTTTCCATCATACCGCTTTGTTATCTTTTATATTTGTCGCATACAAATCTGTTGATGGCGATACCGATACCTTATATTGAAGAGAAACTGACAGTTTATCAGAATCTTCAGAAAATGGGCCAGTGGGATGAAATCAATGTCTTCAATATGGTATTTCTGGCTAAAATTGCCATAACATATTTCGTGTTCTGGAAGCATAAGCTCATAGCGCAGTACAACCCATATGTTACGGTGTTATTGAAGTTTGAAATTCTATCATTGGCGGCATTCATTATATTTTATGAATTGCCGGTACTGGCTTTCCGTCTTTCTGAACTTCTTGGAGTAGTTGAGGTAATTTTATTCCCTCTTGTCTTCTATACAATAAAGCCAAGCATAATTTCTAAGGTAATTGTTGTATTTATTTCTCTTGTATTCTTGTGTATAGGTATATTCTTTAATCAGGTTATATATGTCTGAATTTTGCAACTAAAGATTTGGCCATCCTGTAAGCGTACCTTATAGCCGGCAGTGAGTCTTTAATTCTGCTGATGATGACTTTTTTCTTGAGTGTTATTCTTATGGCTTTGACAAATCCGTATTTAGTGTAATTTTCTTTGAAAAGAGCATTGAGATTGTGTCTTGGGAATGGATATCTGAGAGATGGTCCATACTCAAGTCTTTCTTCTAGTGGTCTTTCTATGTATTTTATGGTTTGCTCTTCTCTACAGAGATTAAAATAGAACTCTTTCCCCTTTTGTGTATTTATGAATACGGAGGATACGTTAGACACATTGTATTCAAATGGTATTTTATTTCCAAGTCCAATGAAATCACCAATCGTTATGTCTGAAATCCTTTCTGGGCGTGCATATTTGCAAGTATAGCAGTTTTCACGCATGGTTACTCCCAGCAGGAACCCACTCAGATAGTAGTCGGAATATTCTCGTTTGCAATATTTGAGCTGATCATTGCTCCACAGGCTTAGACAGAAATTATATTCGTCATTACCTCTGAACCTTATGTCGTCTATGTCTTTGAGATTATACCTGTTGCATAGGTATTCCACCTCTTCTTTCAAGTAGTCTGATGGGCAAACGCCATGGCATATAAGATCTACTGTCAAAAGATTCTCGTATTCACGATGTAGAAAACCTTTTAGGCCTGCAATTTGACACGGAGTACCGATAAAGACTACATATTCATTTCTGTCAAGTTGTGTTTTTATCTTCTTGAATGTGTCGTGACCAATTAGGCTTTGTACATATTTAGAACCTTTGAACAATTCAATGTCTCTTATATTTGATGTGCCGAATGCTGTTGCTTGGAAATCCTTGTTGAATCTGGAACCATATACTATAGCCTGTTTTTTGCTTATAGCGTATTGAGAAATCATTGTTCCAATACCTCCAGATGCGCATTTCTTTCTAGTTTTATATTCCTCTATCCATGATGCATAGCAGGCAGATGGCATGTTGAATGTTGGAGGGGTGTTATTGGGGCATGTCTTGACGCATAGATTGCAATTAATGCATTTGTTTTCATCTATTTTAGGTTGCAGGCTTCCATAAGTGTCTTTATGCATTGAAATGCACTGTTTAGGGCAGACGTTTATACATGCGTAGCAGGCAGTACATTCGTTGTTCTTGCAGATAGATTTCATTTTCTTGAATTTATGATTTCTTTTATGCTGATTTTGTTCATTTTGGTAAGGATGGCAAGATATGGCAATATCCATATCGCCGTTTTGAATATACAGATGACTATGTATTTGATTCTTGTGTTGCTTATGAGGTTAAAGACATTGGGTGTCGGAATGAAATAGACTATAGCAAATATAGCTAAACTTATAAGTGTAGGGTACATAAAGCTGGTGAACATCTTTATGCGGTTGAGGCCCATTAGTTTTTTATAGTAAATGATGTAATATAGGCCAATGATTATATTTACGTATACAAAGTATCCTATAATGGCAGAACCTATTCCATATTGCTTGCATAAAATGATGTTGATAATCATGGATATGGCGCATGATATGGCTGTGGTTATGACGAGTGCTTTTGTTTTTCCATATGCAAGAACAAGGCTGTTGCCAGGTGTTGTATGAATTTGTATGAGAACTGTTAAACACCATAGCGACAACCAAGTAGATAGATGGGAAAATTCCTTGCCAACATAAGCTGTGATGGCTTCCTGTGCTGACAAAATAAAGGGAATGCATAAAATGTTTGCTATAATACTGGTTTTGAAAGTCCAGTTGTAGGCGAATTCCTCTATCTCTTTTTGCTTCCGTTGTGCGACAAGTTCGGAGGTCCTTGGCAAGAATATACTTGAAAATGTTCCTCCTATTGTAATGATAAACAGTGGAATAACTTCTATTATTTTGAAGTCGGTAACTACATTTGTTGCGTTGTCTGTGAATATGCTTAATATGATAGGCCTGGATTGAAGTGCTGTTACCTGAAAGAAGGATAGTGCAAAGATGGATAAGCTGAATGTAAATACTATTTTGAAATCACTCCAATATTTTGCAGGCCTTAATGTCGATATCAGATTGTCTTTAAGGCATTTGTAAGCATAAGGGAATATCAAAGATGCTGTTATCAGAGTGAAATATAAAAAATATGTTGTCATAGTAGAATCGGCAAATAAGATTATGCCTACCAGTGCAGTTTTGAGTATTGTTTGAAAGCACTGAATTTGCATCGTAAAACCTATTTGTTTGTCTGCGATAAGAAGTTGGTTGAATGCGGTTGTGACCCAACTTAACGGTGCAAAAGTGGCTATGATAAAAAGGCAAGTTCGCAGTTTCTCAAATTCTGTATCAGTTACGGCAAAGAAGTTTTTTCCCCATAGTGCAATGGCAATAAGACCTGTGATATTAACAATTGATATGATAAGGTAGAAGGTAATGTTTGTTCTGGCGACACGATCTCTAAGAGAAGTCTTGCCTTCAGCTTTCCATTGAGAGAAGAATTTTACAGCCCCGGTATTCATTCCGAGATCCAGTAATGCCATGTAGCCGTTGCAGGCTGTAGCAATGGAGAGAATTCCGTATTCTGATTTTCCGAAATGTCCCAGCAATAATGGTATAGTTATGAAACTGAATAATGCATTCAGTATTTTTGCTGCAGTACTCCAGAAAAAAGACGATAGATAATAGTTCTTAGCCATTAATATTCTATTGCATTTATTAGAAAATTGAGTGATGATGTTCTTTTCTCGTTGATAGCTTTTTGAATTTCTGTATATTGTATTATGTTTTTCCAGTCTTTAACATCTGGAGCATATATCCGTGTTGATAATCCAAACTCATTTAAGAGATCATATATTCGTGAGTTCTGGGAAGAAGTGTCTGAATCAGCGAATCGTTTGAAAACAACAAAGTTCTTTGAGAAGTTCATGGAGAGTGCTGTTGCATGGAACGAGTCTGTACATACTACAGATGCGTCATTTATGAGTCTAACGAATTCACATGGACCTGCGTCATTGTATATAGTGACATCATTTAAATGTATATTGGGGGTTTCTTTAGACGGTATTAACAATACATTGTCAACTCCATAAGTATGTTTTATTTCTTTTAGATATTCTGCATATTCTGGTCTGTTGCCTATAAAATAACATAAGATATATTTGCTGGGCATTTCTTTCTCGAAAAATGCCTCCTGTGAAACATCCTCCCAATCCTTCGGCGTTAGAAGAAATGTTGGATCTGCAACTTGTGTGATATCATTTCTGTCAAGTAGTTCAGAAATTATTTTTACAGCCGTTTTCTCTCTGACTCCAATTTTAGAGAATTTGGCAAGATGATTTTTTACTTTATCTCTGTACTTTTCAGGTATATTGTTTGTTCCTATACTTGAAGCGTATGCAACGCGTTTGACGTCACCTGCAAAATCTAGGAACATAAAAGGTAGATAATTGTGCTCTGTATTCCATATTTGGTCACTTCCTGTGATAAAAACGTCGGTATGGGTGAGCATATCTTCAAATTGTGTACCTGTAAGTATGAATTTGCGATTGTATTTCTCTTTTTGGAATTTATGGAGCTTTTGCAGTTTTGTGGACTGAAGATAATACAAGCGCGTGTTGAATTTTATTTGTCTTAAAAGATTAGATATGCGTTCTGATATGCTGGATTTACCAGTATATGAGTATTCTGACAAAATATTGACATTATATCCTAAATCTTTAAGCTTTCGGTGCAAAGAATATGATTGAAGACTTGTGCCGTAGTTTCCATATCCAAGCCATGTTACTATGGAGATATTTTTGCTCATTTGCTCTTTGTCTGTCATAAGTGTATAATAAAGGCAAAATTAGTGTTTTTGTAGATGATACGAAATTGTATGGCGCTTTTTTATGGAGGAATCAGTGGCTTTTATTTTTTGTATAGCTGTAAGTTTCAGTTTTGAAAATTAGACATGGTCTTTGTATTTGGGGCTTATTTTATTGTGGTAAATATTATTTTTTTGAAGATTCTTATTATGTGAATTTATTTTCGTACTTTTGTAAAATAACTTCGCATGTTTGTGCGTTATATATAATAAGATTTCATTTAATTGACAACTTTTGAAGTTGATCCTATTTGGAATAGGAAAAACATATTATGGTATACCGTATGACAGGAAAATCACCTGTTTCCGATAATATTGTGGTGTTGATGTCAACCTATAATGGTTCGCGTTACATCAAAGAACAGCTGGCGTCCATCTATTCGCAGAAGGGTGTCAGTTGTAGTTTGTTGGTCAGGGACGACGGATCCAGCGATGATACTTGTTCTATTTTGGAAAAAGAACAGTGTGATGGCAAGTTGAAATGGTATTCTGGAACAAATCTTGGTCCAGCAATGAGTTTCTTAGATTTGCTGAAACATGCTCCCAAAGCAGATTATTATGCTTTTTCAGATCAGGACGATGTTTGGCTCGATGATAAGCTGAAAAGTGCAATAGATCAATTGGGAGGCGGGCTAGAACATCCGGCGCTTTATTTTTGTCAGACGCAGCTTGTTGATAAGAATCTGAAAAAATTAGATAATGTAAAAATTAATCCACTGGTGACATATGGAGAAGCTTTGGCTTATCAGTTTATTGGTGGATGTACAATGGTCTTTAATGATGCTTTGCGCAATATAATTGTGCAATATACTCCTGGATACATGCGTATGCATGATATATGGATATACGATGTGGCATTGGCTGTAGGAGCATCTGTATATTTTGATCCTATACCGCATATATTGTACAGACAGCACGGAGACAATACTGTCGGGCAATTGGACTCGTGCGCCTTTCGTTGGAAAGCTCGCATGGATAGAATGCGACATGAAGGACATATACGCTCACGTATAGCCTCGGAGTTGTACAATGGTTTTAAAGACAGTATGTCGCTTGAGAATCGTAGGTTGACAGAACGTGTAGTAAATTACCGCCATTCGCTTAAGGACAAAATACATCTTTTGTGCAGTTCGGACTTGAAATGCGCAGAAAAAAGTATACGTTTTACCAGTAAATTGGCGATATTATTCAATTTGTTTTAAAAAGAAAAATAACAGTAATGGCATATCCGGTTATATCCATTGTGACGGTTTGTTTCAATAGTGCAAGGACGTTGGAGGAAACAATGAAAAGTGTCCTTGGGCAAAATTATCCTGCTTTAGATTATGTTGTAATCGATGGCGGTTCTACAGATGGTACGTTGGACATAATAGACCGTTATAAGGATAGGTTGGGATATTTCAAGTCTGAACCTGATCGCGGTATAAGTGATGCATTCAATAAAGGTATTATGAATGCTAAAGGAGATATCATATGTATCATTAACAGCGATGACATATTGCTTCCTGGTGCACTTCGTGCCGTTGCCGAACACTATGATGAAAATGTCGATGTTTTCCGTTGCAACGTTATAATAAATAACAAGGATACAGGATTTAAAGGACGTGATATACCTTCTATGAAGTTTCCATTGTTTCCGCTATTTGTAAATGTGGATCATCAAGGTACCTTTGTTTCTGCTAAGGCTTATCGTAAATGGGGACTTTATGATGAGAATTTCAGATTTATGATGGATCATGATTTTCTTGCCCGTTGCTACCAAGGTGGGGCTAAATTTAAGTATGTGCCTGTGGATGCGGCAGAATTCCGTCTTGGTGGAGTTTCTGTTGCTTCTATATCCGAAAAAAAATATGACATAGAACATGTAGTCCTCAATCAAGGTGGTAGTATGCTTTGTGCTAAATTATGTTACTTGTATTTTTGGACATTTGATTTGGCAAAAAGAATCGTTATAAAATTGTTTGGAATTGATGCCTTGAAGCGTATGCATTACGGAAAGGTGAATAAATAAAAATGAATTAGAATTATGAATATTTATTTTATAAATCCTCCATTTAAAGCAGAGTTCGGTAAGTTTTCTAGAGAATCACGTAGTCCGGCGATAACAAAGAGTGGTGCTCTTTATTATCCGTTGTGGCTGATATATGCTGCAGCATATTGCCATAAGTATGGGCATCCTATAATGTTTTTGGATGCACCGGCAAAACAAATGGATGTCAAGACTTCAATGGAAGTTATAAAGAAAACTGATAATTCAAAATCTTTATTTGTTCTTGATACAAGTACTCCTTCTATAAAGAGTGATGTGAAGTTTGCTGAGCTTCTTAAAGCTTCGTGGCCAGATTCATTCATTCTGCTTGTTGGAACACATCCGTCTGCTTGTGCAGAAGAAACTATGGGGTATTCTGAAGCAATTGATGCTGTTGCCATAGGGGAGTATGATAATATCGTAATGGAATTGGCTGATGCTTTGGATAAAAAAGCTGATGTAACAGAGGTTCGTGGATTATGTGTAAGGACTGAAAATGGTTTGGTTCGTACAAAACCTATGCCTCCTATGAATGATCTGGATGATATTCCATTTGCATCAGAGTTCATACACGAGCATCTTGATGAACATGACTACTTTTTTGCTGCTGCCACATATCCTTCAATACAGATTTTTACAGGAAGAGGATGTCCTTTCAGATGTAATTTCTGTGTCTATCCACAGACAATGCACGGACATATATTTAGAGCAAGAAGTGCAAAGAACGTGGTAGATGAATTTGAATATATCGCTACACATTTTCATGATGTGAAAGAAATTGTTATTGAAGATGATACTTTTACTGTCAATAAAAAGAGAGTTATTGATATATGTAATTTGCTCATAGAAAGGAAACTGAATAAAAGATTCAAGTGGCTGTGTAATGCAAGAGTGAATTTGGATCTTGAAACCATGCGTATAATGAAGAAGGCTGGTTGCAGATTGATTATACCTGGTATTGAAACCGGTAGTCAGCAGATATTGGACAATATTGAAAAAGGTACAAAGGTTTCACAATTTTATGAATATGTATCAAATGCAAAGAAAGCAGGATTGCTTATACATGCATGTTATATGGTAGGTAATCAAGGTGAGACTAAAGAAACAATGAAGCAGACATTGGATTTGGCGCTTAAGCTTAATACTGATACTGCTCAGTTTTTCCCATTGATACCATATCCTGGTACAAAAGCATATGATTGGGCTAAAAGCAATGGTTACATTGAGCTTGATTACTCAAAGTATTGTTTGCCTGATGGAACGCATAATACTGTTTTGTCTTTTCCTGGTTTGTCATCAAAAGAGATGGTAGATTTTTGCAACTACGCAAGAAAACGTTATTATTTACGTTTATCTTATATAATGCATAGAATTTATATGGGTATACGTAATCCTTCGGATTTAAAGCGTTCGATAAAAGCGTTTGGTAAACTGAAACATTATCTTTTCTCAAAATAATCTGTGTATACAGTTCAATTATACTCATGGATGATCTGGTTTCTATAATAATGCCGATGCATAACTCGGAGAAGTATTTGGAGGAAGCAATAAGATCAGTTATAAGTCAAACCTATGAAAATTGGGAGTTGCTTATAATTGATGACGCTTCTACAGATAATTCTTTGAGTATTGCCAGGTATTTTGAATCTTGTGACACACGTATTCATGTTCTGATAAACGATACCCCAATGGGATGTCCTGCAATACCTCGAAATGTTGGAATCAGAAGAGCAAAAGGACGTTTTATAGCATTTTTAGATAGTGATGATGTTTGGTTGCCTTGTAAGTTGGAAGAGCAACTGAAATTCTTCACAGGCAATAGAATTGCCGTTGTTTATTCTGACTATGAGAAAATGTCAGAAGATGGTACACGCTGTTCAAGGATTGTTAATGCCCCTAAAAGCACTAATTATAAGAAAATGCTTAAGGGGAATGCAATAGGAAATCTTACAGGTATATATGATGTTTCTAAGGCTGGTAAGGTTTATTTTATGCCGATTCACCATGAGGACTATGCAATGTGGCTTTCTATCTTAAAACGAGGTTATATTGCAGTAAATACTGGTACTGTTACGGCGATATACCGATTACATGGTAATTCAATTTCATCTAAGAAATTGAGTCTCTTGTCTTGGCAATGGAATATTTATATGAATGTAGAAAATTTAGGCTATGTAAAGTCAATTTTCTACTATGTAAATTATGCTTGTAGGGCATTCCGCAAACGAATGATATGAAAGCGGAATGGCCTATATTTTTTTAATATTTCCTGAATTTTAGAATATAGAGATTGTTTTCTAGTTCCATGTAGCTATTATCTAAAGAATTAATTTTGAATCTTCCTTCATCTGTAACTCCGAAGGCTTTAAGGGAATCATACGGACAAATGGAGTCAAACGGTTGAGAATAAACTTCGTCAATATAAAGAGAGTCTTTCGTGTAATGGAATGTTGTAAGATACACGAATGGATATCCTATTTTTTGTATTTTCATCAATTCTAATTTTACGTGATAATATATGTTGTCATTTTTTGTGGCATATACATATCCGTTATATTTATTCTCCCATTTAGTCATCTGCCACATTCCATCAAGTTCGCCATTGCAATCCAATTTATCGCAAGATGTAGTTGTAAGAGCAAATGCAGATATGCAAAATGCGGTAGCTGTCTTTTTGTTTATATTTTTTATTTTCATAATTTCACTTTATCAGTCCTGATTTTCTAATTGTAATACTTCCACCTATAGATTTATTAATCAAATTGCCTCCATTAGTACCAAAAGAAATGGCTATGAGGCTGTTTTTGATTTTTTTAGGTAAATATGAGAGTTCAAGCATAAAGAAATTCCCATATTGCGGGTCTGTATGTGGATATTGGTAGCTTCCCCATGATTTGACGTGCGTAAATAATACTTTATATTTTAGGAAGTCCGTAGGCTCGCCAGATATACCTATATGATGTGCTTTTATTCTGTTGTTGTAAAACATAATAGTACCGTTCTGGTTGTATATTGGTGATATCAGCAATGGATTTCCCAATGTTTGTCCCCAATGAAGCCAGCCAAGATATATCGAGTGATTGTAATAATTATCAACACCGCTTATTTGAACAGGAAGTGTGCTTGTTGCGTCATGATATACTCCACCTGTTTGATCTTTTGTCCCTATATATTCGTAAAGTATATTGGATATTATTGGGTTTTGTGGAAGTTTTGCCTCTATTCCATACAACATATCTTTCCATCCATATTGTACGAACATTTGTGAATGATCTTCAAAAAAATGTTCGGCGTAAGCTCTAAACGACCATCCTTTTCCTAGGTAGTCTATGCTGAAGTGCCAACTGCCTAGTTGGTTGCCTTCTACATTCTTGTAATCACCGTCTCTAGGATCACTGCCTCCTGGTATGAATGCATTCCAGAATGCACCTATTCCATGATCCATAACAACGTGGCTTCCGTCAAAATCGCTCGTGTCATCATCTCTTTTTCCTACGTTCCATGCCTCTCCACCAAATTGTGCACACATTTCAAGGCCTCCTGTAAAAATTATAGGAAATTTGTCTGCATTGCCTATTCTTAGAAAACCGGCTTTGCTGTGATATAGTACATTTTTTGTATATCTGGTACCTTCAGCAGCAAAATCCTTTTGCCAGTTGTTGTCGGTGAATGCACCGTACGCTATATGTCCTTTCAATGCCAGCCAATTGCCTGTTCCTGGTATTGTCCAGAATTCGGGAACTTCGATTCTCACTTGAGGAATCGGTCTTGCATTGATACTGTTTGTCAAACCTCCGGAACTGAGCTTCTGGTTTTTCAGTTCCATTTCTCGTTCTTTGCTACCTATGCTGAGTCTGACCCTCTTGTATTGGATATCTGCATAGAGTTGTTCTACTACAAAATTTGACGTGTAGTTTGCAGGAATGACAATATCAGCCCCGAAGCCAAATCGCCATTTCTTCAAAGAATCGTTTTCTATATCTCTGAAAATGCCGCCTCTTATATATCCGGAATTGTTTTCTATTGACGATAGTCCGTATTTGTTGCTTGTCAGCCAAAAAGGAGCGTAGTCGCCTCCGCTAGCTGTTCCGCTCATTTCTGACATGTATTCAATATTGTTCAGCTTGAATCCTGATTGACAGATGGCGTTATGTTGGCACATTGCCATTATCAAGAATGCGATAGCTTGTTTGGTCTTGCTAGGCAAACGTCGTTTCGTATGTTTTTTGTCGTTCATCTTTTGTTTGTGTCTCGTACTTTACTATGACATATATTCAAATGCCAAGAAAGACTGTCCTATAAAGATATAGAGCAGTCTTTCTTTTTAATTTATTATAGTGCTATGCGTGTGCATTATTTAGCAAAACTTACAGCACGTGTTTCGCGTATTACCGTAATCTTGACCTGACCTGGATAAGTCATCTCGTCTTGTATCTTCTTTGCAATTTCGTTGCTGAGATGTTCTGTTTCCTTGTCATCGATCTTGTCTGCACCAACGATTACTCTGAGCTCGCGTCCAGCCTGTATTGCATAAGTTTTGGTTACTCCAGGGTAACTCATTGCCAATTGCTCGAGATCATTCAATCTCTTGATATATGCTTCTACGATTTCGCGTCTAGCACCAGGTCTTGCTCCTGAAATAGCATCGCAGACCTGTACGATAGGGGCGAGTAGGGTATTCATTTCCATTTCGTCGTGGTGAGCACCTACAGCATTGCAGATATCTGGTTTTTCCTTGAATTTTTCTGCAATTTTTGCTCCGTATAATGCATGTGGAAGTTCTGGTTCCTCGTCAGGAACTTTTCCTATATCGTGAAGCAATCCTGCTCGTCTGGCTTTCTTTGGATTCAGTCCTAATTCAGATGCCATTATAGCACACAAGTTAGCTGTTTCGCGTGCGTGCTGAAGAAGATTCTGGCCGTAAGATGAACGGTATTTCATTTTACCGATAAGCCTGATAAGTTCAGGGTGCATGCCGTGTATACCGAGGTCAATGGTTGTTCTCTTACCCGTTTCGATAATTTCTTCTTCAACCTGCTTTTTTACTTTTGCTACAACTTCTTCAATTCTGGCAGGGTGGATACGTCCATCTGCTACCAACTGGTGAAGTGCAAGTCTGCATATCTCTCTTCTGACAGGGTCGAAAGCTGAAATAACAATCGCTTCAGGAGTGTCGTCTACGACTATTTCAACACCTGTTGCAGCTTCCAGCGCACGGATATTGCGTCCTTCACGTCCAATGACCCTACCTTTAATTTCATCAGATTCGATGTGGAAAACAGTTACAGAGTTTTCTATAGCTGTTTCTGTTGCTACTCTTTGTATGCTCTGTATAACTATACGTTTTGCTTCTTTGTTGGCAGTCAGTTTGGCATCGTCGATAATCTCGTTGATGTACTGCTGAGCCTGAGTCTTTGCTTCGTCTTTGAGGCTTTCGATGAGCTTTTCCTTAGCTTCTTCAGCCGAAAGACCACTGAGAGCTTCAAGTTTCTCCTTTTCGAGTGCCTGCATCTTGTCGAGCTCTGTCTTTTTCTTTTCAACGACAGCCATCTGTGCTTCCAGATTTTCCTTTATGCTGTCGTTTTCAGCTTTCTTTCTCTGTATGTCTTCGTGGCGCTGGTTGAGCGACAGTTCTCTTTGCTTAAGTCTGTTTTCCACTTGCTGAAGTTTCTGGTTCCTTATTGAAACTTCCTTTTCAAGTTCTGCCTTTTTGTTTATGAATTTTTCCTTAACTTCAAGAAGCTTGTTCTTTTTGATTGCTTCAGCTTCGATTTCTGCTTCTTTAATTGCCTGTTTGTATTTCTGCCTAATGACATAGCGGAAGAGGGCGAAACCTATACCTCCACCTATGATAAGGCTAAGCAGTGGGGCTATGAATGTTGCCATTTTTGTAAACCTTTTTTGTAGTTAATAATTATAAATAAAATGAGCGCACAATAAGAAACGCCTCTGTCCGGAGGCATTCTCATGTGCGCTCAGTGTCTTCATTATTCACTGTTGGGCAGAACTTTTATATGGTTCTGATCAGGATGTCCTATTTTTTTATGACCTTGTCCAGTTCTTTGTTCAAGTCGTTAATCATGTCCATGAACGGTTCTGTGTCAAGTCTATCTTGTGCCCTCACGTTTTCTACTGCTGTGTTCAGCATTGCCATAGCGTAGTAATATTTTTCGCTTGGAAGTGTAGGGTATGTATCTCTTAATTTCCTGAGTCTGTTTTGTATCAGCGATGCAGCGTCTCGATACACTTTTTCCTCTTCAGTGCTCGAAACCGTCATAGGCAATTGTATGCCCTCAACTGTGACCGTGATGTTTAGTTTCCCATTTATGTCCATCGTCCTTTTTGCATTTTATTGTTGCTCTAAGCTCAGAAGTCCGATGCATTTGTCCACCTCGCGCACCAGCCTGGATATCTTCAGCTTTGCTTCTTTCATGTCGCTGTCGCTGATTTCTATCATCTTGGCTAATTTAAGATTGGCATAGTCGTTTTTACTTTGGCTGACTTCTTTGCGCAGTCTGTCGATTTCAGCTTCTTTTTCTTCCAATTCAGTGTAGAGGTCAGCGTTCTCTTTCTGGAGTTCGCTGTATTGCAGTAGAAACTGGCGGACGCGTGCTTCGAACGTTTTCATTATCCGTTTTTCTTCGTCAGTCATCTCTCTTTCTATTCCAATTTTACGCAAATATAGGCAAATGATTGGTAAAAACAAATCATTTGCCTTTTAAACTTATAGATATATGTTACCTTTTCATTTTGCTTTCAGCTTTGTCTATGTCTTCCTGCGAAGGTTTTGGTTCTTTCTTCGCCAATGATATAATGTTGAAAACATATTCAGCTGTCCACTTCTCCGAAAATCCTAGCATCTGCTGATATTTCCTTATTGAAAATACAGCCTTGCGCACACCATCGTCGCTCCATGTGTTGTTGGTGAAGATGTTGTGTACGGTCTTTTCTGTCATCTGTCTCAATGCATTCTTCATGAATCCAGGTATGCGGAATTTCCATTTCATGAGGTTGCCCATAAGCATCATGAGATCCTGACTGTAGCCTTGGAACATGTATAGGTATTTTGAGATGTCATTAGGATTCTTGCATCCTTTCTTTATGCTTGTGTCGATTTCCTTAAGAAAATCGTCGCTGATGCCGTATATGTCTTTAAGCATCTTTCCGCAAGCCTTTTTTTCTCCTATACCCAATTTGTTGTTGACTGTCTGTACATGGAGCGAACGTTTGAATGTTGCCATGTCAGGAAAAGCTGCCAGATTGGATATTCCCATGTTGGAAGCCATGACGCTCTGCAGATATACTCTTATCAGTGTCATGAAGTCTTCCATTCCACCGACATTCTCTTTTTCTTTTTTATTGAAGATGTTTGAAAATATACCCATTTTTGAATATTTCTTTTTATGATTCTTTTGCAAAGATATTAAATTGGTACGAAAAAACAGCATCCAAAAACCTTTTTGCGCATTTGGATGCTGTATTCCTGAATATTACGTTTTCAATATGCATTTTTTTCACCGTGAATCATGTTGGTGAATGTCTTTACTATGATTTTCAGATCGAGCAGGAATGTCCAGTTTTCTATGTATTCAATGTCCTTCTTTACACGACCTTCCATCGTATTGATATACTTTGTTTCACCTCTGAAACCGCTTACCTGTGCAAGTCCTGTTATGCCGGGCTTTGCAAGATGGCGTACCATGAATCGGTTTATTATCCTTGAATATTCCTCAGTGTGTTTGAGCATGTGCGGTCTTGGGCCGACAAGCGACATTTCACCTTTCCACACGTTTATCAGCTGAGGTATTTCATCCAGGTTGGTCTTGCGCATAAAGTTTCCGAACGGATATTTTCTTGGGTCATTTTCTGTAGCCTGAACTTTGTCGGCATCGTCGTTGACCTTCATGCTTCTGAACTTGTAGCATTTGAAAATCTTGCCGTTCAGTCCGCTTCGCTCCTGCTTGAAATATATCGGACCCGGAGATTGAATTTTTATAATGATTGCACATATTATATATATGAAAGGATATATGGTGCAGAGGAACAGCGATGACATGACAAAGTCGAATGTACGCTTTATGATCTTGTTCTGGATGAGTGAAAGTGGTTCTGGACGTCGTGCAATGACCATTATATCTTCCTTCATCACGATAGACGTTTTGCCTCCAAATATATTTGTTGAAGGTACATAATGCAGTCTTATCAGATGGTTGTCGCACCATTTGCTTAAGACAAGCAGTTTTTCAGTATCTGCCTTGTCGAAATATCCGTAAATCTCCTTGATTTCGTTGTGGGCGTTGAGATATGGAATTATATCGTCTATGCCTCCAAGTTTTTTTACTTCTTCCGGATAAAGACTTCTTTGTTCATCATAGAAGACTCCTTGTATGTTGTATCCGTATTCGGTTGTGTTCAGAATGTTGTAGAGTTCTGCCGTTGTTCCTGTATTGCCTGCAAAAACAATGCATCTCATATTCTTCTTGTTGCTTCTCAGCTTTTTGATGAACTTTCTTATGGCCAAGCGTTCGACACATAGAATCGTCATATATATAAGAGCGAATACCGCTATTGCGCCAACTGCTATATGCTGGCTTACCCATAGATTTTGTATCAAATTGACTAACACGAAAAACAGGACTCCTGTAGCTATACATCTTTTAATGATTTCTTCTGCCTTTACAATGCGTTTCTGTGCAATAGGTGGAAAGAATGCCATTGTGAGTATGTAGCTTGTGATATTGCACAGCAGAACGTATCTCAACGAAGTTGCAGCAGTTATGTTTGGAGAAATGCGCATGAGTGCCATGTGCATGGCTAATGTGGTCAGAACGAGCAGAAATACGTCGACAGCCATGATTAGTAAGTGGAGTGACCTGTCTTTATTCATAATTTGTACGAGTTTTTATTATTATGTCTAATAATATGTATATTCTTTTTCTTAATTTTTTATGATGTTGAATGCCTTGCCGTATATTATAGATAACCCTTTGCAAAAATAATAGGTTTTGCAATAAAAAGAAACTATTTTGCTGTTATATTGATTTTTATCGTTCTTTTTTTGATTTTTATAGCAGTGCTCTGCTTAATGAACTTGTCGTGAGCGCTCGTAATGTGATTTCTGAGCTCTCGTGTTTGATGTTGCGGGCGCCCGTATTTTTATTTATGGTACGCAATGTGAAGTTTTTAATGAACTGTTATGTCGTGTTTCATGTTGAATGACAGTCGCTTTGCGCATCGTATTGTTAATAAAACATTCGGTTTTGCCACATTCGAGAAGTAAAGTTTGTTTTGGACGTCTAGACTTATTATCTTTGTGACGTTTTTGAAAATTAATGGATGTTATAACCTATAGGTAATTTTAACTTTAGAAATGATGACTGATTTGAACGAAAAAGAATTGAGTAGGGATTACAGTGCTGTAGAGGAGGGTTCCGGCATTGACTACAAGAAACTGCTTTTTTATGCTTTCAAGTATAAATATTGGTTTGTAGCTTCTGTTGTCGTATGTCTTTTGGGTGCTTTTGTCTATTTGATGTTTGCTACACCTGTTTATAATGTGACTTCAAAGGTCCTTATAAAGGATTCAGACAAGAGAAAAGGCATGTCTAATCTCGATGCAACATTCCAGGAACTGGGTTTCATGAACAATAGTTCCGGCTTTGATAATGAGGTGGAAATCTTGGGTACTACAACTCTCAATAAGAAAGTTGTAGCTAGTCTCAAATTGTACGCTTCATACTATGTGAAGACTGGTTTGAAGAATGTGGAAGTATATAGAGATAATTCTCCTTATTGGGTTGATATGGCCGAGTCCAACCTTGATACGCTCGTGTCTTCTGTTGAAGTCGGTTTGGAAGAAAATGATGGAAAACTCAACGTCAGTCTTAAATATGACGGTTCTTCAATCGAAAAGGTCATTGCTGTAGGAGGTGAGAAGATAAATACTTCTTTCGGTGCCATAGAAATACAGCGTAATCCTTTTTATCAGGGAAATGACGATGAAGTCAGCATGAAGGCTTACATCAGTCCGCTTCCTGCTGTGGCTGCCGCCTATGCCGGCTCGTTGTCGATTGAACCTTCATCAAAATTTACAACAATCGCAGTAATTTCGATGAAGAACAATCTTCCTAAACGCGGACAGGATTACCTGGCAAAACTTATCGAAATCTACAATGCTGAGGCGAATATTGACAATAACCTCGAAGCCAGCAAAACAGCCGACTTTATTGATGAGAGACTCGGTGTCATATCTAAGGAACTTAATATGACTGAGTCTGAACTCGAGCAGTACAAGAAAAATGCAGGTATTGTGGATTACGCAAGCGATGCCGCTGTAAATCTCGAACAGAATACTAAATATGAAACTCAGATTGTCGAGATTTCAACTCAGCTCAACCTTGTTGAGTATCTCTATGAATATGTAATTGATGAGAAAAATCATCTGCAGCTCATACCTTCAAATGTAGGTCTTACAGAGAGCGGACTCACTGCCATGATCGCAAAGTACAATGATGTGGTACTTGAGCGCAATAGACTTCTGCGTTCAAGTGTTGAGACCAGTCCTTCTGTGATAGCGGCTACAAATGAGGCTGAAAGTCTGCTCGGTGGTATTAGAGCTTCTCTCCAGACAACAAAGCGTTCTTTGTCTATTCAGAAGCAGAATCTTCAGAGTCAGCAGAATAAATTCAATATGAAGATTACATCTTCTCCAACAAAGGAGAGGGCTTTGGCTGATATAAGCAGACAGCAGGCTGTTAAGTCTGGACTGTATCTGATGTTGCTGCAGAAGCGTGAGGAAAATGCCATTACACTTGCTTCTGCCGCTTATAAGGCAAAAGTTATCGATGAACCGGTTGTAACAGGCATGGTTTCGCCAAAGCGCAACATCATAATGCTCATGGCGCTTGTCATCGGTATAATTCTTCCTATAGTAGTGCTTTATGTACGTAATTTCTTGAAGTACAGAATAGAAGGTATCGATGATGTGAAAACTCTTTCTAAAGTTCCAATGTTGGGAGTAGTTCCTTACATCGATGTGCTGGATAAGAAGGATAGCGCAGTAGTTATAGAGGAAAACAAGAACGATATAATGGTTGAGGTTTATAGAAATCTGCGATCAAATCTTCCGTTTGTTCTTGGACACGATAAGAAGGTCATCATGTTTACGTCTTGTTCTCCAGGCGAAGGTAAGACTTCAATAGCATGTAATCTTGCTGCGAGCATTGCTTTTGCTGGAAAGAAAGTTGTTGTGGTTGGATTGGATATTCGTAAACCGCGTTTGGCACATATTTTCGGCTTGCCTAATACTCATGACGGTATAAGCAATTATCTTGCTCATGGAGTTAAGGACTTCTCTTATCTTGAAAGTTTGATACAGGGTTCAGGTATAAGTCAGTATCTTGATGTTTTGCCTTGCGGTCCTGTTGCTCCTAATCCAACAGAACTTCTCGAGCGTGAAAGTTTGGCGGATGCTATAGAATACTTGAAATCAAAGTATGACTATGTAATTTTGGATACAGCTCCTGTCGGTCCGGTTTCGGATTCTTTGACAATAAGCCGAGTTGCAGATCTGACATTGTTTGTTGTGAGAGCTAATTACACAATGAAGTCTGATTTGGATTACGTAAATACTTTGTTCTTGGAGCACAAGCTTCCTAATATGAACCTTGTTCTCAATTCTGCCGTAATTTCTGAGAATGATAAGGCTTATAGAAGATTCGGTTCTTATAATTACGGTTATGGCTATGGTTATGGCTATGGCGAATAAGATAGTTGTTTAATAGAATTATTCTTTATTTGCTGAACTTTTAGCGTCTTATTTACGTTATATATTAGCCGAGGTTGAAAACTTTGTCGCAGTGAGTTGGTGGGCAGATTTTCAACTTTGGCTTTTTTGCGGATGTAACATCTGCGTCATATTATATATAACGTTTTTCAATATTTTAATTAAAGCTATGGTAATTGCAGTTGATTTTGATGGTACAATAGTAGAACACAAGTACCCTGAAATTGGACGTGAGCGTCCTTTTGCTGTTGATGTTTTGAAAATGCTTATTGCCGAGAGGCATAAGCTTATTTTGTGGACTGTTCGTGAAGGCAAGGAGTTGGAGGCCGCATTGAAATGGTGCGAAGAGCGCGGCATTTCGTTTTATGCAGTGAACAGCGATAAGTCTGCCTATTTCAATGAGAAGCGTAGTGCCTCGCATTCTTGCAAGATTAATGCTGACGTCTTTATCGACGACTGCAATATTGGTGGACTTCCTGATTGGCCTACTATATATAAGATAATCAAGTATGGAGTGAGCTATGAGAGGATTGTGAGGAAGCATACCATTGAGGAAATGAAGGAGGAGAAGTGTACGCCGCCTCATCCGAAATGGATGTTTTGGAAAAAATGAAATGCAGTATTTGAAAAATATATTATATGAAAATTATAAATTTTGGCGAGACTCGTTCTGTCATTAATCAGTACATGAGCGAACTCAGAGATATCAATGTGCAGACTGATAGAGCACGCTTTCGTAATAATCTCCGAAGAATCGGTCAGCTTATGGCTTATGAAGTGAGCAAAGTGTTGACGTATTCTCCAAAGTCAGTTCAGACACCGCTCGGAATCGCTTCTGTCAATACACACGATGATGATTTGGTACTCGGCACAATATTCAGAGCCGGTCTGCCTTATCATCAGGGATTTCTTGATATTTTCGACCATGCAGGAAATGCGTTTGTCTCTGCTTATAGGTTCTATAAGGATAAGGAATGCGAGGATGTCGGCATAAAAATCGATTATTTGGCTTCACCGGATTTGGGAGGAAAGACGCTTATCATAGCCGATCCTATGCTTGCAACCGGAGGCAGTATGGAGCTTTGCTATCAGGCTTTTTGTACTAAAGGTATGCCAGAGCATATACATCTGTGCTGTGTAATAGCATCGAAGAAAGGTGTGGATTATATAAAGAAGATGTTTAAGAATCATCAGAATGTCACACTCTGGTGTGCGGCTATAGATCCATTGCTCAATGAGCATTCCTATATAGTTCCTGGGCTTGGTGATGCCGGTGATCTTGCTTATGGCGACAAGTCGTGATCAGCGTCATATTTATTGATTGATTTCTCAGATTTTATATTTGTAAATAGTATGTCTAAAAAAGAAGAATATATTATCAAGAACAAAGAATACATTAAGGCAAAGGCTTCAGAAGAAGGATATAATGAACTGCCTGGTGGCGTTTTATACAAAATAATCGAGCAGGGAAATGGCGGTAAGTCACCAGACATTAATAGTGTTGTGACAGTCCATTATCGTGGTTTGCTGGTAGGAGGCAGACTTTTCGACAGCTCGTACAGGCAGGGTTATCCATTGGCAATAAGGCTTAAGGATGTAATCGAAGGGTGGCAGATAGCTTTGACACACATGCACGTAGGTGACAAATGGAATGTAGTAATACCTTCGGAACTTGGTTATGGCCGACGTGCAGCAGGTGATATTCCGGGAAATTCAACTTTGATATTTGATATTGAACTTTTAGGAATAGGATAGAATTATTAGTGGAACGTAAGTGGCGTCCCGCATAACATTAATTTCATAATCATTACAGTAATGACTGATTTAAAATCTAATTCTGCTGGTATCTACGATGCATCGGTTTTGGGTAAGCCGAAGATGATGCTTTTGGGATTCCAGCATCTTTTTGCAATGTTCGGGGCGACCATTCTTGTACCGGCAATAACCGGACTTTCCGTTTCTTCCACTTTGCTTTTTGCCGGTATCGGTACGTTGATATTCCATTTTATTTCGCGATGGGAAGTGCCGGCATTTCTGGGCTCGTCATTTGCTTTTATCGGCGGTTATATGACAGTTAAGTCGCTGGGAGCAGAGCATGGACTTTCAGATGTGCTTTCACTGGATTATGCTTCTATCGGTATATTTTTTGCCGGAATGCTTTATTTCGTCATGTCATTACTTATCAGAATGTTCGGCAGCCGACGCATTCTTCGTTTCTTCCCTCCTGTAGTGACAGGACCTATCATAATTTCCATCGGTCTTACATTGTCGGGATCAGCTATCTCTAGCTGTATGTCTGATTGGCCTATTGCTTTGTCGGCAATGGGAATCGTTGTTGTTGCAAATATATGGGGACGTGGCATTTTGCGTATTGTTCCGATTTTGCTCGGCGTGGCAGGTTCATATATATTGGCCGCATCGTTGGGTAAGATTGATTTTTCTCACCTTCATGAAGCTTCGTGGATAGGTTTGCCGTTTACATGGGACAGAACAGTTTTTGCTGTATTTGACAATCCTGATTATTCATTCATGTTGTCGTCCGTAATCGCAATAGTGCCTATAGCTTTGGCTACCATTGTTGAACATATCGGCGACATGTGCGCAATCTCATCTACAGTCGGACGCAATTTCATTGCATATCCAGGACTTCACCGTACACTGCTTGGCGACGGTATTGCAACCTCTGTCGCTTCCATCTTCGGTGCTCCTGCAAATACAACCTATGGTGAAAATACAGGAGTTCTCAATCTTACAAAAGTATTTGACCCAAAGGTTATCCGTATAGCCGCTGTCTTGGCCATAATTCTTGCGTTTTGTCCAAAATTTTCAATGCTTGTAAGCTTGATGCCGGCTTCCACAATAGGAGGTGTTTCTTTGATTCTTTATGGTATGATAGCAGCTGTGGGCATTCGTAATCTTGTAGAGGCAAAAGTCGATTTTTCGCAGTCGCGCAATGTCATCGTTGCCGCGCTTATTATGGTTTTGTCCATCGGTATCAAGTATGGGGCCGGCGATAGCATTTCTTTTGGAGTTGTCTCTCTTTCAGGTTTGGCTGTAGCCGCAATTGCAGGCGTACTTCTTAACGCGGTTCTTCCTTCGTCCGAGGACAAAAAAGCTTGATCCGCAGAACGGACAAGTGAAGATTCTTTTCCTGATTTTAATGATGTAGTTGTATCCCCGTAATCAGAATTAATATAGGTAATTTATGGGAGGTTTGTCTTTGTCGCTGAGACAGCGTTTGGCTTTGGAACTGGAACGTGTCCAGCAGAATCTGCTTATTGAGCAGCATCCGTTGAAACAGCTTTTCTGGGAGTGCACATTGAGGTGCAATATGCATTGTCGGCATTGTGGCAGCGACTGTAAGGTTTCATCGCTTACGCCGGATATGCCGGTTGCGGATTTTATCAGTGTGCTGGACGAGATAGCTCTTGTGCAGGATCCTGCTGATACATTTATTATTGTGTCAGGAGGTGAACCTCTCATGCGGGATGACTTGGAGCATTGCGGATATTTGTTTACAGAAAGAGGTTTTCCGTGGGGGATGGTGAGCAACGGTCTGATGCTGACAAAATCCCGGCTTGCATCTTTGATTTCTTCCGGTATACGTTCTGTGACGATAAGTTTGGATGGACTGAAGGATGATCATTGCTGGATGCGCGGGAGAAACGATAGTTTCGATGCAACTTGTGAAGCTGTGGGCATGATTGCATCATCTGGTTTGATGGGTGATGTTGTGACTTGTGTAAACAGACGCAATATAAGAACGCTCGAATCAGTGAAAAAGCTTTTGATCAGTTTGGGAGTGAAAGAATGGCGTTTGTTTGCTGTTTTCCCTGCAGGCAGAGCCAAGGGAGATGATGAGCTCATGTTGTCTGGTGACGAGCTGAAGATGCTGTTTGATTTTATAGACGATGTGCGTTCGGAAGGTAAAATACGTGCTTCTTTTGGATGCGAAGGCTTCCTGGGAGGCTATGAAGGCAAGGTGCGTGACCATTTCTATTCCTGTCAGGCCGGTGTCAGTGTTGCCAGCATACGCTGTGACGGGTCTATAAGCGGATGTTTGAGCATCAGATCCCGATATGATCAGGGGAACATATATAAGGACAGATTTATGGATGTGTGGAACAACCGCTTTGAGGCTTTCAGACACGATGAGTGGAAGCAGAACGGTGCATGCAGTGATTGCCGTATGTTTCGTTATTGTCGTGGCAACGGCATGCATCTGCGTGACGATGACGGTAATCTCCTTACGTGTCTGTATAAACGTATGACGGGCGAATGATGATTCATTCTTGCTCCATGCGTAAAAATTATTCCTTTTTGAATGATACGATTACAGCGTGAGTTGTATTTTCATCAATTCTGAATTTGTCGGAACTTCTTCTTCCGATAACCCATGCGATGTCGTTGCCCGAAATCAGCAATTGCTGTCGTTCCTTTTCAAATCTGTTCATTTTTACATCTGTCATGTAGTCGCTGACAAGTTTTTTCTTTCCTTTCATGCCGAACGGTTGGAACGCATCTCCTGTACGTACAGATCTTATTGTAAGATGTCTTCCTAATTTTTCGGCGTCAAAGAAAGCCTTACTGCTGTCTTTTTCGATCACTACTTCTCCTATGGGAACGGTGACAAAGTCCATCTGTCCCCACTGCTTGATGCATGCAGAGGTTGGTGTGTCTGATATTTCTATATCGAAAATTTCTTCGTTTCCTGTGGAGGATGGCTCGATAATGATGGATTCTCTGTCCAACAGCAATGTGTGCGTTGAAGAACTGAAAATGGCTCCAGTCCTGTCATCCATGTTTTTTATGATGTCCTTCTCCTGCGAGAGTGTAAATCCGAGCGGATAGATTATTTCATGAAGGACAGAAGTATGGGAGGCTGTTGCGGACAGCTTTTTCTTGTTTATTACGAATGTGCCGTCTTTTTCCGTACAGCATTGCTGAATATGCTCTTTCATATATTGGTCGTAAATCTTCAGCACTTCATTCATATTTTCGATGGTCTGCGCAATGTTTGCTTGTGCGGCAGGATTTATTTCCTTTAGAAGAGGAATAACTTTCAGTCTTATCTTGTTTCTGCTGAAGTCGCATTCAAGATTGGTGCTGTCGGTCACGTATGTTTCACCTATTTCTTTCAGATATTCTAGTATCTCTTCGCGTGACAGGCAGAGCATTGGCCTTACAATTCTATTGTTTACTGCTTTTATACTTCCTGCTCCTCTTATTCCGGTGCCCCGCGTCACGTTGAGCAGAAATGTCTCTACGTTGTCATCGCGGTGGTGGGCCACTGATATACTTTCTGCACCCATCTTTTTTCTTATTTCTTCAAAATAGGCGTATCTTAGTTCTCTTGCAGCCATTTCTATGCTGATATGCTTTTCTGATGCATATTTTTCCGTTTCAAAATCAGTCTTGAAGAGTTTTATATCGTTCCTTTTGCAGAAGTCTTCCACAAATTTTTCATCGCGCATACTCTCTTCACCACGTAGGTGAAAATTGCAGTGTACGGCAAAAAAATCAATACCCAACCGCTTGAGCATTGACGCAAGGCATATCGAGTCTGCTCCGCCACTGACGGTGGCTATTGTTGCATGTCCGAAATTATAAAGATTGTTTTCTGCGATGTATAGGCGAACCTTCTCTTCTGCTGTGTGCTGTATAGATTTGCTCATAGAATGCATTTTATGTATACCGTTAACAAAGTTACGTGCTTTGTGCCGTTGAATCAATTTTGAGTCTGCTTTTGTGTTTCAAGCTTGTGGGCTGTTCACTAATTTTAACTGAAGACTTTAGTATTTGGACGTTCATTCATATATATTTGTCAAATAAAAAGTATGGAGATACAAGATTTGGCAGTATATGCAGTTCTCTTGCTTGTTGCTTTTGTGGTAGGGTTGAGGCTGTATAGAATGTTGACAGGTCGTAAAAAAGGCTTGTCGGGGTGTCACGGATGTCCTTTAGCAGGCAATTGTGGCACGAAAAATGGAAAAAACGCTCTAAAAACTTGCGGTGAGGCAAAAAAATATGAATAAAATTTGGTGCATTGATAAATTTGCCCTACCTTTGCAACCGCAAAAAACAAAGCAACGGTGCCTTGGATGAGTGGCTTAGTCAGCGGTCTGCAAAACCGCGTACGGCGGTTCGAATCCGCCAGGCACCTCAAAATTAGAACTTAGAGCGTAACTGAATATTTCAGTTGCGCTTTTTTTGTATAATTAAAAATTGAAGTTATGAAAAAAATCTTCTATGCACCATTGTTGTCGGTTGCAGTCTTGATGTTTTCGTCATGTTCTGACAGCGATTCTCCTACATTGGCTTCAAATATCTATACACCGAATTCGTCAGGTTTCAGTTCTGTGAAGAGTATTTCGCGTTCTGGTGTCTTTGATGATTCATACGATTGGGATTTTTATTACAGAAACGATAATATGATTGAGGCCTATTCTAGGCTGGCCACAGGCATTTCTGGTCAATACGAAGGAAAGGAAATATATTATAAGCTGAAATATGGTACGAGGGATGTTACAGTGCGTACGAACGGCGATGCAGTGGATTTAATCTTGCAGAATGCTTTGGTCAGTCAGGCTGTAAGCGGAAACACAACATACTCTTACAACTATTCTATGGGCTATCTTACATCGTGGAATGTCATCTATAAAAATTCCGGTTTCGGTGAAGAGACCACCAAGGGGGCTTCGTCTGTTATAACCTGGAATGACGGTAACATATCGAGCATAGTGTATATACCTAGTGCCGATGCAAGCAACAAGTTCTATACATATACGTTCCAGTATTCAAACGAATTGAACTACAACGGACTTATGCCGGAGGTGGCAAGCCGTGCATTGGGATGTTTCGGTCTTGAATATTTGTATTATTCAGGTATGTTGGGACGCGGAACAAAGAATCTTGTGAAGAGTGTCACTGTTGAAAACAGCATGGATTCTGATGATGTGGTGACTTATACATTCAATTATCGCATGAATGCCGGAAATGTAGTTATGTGCAGTTACGGTACTGCCGTAAATCCTGTAATTGTTACTTACGGATATTGATATGGCATTTATGGAAGCAGAATGCGGCTTCAATACTTGCACGTATTATAGAAGTAAATGTTTTGAAAATAAAATCCATCCAGAATGGCTTTGGTCTTTCTGGATGGATTTTTGCTTTTATACTCTGTGTTTTGTATTTTATCTGCCTAATAGCTTTTTAAGCAAGAAATAAATGTTCTCAGATAAGAGAAAGAGTTTGAAATTTTTAAATGGGTAGTAACCCATTTTGAATTTCAGTGAAGGTTTTATTCTTCGCACTTCAATTGTTTTTAGTGCAGATGAAATCTTATCGTATATTTCCTTTTTTTCTTCTTTTGTGAAATGCTGTTTGTTGTTGAAGTAATACCAATAGGCGCCAACAATATTCAGCCATCTTGTAGTCTCGTAAAAGTTGAGAATCTTGTCGGCATCTTTCAGGTTGCCTTCTTTTGCTTCCTTTTTAAGCTGCTGCATCATGCTGTAGTTGGCTCTAAGCATGTCGAAACGGCGTATGGAGCACGAACTGGTCATTGATTCTGCATGCTTTCTGTAGAAATACTTGCCCTCAGACATGATTACTTTGCGTGAATGAAGGTAGTGTAGTCTTGTGGTGTTGTCGTCGCTGTAGAGCAGGCAAGAGTTGTCGAACGGATATTTTTTGTGTATATCTGTTCTGACCAGATACAGCCCATGCATGCTCCAGTCTAGGCTGAGCCTGAATGCTTCCCAGCCGCTCATGCATTTTTTATCGGTTTTGTTTTCGTATTCTACAATTTTTCCGGTTTCCTCATAGCATTGCATCAGCCTGAATGCGGAAGCATCTGCGTCAGGGACGGATTCTATGGCTTCAACGGCTTTTTCGATGGAATCGTCGGCAAACCAGTCATCGCTGTCGAGCATGGTGATGTATTCGCCCGATGCTATTTTCAGTCCCTCGTTTCTGGCGTTGGCCTGGCCGGAATTTTTAGCCAATGTCAAAATCTTTATTCTGTTGTCTGAAGATGCATACTTGTTCAGAATCTTTGCTGAGCTGTCTTTTGAGCAGTCATCAATGCATATTATTTCAATGTTTTTATATGTCTGTGATATCAGAGAGTCCAGACATTTGCTTAGATACTTTTCTGCATTGTAGACTGCTACGAGAACTGAAACCTTATTTGCCTGCATCATCCTTGTTCTTTTTTATTTTGTTCATTATTTTACCGATAATGTTCATCTCCTTATTGAGCGTACGCATCGATATGGTGGCAGAGATTAAAATGCATATTCCTCCTGTAACCCATTTTGCCATTGTATTTTCTGTAAAAGATGTCGCAATACATCCAACCAGCAAGGCGAGTTGCGTAGAGTATAGGAACATTGGTTTAAGATTGAATCTGAATCCGTATTTCCATCTGTATGTAAGATGAATGACCAGCAGATCTACAAGTCCTCCTGCGGAAAGTGCAATTCCGGTGCCTGTGAGGCCTGCCATCTTGTAGCCTAATGGTATGGCTGCAGCTATGAAGACGTCGTAAATAAGTTCTGTTATCAGGTACATTTTAGAATCTCCATTGGCCAGCGGAAGATAGGCTGCCGGAAGTGTCAGCGACTTGAAGTACATATAGAGCGTCGCACATGTTGCCATGGGAATGGCGGGTGTGAATTTGTCCGTATATAGGATCTGCACAATAAGAGGCATCGCCATTACGAAAATTGTAAGGAAAGGCGATATCAGGAGTACGCAAGCTTCAATCTGTCGGTTGATTGTGACGTTCATTTTTGTTTTGTCGGAGCATGAAGCAGAGAGGCGGGGAAAATAATCTGCCTCGATGGCTACAAATACAACTGAAGCGTATGTTACTGCCATTACATATCCGCTGTTGTAAAGTCCCACGTCTTCGAGTCCGCCAAGGTCTAGTAGGGCTATTCGTATCAGCAATTCGGCGCCCTGTCCGAAAACGCCTGCTATTATAAAGGCGATACCAAGTTTTATCATCGGTACGCCTTTTTTTATATTGTTCATTGAGCGCCATGTGGCGTGCCATGGATATGTTTTTGTGGAATAGTGCAGGTGTATGCATGTCACTGCAAGATTGCTTAAGAGCAAAGCTGGTACTATGCCCTTTATTCCCATCCAGATGTATAAGGGGGTGCTGAGTGTTAGAGTAGATATTGCACCGAACACAGATATAAGAGCTACGCGTTTAAGCTGTCTCAATCCTTTCAGAATTGCAATTTCGCCACCTGTAATGCTCATCATGGCAACTATAGGAGATATGGCGCAGAATATAGCTGTGTATTCATAGTTTTTGAATGTCCACTGGCTCAGTAATGGTGAAATGGCGCAGCAGATAATCATTCCGAATACAGCCGTCATTAGACTCCAGGTTCTGACTGTGTCTACGAAATTGGATATTTTCTTCGTGTCTCCTTCATCAAATAGTTCTGACACATTTCTGACGGCGCTGAACGATATTCCGAAATTTGTTGAATTGTTAAGAAGCTTGAGAACGTTGTTGTATATATTTATCAGGGCCAAACCAGAAGGACCAAGCAGCGTTGCTGTCAATTTGTTTCTTATTATGCCGACAAGCATGGTCAATCCCTGTACACCTCCAAATAGGCCTGTATACTTGATTATGTGGTCGTATGTGGCTTCTTCTTGTCCTTCTGTTTTTGTCGGCTGTTCGCTCATTTATTGGGGATTTTTGAAAATGATTCTTATTTGTATGGATCGGTTGTCTGCAAAGATAGCGAAAGTCGGATGCAGAGGCAAACGAAAACTGTTTTTTCGGTCAGGCAATGCAAGGATGTACCCTATAGGATCTATGTGTGTAAAGATAGGGTGAGGGAATCATATAATGTTGCTCGTCTTGAGCCTTAAGATAATCCATGATGCCAGGATTATCTGCAATACTAATATGGCCGGTATGCCAATAGTGAATTTCTTGTGAAGAGTCTTGTGATGAAAAATATGCATGCCAAACAAAGCGCCGATAGATCCACCTATTATTGCCAGAATGAACAATGTAGATTCTGGTATACGCCACCATGATTTCTTGGCTTTCAATTTATCTATACCGAAAACGGTGAATGTGACTGCTGTTATCAGTATGAAGTATATGATGAGTATATTAGTTGCTGTCATGAACATCGTATCTTTGTCTTATATGTTTTGGGTACAAAGATAGTGTTTGTCACATGTTGTAAGGTTTAATGTGGACAAACTTTTGCAAAACTTTTTATGTCGTATTTTATTTCTTTGTTTGAGGTGCTTCTTTGGCTTCTGTGTTGTTTATAGAATCGTTTTGTTCTTGTTTGTTTTGGGTGGAACCTTTAAGTTGTAAGACTTCACCTATTTTCGGAATTGCAACGTTTGTAAGTCCTTTTCCCTTCAGCGCCTCTGCTGTTTTTATCGGCTCGTTCCACGGGTGATTTGAAAGTGCATACTTAGAATGATGCACAGTGACGACATTTTCTGCTTTTAGATCCTTTGCCACTTGCTCAAGTTGTGATGGCATGGTGTGTATGTATTTCCAGTCATTGTTGTATTGACCATTCTCAAGAATTGCCCAATCTATGTTTGTGAAACTTTCTCCTATTTCCTTGAAATGCGGGCCGTAGCCACCGTCACCGCCTATAAAAATGGTTGTTGAGGGCGATTCAATCATATATGAGGCCCATAATGTTTTGTTTGATGCCAGTCCGCGCCCCGAGAAATGGCGTGCAGGAAGGCAATGTACGTCAATATTGTCTAATATTGTATGTTCAGACCAGTCGAGCTCGATCAATTTGTCGCTGTCATATCCCCAATATTCAAAGTCCTCTCCAATGCCAAGCGGACACACAACTTTCGCTACTTTTTCTTGCAGGGCTGTTACTGTTTCGTAATCGAGATGATCCCAGTGGTCGTGTGTGATTATTAGCAAATCTATCTCAGGCATGTCTTCAGGACGGTATATGTCTGTACCAGAAAACGGCTTGTTGATAAATGAAACCGGAGATGCTTTGCAGAATACAGGATCCACAAGGATTCTTTTTCCGTCAATTTGAATCATGTATGAGGAATGTCCGAACCAAACCATGAGATTCTGTTCTTTGGGAAGTCGCTTGAGGTCTGTGTGTATCACCGGGATGGAGTCTTGCGGACGCAGATTTTTCCTGTCGCCGAAAATGAAATCCCACATGACCTGCCATCGGTTCTTTTCTCCGGTCATCATAGGTGTCGCAATCTGGTTCCAAAACACTCCTTTTCTGTAATTCGGTGAGCGTTCAATTCTTTCCAGACGTTTGCCTTCTGGCAGTTTTCCGAAAGACGGCTGTTTCAGAAACATATATGTTCCAACGCCTGCCATCACGATGGCGGATGATACTATGATGAACAACATTTTTATTTTTCTGTGTTTTTCCATTTTAGGCTATTATTTATGCTATGTCCAAGTTTTTGTCTTTGGCAAAAATAGTCTTAAATATGGTTTTGTGCAAATTCGGTTCAGTCAGACGGATTTTAATTCTTTATGTGCAGTTTGTGTTGTGTGGAATTATTGCCGTTAGATAGTTTTGCAACATAGACACCAGATGGGATATTGCTGGTGTCTATTTTCTTGTCTGTGGTCTGCAGTATTTTATTGCCGTTTATATTGAAAAGGGAAACATGTTTAAATCTGTCATCAACATGTATTTGTCCGGCAATATATTCTATGTCTGCATTTATGTCGTCCGTATTGCTTATGCTTGTTGTGACATTGTAGTTTATTTCTTCCAGCCATTCAGATATCATTTTGTGGCAGTTTGATGTCTGAGAAGAACGGATCCAAAGGCTTGGTGCCATGAATTTGCCTTTAGGAACTAGGCGTTTTGCATCAGCCTCAACACCGCTTATACCACTGCTCGCACTTGAAACAATGAGTCCGATGTTTTTATTTGCCATCTGTGGTCCGTATGTGAAGAGGAATGTCTGCAGTGGCGCTGCCATGTTGCTCCACCATAATGGTGCGCCGATGATGATGGTGTCGTATTCATCAAGATTGCTTATTGTTGTTTTGATATCCGGATATGATTCTGGATTATTGGGGGCTTTGCGTATAGCATCGATTAGAGCACTTCCAAGCGCATAGTTGTTTGCTGCGTAGTCAAGGCCTTCTTCTGCTGGTTCTACGCGTATTATATCAGCGTCTATTTGTGTTTTCAGATCACTGACTATTCTGTGTACATTGTTGGTGTAGCTGTAATAAACTATGAGTGTTTTTGCCTGTATTGATGTAATTGTAAAAATGGCAACCAGTGCCGATATCAGCTTTTTCATATTGAATGTGTTTTTATAATTTGTAAATCTTTTGTAAGTACAAATGTATAGGTTTAATCACAAGCTCTTTGTATATGTTTTACTGATATCTATACCAATATCTTTGATGCGTGCTGTTGTGCCTGTTTGAAATCGTTGTGCAGTTATGCTCTATGGTAAAGAAAGAGGCTGTATATACCAAAAGGTATATGTAGCCTCTTATTGTTTGGTTTTATAATCCGAATCTGGATGTATCTACTTTCTTGGATTCTTTTTTCTTATAGCCGCCAAATTGATAAGAAATGTTCATAGTTACGGACCTTGTGTAGGTGTGCTAGTTAGGTGGCATAACTTCCGGTATATGCTATGTCCAGATGATTCTTTTCGTTGAAGTTGTATTCAAAAGCAGTTCTGACATTGTGACTCCAATATTTTGCTCTCAATTGTTCATTCTGAGAAATGTTGTAAATATTTCCCGACAATGTATGCTTGGAATACAAATCAGTATATTCCATAGTCTTGACATTGTCGGCACTATACATGAGGTCAATAGCTAACTTCGGAGTAGAAAATCTGAGATTTGCATTTGCTCCTCCATCGTTGAAATATTGGTTCTTGTAATGTGCTCCCACTTCTCCTTGCAGGGAATAATCGTTTGAACGCTTCATCACTACATTTATTACAGCACCGCGTACATGCATTTCCGGTGGTGCACTGTATATGATTTCCGCTTTTTCCACGCGGTCTATTGGGGTATTGCGCAGCAGAGTCTCGAGTTGTTCTGTAGTCATCGTCGTTGGTTTGCCGTTCATGACGATGGTCAGATTCTCGGCTCCGGCAGGCGATAGAGCTCCATCGTTGTCCTGTATGCCTGGCAATCGGCCTATAGCTTCGTAAGTATTGCTTACCGCCTGTTTTTGGGAAAGAACAGACAGGTCGTAGCATAGACGGCCGTTTTCTATTCTGACTAATGGTCTTTCGCCTTTAACTACGATTTCGTCAATGTTGTATGCCTTTTTTCTAAGTTGTATAGAGCCGCAGTCTTGTCCTCGGCCGTTTAAAATTTCTGTTTCATAAGGAAGGTGTTGGACTATGAGTATGTATTTGTCCTCTGTTTGGGAAAATTCGAATGTTCCGTCTGACGCAGAAACCGTAGCGTCTATATATGTAGAGTCTGATTGTTGCTCCTTATATTGTCTGTTGGTCTGAACCTGTTATTTTGCCTCTGATCTGTGCAAAAGTGATAAGTGGAAATGTGATTCCCAGCAGAATATTTATGATACGTTTTCCGGGAATTGTTTTCATTTTCTCGAATCATTTTCATTGAATACTCTTTCTTCTTTTTCCACCTTTTGTTTTGTCAATTTACCATCAACGAATGTGAAAGCAGTGGTAACAATATACCATGTTCCATTGTACAGTTCTTCTTTGTAGAAAAGCGTTTCCTCGCTTTTGCCGTCATTGGTCAAAGATGCATCTTTGTTGAATGGTTCGCCGTAATTCTTGATAAATTCCGTTTTGTCCATTCCAAGAGTTATATCACTTGAATTGAATTTGCTGGCTTTCTGGCTTGTGAAGCAGCTTGAAAAGAATAGCAGGCATACTGCAGACGATAATACGAGGTTGCGTGTTTTCATGTGTAGAACCTTTAGAAGATACAATCAATGAAAATTTTATTTCTATGCAAATGTATGTATTTATGAAATAAAATGTGGCTGATTTTACATGTTTTATAGCTTGTTCTTATTTTATGCGATTTGTTGCGGTTGTAAACCTCTGCATGTCTATAAAACAAAAATCCCGAAGCATTTGCTTCAGGATTTCTTGCGGTGCGTACGGGACTCGAACCCGTGACCCCATGCGTGACAGGCATGTATTCTAACCAGCTGAACTAACGCACCAGTTTAATATGTTTTATTGTTTTGCTTCTCGAAAGTCGGACTTTTCAGCGGTGCGTACGGGACTCGAACCCGTGACCCCATGCGTGACAGGCATGTATTCTAACCAGCTGAACTAACGCACCTTTTTGTTTTTGTTGTGCCCTCATTTCTGATTTGCGAGTGCAAAGGTAGGGCATTTTTCTATATCTGCAAAATATTTGAGCACTTTTTTTAGAATATTTTTTCTGATTTATTGCGTCTTGTGGCTTATTTATGTTGTAAGTTGTTGATTTTTCAGTGTTTAAGTGGGCTTGAATCTTTGCACTTTTTTTCAGCTTAGAATTGCGTTTTGCCTATTGTATTATTACAGCATCGGTGATTATGCAATTGTTTTTTGTTGTGAACGTTCCCATTTTAGCATGATGATCTTCATTTTTTTCAAAGAAAGAAAGAATATCTTCATATCTGAAGACATCGGTGTCGTACACTATATAATCGTATTTGTTTGAAGCTGTAATTGCTGAATGTCCTTTTTTGAACAATTCTTCCGAAATTTTGGCCGATGAGAATTTTAGTCTGTTTCTCTTTGCTATGTCTTCCATTATAGGCAGGCTGTTGTCTGTACCTATAAAAAGGTAACTTTTTTTAAGCGCCGTTTCACGTCCGCTCGATATGTCCTTTGTTTTTTTCATCTGTTCAAGAATATAGGTACACACAGCTTTGAAGCAGATAGCTGATTTGATTGGTAGAGACAGCAATATACTGTAATGGCCGTAGTGTTTTCTGAAGAAAATCAGCATGGCCTTGTAGAATACGTATACGTAGCGATATGAGCTTTTTTCTGTACTTTCGCCTTTATAATGCAGGATTGGTACCGGAACATAATAGTTGTTGTATCCGGTTTTTAGAAGTCTGTATGACATGTCTATGTCTTCTCCATACATGAAGAATGTTTCGTCGAGGGTTCCGCTTATCTCCATGGCTTTGCGCCTTATGATCATACAGGCTCCGGAGATTATTTCAATACGGTTGGCCTCTTCTTTGTTCAGATACTGCATGTAGTATCTTCCAAAAATCCTGCTTTGCGGAAACAGATTGCAAAGTCCTGTCATTTTGCAGAACGATGTGAATGGGGTAGGGATTCCTCTGCGTGATTCCAGTGCAAAAGTGCCGTTGCTTTTCAGCATTTTTACTCCTAGCGCACCTGCGTCTTTGTGGCTGTCGAGGAATGATATGCATTTGTTGAGCGATTCTTCCCCTATGATAGTGTCAGGATTCAGGAGCATGATGAATTCACCCTTTGATTGCTCTATGGCCTGGTTGTTGGCCTTTGCGAAGCCGACATTCTCTTTGTTTGCAATTATGATTGTTTCGGGGAAACGTTTTTTAATGTATTCAACGGAACCGTCGGTACTGTTGTTGTCGACAACGAAAACTTCAACCTCGTGCCTTGTTGCGCATGAAGCTTTTGCTACAGCACTAAGACACTGCTCAAGGTAGTATTTTACGTTGTAGTTTACAATGATTATCGACAATTTCATTGTTCGTTCTGTTTGTTTGTGAGTTCTAGGTAATCTTTGATCTTGTTGTATGTTGGCCAGCACATGAACAATGCCACCAGTCCGATGAAAATGCAGAGCAGGTTTGCTGTGTTTAGGGTGAAATAATAGAACACAGTGTTTGCAAAATTTGAAATAGCAAGCAGTACAATCCTTACAATGCTCCACTTGTGGTATTCTGTGATAGCTTCGTCAAGGTTCATGCGTTTTATGCCTCTTGTTGTGTTGAGGTTGAACAGTCTTAATGCCAGCGGAACGACAATCAGCATGAGCAGTACTCCTGTGCAGTTGAGTGCATATTCTGTTTGTGCATCACCAGCATATACGCCGTTTGGCAGAATGTTTGTCTCCCCGGCTGCAAACAGGAGAATCTGAAGAATCCAGAGACTGATCAGTTCGGTCTTTAAATGCTTGAGCAATATACTTATCTGTTTTTCCATTGTCTTCTATATAATTTTCAATATTTTGTGCTGAACGGTACTCTGTTGATTATTGAGCGTCCAAGGGTCACTTCGTCCGTGTATTGCAGTTCGTCGTTGATGGACATGCCTCTTGCCAATATGCTCACCTTCAAATCCTTGAATGCGGCGAGCTTTCTTGATATGAAGAAATTGGTAGTGTCGCCTTCCATTGTTGAACTGAGGGCGAAGATTACTTCGTTGACATCGTTTTCAGCAATTCTGTCGATGAGGCTTTCTATTTCAAGATCGTTCGGGCCTATTCCGTCCATCGGTGAAATGACTCCTCCGAGTACGTGGTACAGTCCGTGATAAAGCGTTGTGGACTCAATGGCCATTACGTCTTGTATGTTTTCCACAACGCATATCGTTGATTTGTCGCGCGACGTGTTTGCGCAGATTGAGCATACATCAGTGTCTGAAATGTTGTGGCATATCTTGCAGTATTTCACATTATGCCTCAGGTTGGTAATGGATTGGCCGAAGTTGTCCACTGCGCCTGTATCAAGTCTGAGCATGTGAAGGACAAGTCTTGTAGCAGTTTTGCGTCCAATACCTGGAAGTTTGGTGAATTCGTCCACTGCTTTTTCAAATAGCTCTGAAGAATATTGCTGCTCCATTTCTTTTACTTTCTGCCGCGCGGCATTTGTGTTGATTTGTCATGCGATGCTTTTGCACGGCATGTCTTAATTTTTGCAAAGTTAGTACACTTTTGTTTACAAATAGCTGTCAAGAAGTTTTTTTGTGCTTTTTATCTTGCGCTTTTGTGTTTTTGTTCTCAATGTCCGTTTACTTTTGTGTATATCATGCACAACAATGCAGCCGGCCATGTCTTTCTTATCATGGCCGGCTGCATCCTTAATCGGGTGGCCTTGGGCTTTTCGATTGTTCTTGTCAGCTTCCTTTGTTTAGGTTCTACTTTCTTCTGAAACTGGATATGGTGCTGACGAATTTTTTTATCATCATGGCAGTCTTGTATGCCGTTATTCCATATCCGATGAATCTTATGAATTTCTGTCCAGAATTGAAGTAGCTGTCAGAGGCCGGTGCAAATTTAGCATAAGTGCGTTTCTGTATTCTTTCCGTGATGTTTCGCGCTTCATCCAGAAGATGGCTTTTCTCTTCCCTGAGTTGTTCTATGGATGTTATTCTGCCGCTCATTTCCTTACCTCCTCATGACTGTTTTTCTGCTCGGCTGCAGTTTGTACTTCTTTTTTCTTTTCGAGCATGTTCTTTACCAATATTCTCAGAATCGGCTGAGTTATCAGTCTGCGCCTGAACAGATATATTATGGTAGCTATAAGAGCCAGTGCCAAGGCAATTATGAAATAGCTGAGGGCTATGTCACCTGTGATCTCAGTCAGGCAGTTTGCCAGTCCCATGCATATATAGAATATCACGTTTACGCCCAATATTATAATGGTGCTTGTGACGATGAATATGCTTAATACAACTGTAATCCAGTCTATTGCTTCCAGCTTAAGATACCGGCGCATTATTCTGACCAGCCTTTTGCCGTCATCGATCGTTTTATTCAGGTCGCTGTCCTCTTCGCAAAATCTCATGTTCGCTTATTTTATTCTACATCAAAATCCTCTTGTGGATCTGCCTCTTTCTTTTTTCCTATAGATTTGATTTCGCTTGTGATTTCATTTACCAGTCTGTTGAAATCTTCCTTGCTCAGTCTGATACCTTTTTTTGCAAGCGCATCCATTATCTTCTTTCTCTGATCTTCACCTTTTTCCGGTGCGAAAAGCAGTCCCAACATTGCTCCCGCAGCTGCTCCGCCTAAGAATGCAGCTAAAATTGCCCAATTGTTCTTCATGTTCTTTGATTTTTAGATGTCCATTATTACTTTTATAACTCTCTCTTGGGGCTTTGGGGCATTAAAGCTTCATTGCCGCCATGCTTTATTATTCAAATATAGAATTATTTATTCGTAAATCATAAGTTTGATATTCCATTAACTTTTTTTTGCGTTTTTCCGTTGTCTGTTTTTCCTTTTGTTCGGAAGTTGCATGATGTGGAGTATTCTGCAATGCGTCAGCTCGCTGTCTGAATGTCCTCGTCTGTTAGTTTTAACGCTTGAGACAAGCATATTGTTCTAATATTTGTGGCATTCTGAATCATTATTGCATAATTTTGAGGCAGTTTCTGCATTTTGACATATTTTTGGCGTATATTCGCCCGTTGAAACGTCTTTTTATGAAATCCGTATAGGGTAAGCGTTGTTTGAAGAAAGGTATAATGAACAATTTAATTCAAAATAACTTTAAATTATGAAGAAAAATTTCTTTTTGGTTTTGTCGCTTGTCGCAGGATTGATGTTCGTATCGTGCAAGACTCAGGAAAGTGATTACAAGAAGGCTTATGAGAAGGCAAAGGCTCAGGAATTGGAAGCTCAGCAGACTACAGAACCTGTAGCTGTAACTCCGGTTGTAACTCCGGTTGAGACTCCGGCAGAAGAAACTAATGTTCGTTCTGAGCGTCTTAATGTAATGAATGGTGGTGTTTTGAAGGCATATAATGTTGTCTGCGGTTCTTTCAAGAGCGTCGACAATGCAAATAATCTCCGCAATACACTTGTAAATCAGGGTTATAGTGCACAGGTTGCGCAGAATCCAGATACAGGTATGTACCGTGTCGTAGCATTCTCCAGCGATGACAAGAGCGAAGCAGTTTCTTCTCGCGACAATCTGCGTTCAACATATCCAGATGCATGGCTTCTTTACAGAACATATTGATAAGGTAATATTCTCGGCTGCACGGAACTGAAATCTTTCGTTGTTTCCGGTAGCAGACTGTTGTTTATTCATATAATGGCTGTACACTTATGATGAGTGTGCAGCTTTTTTTGTTTTCTTGCGAAGTGCTTATGTTTTTCCTGAGGCTCGTGAACGAATTTGCGAGCGCCTGCGGTTTGAATCGTGAGCCCTCGGAATAAAAGCCTCGAGCCCTCGTAAAATGTAAAAATGTATGCTCCGTGCTCTTTTATGTATCTAAAATGTTCTTTTGTATTATTTTTTATAGTCCAAAAGTTTGCTGTGCATCTTTTTTGTAATATTTTTGCGGACTAAAGTTCAATAAGTTATTTAATCCTTACAGACAATGAAAAAAATCTTTATTGGTGGTGCATTGCTTTTTATGGCTTGCATTACATTTGTTTCGTGCATGGGCGATGACAGCAAGGCCTCGGCTACATGTTCGTATGTGTCAAATTGTGATTCTTTGAAATTCTCAGACTTGAACGATACTGTATTTTACGATCTAATCGTTGAGAGTTTCGACAGTCTTGGAATTACAGGATATAAGTCACGTTTTACAAAACATGCTGAAGTTGACTATTCTTCAACATGGATGGCTATAGCAATTTGCGATTCCTTGGCAAGAGATGAATATAAAGCTGTTCTGAACAAGCATACACTCTCTGAGCTCAAGGACAATATGTATGCAAACCATAGGGATTCTCTTGCAGGTCTGGGATATGCTTCGGCATCAGAGCTTCCTTTGAATTATTTCACAGCACATTATTCTATGTACAGCACTTATTCGGCTTTGCGTCCTATGGGATTGTTTGAAAAAGACTTTTAATAGCTGTATCATTTAGTCCGTAATTGAAGGTTCAAGGATATATGGTTCTTGAATTTTATACTTGATAATGAAAAATATGGCAGAATCTGGTTGCCGTGCAGTTTTATATGCACATGCTGGATTCTGCTTTTTTATATTTTAATGCATTCCTTAAAGATGGTATGCATTTAAATTGATACCTTTGGTCTTGATAGAAATACTATGTATATGAAATCTATTTTTGTTTTGGCTGTTTCAGCATTCCTTGCCGGAACAACGTATGCCCAACCGAGATACTCTGGAATTACGATGGAGAAGTTGGGTAGAGGAGTGGTTGCCGTGCGTTGCGGTGCCGAAAATGATAGTGTGTGCGTGTCATGGAGATACAAGTCTTCAGATCCTTCAGACATTGCATTTAATGTATATTGCAACGGCAAGAAACTTAATGCCGTGCCTATAAAGGATGCAACATTTTTCAAGTGTGGTGCCTCTGAAGGTGATGGTGTATATGAAGTACGGATTGCCGACAGCGCCGGAGAGCACCGGGAGGATGGTGCCTCGTTTAAAATGCAGTCCAATTCAGGTAACGGCTACATAAGTATCCCTCTGGATGTACCTGAACCAGGCGTTTCTCCTGACGGTGCACGTTACACTTATTCAGCTAATGATGCCAGTGTGGGAGATGTTGACGGCGATGGAGAGTATGAAATAATATTGAAGTGGGATCCTTCAAATTCACATGACAATTCCCACGACGGATATACCGGAAATGTCCTGTTTGATTGCTATCGTCTTGACGGACGCAAATTGTGGCGTATCGATTTGGGACCGAATATCCGTGCTGGTGCTCATTACACTCAATTTATGGTTTACGACCTTGATGGAGACGGGCGCTCGGAAATCGTTATGAAGACGGCTGACGGAACACGAGATGGTGCCGGTAAAGTAATAGGTGATGCAGATGCCGATTACCGCATATTGGGCCAAACTGAAGGGCGTGGCAGGAAAGGCGGGCGCAAGATGACAGGACGCATACTTGAAGGACCGGAATATCTTACTGTTTTCAACGGTGAAAGCGGCAAAGCCATGTGTACGGTTGATTATGTACCTCCTCGCGGACGTATAGAAGCTTGGGGCGATGGCTACGGCAATCGATGCGATCGTTTCTTGGCTTGTGTTGCATATCTTGACGGCAAACGTCCGAGCGTAGTAATGTGCCGTGGATATTATACGCGTACAGTACTCGCTGCTTGGGATTGGGACGGTAAGGAATTGAAAAAGAAATGGGTCTTCGATACCGATGAGGAACAATGGCGCAGGTATGCAGGCCAGGGAAATCATAATCTACGTGTAGGCGATGTTGATGGCGACGGCTGCGATGAGATAACATTCGGTTCTATGTGTGTGGACAATGACGGCACGGGTCTTTACAACACTGGTATGGGACATGGCGATGCCTTGCATCAGATGGCATTCTATCCAGACAGTGAGCGTCTGCAGATTTGGGATGTACACGAGAACAAGCGCGACGGTTCTGATTTCAGAGATGCCGCCACAGGAAAAGTCATCTTCCAGCTTCCTTCAAGAATGGACGTAGGCCGTGGAATGGCGGCTGATATTGACCCGGAGAATTACGGCTTGGAGATGTGGTCGAGCGCGTCGGGAGGGATACGCAACGTAAAAGGTGAGTGTATAGCTTCTGATGCAAAAGTCTCAGTGAACAGTGCCGTGTGGTGGGATGGCGATTTGTTGCGTGAGCTTCTCGATGGCGGAAAAGTTTCTAAGTACAACTGGAAAACGCATAAGTCTGATGTGATGGCTGATTTCGGCAGTGAGATTTCGTTCAACAACGGAACAAAGTCCAACCCTTGTCTGTCGGGCGACATTGTTGGAGACTGGCGTGAAGAAGTTGTTGTCAGGACACGCGATAGCCGTGAACTACGTGTCTACACAACTACGATTCCTACTGACTACCGTTTCCATACATTTATGGAAGATATACCTTACCGCATAAGCATTGCAACACAGAATGTTGCCTACAATCAGCCGCCTGAACCTGGATTTTATTTCGGTTCTGATTTTCCTAAAGGAAAGACTGTGCGCGGATGCGTCATAAAATGATGCAACGGCAGTTTTATGTATGATGTTTGACGTATATTTTTAATTATTTGCATTTATGGTAATAGAGCGTAATCATCTTGTATATTTTTCGCCTACGCACACCTCGCAGAAGGTGGCGAGAGCGATATGCGAGGGTATCGGCATGGATGCCAGACAAGAAATAGATCTGACAACTGATGACGGTACATCTCCGTTGAATATTAAGAATTCGGTTTGTGTAATAGCATCTCCTGTTTATGCCGGACGTGTTCCTGTTGAGGCTTTGAAGCGTTTCAGTCGCCTGAGACCTGAAAACAGCGTGGCCGTCGTTGTTGCAGTTTACGGCAACAGACATTATGACGATGCTTTGATAGAACTTCGTGACGAAGCAGAGCGTATGGGATTCAAGGTTGTTGCAGCCGCATCTTTTATCGGTGAGCACAGTTACAGTCGTCCAGGCATGCCGGTGGCAGAGGGACGACCAGACGATTCTGATTTGATGAAGGCACGTGACTTCGGCCGTCGTGTAAAGGCTATGCTTGACGGTTTGGAAGCTGGTTCGCTGGAAAAGCTTGGCTTGTTGCAGGTTCCTGGCAATTATCCATATAAGCCTCTGGGGCCTAGTATGAAAGTCGCTCCGGTGAGCACTGATAATTGTTCCGGTTGCGGCGAGTGTGTCGATGTGTGCCCGACAAAGGCCATTACAGTTATAGATTACACCAAACCGGTTACAGATGTTGACCTATGCATAAAGTGTTGTGCTTGTGTGAAAATGTGTCCTTGCGGCGCAAGAGTGTTCGATACTCCTTTCACTGCAAAGCTTCATGCAATGTGTGCCGAAAGACGCGAACCGGAAGTTTTCTTTATAGCGTGAACCCTCGGTGCAATTATAGTTAAGGCCCGCCGGATGCATAATCTTGAAATGCGTTCGGCGGGCCTTGATTATACGTTGATAAGCTTACGCGTTCTTTACAATCTGATTGAAATACGGATATGGTATTTCAATATTCTCCTTGTCGAATCTTTCCTTAATTGACTTCAGAAGATCGCATTTCATCGTAAATGCATTGCCGGGTGTGTTTGCCCAAGCATAGGCTCTCATCGTTATGGCTGAATCTCCCAGGTTGGTGATTCTTATTATAACTTTTTCGGTATTCTTCGCTTTTTCCTCTTCTGTTCTGTGGTCGATAAGCATAGGATGTTTCTCAACCTCGTCGCGCATCACGCTGATGCATTTGTTGAGATCTTCATTATAGGAAACACCTACTTCGACAAAAGCACATGTAGCAGGTTCGCCTACGGTACTGTTGATTATTGTACTGCTGCTGATTTTGCTGTTCGGTATGATGATCGTTCTGTTTTCAGCATTTCTTATGACCGTGTGTCTGAGTGTGATTTCGCTTACAGTTCCGCTTTCTGCACCGTCTACTTCAATGAAATCTCCGATTCTGAACGGTTTTGCAAATATGATGAATATTCCTCCAACAATGTTGGAAAGTGCTTCTTGAGATGCAAGACCTACAGCCATTGCAAGGATTCCGGCACTGGCAAGGATAGACGTTCCAATCTTTTCAAGAGCTGGAATCAGGGAAAGGATTGATGCAACTCCAAGTATGTAAACGACAGTTGTGACTATGCGCATGATGAATTTTGCACTCGTCTCGTCATAGAATTTGCTGTTCTTTCTCTTGAGTGCTCTTCTGCTTATCATATTGCTGAGCCACAGAAGGAACTTTACGAAAAGAATGATGATTGCAACTTTGATGCAGAAAAAAACAGGATCTTTTAGATATATTCCCAGAAACTCGTAATTCATTACGGCTTTAATACCGTTCAAGTCTATTAAATATGCCATATTTTACTAATTTTGCATGCAAAGTTAACAATTACATCCAAATACGCCAGTTCTTTGCGTATTGTGTTTTGTGTTGCATTACTATGCTGTAATAATTATTATAGGACAAACATGGACTATCAGGCTATAATTGATAAATATTATACGGAAGGAAGCAGATTGAAAGAGATACTGGAAGTGCACAGTCGCGCAGTGGCCGACAAGGCGCTGGAAATTGTTGCACGCCATCCGGAACTCAATGCCGACAAGCGTTTTGTTGAAGAAGCCGCCATGCTTCACGACATCGGCATATTTATGTGTGATGCACCGGATATATTCTGTTTTGGAGCTTATCCTTACATCTGCCACGGTACTAAAGGTTCTGAGATTGTTGCCTCTGAAGGCTTTCCCCTCCATGCCCTTGTGTGTGAGCGGCATACCGGTGCAGGATTGTCGCTTGACTATATCTTAAAGAATAATCTGCCTGTCCCACATCGCGATCTCATGCCTGTATCCATGGAAGAGCAGATTGTATGTTTTGCCGATAAATTCTTTTCTAAAACACATCTTGACAAGGAAAAGTCTGTGGACAAGGCTCTTAAGAGCGTTGCAAAATTTGGAGAGGAAGGTGCTGAAAGGTTCAAGAAATGGTGCGATATGTTTCTTTAACTGCTGATGATTTATAAAAAATCGGTTAAAATGCATTACATGCTTAAATATTTGTGCGATAATATGTAATTTTGCATCCCGATAAGTATTGTCACATCATTGTTTTTTTGATTTGAAACTCAGATTTTATATACTTGCGTTGATACTGGTCGCCGTCGCTTTGGTGGCGCAGAGCTCCGTGGCCGGATATACGGGTGTTTCCGGCCGTGGGATCAGTGCTTTATTGTCCGATTCCGATTCTGTGTCAACGAATTTGCGTATTGACAGTTCTTTATCAGTACGCGACTCTTTGTCCGATTCAATGAAACTTGCCAAGCTGGATTCTATCAAGGGCGCTTTTGATCAGCAGCACGGTATAGGCAATCCAAAAGCGGTGCAGTGGAACGACTCTATCGCTCAGGTGCAAGATTCAATACGTAAATCTAAAAAGAATGCTCTTGACGACCCTGTCAGCTATGAAGCCAAGGACTCTGTTGTGTTCATGGCCGGCGATTCTTATGCATTCCTTTATGGTGATGGAAAGGTGAACTACCAGAACATCGAACTTACGGCAGAAAAGATGACCATGAGTCTCGACAGCTCAATTGTACATGCTGTTGGTTTGCCGGACTCTACCGGCACGTTGGTGGGTAAGCCTGTCTACAAGGAAGGTTCTGAAATGTATGAATCTGAAACGATGAGTTACAATTTCAAATCGAAAAAAGGTTTCATAACAAATGTCACAACCGAGCAGGAAGGCGGATTTCTAGTCAGCAATGACGCCAAGAAAGGAGAAGGCGACGAACTTTATCTGAAGCATGGAACTTATACGACTTGCGATGCAAAGCATCCGCATTTCTATATAGCATTGAGCCGTGCCAAGGTGCATACCGGAAAGAATGTTTTTGCCGGTCCAGCATGGTTGGTTGTTGAGGATGTTCCGTTGCCGCTTGCAGTTCCTTTTGCATATTTCCCATTCACAAGCAAGTATTCTTCCGGTTTCATCATGCCGACATACGGAGATGAGTATACTCGAGGATTTTATTTGCGTGACGGAGGTTATTACTTTGCTATCAATGACAATGTCGATCTTAAGTTGACTGGAGAAATATATACAAAAGGTTCATGGGGTATTTCTGCGCAGACAACATACAAGAAACGATATAAGTATTCGGGTAATTTCTATTTCAATTATCAGGTCACAAAGACCGGCGAAAAGAACATGCCTGACTACAGCGTGGAGAAAAACTTCAAAGTGCAGTGGACACACAGACAGGACGCGTTGGCCAATCCCAACAGTTCGTTTTCGGCAAGTGTGAACTTCGCAACCACAAGCTATGAAAAGAACAACCTTTCAAGCTTGTACGATCCAACGTCTTATTCGCAGAGTACACGAACTTCGAGTGTGAGCTATTCTTACACATTCCCTAGAATTGGTTTGTCCATTTCTAGTAGTGCCAATATATCTCAGAATATGAGGGACTCAACATTGGCACTCACATTGCCTGACCTCAGCATCAGCTTGAGCCGTGTATATCCTTTCAAGAGAAAAATACGTGCCGGCAAGGAAAAGTGGTACGAGAAAATATCGTTGAGCTATACCGGATATCTGAGCAACAGCATATCGACAAAGGAAGATAAACTGTTTCATTCGAGCCTTATCAAAGACTGGAGAAACGGTATGAAGCATTATATACCTATCAGTGCTTCATTCAGTCTTTTCAATTGCATCAACATCACACCTTCGTTCAATTACACTGAAAGGTGGTATACTAACAGAGTTGAGCAAAGCTGGGACGAGATGACTCAGAGGGTTGTAAATGATACCATATATGGTTTCAACCGAGTTTACAACTATAATCTAAGTTTGGCTGCGAATACTACTTTGTATGGTTTCTATAAACCTTCTAAAGCTGTATTCGGCGATAAGATTGAGATGATACGTCACGTCTTCACGCCTTCTGTAACATTCAGTTACGCTCCTGACTTTGGAGCTGAGAGATACGGTTTCTGGAAAACTTATGTCAAGACTGACGAAGATGGTAATGTGTCTGTAGTGGAGTATTCTCCTTACAGCAATTCATTGTACGGCGTTCCTTCACGTGGTAAAACCGGATCTGTGAGCTTCGATGTATCCAACAATGTCGAGATGAAGATAAAGTCAGACAAGGATTCGACAGGAGTGAAGAAAGTAAGTCTTATTGATGAATTGGGTGCTAGCCTTTCTTACAACTTGGCTGCAAAGACTAAGCAATGGAGTGATTTGTCTACTAGAATCAGATTGAAATTCGGTAAGTCATACACATTGAACATAAATGCACGTTTTGCAACTTATGCATACGAATTCGATAAGAATGGCAATGTTGTCGAGGGCAATAGAACAGAGTGGTCTTACGGACGTTTCGGACGTTTCCAAGGAATGAGCAAGAATATTTCTTATACATTCAACAACAATACGTTCAAAACGTGGAAGGAAAAGCTCAACAAACTGTTTGGCCGTGGAACGGCAGAAGATGAAGATGTTGAAGACGAAGAAGGCGAGGATACCGAGAATACAGATGAAGAGTCCGGTTCTGGTAAAAGCAAGAAAAAAGAACGTGAACAAGCTGCAAGCGGATTGGATGCGGATGGTTATATGAAATTCTCAATGCCTTGGTCATTTACAGTTTCATATGGATTGAATATGGCGGAGGACAGAAGCGCAGACATCAACATCAAGACAATGCGTTATCCATATAAGTTCACGCAGACTCTTAACTTCTCGGGCAATATCAGAATTTCTAACAATTGGAATATCAACTTTTCATCGGGATATGATTTCACTATGCGTGACCTGTCTATGACAACGGTGAATATATCGCGTGATATGCACTGTTTCACTATGAGTTGTGGTCTGGTTCTTGGACCTTTCACTTCTTATAATTTCTCAATACGCGCAAATGCAAGCACACTTACAGATGCGCTCAAGTATGATAAGAGGAGCAGTTACTCAAGTACAATCAAGTGGTATTGATATATTTCTGTCTGACGTAGCGGATTTTTATTTTAGGAATACATCGTTATAAATGAATGTATTCATGGAAATAGTGCTTGTAAAAGCTTTTCCTTTGTCCTACATGAAAGGTACATGTTGCTATGTTTCATTATTTTGAAAAAGACATTTCGGACATCAAACTTCCTCTGAAGTTCACATATCCTTTCTGCTATGAACCTCATCCGTTGGCTGTAATGGCTTCGGAGCAGGTTCAGGCTTATTTGCGTTTGCGTGAAGATTGGGCTGATGAGATCGGACACGGGAAAATGTTTGGTGTTCTTGTTGTTGAAAAACATGGCAAAGTAGGCTTTCTGGCCGCTTACTCAGGTAATATTGCACACGGCAACAAGCACAAATATTTTGTTCCTCCGATTTATGATCTCCTCAGCCCTGACAGTTACTTCTCAGATGAGGAAGCGAATATATCTGAAATAAATCGTGCGATAGGGATGTTGCAGTCGTCTTCGCAATATGCGGATTTAAAGAGAACTATTTCGGATTTGTCTCATGAAGCAGATATTGTGTTGCATGAATGGGCCGATAGGATGCGTCTTTCGAAGATCAGGCGTGATGAAATGCGTGCTGCAGGTTTGACTGAAGACGAGGAGCGAAGGTTGATAAAGGAGAGCCAATATGAAAAGGCCGAGCGTAGGAGAATAAAAGAAAGGTACGCGGATCGTATCAGAATTATTAATACTGAAATCGGAGATATTGAAGAACGGATAAGCATGCTTAAGGAAGAGAGGCGTAGCCGTTCTGCTAAATTACAGCGCAGGCTATTCGACAGTTATCGCCTTTTGAATGCGAAAGGTCAGGTTTCTTCTGCTTACGAAATATTCAATGAAGTGAGGCATGAACTTCCTCCTGCAGGTACAGGAGAATGCGCAGCTCCCAAACTGCTCCAGTATGCTTATACCAACGGCATGCATCCACTTTGTATGGCTGAATTTTGGTGGGGACAGTCGCCTAAAGCCGAAGTAAGGCATCATCTGCATTATTATCCTTCATGTAAAAGCAAATGCGAGCCGCTGTTAGGCTTCATGCTTGAAGGTCTGGATGTTGAGCCTTCGCCTCTTGGAGTGACAGCCTTCTCGGAAAACGATCTTAGAACTGTCTATGAAGATGATTGTATCTGGGTCGTCGATAAACCTGCAGGAATGTTGTCTGTTCCTGGTAAAGATGGCCGTATTTCAGTTTATGATATTGCTCTTCGTCGTTTTCCTTCAGCTGATGGTCCGTTGATTGTTCATAGATTGGATATGGATACCTCAGGTCTGCTTGTGATAGCAAAGTCGAAAGATGTTCATGAAAACCTGCAAAGACAATTTGCCGAACATAAAATATGCAAGCGATATGTTGCCCTGCTGGATGGAGTATTGACAGAGGCTGGTGGAAAGATTGTTCTGCCATTGTGTCTTGATCCTGCTCACAGGCCCCAGCAGATGGTGGACAGCATTCATGGGAAATATGCCGAAACACGTTTTGAGGTTATAGGTATTGAAGATGGTGCTTTTACCAGAGTTGCATTTTATCCTTTGACAGGGCGTACACATCAGTTAAGGGTTCATTCTGCACATCCTGATGGACTTGGTATGCCTATACATGGAGATAGGTTATATGGAAAGCCGTCTGATAGGTTGTACCTGCATGCTGAACAAATCACATTCATTCATCCGTACTTGAAAAAAGAAGTGACTTTTACTGCAAAAGTTCCATTCTGAGGCTTTTACAATTTCTATTGCTTTTTATTATGTTTTTGACAAGTTGTCTGCATATTTATGCATAAATATTTCTTGTTTTGAACTTTAATATAGAATTATTGTATATATAAGTATAATTATGCATCAATTCTTATATCTTTGTGCCCCGAATTGAGATTTTATGCATGTTTATATAAGATATACAAATAATTTAAGCATATATTTATGAGTGAATCAGCACGAACCCCTTCTACTTTGGCCTCATTTTTACCAATTGCAATCCTTGTTGCGATGCTGGCTTTTACGATAAGAATTTTTGGTGGTGATGCGTTGAGCGGTGGCAGCCAGATTTCGCTTCTTGTCACTTCCGCTTCGTGTGTAATTATCGGAATGGCATTTTATAAAGTGCCGTGGCAAAGTTTTGAAAACGCCATAACAAAGAATATAGCAGGTGTCTCGTCTGCTATTATTATACTTCTTATAATAGGTGCATTGAGCGGAACATGGATGGTGAGCGGAATCGTTCCTACTCTTATATATTACGGCATGCAGATAATACACCCTTCATTTTTCCTTGTTTCCACTTGTTTGATTTGTGTACTCATATCAGTTATGACTGGTAGTTCGTGGACAACTATTGCAACAATAGGTATTGCCCTTCTCGGAATAGGTAAGGCTCAGGGTTTTGATGAAGGATGGATTGCAGGAGCAATAATATCGGGCGCTTATTTCGGTGACAAAGTTTCACCATTGTCTGATACTACTATTCTGGCCTCTTCTGTTACCGGTACTCCGCTTTTCAGACATATTCGCTACATGATGTTTACAACAGTACCTTCGTTGTTTTTGGCTCTGATAATATTTACTGTGATGGGATTGTCTGGGGTGACGCGAGATGCTGCACATATTGAGGAATTTGCTTCATGTCTCGATGAGCGTTTCTGTATATCACCTTGGCTGTTGATTGTTCCGGTACTGACAGGAGTCCTGATTGCTGAAAAGGTTCCGTCAATTATGACATTGGCGATATCTACAGCTATGGCTTGTGTTGCGGCCGCAGTTTTCCAACCGCATCTTCTTCAGGAGATTGCAGAAGGAGGTGGACTTTTCAAGGGAATCATGATGTCTTGTTATGGTGAAACCAGCATTCAGACTGGTAATCCTGTACTTACTGAGCTTGTTGCCACAAGGGGCATGGCCGGTATGATGGATACAGTATGGCTGATACTATGCGCTATGTGTTTCGGGGGGACAATGACCGCTGGAGGTATGCTGCGTTCTATAACGTCTGCTTTTGTAAGCTTCGTGCGCGGAAGAGTATCACTGGTTGCTTCAACAGTTTGTTCTGGATTGTTCCTCAATCTGGCAACTGCCGACCAGTATATAAGTATTATCCTGACGGGCAAGATGTTCAGTCGTATATATGAAAAGAGCGGTTATGAAAGTCGTTTGCTGAGCCGAACAACAGAAGATGCTGTTACGGTGACTTCTGTTCTTATTCCATGGAATACGTGCGGAATGACGCAGGCTACAATACTGGGTGTTCCGACATTGGCCTATTTACCTTATTGCTTCTTTAATATTTTCAGTCCTATAATGAGCATCCTTATTGCAGCTATAGGCTATAAAATAGTGAAGAAGAACCCTGATGAAATACAAGTGCAGAACCAAACTGTTTAAGGATACAAATCTTCAATCATACATACTTTAATAGGAGAATGAGATGGAACGCATTGTGATTTGCGGAACCATCCCATTTTCTTTTATTGTTGCATGAATATGTGTTCATCCTTTTTTCCCGTTGATGAAACATCCGGATGGTTTTTCCTTGCCTGTTTCAATCTTGAAGGTTCCGCTGTATGGAGCTTTTACTGTCGTGAACATGTAATATTTATTGCCTTCTTTTTCAGCTTCCCCTACTGGTTGATGTGGCATTCTGTACCATTCTGCCCGGTCTTATCACCTCCGGATTCATCTTCATTTTCATTCCGTGATAGCCTTGATGTCCAGGATCGTTTTTCTACGCCCCAGCGTCTTGAAAATCTATAAGGTTTCCATGCCTCAGGCGCACGTTTAAGTCCGGCGAGGAACTCATCGCTGAGAACTTCGTTAGTGGCACCGCTGTACATGAATTCATCTCCATAGGTGTATGTAACTTCTGAAGCTTTGCCGTTTTCTGCCAGCAGTTTTGCTTCCTTCAGACTTTTTTCTTTTGATAGTATGTAGTTGTAGTGCCTTATTTCAGGACGAAGCTTTTCGTTTGTTCCTGGGTAATGATAGTCGCCAAAACGATTGTCTAGCACAGGTACAATTTCGCATTCCCATTTGTCAGCAAGTTTTATGCTTTCTGTCTCTGCATCCTTGAAAATTTGCGCTTTGCTTCTTGGGGTGAATACTATTATCTGGAATTCTTCCTTGCCTTTCGGCATATTTACAATAGTACCATGTTCTGTCTTTTCGCAATTTTCAATTTTATATTTTTCTCCGCTCCAAATATCCCAGTATTCCACATCGCCATGACATCTGAAGAAACATCTGCTGTTTTTTTCAGCATTATATATTCCATAGATATTCAGGCTGTCAGCCTTTCTGTGATTGATGAAAATGTCGTTACTCTGATTGTCTACAGCACTGAAGTCGCGTACGAAATGCTTGTCCAATATGATGTCGAGATTGTCGCAGTTTTCTGTTCGCGTGAAGTCTTTTCCGCTTGTCATTTCTGCAACAAGTTTTCCCACATGTTTCTCATCTTTTCCGTATGCTTCCGTCGTTTCCGACAAATCACCTATATTGATGACTGTGCCTCCATGCGAAGCAAATTTTGCAAGGACAACTAATGCTGAATCTCTTATGGCTTTCATTGACGGAACTATTACAGCCTTATATTCTTCTCCTGAAATGTTCAGATGTCCATTATTGTATTTTGCTTTCATCAGAGAACTGTAATCGACGAAGTCAAAATCAATGCCTTTATTATAGGGATATTCAGTAAATGTCCCTAAAAAGTAATATGGCATATAAAGTCGATAGAGTATAATCACTTTATGTGCCATTATTATTGCCCATTTTCCGT
>MNQS01000135.1 GCA_001915545.1 Bacteroides sp. 43_108 | reverse complement strand
TTTCGGGGGAATACCTAAAGATACAAAAAAGCCAGCTAATTCGCAACACTTTGTGTATGAATTAGTTGGCTAATTTTATTCTATTTACTGAATATCCCTGATTATGAATAAATTTATGCTTGTGTTTGAAAACAGAATCCAGATATAAGAACAAACTTACTGCTGAATCTTGTTTCCATTTACACAAAATATTTTATAGTGCTTTTTGTCCAGTAACTGTAACGGTCATTTAGGACTATTCATTTTATATATCCTAATTTCTTTGCTGCTTCGTATAATTGGTTACACCTTTGATCTCCATTTAGTGTACTATTCCATACAATGAAATCATGACCTTTTATTATAGATTTAGCAAGTCCAGAACATTCTAATATATCTTCAATCATTTTTGATTGTTTTTCATCAATAGATTTTTCTGAATAAAATCCCCAATACGGCTGATTGTTGTTTGACTTTCCATTACCTTCACATCCGCTCCAACATCCACACCAAACACCTTCTATATTAATTCCAAATGATTTGCTTTCTTCGAAAGATAGGTTCCATCCCATTGCTTTAAGATTATCTCTCCATTCATTAACCATATTTTGGGAGATTTCCTGTTTCAATGACTCTAACCCCCTTTTCATATCATCAATCTGATTAATCTTTTCATTGATGATTTTCCAGTTTGTCTCGTCATTCTTATTGTCTTTGACCAATTTAGATCTTAAAAACTCTTTCATTTCCATAATATACTCGTCATTTTGTTTTTGATTATACTTTATTTTAATATAGTCGGAAAATTGTAACAATGCAGAATGTAGCAAGACTTCTTTCTTATCTATATATTCTGAACATTCTATAAGCCAATCTGAAAAGCTATTATCAAGAACGACAGTTCTTTCTTTATATAGATTCTTATAATTTATACAACTTTTTCCTGGTTTATGACAATTCTTCTCTTCAAACTCTGTGTTCAAACTATTATCACATTGGCAACAATAGTCATCATACCATGCACATTCTCTTTGGCTATTGGGTAATACCCAATCATGTGGTAGTTTCCAAACAGAACATCTTATATTATCTAAATAGTCATCAGTATAATAACTTGGTATAATAACAATGAATATCTGTTCTGTCTTGTACCCTTCATTCTCGATTCGCTTGATGTAACGTGATAACTGGTTTCTTTGATATACCGCTCCTAACAATTTATTTTCGATAATAATAGTATAATCTTTGTCTTCTATAAGAATATCAATTCTATGCTTCTTTTCTGCTGTTATCACTGGTCTTTTTACCTCGAAATCAAAGCCTACTTTACTTAAATAATCATTTATAAACTTTGATAGAACTACATTCTTTTTGCTTTTAAGAATGCTTGCGAAAATGATACTTGTGTCAGGCTCATCAACATTAAGTTCGTTGAGAATATTTATTTCAGTGACGCCATCATCTTTTATCTTTGATTTTATATCTGCTATATTGTCACTGTATTCGATATTTTTTTCTAACTCCTGATAATGTTCCAAAGTTAGATTATAGATACTCAGCATTTTATCATTGCAAATCTCCATAATTCAAGATACGCGTTGAAAATGATTAAAAATGTTTGGATTGTTTATCGCTTAAATGAACAACCGGGTAAACTTGAAAGCAATTTTACTTATCTATCTCATAGTGAACAGACTTAACTATGTTCACCTCACAGATTACTTACCGATGCAGAAATGCGCAAAAATATTTCCGAGAATTTCGTCGTTGGTTATTTCACCTACGATTTCTCCTAAGTGTTGGAGGCAGTCGCGGAGGTCTTCGCCGATGAGGTCGCCTGACAGGTTGTTTTGGAGGCCGGTCTTGACGTTTCTGATGGCTGTGAGGGCTTTTTGGAGTGCTTCGTAGTGGCGGATGTTGGTTACTATGATGTCGTTGTCTGATGTTTGGATACTCTTTGCTGCATCTATGAGCATGTTTTCTAGTGCACTGATGTTGTCACCGTTTTTGGCGCTTATCTGGATCGTTTCATCTTCGTTGATGCCTGAGTCTTTGTAGATTTCGTTGTAGACGGCGTACATTTGGTCTGTATCTACTTTGTCGCATTTGTTTATGACGATGATAAGCGACTTATCATCGCACATCGGCAACAATTTTTTCTTCAGCTCATTCAGATGTGATATATATGAGTTGTCTGTCGTGTTGTTGTCTGATGCAGAATTTGCAATTTCCTCTGCATCAACGAGAAATAAGATGATTTGAGCTTCTTTGATTTTGCTGAATGTTTTTTCAATTCCAATGTTTTCTACAACATCGTCAGTTTCTCTTATTCCTGCTGTATCTATGAATCTGAAGGCAGTGCCGTTGATATTTATGCAGTCCTCGATGGCATCTCTTGTTGTGCCGTGAATGTCGCTTACAATGGCTTTGTCTTCATGAAGCAGTTGGTTGAGCAGTGTACTTTTTCCTACGTTTGTTTCGCCGATTATAGCAACAGGTATACCGTTCTTTATGGCGTTGCCAAGTTTGAATGAATCGGTGAGGTGGGAGATTACAGATTCTATTTCGTCTGAGAGTGACATGAGCTGCTGTCTGTCTGCAAATTCAACATCTTCTTCGCTGAAGTCCAATTCAAGTTCCAGCAACGATGTCATTTGCAACAGTTGATCGCGTAGTTCGCGTAACTTCTTACTGAATCCGCCTCTCATCTGATTCATTGCAAGACGGTGAGAAGCTGCATTAGATGATGCAATGAGGTCTGCCACTGCTTCAGCCTGGCTTAAGTCCATTTTACCGTTGAGGAATGCCCTCTGCGTAAATTCGCCTGGTTTTGCTGCGCTGCACCCCTGCATTATCAGTTGTTCCATAACCTGCTGCAGAATGTAGCTCGAGCCGTGGCACATAATTTCTGTACCATCTTCGCCAGTGTAAGAGTGGGGGGCCTTGTATACTGCTACAAGAACTTCATCTATTATTTCGCCGTTTCCAACGATGTTTCCAAAGTTCAGTGTATACGGTTTTACATCAGTCAGCTTGTGTCCATGAGCTGATTCAAAAATGCTGTCAGTATATTTAATGGCATCTTCTCCAGACACTCTTATTATTCCTATTGCACCTCCTTGTGCTGTAGCTATTGCGCAGATTGTGGACATTGTCTTTATTTTTTTATGTTTGAATATATCTGAATCTTATTTTGAGCAATTCAGATTCTTTCCAGTACTATTCTTATCAGGTCGTCTATCGAGTTCTTGTAATTGGCATCAGCTTCCTTTGCCACTCTGTTTGCTATGACCATGCACACCGTCATGGCCTTATGTCCTAGCAGAGCGCTCAATCCTGCTATGGCGGAGCTTTCCATTTCGTAGTTTGTTATGCGCATGCCGTTGTATTCGAAGCTCATTACTTTCTTGTTCTGTTCCGGATCTGCCAGTGGTATTCGCAGTTCTCTTCCTTGCGGTCCGAAGAATCCTCCGCAAGCTATTGTCACACCCTTAACCATGTTCCTGTTGCTGTCAAAGATACGTTCCATCAGTTCTTTGCTGTTATCTATGACGTACGGTGCACATAGTTTGGCATTCCAGTTCATGTGCTTTTTGAAGGCATTTTCAAAATCAATATCGCACACCTCATCTCTGCCGGCGTAGAAGTTGAGCAGTCCGTCAAAACCGATAGACTTTTCGCTGCATATAAATGTTCCGACAGGAGTAAACTCCTGCAGTCCACCACATGTTCCAATTCTTACTATTTCCAGGCTCTTTAGATTTTCCTTTACTGTTCTGGTTTTGAAGTCAATATTTTTCAAGGCATCAAGCTCGTTCATCACAATGTCGATATTATCGCATCCTATGCCTGTAGAAACAACGCTAATCCTTTTGCCTTCAAAAATTCCTGTCACCGTATGAAATTCTCTGCTTTGCACTTCGCATTCTTTTTTGTCGAAGTGTTGGGCAATAGTATTCACTCTTCCTGGGTCGCCGCACAGTATCACTTTATCAGCCAGTTCTTCGGGCTTCAGATGCAGATGAAAAATGCTTCCGTCATCATTGATGATGAGTTCCGACGGTGGAAAATAATTTGCCATAGACTTATAGATTAGGTTTTAAACATAGCTCTGCATCATTGCAACAATATGCAGAGCGTAAAATTCAGAACACGCTTGTATTTCAAAGTGCCTGTATCTCAATGTTTCTAGTACTTACTTCAGCTTTCTGTACCTCTTTGACCATTTCATCGAATCTGTTTTCCATGTCCAGTATCTGCTGTTTCATGGCATTTCTGGTCTGCTTGTTTGACTTGCTGTATTTTTCTCTGAGCTCGTCAAGCTGTTGTTTCAGTGTTTCCAGATTCTTTTTCATCAGTACCCATTCTCTGCATTTTGTCTGTGCTTCTGCAGACTTGAATTGTTCATATCTTGTGTATGTATGCAGATCGTTTATGACCAGATAGAATTCAGCTTGCAATTTGTTTTTACCGCTCATGCTGTTTTCGTATTTCAGTTGAGCCAGTTTCTGCTTAGCTTTTATTCTGTCATTTTTATTATCTTCTGTCCATGTTGACTTGATGGGTACAAGCGAAGCCGCATGTTTGATCAGATCGTGGCTTTCATTCTCGTAGTCGTAAGGTGTTCTGACAGAGTTTGGAATGAATGTGTATATGCACACTTTTCCTTCCGGCTGATATCTGTCAGATGCAAACCATCCCAGATTGTTGTTCTCGTCAATCACCAGCATGTAGTCGTTGGCATACGAATTGTACGGGAATCCCATATTTTCTGGAGTGTAGAATCTGTCTCCCTCTGAGTCGTATCTAGTCACGTAAAGATCATAGTTGCCTAGTCCTTCTTCATTTCTGGCTGCGAAGTAGAATGTAATTCCGTCAGGCATCATGAACGGATAGTTCATATCGCAGTCCATGTCCAACCCTTTGAGCAATTTGGGTGAAGAAAATTTGTCGCCGTCTTTATATGCCGAAGCCAGCTTTATAAAATTTGTGCTGTCCGTTTTCTCCTTGACAGTCATGTACTTCTTGTTGCCCAGTTCTGTTTCGAATTCTGTAGTTTCACCGTTGTCAGTTACTTTGATGCTGCCTACTTCGTCGCTGAACTCGTATGCTGCCAGAAATCTGTTCTTGTCAACAACCATGCTGTCTACTATTACAGCTCTATCTGTACCTTTGAGAAACAGCAATCCTTTTTCAGCTTCGCTCAGTTCCTTTTCCGGTTCTTCAACCGGTTTTCTTCTTCTTTTTTCAGTTGTAATTTTTTTGCTCAGCTGTGCAACCGCTTCTTCAAAACCCAATGTATCCCTCATTTGTGCGGTTGAACCTGTTGTCGGCAAAAGTTTTGGAAAGCCGGTATCAACCTTCTTTTTCTGCATCATGTTTTCCGCCGGTTTTGCCTTTTCTGCAGTTCCGGTGTTTGTGTTTGCTGTTTTGACCTGTGCTTCCGCACATACAGCTGTTGCCATTGCTATAGCGATAAATAATTTTTTCATGTTGCAATAGTTGTATCTAAATTGTAAGGATTATTCAAATCAGGTTTCAGTGCAATCAGCCCTGTTCTAATACGATATGGATGATTGCGTATGCTTTGTTGTGCCGCATCTGTGCACGTTGAGCATTCAAAAATACGAAATAATCGGAATAAACAGTAATTCAGCAGACTTCAAATGCTGTTAAATCATTTATTAGGCCCTTGCGTAAACAGTTTTATGCTGAATTTTACAGTCGATTGCACATCCGTCTCACTCCGGTAGTCTTTCCTTCTGAATGTTCGACATTGATTTCCACAGGTTGTATCTGGCTTCTGGATTCAGCTCTTCCAGTTTGTGGAATACCTCTTCCATTGCTTTTCTTTTGGTGATGTTTTCGTAGGGGCAAAGTTTTTTCTGTTTCCTGAAACCGCTTTTTTCGGCAAACTCTCTTATAATTTCTTCTTTTGCCAGACACAGCGGTCGTATTATGGTCAGGTTGTAGTGCTCCATTTCCATTGATGGAGGCATAGTAGCCATTGCTCCTTCGAAAGTCATATTCATAAGCAGTGTCGTGATAATGTCGTCTTGATGATGGCCAAGAGCAATTTTGTTGAATCCGTTTTTCTCTGCAAAGTTGAATATGGCCTTTCTTCTGTTCCATGAACACAGAAAACATTTTGTTTTTCTCGTGTCTGTTGTCTCGTCGAATGAAGTATGTATGACGTTCAGTTTGCATCCGGATTTCTCTGCAAACTCAGTCAGATATTCAATGTCGCTGCTGTATGGTATGTTGTCCATAACCACGTGTACGGCTTCTATTTCGATTTTCGGTTTGAAAATTCTGCTTCTGTTTGCCATAAGCGTGAGCAGAGCCATCGAATCTTTGCCTCCGGATAGACCTATCAGTATTTTGTCATTGTCTTTCAGCAGGTCATATCTGGTGCAACCCTCGTTGAATTGTTTTGTAAGTTTGTGTGTGATTATATCCAGTTCTGTGCGCATACCCATCTTGTGGCTTTATTCTGATATCTATTTTTACGTAAAGTATAATTTGTTTAAGCCCGGAACAGATGATTGCAAATGAATCTGTCCCGGGCTTATTTTATATCAGCTTTATGACTTGTTTACAGTCTTTCTGCTGTTCATTTCTGCTGTGCTGTCAGCATTTCGTGCATATTCTTGGCAGCTTTTCGTCCGTCACCCATTGCCAGAATAACGGTTGCTCCACCTCTCACGATGTCACCGCCTGCAAATATGGTGCTTATGCTTGACTGCATCTTCTCGTTGACGGCAATAGTGTTCTTTCTTCCCAATTCAAGTCCCTTGATTGATTTAGGAACGAGTGGGTTAGGAGATACTCCGACAGCTACGATTGCCATGTCTATGTCGATTGTTTCTATAGCTCCTTCGATAGGTACAGGCGAGCGTCTTCCGCTTTCGTCCGGTTCTCCAAGTTCCATCTTCTGCAGACGCACCTGTTTTACTGCGCCCTTTTCATCGGCGATATATTCAATAGGGTTGTGCAGTGTGAGGAACTCTATGCCTTCTTCCTTAGCATGTTTCACTTCTTCCAGACGTGCAGGCATTTCTGCTTCAGAGCGTCTGTAGGCAATGAATACCTTTTCTGCTCCGAGTCTCTTGGCTGTACGGCAAGAGTCCATAGCTGTGTTTCCTCCTCCAACAACCATTACTTTGGTTGCCTTGTTGATAGGAGTGTCAGATTCCGGATTCGAAGCGTCCATGAGGTTTACTCTGGTGAGGTACTCGTTTGAAGACATGACGTTTATGCTGTTCTCACCAGGTATTCCCATAAAGTTAGGCAGACCGGCACCGGATGCAACGAATATTCCTTTGTATCCCTGCTCTTCGAGTTCTTCTGTGCTGATTGTCTTTCCTACAATGCAGTCTTTTACGAATTTCACGCCTATCTTGTTGAGATTGTTGATTTCAACATCTACAATACGATTAGGAAGGCGGAATTCAGGAATACCATATTTGAGCACACCTCCAATTTCGTGCAAAGCCTCAAAAACAGTCACCTCATATCCAAGTTTGGCCATGTCGCCGGCAAAGCTCAGTCCTGCAGGACCTGAACCAACGACAGCTACCTTCATTCCATTTTTCGGAGCACATTCCGGCAATGCCATTTTTCCGCTTTCGCGTTCGAAATCAGCCACGAATCTTTCCAGATAACCTATTGCAACCGGTTTTTCGCCCATCTTCAGATGTATGCACTTGCTTTCGCACTGCTTTTCCTGAGGACAAACTCGTCCGCATACTGCTGGTAGGGCAGAAGTTGCCTTCAAAACTTTTGCAGCTTCGAGGAACTCGCCTCTTTCTACATTCTTTATGAATGACGGAATATTGATGCTTACCGGACAACCTTCCATACATGATGGATTTGCGCAGTCAAGACATCTTTTTGCTTCAGTCAGAGCCTGCTCCTTTGTAAGTCCTATGTTGACCTCTTCTGTACGTGTCGTAGCGCGGTAAACAGGGTCAAGTTCGCCCATCACGCAACGCTCTATCTGAGTTCTTTCTTTCGGCTTCATGCTCTTCTGGAGCTCTACTCTCCAAGGAGCCTTTCTGTCGGTTAGCTCGCTCAGAGGAGTATCGGTCGACATCGCTTCTGCCATCTTGGCCAATTCTGGATCAGGCTTGAAAGCATTCTCAGTCTTCACGTTGCTGATATGTTCGTCGAAATGCTCCATTTCTTCGAGTTCGGCAGGTTTGAATGCACCCATTCTCTTGAACATTTCGTCAAAGTCAACCTGGTGTCCGTCAAACTCAGGTCCGTCAACGCATACGAAACGTGTCTTTCCGCCTACAGTGATTCGGCATGCTCCGCACATACCCGTACCATCTACCATGATGGTGTTGAGTGAAACATCTGTAGGAATGTTATATTTCTTAGTCAGCAGACAGCAGAACTTCATCATTATGGCCGGACCTATGGCAAAGCATTTGTCCACTTTCTCTCTTTGGATTACTTCCTCGATACCAACTGTCACCACGCCTTTCTTGCCGTAGGTTCCGTCATCTGTCATGATTATGACATCGTCGCTGTGCTTTCTGACCTCGTCTTCCAGTATTATCAGTTCCTTGGTACGTCCGGCAAGTACAGAAACCACCCTGTTTCCTGCAGCCTTCAGAGCCTTTATAATCGGGAGCATTGGTGCTACGCCTACACCTCCTCCGGCACATACCACAGTTCCGAAGTTTTCAATGTGCGTAGCCTGTCCCAGAGGTCCTACCACGTCTGTTATGTAGTCTCCAGCGTTGAGCTTGCACAGTTTGGTCGACGAAAGTCCTACCTCCTGCACTACGAGTGTGATAGTTCCTTTTTCCGGATTGGCGTCTGCAATGGTTAGAGGCATGCGCTCGCCCTTTTCGCCCACGCGTACGATGACGAAGTGTCCCGCCTTGCGCGATTTTGCAATCATCGGAGCTTCTACTTCAAATTTGAAGACCTTTTCCGAAAATTGCTCTTTGCTGATGATTCTGTTCATTGGCTAATCTGTGTTATATGTGGTTTTTTCTTTATTGTCTGCATTCATTTCCGGCCTCAATGGCCTGAATGATTATGTTATTGAGCCGTATACCGTGCAAATATATAGATAAAAATCAAAACAATCTTTAAATGTTTGGTTTATTGCTGCATTTTAATTCAAAAAAGCCTGCTTTTATGATGTTTTGTAAGCGAATTGCTTCTTTTGCCGGTCTACGTGCTTTGCATTATTCATATACAGTTGCGGGAAAGCATTTATCTCAAACACTTTCCCGCTTCTATCTCATGATAAGATATAATATATAAGTTGTGTATATAATATAATATTAAGAATATGTTCTGTTTATTCGAAGTTCTTATCGTTGAGGTATTCGAATCCGCAATATGGAACAAGGACTTTAGGTACTCTTATTCCTTCTGGAGTCTGATTGTTCTCCATGATTGCAGCTACGATTCTAGGCAGTGCGAGTGCAGAACCGTTGAGTGTGTGGCAGAGTTCTGTCTTCTTGTCTGAGCTTCTGCGGTATCTGCATTTCAGTCTGTTTGCCTGATAGCTTTCGAAGTTTGAAGTTGAGCTTACCTCGAGCCATCTCTTCTGTGCTGCTGACCATACTTCGAAGTCGTAGCATATAGCGCTTGTGAATGACATGTCGCCACCGCAGAGACGGAGAATATGGTAAGGCAATTCAAGCTTGATGAGCAGGCCTTCAACGTGGTCGAGCATTTCCTTGAGTGATTCGTAAGAGTGTTCAGGAGTATCGATGCGTACGATTTCCACCTTGTCGAACTCATGGAGTCTGTTGAGACCGCGCACGTCTTTTCCGTAGCTTCCTGCTTCGCGTCTGAAGCATCCTGAATAAGCACATCTCTTTATAGGAAGATCCTTCTCGTCGAGTATCACGTCGCGGAAAATGTTGGTTACAGGAACCTCAGCTGTAGGTATGAGGTAGAGGTCGTCTACTTCGCAGTGGTACATCTGGCCTTCCTTGTCAGGAAGCTGTCCTGTGCCGTAACCGGAATCTTTGTTTACCACGTATGGAGGCTGAACCTCGAGATATCCGCTCTTGCGCGCTTCATCGAGGAAGAAAGCTTCGAGTGCTCTCTGAAGGCGTGCCATTTTGCCGATATAGAACGGGAATCCTGCGCCTGTCACCTTTACTCCAAGGTCGAAATCTATAAGGTTGTACTTTTTAGCAAGCTCCCAGTGAGGAAGAGCATCAGGTCCGAGTTCAGGAATAACTCCGCCTTCCTTTACAACGACGTTGTCTTCTGCTCCTGCACCTTCAGGAACATCATCGTTAGGGATGTTCGGAATTGTACACAAATGGAGTGTGAGTTCCTGTTCAACCTCTTTCAGTTCACTCTGCAGTGCAGTGCTTGTTTCTTTCAGTTTAGCAACTTCAGCCTTTGCCTCTTCAGCTTCAGCCTTTTTGCCTTCTTTCATGAGTGCACCGATCTGCGCAGCGTATTTTTTGCTTTCTGCAAGGCAAGCATCCAGTTTGGTCTGCGTCTCGCGTCTTTTCTTGTCAAGTTCAATTGCTTTTTCAACAGCCTCTTTTGCACCGTTGAAATGCTTCTTTTCCAGACCTTTGATTACTCTTTCGGTCTCTTCGTTTATAACTTTAAGTGTAAGCATATAATTGAGTTTTATATAGGCTTGTTTGTTCTTGTTTGTCGACAATCATGCATTGCCTCAGTGCCGGCATTGTCTCATGTGTCAGCAATTTTGTTGCAAAAGTACAGAAAATCGTTGGAATAAGCGAATAAAATACATAGTTAGAAATGCGCTTTTTTGAGAAATATTTTACTGTCACTGCAGTGTGTGGTTAATTGCGAGGGCTCAAAATATTATTTGTACGCCCTCGAAATCTTTTCTCCGAGCCCTCGCGGTTGAGTCTTCGGTTCTGTATTTATGTTCAACAACATAATATTTATGGTTGCATATAAGGAAAAAAGGTGTTTCCTTTGCGTCAGCACAGTTCAGCACAGTTGTTGCCTTAAACGATATTCTATGGATGTAAATTTCGGACAGCAGACAACCAAAGTCAAGCAGTTGGCTGATATCCTTGAGAGGGATATCCGTTCAGGTGTGTTTGTGGCCGGAGGTGTACTTCCGTCAATAAACAAATTGAGCGGTTTATACTATGTTTCCCGTGATACAGTCTTCAAGGCATTTGCAGAATTGCGCCGGCGCGGTCTGATTGATTCGACCCCAGGCAAAGGCTATTATGTTGTTGACGGCCGCAAAAATGTGCTTTTGCTCTTGGACGAGTATTCTCCATTCAAGAATACGTTATACAACAGTTTCGTGGAGAATTTGCCTGTTGGATATAAAGTTGATCTTTGGTTTCATCAATACAATGAACGGCTTTTCCGCAATATACTTGAAGAGTCAACGGGGCGTTACAGCCACTACGTCATAATGAATTTCGATAATGAAAAATTCTTTCCCGAGTTATATCGAATGAATTCCGAAAAAGTACTCCTTTTGGATTTCGGACGTTTCGACAAGGGAGAATATTCTTATATATGTCAGGATTTTGATGAAAATTTCTACAAGGCCCTGACAGATCTTTCTGACCGTTTTTCTCGATACGATGCCTGCGTGTTTCTGTATCCCAATGGTACAAAGCATCCTGATTGTTCGTGCGGAAGTTTCGAACGTTTCTGCGCATCTATCGGAAAAAAGCCGTTGGTAGTGAAAAACCTTTCAGAAGTAGGAGTCCGTAAAGGGTATGCCTATCTGGCTATACGCCAAACGGATGTCGTTGAGATTGTCAAGAGCGGTAGGGCATCCGGTCTCAGATGCGGTGCGGATTTCGGCCTTGTGGCATACAATGAAACTCCTGCCTATGAAATTATAGATGATGGCATTACAGCCTTGAGTATCGACTGGGAAATGATGGGACGCATGGCCGCCGGTTTTGTGAGCGACGGCATTCCAGTCCATTTGTTTCTGCCGACAAAAGTTCATTTGCGCAATTCGCTCTAGTTGAACATGTTGGCGTCAAGGTTTACTGTTTGAGTATACCCTGAACCTAATATGAAAAAATCATTTTTTCGTCTGTGTATCTTTGTTGACGCATAGATAATTATAAATTTAATATTAATAAGAAAAACGTATTAAGACATGAACACTTATCCAAAAATCGGTATTCGTCCTACGATTGACGGACGTCAGGGCGGTGTACGTGAAAGCCTTGAAGAGAAGACCATGGGTCTGGCCCGTGCTGTTGCCGAACTTATAACTTCAAATTTGCGCAACGGTGACGGTAGTCCCGTTGAGTGTGTCATTGCTGATGGAACAATTGGTCGCGTTGCAGAGAGCGCAGCATGTGCCGAGAAGTTTGAGCGTGAGGGTGTAGGAGCTACAATTACCGTTACTTCGTGCTGGTGCTATGGTGCCGAGACAATGGACATGAATCCTTATTATCCTAAAGCTGTTTGGGGATTCAATGGAACTGAACGTCCTGGTGCCGTGTATCTCGCTGCTGTTCTGGCTGCGCATGCTCAAAAGGGCCTTCCTGCTTTCGGCATATATGGACATGATGTGCAGGATATCGATGATAACAGCATTCCTGAAGATGTTGCAGAAAAGATACTTCGTTTTGCACGTGCAGCCCAGGCCGTTGCTGTAATGCGAGGCAAATCCTATTTGTCAATGGGTAGTGTTTCCATGGGTATTGCAGGGTCAATTGTAAATCCGGATTTCTTCCAGGAATATTTGGGCATGCGTAATGAATCTGTGGACCTCACTGAGATTATCCGCCGAATGCATGAGGGCATTTATGATAAGGAAGAATTTGCCCGTGCAATGGAATGGACTGAAAAGTATTGCAAGAAGAACGAGGGCAACGACTATAATTCTCCGGCAAAAGTAAAGACACGCAAAGAAAAGGATGCTGATTGGGAATTCATCGTCAAAATGACAATGATTATGCGTGACCTCATGAAGGGCAACAGCCGTTTGCTTGACATGGGATTCAAGGAAGAAGCTATGGGACACAATGCCATTGCCGCCGGATTCCAGGGACAAAGACAGTGGACCGATTTCTATCCTAACGGTGACTATTCGGAAGCGCTCCTCAATACATCTTTCGACTGGAACGGAATTCGTGAGCCTATGGTCGTAGCGACAGAAAATGATGCCTGCAATGGTGTTGCCATGCTCTTCGGACATTTGCTTACCAACCGTGCACAGATTTTCTCAGACGTACGTACTTACTGGAGTCCTGAAGCTGTCAAGCGTGTCACCGGTAAGGAACTGACAGGTTTGGCTTCAAACGGAATAATTCATCTGATAAATTCCGGTGCTACAACATTGGACGGTACAGGCCGTCAGAAGGACAGTGAGGGCAATCCGGTCATGAAACCTCATTGGGATATAAAGGAAAGCGAAGTGAATGAGTGCCTTGATGCTACAACATGGTATCCGGCAAACCGTGATTATTTCCGTGGAGGAGGTTTCTCTTCTAATTTCTTGTCAAAGGGCGGTATGCCGGTAACAATGATGAGGCTCAATCTTGTGAAGGGCCTTGGTCCTGTGCTCCAGCTGGCAGAGGGATGGACTGTTGATATCGATCCTGAGATTCACAGCAAGCTTGACGAGCGTACCGACCGTACATGGCCTACAACATGGTTCGTTCCGCGTCTCTGCGATAAACCTGCATTCAGAGATGTTTATTCGGTTATGAACAATTGGGGTGCCAACCACGGTGCAATAAGCTATGGACATATTGGAGCAGACCTTATAACTATGGCTTCGATGCTTCGCATACCGGTGTGCATGCACAACGTGGACGAAAAGAACCTGTTCCGTCCTGCAGCATGGAATGCATTCGGAATGGATAAGGAAGGTGCTGACTACAGAGCATGTGCCGTATATGGTCCGTTATATAAATAACAGTTCTGTCAATAATTGAAACAATATAAATTTCTGCAGTAGGTCTGCAGTGCGTTTTGCCTTTTTAATGCGCACTGCAGACTGCTGAAAAGAGAACATGTAAAAAATGAACATATAAATCTGCTATGGACAACAAAAATAAAACATCGATATTCAGCCGTGACGGCGTAAGCTATGTCGTCCCCTTTGTGCTTATAACTAGCTGTTTTGCCCTGTGGGGATTTGCAAATGACATAACCAACCCCATGGTTAAAGCCTTTTCTAAGATTTTCCGAATGAGTGTAACTGATGGGGCATTGGTGCAGGTGGCCTTTTATGGAGGTTATTTCGCCATGGCTTTTCCAGCCGCGATATTTATACGGCGCTATTCTTATAAAGCCGGTGTACTGTTGGGACTTGGCTTGTATGCAGTCGGCGCATTGATGTTTTTCCCTGCGAAGATGACAGGCGAGTATTATCCTTTTCTTATTGCGTATTTCGTATTGACTTGCGGATTGTCGTTTCTTGAAACGAGCTGCAATCCATATATATTGTCTATGGGAACCGAGGCCACTTCAACCAGACGTCTTAATCTGGCGCAGTCGTTCAATCCTATGGGGTCGTTGGTGGGTATGTATGTAGCAATGAATTTCATACAAAACAGATTGCATCCATTGGATACAGCAGAAAGAAGCTTGCTGTCGGATGAGGAGTTTGCGCGCATACGTGATTACGACTTGTCTGTCCTTATAGGTCCTTATGTTATTATTGGTCTGGTGGTCATTGCAATGCTGGTAATCATCAGTATTGTGAGAATGCCGGAAAGCCAGCCGCATTCCAAGAAGATTGATTTCTTTCCTACAATAAGGCGGATATTCTCTATACCGCATTATAGAGAAGGTGTAATAGCACAGTTCTTTTATGTCGGAGCACAGATCATGTGCTGGACATTCATTATACAATATGGTACACGCCTGTTTATGGCTCAGGGAATGGACGAGATTGATGCAGAGGTTCTTTCTCAGAAATACAATATTGCAGCAATGATAATATTCTGTGTCAGCCGTTTTGTTTGCACATTTATATTGCGATATCTTAATCCTGGACTTCTGCTTGGTATCTTGGCCTTTGCGGCATGCTGTTTTACCGCTGGAGTGATTTTTATGGAAAATATCTGGGGACTTTATTGCCTCGTAGGCGTTTCAGCGTGCATGTCGCTCATGTTCCCTACAATCTACGGAATAGCATTGGAGGGACTGGGTGATGATGCTAAATTTGGAGCGGCAGGTTTGATTATGTCCATTCTCGGAGGTTCTGTTCTTCCACCTGTGCAAGCAAGTATAATTGATCTGCATGAGTGCTTCGGAATGCCTGCAGTAAACGTGTCGTTTGTATTGCCTTTCATCTGTTTTGTTGTAATAATAGTCTACGGTTTCAGATCATGGAAAGGCTGCGGGAGGTAAGCATTCAATAACTGTTGTTGATAGCCGCTTGCGCATTTATCCCCAATAGGTCATTAGAAATATAGATAATTCTGTCTCTAATGACCTATTTGTATTTAACCGTATTGTTGGAGAACGATAATGCCGTCAGAAAATAATCCATACCGTACTCTTGTAAAGTTCCTATAAAGATGTGCATTACATCTTTTTGCCGTTTATAGTAACATTCTTGATTTTTACATTTTCAATTTGATTGCTTATGTCTGTTGTATTTTCTTTCGCATTTATCTTTATATTCTCGAAAGAAAAATCGGACAGTTTGTATTGGTCATCGGCTTTTTCTATATCAAACGGCTTTTTGCAGACGAACTCGATTTCTCGGAATGTTATGTTGCTGGAATATGAAAACGGTATGTCCTTGCGGCCTTTCAAGTCGAAAAATTGTGTCCACGGTTTCGCATACAACATACATCCGGCAGAACCGGATATGTCTTCAATTAAAATGTATTCGTAGTTTTGTGGAGTGTCGGGACGCATTTTCAGCCATAGAAGACGTTGGGCATTGTTGACTTCTGTACGTCTTAATATTATGTTGCGATTGTGTACAGATTCGCTTCCGCAGGTAAGTGCGCTGTGGCAGAAGCCGTATATGCAGTCTTCAATTATAATGTTTTTGTTTGCACCGTTGTTTATGGTGTCTTTGTCGGCCCAAGGACCTTTTCCACCCTTGAGTGCCACGGCATCGTCATTGACTGACATATAGCAGTTTTTCACAAGAACATTTGTACATACATCGATGTCTATGGCATCGCTGCTTGGCGCTTTGACGGGTGCGTATGGAGCATAAATGTTCAGGTTTAATAATTTGACATTTTCGCATTTGTAAAGATGCGTGGTCCAAAAAGGAGAATTTTTAAGAGTTACGCCTGACAGGTTTACATTTTTAGAATTTGCTATATATACCAATCGTGGACGCATTTCTTCAAGATTGGTACAATTGCTGTTTATCTGGCGTCGAAGCCAAAATGATTTCCAGTATCTTGTTCCATTGCCGTTTACAGCACCATCTCCCGAAAGTGTAAAACCGTCGGCATTGATGGCATTGACTAGAGCAGCAAAATACTTTATGTTTTGTCCTTCAAGTCTTGTGTCGATTATTGCGAAGTCGCTGATGTCATCGCTGCCTTTCAAAGTGCCTCCCTTTTCTATATAAAGATGTGTACCATGACGGAAAAACAGTGAACCGCTAAGGAATGTGCCTTGAGGAATGACGATTACTCCACCTCCATCTGATGATGCACGGTCTATGACTGCTTGTATTTTTTCTGTTTGTACGATGGTACTGTCATTTATTACATCGTAATCAGTAATTACGTATTTTTTTCCTAGTTTGGATATTTCTGGACTGCTGGCATCGTAGAACCATGCTGGAATAGGGGTCCCGTCTGGAAATTTTTCTTTCGGATGCTCGTGACAGAATGAAAGTGTCGGAAATAGCATTAATGCTGATGCCAGAATCAATTTTCTTATCATAGTAATAGTGTTTATTTGTTCAATTATTGAAATTTTATGTATGTGTTTTTGTTGGTTGTTGATTTATAGGGATTTGTGTTCAAAGATACTTATAATATTTTACATTGGGGTGTTAGGGGAATAGATAAATGTTTGACATCTGTATATATTTAATGCAAGGCTGATATAGTATTGGCATTTTATGTTGCCGGTAATGTTTTAGAATAAAATACCCTAATATAGGTATTGCAGGTACGAAGCCACGTTGTTATTTTTGCATTGCTGATGGCGGTTTTACACAATCGCTTGAGAGTATTGCGATGATACAGAAAAGATAATATATGAAGCAATCAGTTTTGGTGATTTGCTATAATGTCGTTTTTTTTGTGTATTTTTGCAACCTGATTAAATTACTTTTAATTAAAATCTCGTAAAGAAATGAAATTATCAAATTGCATTGAGAGTTTTGACGGTTTCATCTGGAAACGTGAAATCAACGTTCGTGACTTCATTCAGCACAATTACACTCCTTATGACGGCGATGAGTCGTTCCTTGCCGGTCCTACAGAAAGAACTAAGAAAATCTGGGACAAGCTCAGCGAGATGTTCAAAGTTGAACGTGAGAAGGGTGTGTATGATGCAGAAACAAAACTCCCGCAGTCAATAGACACTTACGGAGCTGGATACATCGATAAGGAGAACGAAGTAATCGTAGGTCTCCAGACTGATGCTCCTCTGAAACGAGGCATTTTCCCGCGTGGCGGTATAAGAATGGTCGAAAGTGCTCTTGAAGCGTATGGCTATAAGCTCGATCCTGCAACTAAAGAAATATACACACGTTATCGCAAAACTCATAATGAGGGTGTATTCTCTGCTTATACAAAGGATATACGCGATGCACGTCATGCACATATTATTACAGGTCTGCCTGATGCATACGGACGTGGAAGAATCATCGGCGACTACAGACGTATTGCTCTTTACGGTGTCGACAACCTTATAGAGGAAAAGAAGAGATTCCTTGACAGACTCGACATACAGGAAATGACAGAGGAATGCATACAGCAGCGCGAAGAGGTAAGCGAGCAGATTAAGGCGCTCAAGGACTTCGTGAAAATGTGTGCAAACTACGGATTTGATGTTACTCGTCCTGCACAGAATGCTCGTGAAGCTGTACAGTTCGTTTACTTCGGCTATCTCGGAGCTGTGAAGGATCAGGATGGAGCCGCTATGTCTCTCGGACGTGTGTCTACATTCCTTGATATATTTATCGAACGTGACATTAAGGAAGGCAAGCTTACTGAAAAAGAAGCTCAGGAACTTATAGACCAGCTTATAATAAAATTGCGTATTGTGAGATTCCTTCGTACACCTGAATACAATGACCTGTTCTCTGGTGATCCTGTATGGGTTACTGAGTCTCTTGGTGGTCAGGGTGTAGACGGACGTTCTATGGTTACAAAAACCAGCTACCGTTTCTTGCATACTCTTTATAACCTCGGACCGGCTCCAGAACCAAATCTTACAGTTCTTTGGTTCAACAATGCTCCTGAAAACTGGAAGCGCTACTGCGCTAAGGTCTCTATTGAAACATCTGCTATTCAGTATGAAAACGATGACCTCATGCGTCCTGATTATGGTGATGATTACGGAATCGCATGCTGTGTATCTCCAATGAAGATCGGTAAGCAGATGCAGTTCTTCGGTGCACGTGCAAACTTGGCAAAGTGTCTTCTCTATGCTATCAATGGAGGTAGAGACGAAATAACAGGTCAGCAGGTTTCTCCTGAATATTCTCCAGTATCTGGCGAATATCTGGAATACGATGAAGTTATGCGCAAGTTTGAGCAGATGATGAGATGGTTGGCAAAGGTTTATGTAAATGCCTTGAAAATCATTCATTATATGCATGATAAGTACGATTACGAAGCATTTGAAATGGCTCTTCATGATGGTGATGTTGAACGTACTCGTGCTACAGGTATTGCAGGTTTGTCAATTGTGGCAGATTCACTTGCTGCTATAAAATATGGTAAAGTAAAGGTAATCCGTGATGAGCGTGGCATTGCTGTTGACTTCAAGCGGGAAGGTTCTTATGTTCCTTACGGTAACAACGACGAGAATACAGATAAACTTGCACTCATGGTTACTGAGAAGTTTATGGAGTATATGCGTCAGCACGAGACATACCGTCACGCAGTTCCTACACAGTCAATCCTTACGATTACATCAAATGTCGTTTACGGTAAGAAGACAGGTGCAACTCCTGACGGACGTCCTGCTGGAGTACCATTTGCTCCTGGTGCCAACCCGATGAATGGTCGTGACACTAAGGGTGCTGTTGCAGCTCTTTCTTCTGTTGCAAAATTGCCGTTCCATCATGCACACGATGGTATTTCGTATACATTTGCAATTTCTCCAGGTACACTTGGCAAGACTCGCGATGTGCAGATTTCAAACCTTGTAGGTCTTCTTTCTGGATATTTCACTCCTGATGGAGGTCATCACCTCAATGTTAACGTGTTTGACCGCGAACTTCTGGTTGATGCTATGGAGCACCCAGAGAAGTATCCTCAGTTGACAATCCGTGTTTCGGGATATGCTGTCAATTTTGTGAAGCTTACACGCGAGCAGCAGCTTGATGTTCTTTCAAGAACAATCAATCATTCTATGTAATTTGAAGTTATGTACTTATAATACAAATACGAAAGGGCGAGTAGAAATCGCCCTTTTGTTTTTTAATATCTCAATGATAGTAATGCTATATTGTCGTTGGGAGCATCAATCTAAAGGTTTTAACAAATATACATTGAAGGATTTCTTGTTATGATAGGTAAAATACATTCTTTGGAAAGTTTTGGAACAGTTGACGGTCCGGGCATACGTTTTGTGGTTTTTATGCAGGGATGTCCCATGAGATGTCTTTTTTGTCATAATCCGGATACATGGGACATGTCGGGCAAGGCCAATTATGAATATACTCCAGAGGAATTGCTGAAGGAGGTTCTGAAATACAAGAGCTTCATATCTAAAGGAGGTGTTACAGTGACAGGCGGAGAGCCTCTTGTGCAAGCCGACTTTGTTTGTGAATTTCTCAAGTTGTGTAAAAATGCAGGCATACACACGGCATTGGATACTTCGGGAGTGATTTTCAGCGACAAGGTACGTTCGCTTCTTGAAAATGTCGATCTTGTATTGCTTGACATAAAGACTGTTGACGATACGTTGCATCCTGTCTTGACAGGCCATGAACGTAAAAACAACAAGGCTTTTATGGAGTATCTGCAGGAAATAGGCAAACCAGTATGGGCTAGACATGTTGTGGTTCCCAGCTATACAGATGATGAATCGCGTCTTGAAGCTGTTGCCAAGTACTTATCTGATTTTACAGTTGTTGAGCGTGTTGAATTATTGCCTTACCATACCATGGGCGAGTATAAATATGGTGAACTTGGTATTGATTATCCGTTGAAAGGCGTTGAGCCTCTCTCTGCTGAAAGATTGAAGATTGCAAAGGATATATTCGGACGTTATTTGAAGTGTCCTATTGTGTGAAGTGTTTTTTGTTTGACCAAAGCCGAGTTGTTTGTTAACAAAAACTTTGTTGAGGCAACTTTTTTTGATAAAAATGGCCTGAGCTTTAACGACTCAGGCTTTTTTATGTATAGTCCAATTGCTATATTTGTATTTATTATTTTTAGGAATTTGCTATCTGTGAGATAACTTTTAACAACTTTGAATTTAAATTGGTAATACATGAAAATACATTTGAACGTAGAATATCAGACAACGTGGGGAGAGGAACTCCGTGTAATGCTTGAATTGATAGATAAGGATGGACATAGAGATAACCGCATACTTAATCTTACGACAGAAGATGGAAGCAGGTGGAAATGTGATGTTGATGTCGATTCGTCTTACGAGCGCGTAGAATATATATATGCCATGTACCGTAACGGTTCTCTGATATGGACTGAATGGGAAGTGGCTCCGCATGTTGTTGTGCTGGATAATTCTGTTGATCAATATGAGATTGAAGATTTGTGGAGGGCAATTCCTGATGATTTGCCGTTGTACAGTTCTGCTTATGCTGATTGTGCTGAACGTCATGAGGTAGAAGATTATCTTACTCATACTTCAGATGTTTTGCAGTTGAGAACCGTCGAACCACGGCTTTTGAAGGGAGAAAGACTTGCTATTATAGGTAATGTATCTCAGCTTGGTAATTGGGTTCAGCCACAAACAATGAAACTGGTCGCACTTCAGGAGTGGGCAATCAATATTGATCTTTCTCAGATTTCAGGCGATATAGAGTATAAGTATGTAATAGTCGATAAAGATGGTAATATTGTTCAGTGGGAAAAATGTGATAATCGCAGGCTTCAACTTCCTGAAATGCATGCAGAAGATATTGTTTGCATAAAAAGCGATACAAGGCCTAAATTTGATATTCGTCCATGGAAATGTGCAGGCGTTGTAATACCTGTTTTCTCAATCCGTTCTGAAAAAAGTGCAGGAATAGGCGATTTCGGCGACCTTGAAAGAATGATAGAATGGGCTTCTGGTGTAGGAATGCGTGCTGTGCAGATTTTGCCGATCAATGATACGACAAAATGTGGCGAGTGGACTGATTCGTATCCTTATAATGCCATAAGCATATACGCATTTCATCCAATATACTGCGATTTGCATCAGCTGGGAGAACTTGATGACAAGGAGTTGATGGAAGACTTCAAGAAGCAGTGGCGAGAATTGAACTCTTTGAAATACGTGGATTATGTTGCAGTAAATAAGTGCAAGCGCAGATATATAAGAATGATGTATGAACAGAACGGAGAAGAGGTTCTTGCCAGTGATGGATTTAAAGAATTCTTTGAAAAGCACCGTGATTGGCTCGTTCCTTATTCTGCATACAGCTGCATGAGAGATATGTATGGTTTGCCGGACTTTACCAGATGGGAAGAGCATTCTAAATATGATAAAAATGATGTTGAAATGTTCTGTAGTAAAGACAGCATCTATTATCATGACGTTGCACATTACTATTACATACAGTATCAACTTCATCTGCAGTTGAAGAGGGTTCACGAGTGCGCAAGAGAGAAAGGCGTTATTCTGAAAGGTGATATACCTATTGGTATAAGCCGTGACAGTGTTGAGGCATGGATGGAACCGTTCTATTTCAATCTTAACGGGCAGGCCGGAGCACCACCTGATGATTTCTCCGTAAACGGTCAGAACTGGGGATTCCCTACATACAATTGGGACGTTATGGCAAAGGATAACTATCAATGGTGGTCGCATCGTTTCAAGAGCATGTCAGAATATTTTGATGCTTACAGAATAGATCATGTTTTGGGATTTTTCAGAATATGGGAAATTCCGTCTCATTCAGTACATGGCCTTCTCGGACAATTTTCTCCTGCGCTTCCTATGAGTGAAGATGAAATGTCGCTGTATGGTTTCAGATTTGACAAAGATCGTATGACGGAGCCTTACATCTCAGATGAAATGCTGGAGCATTATTTTGATGAAATGGCAGACGAAGTCAGAGAAAAATATCTTGTTAAACGCTTTGACGGTTTGTACTGCATGAAACCTGAATATGATACCCAGCGTAAGGTTGAAGCTGCATTCTATGGAAGAAACGACGATGTAAGTATTAAGGTACGCGATGGCTTGTATGCATTGATAAGCAATGTGCTTTTTGTAGCAGATCGCAATAATCCAAAAGTCTATCATCCTCGTATTTCTGCTCAGCTTGATTTTGCATATAAGGCCATGAATACTGCGCAGAGGCGAGCTTTCAATAGTCTTTATGACGATTACTACTACAAGAGACATAATCAGTTCTGGTATGATGAAGCTATGAAGAAACTTCCTCATCTGACGCAGGCTACACGCATGCTTGTATGTGCCGAGGATTTGGGTATGGTTCCAGACTGCGTTCCTTGGGTTATGAAACAACTCAGGATGCTCAGTCTTGAAATTCAGACTATGCCTAAGAAAGCTTTTTGTGAATTTGGAGATTTGACCGAAAATCCATATCTGTCGGTAAGTACCATATCCACACATGATATGCCTACGTTGCGTGGTTGGTGGGAGGAAGACAGGCGCAGAGCTCAATTGTATTACAATAATGTGCTTCATGAAAGCGGCAATGCGCCGGAGAAGATATCCGGAGCTCTTTGTGAAGAAGTTATACGTATGCATCTTGAGTGTCCTTCAATGATTTGTCTGCTTTCTTTGCAAGATTGGACGTCAATGGATGAAAATCTGCGTTATCCTGTAGCTGGCGATGAGAGAATAAATGTTCCTGCTGATCCGAAAAACCAATGGAAGTACAGAATGCATTTTTCTATTGAAGATTTGATGAAAAATGAATCTTTCAATAGTAAAGTTGCATCGCTTATACGTGAAAACGGCAGATAGATTCTGATAATAATTTATTTGATTATGCTTATAACATCTGTTACGGATGTTTTGTCGATGGAGTGCTATGAAATATAATTGTATAATCTGTTATTTTGAAAAATTATGAGCAAGATAATAAGATGTTTTCTGACAGCTTTGCTGTTGTGTATTGCTGTTCAGAGTGGAGCGCAAAGCTATGATGATTTGTGGAAGCAAGTTGACAATTACCGCAAAAAGGATTTGCCGACGTCAGTGCAGAAAAGTGTCCTTGCTGTATATGAGAAAGCTCAGCAAGAAAAAAACTTTTCTCAGATGACAAAAGCTTTTGTCACCTTGATATCTTCGAGGTACAATATTTCTACTGACAGTTTTAAGGTTGATGCCGATAAGTTGGAGGCAATGATTCCAGAGTGTACAAACGACGTAGATCGTGCAGTACTGCATGTCATTGCCGGTGATGCTTATGCTCATGTTGCAAATGTTTCTGCAGGGCGTGATGCTGAGACAACGGAGCTGTATCGAGATTTGGCGAAAAAGCATTTTGCAGAGGCCTTGTCTGACAAACAGATACTCATGGACGCCAAGATTGAGTCTTACGAGCCTTTGCTTGAAAAAGGCGAAGACAGTAAGTTCTATGGCAACGACATGCTTTCCGTTTTGACAGCTTTTATTGTTGAGAAAAGCGGAATGGATTTCAAAAAGCAGATAGAAATTTATGCAGAACTTGCAAAATTATATGGCACAAGAGGTAATAGAAACGGACAGCTTTTGATGGAGCTTAATAAGTTGTCTGCGCGTCGTATGCTCAACGTTGGAGATGGAGCATATATTGATGAGAAAAAATATTCATCGCTTTTGAAGGCCTTGGTTGAAGATTTCGGCGATGCCGAGACTTGTGCCGATGTTTATGCAGAATTATTGAGACTGAATTGTGTAAACAAGCAAGAGAAGCTTTCTTTGTTGCGCGACGCTAAAGAACGTTTTACTGATGAAAAGTGTTTGAACTACTTTAACGGATTTGAAAAACATTTGCTTGCTCCGAAGCTGTACGTACAGAAATATGAAGATGTTCAGCTTGCCGGCGATTCGATCGGTGTTGTTGTCGTTTCGGATAATGTAGACGATGTTGTAATTAAAATAAAAGATTCGAATAACGGACGTATTGTATATGAGAAACTTTTTAGTCTTGACAGCAGGAATCTTAAGAATGACTCTTTTAAGTTGGCACCTCTAAAGGCTGGAACTTACAGCGTGATAGCAGAATCTAATGGCGTTTTTGATTCGGCAAAGATAACTCTCAACAGTTTCAGTTGTATGTCTATCGGTTATCCGAACGACCGTTTGTGCATTATTCCTGTTGATGCTCGCAGTGGAAAGATCTTGAAAGGTTGTCAGGTATATGTATCTGATGAAAATTCGAGAAATAAAAGTACTGCAAAGACTGTAGCATTGAAACAGGACGCTAACGGACGCATCTTTATAGATTTGAAAAAATATCGCAATTGGAAATGCACCGTGAGAAGAAAGGCCGGCGATGAACGCACCATGTATTGCTATGGCTATTCATATAATTATAATGATACCAAACCAGCAGAGCGTGTAACTTTATTTACCGACAGGGCTATATACCGTCCGGGTCAGACCGTACGTGCATCTTTGCTTGCTTATTTTATGGATGGCGATTCTGTTAGTGTGCAGAAGAACCGTGAGTATTTTGTTGACTTTTTTGATGCCAATGGAAAAGTCATATCCTCAAAGAAGGTTGTCACAAACGAAATGGGATCTGCCGATATGGATTTTGCAATACCGAATAGTGGATTGACAGGATTGTATAGAATCGGCACAGGAAATTCGAGTAAAACTTTCAGAGTTGAAGAATATAAGCGACCTACGTTTACTGTTGATGCTACTGCTTCTTCTGGAACAATCTCTTTCGGTGATACGATAGATGTTGATTGTTCTGCAACGACATTCTTCGGTATGCCTGTTCAAGGAGCAAAAGTCAAGTATTATGTATCATGCCGTAACCGCGATTTCTGGTTGCGTTTTTATCGCGATTTCTGGACTGTGCTTTACGACAGTGTTGCTGTAACAGACAATAATGGTCGTTTTTCAATACCTGTTTGTTTGGATAAAAAAATGCTTCAGCAAAAAGATGGAGTATTAGAGTACAGAGTTCAGGTGGAGGTGACTGATGTTGCCGGTGAAACGCAGAAGGCAGAATGTATTGTACCGGTTTCAGAAAAGGCTTTCGGATTGCATGTCGAATCAGGCAAGACTGTATTGAAGTCTGCACTTGGAAATTCCGTAAAAATCTTGGCTCAGGACCTTTTGATGCGTAATATCAATGTTGAAGGAGAGTATTCTGTTTTTGAGAATTTCGGAACGACAAAAGGCAAGAAAGTTGCAGAAGGTCGTTTCAAATCAGGAGACTTCTTGAATCTCGCCGGCTTGAAAGATGTTGCTTCTGGCAATTATCTGATAGAGTGTCTGGCTTATGATGCAAAAGGAAATAAGATTGAATGTCAGAAGAATATTGTTGTCTTCTCCAAGGATGACAAACGTATCAATTTGTCGGATAATTGGATATATGTTCCCGACAACGTCTTTGGCAAAGATAAGCCGGCAGACGTTTACTTTGCCTCAAAAGACAAAAACATAACTCTTTACTATGGTGCCTTTTCCGGTAATAAAGTTATTGATAGCAGATGCATAAATGTAAGTGATACCATTTGCCATTTCCATTTCAATTATGATGAAGCGTATGGCGATGGTTTGGCACTTGTGTTTGCTTACATGAAAAACGGTAAGGGTTTTATGGAGTCTGTAAATATCCTGCGTGAGCAACCAAATAAGAAACTCAAGCTTACATGGAATACATTCAGAGATAAACTGAAGCCTGGAAGTGAGGAAAATTGGATCCTTAATGTAACTGACAGCACAGGTTCTCCAGTAAAGGCCGAATTGCTGGCAATGCTTTATGATGCATCATTGGATGAATTGTATGAGCACAACGTAGATTTCAATGTAAGTTTCGGGCGTAATGTTCCGTATGTTCAGCGTTCTGTAGCCCAGATGTCTGTTCCTATGTTCATTGGCCTTGATTTTAAAAATGAGCCGTTCGACGATGTGCTTAGAAAATTTACGGAACTTAAGGAGTGTTTTTCTAACTACGTTTTCGGAACCAGATTCTTCAAGCCGGCGCTTATGCGTACTAAGTCGGTTATGAACTCTGCGACTCCTATGGCCACCGGTTCTGCAGCTCTAAATATTACAGAAATGGATGCAGTTGTAGAACAGGCTGTAGTCTCAGACGCTCCTGCCGTTTCTGATGAAGGATTGAGAAGCAATCTTTCCGAAACAGCCTTTTTCTACCCGCATCTTATGTCTGATAATTCTGGCAATGTGCATATATCGTTCAAATTGCCTGACGGTCTCACAACCTGGCGTTTCAAGGGTGTTGCACATACAGAAGATGTTGATTATGGAAATATCTCTGCCGATGTTGTGGCAAGCAAGGATTTCATGGTTCAGCCTAATATGCCTAGATTTGTACGTATTGGTGATGACGCATCCATTGCTGCTAGGATTGTGAACAAGACAGATGGAACAGTTGAAGGAAAAGCTTTGTTGGAGCTGATTGACCCGGAAACAGGAAAAGTTGTATACAGTGAAAAGAAGTCATTCAAGGTTGATGCAGGACAGACAGGCCGTGTTGATTATGGTTTCAAACCTGATGCAGAACATCCGCTTCTGATTTGTCAGATTACGGCTGGCAATGCGACCTTCAGCGATGGCGAACGCAACTATCTCCCTGTACTGACTGACAAGAAATGGATAACAGAGTCTGTTTCTTTCTTTATTGATGGAATGGGAGAGAAGAAGGTCGATACCGGCAGCCTGTTCAATGACGGAAGCAAGACTGCAACCAATAAGCGTATGACGATTGAGTATGTAGATAATCCGTCATGGACTGTCGTTCAAGCCCTTCATGCAGTAGCTGTTCCTGATAACGATAATGCCATATCTTTGTCTGCATCTTATTATGCCAATAAAGCATTAGGTGCAATTGCTTCCAGATTGCCTAAGCTTAGAACTCTGGTTGAGGCTTGGCGAGCTGAAACAGAAAAGTATGGTTCTCTTTCGAGTGAATTGGAAAAGGACAGCGAACTCAAAACGATGCTTTTGGAAGAAACCCCTTGGGTGATTGATGCGCAGAACGAGACAGAACAGCTCAGAATGATATCTGATATGTTTGATGAGAATCTTATGAACGTCCGTACTTCAGATGCTTTGGCAAAACTGAAGCGCTTACAGCGTGTCGACGGTTCGTGGAGCTGGTTCAACGGCATGACAGGAAGCAGGTTGGTAACAGAAAACGTTTTGAAGCATCTTGCAGAACTTTCTGCAGTAGCTTCTTTGGATAAGGATGCAAAAGATATGCTTGAGGATGGTTTCAGATATATCGATGCCGATGAACTCAAAAGATATGCTGAGATCAAAAAGCATTCAGGAAAAGATTGGACACCTGGTACGTCAGGTATAAACTATCTCTATCTTTCTTCTTTATACACTCACAAGATTAGTGCGGAAGTTGACTCCATGCAGAAAGATTATGCAAGTCGTCTTGCTGGAATTTCTGGAACTCTGGATATCGGCAATAAGGCGAAGCTGGCTTATATAATGAAAACTTTCGACAATATGTCAAAAGCATCAGAACTTGTTGCCTCATTGCGCGAATATACTGTTTACAGAAAGGATGTAGGACGTTATTACGATACGCCTAAAGCATATTATTCTTCTGTAGATTATAGAATCCCTGTACAGGTAGATGCAATGAAAGCTATGGCCGAAATGCGTTCTGATTTCAGCGATACAGATGATTATCTGCGCGACATGCAGGTTTGGCTTGTGAGACAGAAGCAGGTACAGGCTTGGGATAATCCAATCAATACTATTGAGGCTGTCAATGCTCTTCTTATGTACAATGGCGATTGGACTGTTCGTGAGAGTGCCGTACCTGAAATCAAATTAGGCAAGAATGAATTGAAAGTTAACAATCAGACTGCAGGAATAGGATATGTGAAGATTTCTGTGCCTGAGGATGTTTTGTCCAAGGGTGGCAACGTGCGTATAGACAAGAAGAGTGCAGGTTTGTCGTGGGGTGCTGTTTATGGACAGTGTCTGGAGGATATGGAGAGCCTTAAGAAGAGCTCGGGCGAGAGCGGACTTTCCGTAGATCGCCGTATGCTGGTAATGCGCAAAGATTCTACTGGTGCAAATGTTTGGCGTGAATTGCGCGATGGCGAGCGGCTTGCAGTAGGCGACAGAGTGAAAGTAAGACTTGTAGTAAGTGCCGACCGTGATATGGATTTTGTTCAGGTTCGTGATCAACGTGCCGCTTGTATGGAGCCTGTATCGCAGCTTTCCGGCTATAGGTTTGGCAACGGTCAAGGTTTTTATGCTGCTGTTCATGATTCTTCGTCTGATTATTTCTTTGATATATTCAGAAAAGGAACTTGTACAATAGATACAGAGATGTATGTTACTCGTTCCGGCGTTTATAAGCAGGGCATAGCTGAGGCACAATGTGCTTATTCTGCTTCGTTTGTCGGAAGAAGTGCTTCTGGAACCGTAAGTGTAGAGTAACAGCAAGCTTATACGTTTTTTAAAAGATACATGCAGTCGTGGTCATATATACCAGATTGCATGTATCTTTTTTCTTTTTAATCAATACTAGTTGTATATTATTGTTGCCTCTGCGCTCACCTTTCGCTATATTTGGATAATATAGGATGCGGTTCGGCATAGTCAACTTGAAAACGATTGTTTTCAATTTGTCTCTGCGCTCACCTTTCACTATATTTGGATAATATAGGATGCGGTTCGGCATAGTCAACTTGAAAACGATTGTTTTCAATTTGTCTCTGCGCTCACCTTTCACTATATTTGCACTTAGTATTAAACACTTAAATTAATATCATGAATAAAGATTTTTGCCTTAAGTCGGTATTTGTGTCATTTATGCTGCTTGGATGCGGTTCTTCTTTGTTGGCACAAGTGCGTAAAGAGATTCTTTTGCAAGACAATTGGAAATTTTCACAAACTGATGCGTCTAGTCAGTCTAGTGTTGATTTCGATGATTCTAAGTGGAAAACTGTTTCCGTTCCTCATGATTGGGCTGTAAGCGGGCCTTTCGATAAGAAAATAGATATGCAGGTTGTTGCTATCGAACAGAATGGAGAAAAGATTCCTACAGAGAAGACTGGACGTACCGGATCGCTTCCTTGGATTGGACATGGATGGTACAGAACAAAATTTTCAGTACCTGATGAATATGGACGTGCAGTTCTGCTCTTTGATGGTGCTATGGCTGAGCCTGTAGTTTATGTGAATGGTCAGAAAGCTGGTGAATGGAAATACGGATATAATTCATTCTATATCGATGTTACACCTTTCGTAAACAAGGACGGTAAGGAAAATACTCTTGCCGTTAGACTTAATAATGTAAAGGAGAGCAGCCGTTGGTATCCAGGTGCAGGTTTGTACCGTCCGGTAAAGCTTATTATGACAGGTAAGACTGCGTTTGATGTGTGGGGTGTAAACGTTAAGACTGCTTCTGTAGACAGTGAAGGTAATGCCATTATTGATGTTTTTGCCGATGTTGAAGGATATAAAGGCAAGAATCTTAATGTTGAATATAAGGTTACTGAGTATGGTGGCAGAGCCAGCAAGATTTTGGCCGGTGCCGGCTCTTCACGTGTTTTTAGCAACGGAACAGCAAATACGTCTATAGAAATAACGGATGCAAGACTTTGGTCTCCAGAGACTCCGAATCTTTATGCTCTGAATTTGTCGCTTGTTGAGATTGCGGACGATGGTACTAAGAAAGTTCTTGATGAACAGATGGTGAAATTCGGTATACGTACAATCTCTTTTGACCAGAAGAACGGATTTATGCTGAACGGAAAGACACGCAAATTCCAAGGTGTATGTCTCCACCACGATCTTGGTATGCTTGGTACTGCAGTCAATAAGTCTGCATTGGCAAGACAGATAAAGCTCCTCAAATCAATGGGATGCGACGCTATACGTACAAGCCATAACATGCCGTCGAAGTGGCAGATTGAACTTTGCGACTCTTTGGGTATGATGGTTATGGCCGAAAGTTTCGATGAGTGGAAGCGTGCTAAATGCCGTAATGGCTACAATAGATTCTTTAATGAGTGGGTTGAGAAAGACCTTACTAACCTCGTGATGAACTACAGAATACATCCTAGTATCGTTATGTGGAGTATCGGTAACGAAATTCCTGAACAGGGAGTCAAGGATGGAGGACGTATTGCATATAGGCTCAAAAAAATTGTTCATTCTTTGGATGATACGAGACCTGTTACAGCAGGCATAAATGGAGTAGGAGCATCTATCAATACGGGTTTTGCCTATGCGTTGGATATACCAGGTTTGAATTATCATACAGGTGATTACAAGATGGTATATGAAAAGATGGACAAGGGATTTGTACTTGGCAGTGAGACCGCATCAACTGTAAGTTCACGTGGCGTTTATAAATTCCCTGTTGTCAAGGAAAACATGAAGAAATACGATGATGGCCAATGTTCAAGCTATGATCTTGAGGCCTGCAGCTGGAGCAACATTCCGGAATACGATTGGTTCCTTCAGGATGACCAGCCATGGGTGATAGGCGAATTTGTATGGACTGGTTTCGATTATCTTGGAGAACCTACGCCATACGATGAATACTGGCCGTCAAGAAGCAGTTATTTCGGTATTTTCGATTTGGCTGGACTTCCAAAAGACCGTTATTACCTGTACCGTAGCCGTTGGAACAAGGAGCAGGCTACAATTCATCTGCTTCCGCATTGGACTTGGCCTGGACGTGAAGGCGAAGTAACTCCTGTATATTGCTATACGAACTATCCGACTGCAGAACTTTTTGTCAACGGTAAGAGTCAAGGCAAGATCAGCAAGAATCCTGCTGAACTTCTCGACCGCTACAGATTGCGTTGGAACGATGTCAAGTACGAACCGGGTGAACTGAAAGTCGTTGTATATGACGAGAACGGAAAAGAGGCCGGACAGCAGATTGTACGTACGGCCGGCAAACCGCACCACATAGAACTTTTTGCCGATCACGGAGTAGAAGGAGCACCGGCTTCGCTCAGCAGTATGAGTGCTACGGACGATCCTTCATGCTTCCCTGTGTCTGAACCTATAATTGCCGATGGTCAGGACATTGTTTTCGTAACAGCTAGAGTAGTGGACAAGAATGGAGTTGTATGTCCTGAAGCATCAAATCAGCTTAACTTCAAGGTTAAAGGAAACGGATTCTTCCGTGGTGTATGCAACGGCGATGCAACTTCGTTGGAAGTATTTACAGAACCTACAATGAAAGCATTCAAAGGCGCTCTTGTTGTTGGAGTTCAGACAACTACAGAACCTGGTGATATAGTTCTTACAGTTAGTGGAAAGGGCCTGAAGAGCGCATCTCTCAAACTCAAGTCAAAATAATTCAGATTAGAAATTTCAGGTTTATTTGAATTTCTTTTTTTGATATAAAATCGGCAGGATAGGCGTACGAGTGCTTATCCTGCCGTGTTTTTTATATATCTGATTTGTCTTATGAAATTTCCGTTTTTATTCTAACATTTTCTTTTGTTTGTTCTCACAGCAGAAGCATGTGTTGTTAGCACGGTTGCGATATATCCTTATTTATCTTCCGTATTTTTTCTCGAACACATCCTTGTTTTTGTTGCCCCATTCCAGCATGGCATCAATTATGGGTATCAGGCTCATGCCGAGCGACGTGATGGAGTATACGGAACGTGGAGGTTGTTCAGCGAAGGCTGTCTTTTCTACCAATCCATCTTCTACCATTTCTCTTAATTGCATGTCCAGAACCCTAGGCGTGGCTTCTGGCAATGCTTTATGCAGTTCGCTTGGACGCATGGATTTGTGGCGCAGTTCATCGAGTATGCATGATTTCCATTTGGAATCAATAAGACTCATTGTGAGTCTTAAAGGGCAATCCATATCTATAGGTATCTTCCTTTCGTACATAAAATATCGTTTTGGACAAAGTTACAAATATCGTGATAAGAACGCGTATAGTGAATAAATTTTCAGTATCTGAATAATTTTTCAGTACTTGTATGGACTGCATCTACCATGTAATTTTGTGGCGTAACAAATCTATTGAATTATGAGAGCAAGTATTTCAGAGTACAAGGCAGTTGAAGAAGCTGCCATGAAGTTTGTGAAGAGTGTTGCAGAAGGCAACAGCAGATATGCAAAAGAACTGTTTACAGACGAAGCTGTTCTTTTCGGTTTCTTGGACGGTAAGTTGGAACATGGTTCTATAGAACAGTTCTATCATAATGTTGATACGGTCGGAGCCGGTACGGATTTCAAAGCACGCATCGACATTGTGTCTATTGAAGAAACTGTTGCAGTAGTAAGAGTTTTGGAAGAGAATTGGGGAGGCAGAATTGATTTTACCGATTATTTGCTTCTGTTGAAGATCGACGGTGTTTGGAAATGTGTAGCGAAAGCTTATAATCAGAATTCAGATACAATCAAGAAATAATAGTTCGGTAAAAATATTGTGGGGTGGTGCATGCTTAGCGTGCATCTCCTTTTTGTTTGGAATCATTTGTTGCTAAAAACAGAAAAAGGTCGCATTTCAATGCGACCTTTTATCTTTTGTCTATTGTAACAGCATTTATGCTTCTGGAGCTACAGGCTCAACAGAAACTGTGCTTCTGTCCTTGCGTCCCTTAGTGAACTTAACGATTCCGTCTACAAGGGCATACAATGTGTGATCACTACCCATACCTGTGTTCTTGCCAGGGTAATGCTTTGTTCCTCTTTGGCGTACGATAATGTTGCCAGCCTTGGCGAACTCACCACCGTATATCTTCAGACCGAGTCTTTTTGAGTGTGACTCACGGCCGTTCTTTGAACTACCTACACCTTTCTTATGTGCCATTTTCTACTCTTTTTTTAATTTGTTAAGCAATAACTTGTTTGATTGTCAATTCAGTAAACTGCTGACGGTGTCCGTTCAGCTTGCGGTGACCCTTTCTTCTCTTCTTGTGGAAAACAAGAACCTTGTCGCCTTTTACAAGCGGTGTTATTACTTCACAAACAACCTTTGCACCTTCTACTGTAGGAGTTCCTACTGTTACAGTTCCATTGTTGTCAACCAGCAATACTTTTTCAAATTCAACAGTTGCCTGAGCGTCTACATCCTTGATGTGATGTACGAACAATTTTTTGCCTTCTTCAGCCTTGAACTGCTGACCGTTAATTTCTACGATTACGTACATTTTATTTTTTTGTTAAACGGGTTTGACCGAGAGGCGAAGCCATCACGTAGCTTGCTTTTTGTGGCCTCGTCGGCATAAATCGGATGCAAAGATACACTTTTTGTTAATAGCGTCAAAATTTGTAGGTGCTAAAAATCTTGGTTTTGTGGTTTTTATCTTTCTGAAGTTCAAATGCCCCATGCCGTTTTGCCATTTTGTTGCAGTCTTTTGTCCAGAAAATGTGTACATAACAAAAAAGACCATCCGTGCTTCTCAGCAGGGATGGCCCTCAGAAAACCATAATTAGGTTACTCTTATAGAGACAATAAATATATATCTGATATTTTTGATATATATGCTTTGTTGTTATTCAACACCGCCTCCAAGTGACTGATACAGGCTGATGGTGTTCTGTATTTCGTCGTTGTAGTTGGATATCTGTGAAAGCTGTGCCGAAAGGAGTGTCTGTACGGCAGTCAACACTTCCAGATAGGTTGTTGAACTGTTCTGCATAAGCAGTTTTGTGCTTTCTACAGCACGTTCCAGAGATTCAACCTGCTTTTCGTAGAGGTTGCGCTTGTTGTTTGCGTTCTGCAGCTGGGCAAGTGTCGTGTTGATTTCAGCACCTGCGTTCAGCAATGTCTGCTGGAACTGTATTTCTGCCTCCTGATACTGCGCTTTTGAAATCTTGTACTGTGCGTTGATTTCGCCGCGTGCGAATATAGGCTGTGCAAGTGAGGCAACAGCAGTAAGAAGCATCTTGCCTGGATCAACAATCATTCCGCCACCAGAGTTTGTCCATCCTGCCATACCTGAGAGGTTTATAGAAGGGTAGAATGCCGCTCTCGACTGGTTGACTGTATAGAATGAAGCTGCAAGTGCATGTTCTGCCATTTTAACATCCGGTCTGTTGCCGAGAAGACTTACAGGAATACCTGAAATGAAGTCAACCGGTGCTTTCCAGTCGTAAATGCTTCCTCTTTCTATCATGTGAGGAGTTTCTCCGAGCAGAGCGCAGAGAGTGTTCTCCACTTCTGTTCTAGAGGCTTTTATGTCTTCAACTTGTGTGCAGATTGAATAGTATGTACCTTCCATCTGTGATACAGAAGCTTCGTTCATTCTTCCTGCCTCTTTCATCACTTTTGTAGCATCTACATATTCTTTCCAGCTGTCGGCAGTCTGCTGTGCCAGCTTGAGCTGTTCGTCGAGCATAAGCAGAGTGTAGTACATGTTTGCCACGTTTGCTATGAGGCTTGTCTGTACTGCCTGTCTTGAAGTCTTGTTCTGCTCGTAGAGTGCTTTAGAACGCTCTTTTGCATTGCGCAGGCTTCCGAATGCATCTATCTGCCATGATACGTCAACAGGTATTGAATATGATTTTGTAGCTTTGTTGAAGTCCCAGCTGCTGATTGTGCCGGAAGGATCGAACGACAATGAAGGGAGGAACGCAAGTTTTGATGCGTGGAGTGTAGCCTTAGCTTCCTGTATCTTGAGATCGGCAGTTCTTATGTCTGAGTTGTTTTTCAGTGCACTGTCAATCAGCACCTGGAGGTGTGCATCCTGAAACATTTCCCTCCAGTTTGGCAGAGAATCATATCCTGCCTCGTTGATTGTGCCGCAAAGCTCTTCTGTCTTTATGTTTTCAGGACGTTCATAAGAGCTGTACAGGCCGCAGCTGCTGAGAGCTGCGGTCGACAGTATGATGGTTGTCAATTTAAGTTTTTTCATTGTTCTAGAAGATCTTCATGTTTTGAAAAATCGAGAGGCTTGAACTTCTCCTGTATATATTCGAATGCAATGAACAGAGCCGGTACTATGAAAAGGAGAGCCAGTGTTCCGATGATCATACCTCCTACGACACCGGTACCGAGCGAGCTGTTGCCGTTGGCGCCTACGCCTGTGGAGAACATCATAGGGAGCATACCGAATATCATAGTGAATGCTGTCATGAGGATTGGTCTCAGACGAACCTTCGCTGCCGAGTATGCCGCCAATGAAAGGCTCATGCCTCTGTGGCGTCTTGCTGTTGCGAATTCTGTCAACAGGATGGCTGTCTTTGCAAGAAGTCCGATAAGCATGATCATACCGGTCTGGAGGTAAATGTTGTTTTCTAGTCCCATTACCTTTGCAAACAGGAATGATCCTGCAAGTCCGAACGGTACGGACAGTATGACCGCAAATGGTACCCAGTAGCTTTCGTAGAGTGCACTGAGAAGGAGGTATATGAATACTACGCAGAGTGTAAGGACTATACCGAGTCCTGCACCGCTTCCGCTGGCCTCTTCTCGTGATATACCGCTGAGTTCGTATGTGTAGCCTGTAGGGAGCATTTCTTTTGAAACTTCCTCAATGGCCTTGATGGCCTGACCTGACGAATATCCATCGGCTGTCATGATGCTGGTAGGTATTGAAGGGAAGAGGTTGAATCGGTTGAGCACCTGTGCTCCGAGAACTCTTTCAAGCTTTACGAACTGGCTTACAGGAGCCATTTCACCGTTGGAGTTGCGTACGTATATGTTGCTCAGCGCTGTCTCGTCAAGTCTGTACTTTGGATCTGCCTGAAGCATGACTCTGTACACCTTTGAATACTTGTTGATGTTTGATACGTATGAGCCTCCGCAATATGTTCCAAGTTCAGTAAGAACTGTTGATGGTGAAATTCCTGCCCGTTTGCACTGAGCCGCATCTACATCCACCTTGTACTGCGGATAGTTCATGCTGAATGTTGTGTATGCAACCTGTATTTCCGGGCGGGCATTCAGGGCGCCCAGGTATTTCATGGTCTGCGCATAGAATGTATTCATGTCGCCGCCGGTTCTGTCTTGCAGGTGGAGGTCTATGGAGTTACCTGTACCGTATCCTGGAATCATACCTGGTGCGAACACCATGACTTGAGCATCTGTGTACTGAGAGAACTGAGCGTTGAGCCTTGCAACGAGTGCGCTCTGGCTGTGCTCATTTCCTTCACGTTCATCCCATGGCTTCAGTTTTACGATGTATGTACCGAATGAAGTGCTCTGACCACCGATAAGACTGTATCCCACTGCCTTTGAGTAGCTTTGTACTTCGGGGCTGTTCTTTATAGGGTCTTCCAGCTCGTCGAGAATCTTTTTTGTCTCATGAAGCGTGCTTCCTGGAACTGCATTGACGTTCACGAAAATTGTGCCGACGTCTTCGTTTGGAACCAGACCGGTCTTTGTTGTCTTCATGAGGACAACGAGGGCAACGAGCGAAATTGCAATCGAACTCCACACAAGCCACTTGCGGTGAAGGAAGAACATGACACCTTTCAGGTATTTGTCCAGAGTTGTGCTGAATGCAACGTTATATGCAATTCTTATTCTGTTGGAGAATGATTTTTTCTTTGCTTCTTCTGCATTTGCCGGTTTCATGAGAATGGCGCAGAGTGCTGGCGAGAGCGTCAACGCGTTGATGGCTGAAATACCTACGGCAACTGCAAGCGTTATACCGAACTGTGTGTAGAATATTCCTGCTGTACCTCCTGTAAAGCAGACAGGTACGAACACGGCCATGAACACAAGCGAACATGTGATGATGGCGTTTGTTACGTCGTTCATCGCGTCTCGTGTTGCAAGGTATGAAGACTGATAGCCTTCTTCAAGCTTTGTCTGTACGGCTTCGACGACGACAATGGCATCGTCGACCACGACACCGATTGCCAGAATCAAGGCGAACAGCGTAAGGAGGTTGATTGAGAATCCGGCCAGACTGATAGCTATGAACGTACCAACGAGGGACACTACGAGCGATATGGTCGGGATGAGTGTTGCCTTGTAGTCCTGTAGGAAGAAATAAACGACCAGTGTTACGAGGATTATGGCCTCGATGAGTGTTTTGATAACTTCTGATATTGATGCATAGAGGAAGTCGTTTACATTCTGGAGCACCTCGACCTCCAGACCTTTCGGCAGATTTTCTTTCTGCTCATCAAGGAATGCGTTGATGTTGTTGACAACTTCCGTTGCGTTTGAACCTGCTGTCTGGAATACGATGCACTGGCTTCCAGGGTGTCCGTTCACTTCACTTGCTATCTGATATGAAACTGCGCCCAGCTCGATTTCTGCAACGTCCTTGAGTCTGAGCACCTCACCTCCTTCTGTAGATGTGATGACCATGTTCTCAAACTGTTCAACATCTTCGAGTCGTCCTGTATAGTTCAGGTTGTACTGGAATATGTTCTCAGAGTTTTCACCGAGTGCACCGGTAGATGCTTCTATGTTCTGCTCTCCAAGTACAGCTGTTATGTCTGATGGAACAAGGTTGTACTGAGCCATCACTTCAGGATTGAGCCATATACGCATGGCATAATCGTTACCCAGCGTGTAGGCTTCACCGACTCCAGGGATTCGTGCAACCTGTGTCTGAAGGTTGATCTTCATGTAGTTGGAGATGAATGTGGCATCGTATGTGTTGTCGGGAGAGTACAGAGCGAAGATTTCAAGCATCGAATTCTGTCTCTTGAACGTTGTTACACCGATCTTAGTAACTTCTGCCGGCAGCAGACCCTGAGCTGTTGCCACACGGTTCTGCACGTTCACCGCCGCCATGTCCGGGTCTGTGCCTTGTTTGAAGTATACTGTTATTGAGGCAGATCCTGAGTTTGTTGCTGTAGATGTCATGTAGTCCATGTTTTCTACACCGTTGATAGCTTCCTCTATTGGCACTATCACTGATTTCTGCACTGTGCTGGCACTTGCGCCTGTGTATGTTGCACTAACAACAACCTGTGGAGGGGCAATGTTAGGATATTGCTCTACCGGCAGGGTGATGAGCGATATGATACCTATCAGAACGATAAGTATGGAAATCACTGTTGAAAGTACAGGTCTTTTAATAAAAGTTTCTACTTTCATTTGTCTGATAATTTAAATATTACGGTGTTTGCCTGCTTCACGATTTTGTGTTCGTGTCTTTTGCCGTGCCGAACAACGTTTTTCTATATCTGCAGGCATTCATCTTTTTATGCTTGTCTTATTTTTACTGCTGTCGAAACACGAATCCGCTGGTTCTGTTCGGGCAGTTGCCTCAGCATTCTTTCGGAATCTGTTATTTTATTTGTGTTCCTTCTCTTACAAGTCCGGCACCTGTAGCAACGATTTCATCACCAGCTTTCAGACCGTCAAGAACAACGTATTCCTTTCCGTTGTTGGTTTTTGATACGCTGATAATCTGAGATTTGGCTTTTCCGTCCACAACCTTGTAGCATACGGTCTTGTCCTGTAGTGCATATGTCGCCTCCTGCGGTATTATAATCACGTTGTTGTATGCTACCGGCATGATGACGCTTCCTGTCGAACCGCTTATCAGGAATTTGTTGTTGTTCGGGAATTTTGCCCTCAGGCTTACTGTTCCGGTTGATGTGTTTATTGAACCTGTTACACTTTCAACCTTGCCTTTTTCGCTGTATATTGTGCCGTCGCTGAGCTTGAGCGAAATGAGCGGCATTTTTTCGACTGCTTTTTCGAGTGAACCGTACTGGCGTGCAGTTTCGATGGCGTCTTTTTCCGGCATAGAGAAATATATGTACATTTCAGAATTGTCGGAAACGGTTGTGAGCGACTGTGGCATTGATGGTCCGACAAGTGCACCGAGCCTGTAAGGCAGTTTGCCTACAACTCCGTCAGATGGGCTCTTTACAGAACAGTATGACAAGTTGTTGTTTGCGATTGTAAGCTGGGCTTTAGCCTGTGCCAATGTCGCTTTAGCTGTGAGAAGTGCGTTCTCTGAAGTCTTGAGATCGTATTCAGAAACAACTTTCTTGTCGAAAAGATTCTTTTCGCTCTTGTAGTTGAGTTCGGCTGTAGCGAGCGATGCTTCTGCTGCTTTGACATTGGCCTTTGCTGTTTCAACCTGTGCTGCGTATGGAACCTGATCTATTACGAAAAGAACCTGTCCTTTCTTTACGTTTTGGCCTTCTGTAACACACAGTTTTGTCAGCTTTCCAGAGACTTCAGGATAAATTTCGATGTCCTGACGTCCGCGGATTGTTGCAGAGAATGTTTTTTCCAGATTTCTGTTTTCGGCCTTTACCTTCATTGTCTCGTACTTAGCCTGTGGCATGCTTTGCTGCTGTTGGCCGCATGACACGAATACCATGCAGCTGGTAATTGCTGCAATAGGAAAAACATGTTTGATTTTCATAAAAATATTGATTGATACCATTAAAAAATTATATTGTCTCTTTTGTCTCTATTTATAACATCCTAAATACGAGTGCAAAGTTAATCCTAATGCTATTCTTGGAGTTTTCCTTAATAAAACAAAAAATTGCCTTTTTAATACCATTACTTGGCCGTTTATGTCTAAAAAGGTAATTTTGTGTTTAGAAAATGAACTTTTTATGAAAAATAATCTGTTGTTCACGGAAAAAGAAGATTTTATTGTCAGGAAAATCTCTTCTCAAGAATTCGAACGAGGACCGGTATTGATGAGTTATGGTGCATTGCTGCATTGCACACGAGGAAGTGCCAAGGTTGAGATTAATGAACATTCTTATATTCTTGAGGCAAACACAAACATAAACATTGTTCCAAATGATATAGTTGCAGTTATAGACGCGTCGACAGATCTGGAAGTGCTTTGTTTTGCTTATACCCAGGATTTCTTTCAGACCGCATGTCTCAATCTTGAAAGAGGTGTGTTCCTTTTCTTTCGCCAGAACCCGTCTTTCAAGGATCAGTATCCGATTTCGTCATGGATAACCAATATTTTCTCGATGCTGTTTGACATCAACGACGAGCATGATTGTCGTTACCGTGTACAGATGGCGCAGCTTCAGTTCCGTTTTCTGCTGATGGGGTACTATAATTATGTGAGCCGCAATTTCCCGTCGGTGATGGATGTTGTTACGTCCAATCGTTCGCAGGAACATTTCAAGCGTTTCATGCAGTCTGTTTCGCAACATTATCTGGAGTCGCGTGAGGTCCTTTTTTATGCAAACGAACTTTGCATATCGCCAAAACACCTTAATAATATAGTAACAAAGATTTCGAACCATACGGCAAAGGAGGTTATAGACAGGTTTGTAATTACTCGTTTGAAGAATACTCTCATGACTACGGAGCTTACAATAGCGGAGATTTGCGATATGTATAACTTTCCTAACCAGTCATTCATGAGCCGGTATTTCAAAAAGCATACGTCTCTTTCTCCAGGTCAGTTCAGAAAACGGGAACGCTGATGCACTTCTGCACGTTTCTCTTCGGTAATGTGTACGTATGCGCGCTCGCGCTGTTTTTTTCGAGCGCTCATAATTGTTGTCGCGAGCCCTCGCGGTTATATTGCTGAGCGCCCGCAATATTTCATTATGTTAAGATTTCGTCGGTTGCTGATTTTAAAACGTGTTGTTTTTTAGGGTGTTGACTTCTGTCGCTTGAATATAAAAAATAAGTGACTGTGATCGGCAGTTTGTTTGAAAAGATGAGTTTTTTATTGAAAAACTTGTCTGTTAATTGAAAAAATACTAATTTTGCACGCTGTTTTGAGTACAGACACATGAAAACAACAATATAATATAAGGATATGTCGAAAATTTGTCAGATTACAGGAAAGAAGGCAATGATAGGAAACAACGTTTCTCATTCATTGCGTAGAACAAAGAGACATTTTGATGTCAATCTGTTCACTAAGAAATTCTACTACGTAGAGGAAGATTGCTGGATTGTGCTGAATGTCAGCGCCGCAGGACTTCGTATAATTAACCGCATCGGGTTGGATGCCGCATTAAAGCAGGCTGTCAACAAGGGCTACTGTGAATGGAAAGACATTCAGGTGATAGCATAATCAATAGGAGATCATAGAAATGGCAAAGAAAGCAAAGGGCAATAGAGTACAGGTAATACTTGAATGTACTGAGATGAAGGAAAGCGGTCTTCCAGGAACATCACGCTACATCACAACAAAGAACCGCAAGAATACTCCAGATCGTCTGGAACTTAAGAAGTATAATCCTATCCTTAAGAGAGTAACAGTTCATAAGGAAATTAAATAATTGAAACCACATGGCAAAGAAAACAGTCGCAACCCTTCAGAACAAAGACGGACGTTCTTATTCTAAGGTCATCAGAATGGTAAAGTCTCCTAAGACTGGTGCTTACGTATTCGATGAGAAGATGATTCCTGCTGAAACAGTAAAGGATTATTTCAAGAAATGATAAACTCCCGTTATGACGGGATATTGCATAAAGAAACCTCTCCACGTACGATGGAGGGGTTTTTTGTTGTTTTTTGTCACCTTTGTGCTTTAAAGATTGTATCTTTGCAGTGATAATTATCGATAATTTTGTTTTTACATGGGATTTTTTGATTTGTTTTCCAAGAAAAAGAAGGAAACGCTTGACAATGGACTTGCCAAGACAAAGGAAAGTGTGTTCGGAAAGATAGCACGTGCCGTTGCCGGTAAGTCGAAGGTTGATGAAGAAGTACTTGACAATCTGGAGGAGGTACTCATCACGTCGGATGTCGGTGTGGATACAACTTTGGAGATTATCCGCAGGATTGAAGAACGTGTGGCACGCGACAAGTACGTCAATACTTCGGAGCTCAACAGTATTTTGAGGGAAGAGATAGCGGCATTGCTGGTCGACAATAATTCTGAAGATACTGATGGATTCAAGATTCCTGAGGGCAGAAAACCTTACGTTGTCATGGTTGTAGGAGTGAACGGAGTAGGAAAGACTACTACAATCGGCAAATTGGCTTATCAGCTGAAAAAGCAGGGACTGAATGTCTATCTGGGTGCGGCTGATACTTTCAGAGCCGCAGCCGTTGAACAGCTTTGCATTTGGGGTGAACGCGTGGGAGTGCCTGTGATCAAACAGCAGATGGGTGCTGATCCGGCTTCAGTTGCTTATGACACTGTAAGCTCTGCGGTTGCAGGTGGTGCCGACGTTGTTCTTATTGATACAGCTGGACGTTTGCACAATAAGGTGAATCTGATGAACGAGCTGACTAAGATAAAAAATGTCATGCGTAAGGTTGTACCTGGAGCACCGGATGAGGTTCTGCTGGTTCTTGACGGTTCTACAGGACAGAATGCATTTGAACAGGCAAAACAATTTACGAAGGCTACGGAAGTAACATCTATGGCCATAACCAAGCTTGACGGTACTGCTAAAGGCGGTGTGGTTATAGGTATTTCGCAACAGTTCAAGATACCTGTTAAATATATCGGCTTAGGCGAAGGAATGGAGGATCTGCAGCCATTCAACAGGACTGAGTTCGTAAACTCTCTCTTCGGCGACAATTGATGTCTGCCTAAGGCGTGATCGCATGGTTTCTTGTTGAATATGGCCGTGTCGGCAAAAGATAAATACAGACTATCTGATGAGAAAAAATACAGTGGATATTATAACGCTGGGATGCTCAAAGAATCTTGTTGATTCAGAAAAACTGATGAGACAGCTTGAACTAAATGGTTACAAGGTTACGCATGATTCTGATTGTCCCAGAGGAGAGATTGCAGTCATAAATACTTGTGGGTTTATCGGAGACGCAAAAGAAGAATCCATAAATATGATATTGGAGTTTTGTCAGGCCAAGGAAGAAGGAAGGCTTAAGAAACTTTATGTCATGGGTTGTCTTTCCGAACGCTACCTTAAAGAACTGGGCAAGGAAATTCCGCAGGTTGATAAGTTTTACGGAAAATTCAATTGGAATGAACTTATTTCCGATTTGGGCAAGGTGTATATGGAGGATCACCGAATAGAGAGGTGCATTACTACTCCTAAACATTATGCCTATCTGAAAATTTCCGAAGGCTGTGATCGCCATTGTGCTTATTGTGCTATTCCTATTATCACGGGAAGGCATGTTTCGCGTCCGATAGAGGAGATTGTGGATGAAGTAAAGATGCTGGTTGAGTCTGGTGTAAAGGAGTTTCAGATTATTGCTCAGGAACTGACGTTTTACGGACTGGATCTTTATGGACGCAGATGCATTGCCGAGTTGGTGGAGCGCATTTCGGATGTCAAGGGTGTGAAGTGGATAAGGCTTCATTATGCTTATCCTCATGATTTCCCCGAGGATTTGTTCAAGGTTATGCGCGAAAGAAAGAATGTGTGCAAATACATGGACATTGCGTTGCAGCATGTCAGCACCAAGGTGTTGACAAATATGAGACGCCATGTAACCAAAGAAGATACTTATGCTCTTGTAGAACGTTTCAGAAAGGAAGTTCCAAGCATTCATTTGCGTACAACGCTTATGGTAGGATTTCCGGGAGAGGGCGAAGAAGAGTTTGAGGAGTTGAAGGAGTTTGTCCGCTGGGCTCGTTTTGATAGGATGGGGGCATTTGCCTATTCTGAAGAAGACGGAACTTATGCGGCAAGGCATTTCAAGGACGAGGTGCCGGATGAAGAGAAACAGCGCCGTTTGTCAGAACTAATGGCCATTCAGCAGAATATTTCTGGTGAACTGAGTCAGGCAAAAGTCGGTAAGGTTTTCAAAACAGTGATAGATCGTGTTGAAGGCGATTATTATATCGGTCGAACAGAATTTGATTCTCCAGAGGTTGACCCCGAAGTGCTTATTCCTGTTGACAACGGTAAGCTCCGTATTGGATGTTTTTATAATATCCGCATAATCGATGCTGATGATTTTGACCTTTACGGTGTAAGAGAATAAGAATATAGAATTAATAAGAAGAATGCCATATAACGAATGCACAGTTGAAATATGAAATATAAGGATTTTGTTAAGAGATTGTCGGAAACACTGGAAGTGGATGAACCAGAAACGGAAGAAATGGTGGAGACTTATTTGAATGAACTGCTGAAATCCGTTGCTGAGGGCAATGTCGTATCTGTGCAGGGAATTGGTAATTTTGATACAAAGGTTAAGGCTGAGAGGAAAATGTATAATCCGACGACAAAAGAGACGGTTATTATACCTTCCAGACGTGTCCTTAATTTTCGTCAGAGCGCTGTGCTTAAAGAAAAATTCAACAAGTGATAATTGCTTATGGGTACAAAGGTTACAGTTCAGATGATTGCTGACGCCATGGCCGATAAGCTCGGCTTGACAAGAAAGAGTGCAGATGCGTTTTCCAAGGCATTCTGGAATGTTATAATTGAGGGACTTGACGCGGACGGAATAGTGCGCATCAAAGGTTTCGGAACGTTTAAGCTTGTAGACATCAGCAGTAGGGAAAGTGTTAATGTTGCAACAGGTGAGCGTTTCGTGATACAAGGGCATAAGCGCGTGTCTTTTGTTCCTGACGATGCCGCCAATTTGTTTTTCACGGAAACGGTTTCTGATGACGGTGCTGAAGCTGACGAGGAGCAGGCTGGTGTTGATGATGTCGTTTCTGATGAGTCTGGTGATGAAGATATTGCTTCAGATGTTGAAAACAGTGCTCAGGAGGCTTCTGTTTTTGAAGCTGTTACTGAAATGGTTGTTTCTACTGAAACTGTTGCAGACGTGTCTTCGGCAGAACCGAATGCAGTTTCAGAGGAATCTACTGCTGAAGCTTCGGAATCAGTTGAAAATAATGAGGCTGACGGAAAGCCTGAACCTGAAAATAATGATGATCCTCGAGAAAACTCAGATACAAGTAATAGTGATGAGCCTGAATACGAGGAAAGGCCAGTTGATGAATTTTCAAATATAGATCTTATTATTTCAACTCCGGAGAGCATCGAGGATGCAAAGCGTCGTTTGGAAGAGGCTAGAGGATATGCTGAAGCAACAGCTCTTGAGGCTCAGAAGGCTAGGGAAGAAATGGTAAGACTGGAACAGCTTGTTGATAGATTGGTCAACAATCTTGCTCCGGCTAGCGTACAGACGTCGGTAGAGAATGTTGATGTTCTGCCGAATGCGGACACAGAACAGAAAGAAGATAATGTTGCGGTAAAGACTGAATCCAACGATGATTATGTCTCGAATGACGATAGCAACAAGAACGGTAAGAAACGTAATAATAAGATTGTAGCTATTGCATCGGTGATAGCAGTATTGATTGTTGCCGGAGCGATAGCTGTATATATGTTTGTAGCAAATGGGAATAATTCTTCCCAGATACCAGCAGTGAAAGAAGAAACTGTTGCCAAAGTGCAGAACAAACCTGTAAAGATTGTGCAAGATAGTGCAAAGGTTAAAACTGCAAAAGCTGATTCTGCAAAGATTGAGGATAAAATCAAGCAAGAGGTTCTGGATTCTTTGAAGAACCTGCGTGCTAAAGCTGTTGCAGATTCTATAGCAAAGGCTGAGCACGCTAAGCCTGCACGTCCTGCAGAATATGTGATAAAGAAAGGTGAATCATTGACAAGGGTGTCGCAGAAGTTCTACGGAACAAAAGATTCTGTGTATGCAATTATAAAAGCCAACAGATTCAAGAATCCAGATAATGTTCCAGTGGGCACTACAATAAAACTGCCGTGAGCATGTTGAATTTGCAACTATGCTTATTGCAGGCTTGTGTCTGCTGAATGTTTATGGCCTGGCTAACAGAATATAAATACTCTTAAAATCAAAGTAAGCGTTTTCTTTTTTAATAAATTTTAAAGGCAACTGTTAATCGAAAATGGTATTTTTGCGCCCAGAAAATCATAAATAAATATACATATTATGGCAGAAGCTATAGATATTCGTGAGTTGAACGAACGTATCGAAAGGCAGAGTTCTTTCGTTACAAACCTGATGACAGGTATGGATCAGATCATTGTCGGTCAGAAGCATCTTGTTGAGTCATTGCTGATAGGTTTGCTTTCTGATGGACATGTGTTGCTTGAAGGTGTGCCGGGATTGGCGAAAACATTGGCAATCAAGACTTTGTCTTCGTTGATCGATGCAAAATTCAGCAGAGTCCAGTTTACTCCAGACTTGTTGCCGGCGGACGTAATCGGTACAATGATATATAGCCAGAAGGACGAGAAGTTTATCGCAAAGCAGGGACCTGTCTTTGCGAACTTTGTATTGGCAGATGAGATAAACCGTGCACCGGCAAAGGTGCAGAGTGCATTGCTTGAAGCCATGCAGGAAAGACAGGTGACAATCAGCACAACAACTTTTGATCTGCCGAAACCGTTCCTTGTACTTGCAACTCAGAACCCGATTGAACAGGAGGGTACTTATCCGCTTCCTGAAGCACAGGTGGACCGATTCATGCTCAAGGTAATCATTGATTATCCGAAACTTGAAGAGGAAAAGAGAATTATCAGACAGAATATTGCCGGCGAGAAAGTTCAGGTTAAGCCTATTATGGGTACCGATGAAATTATAAAGGCACGCGAAGTTGTCAAGCAGGTTTATCTTGATGAAAAGATAGAGCAGTACATAGCTGATATTGTGTTTGCTACACGTTATCCAGATAAGTATTCTCTTAAGGAACTCAACGGACTTATCGCTTTCGGTGGTTCTCCTCGTGCTTCAATCAACCTTGCACTTGCTTCACGAGCTTATGCTTTCATCAAGCGTCGTGGATATGTGATACCTGAAGACGTAAGAGCTGTTGCTCACGATGTTCTCAGACACAGAATCGGACTTACTTACGAGGCTGAAGCAGGTAACATTACATCAGAAGAAATCGTCAGCAAGATATTGAATAAGGTAGAAGTGCCTTAATTGTGCTTCTAAATTGGTATTTGCATTTTGATGTGCATACCTGTTTGGTACTATCGGGCTATCTATATTTATAGTCCGATAGATTATAATTGTTGTTTCATTCAATAAAGTTCACATTATATATGGATACTGCAGAACTGTTAAGTCAGGTGCGTAAAATAGAAATCAAAACCCGTGGACTCTCGAGCAATATATTTGCCGGAGAGTACCATTCTGCATTCAAGGGCCGAGGTATGGCTTTTTCTGAGGTTCGCGAATACCAGTACGGGGATGATGTGCGCGACATTGACTGGAATGTCACAGCCAGATTCAACAAGCCATATGTGAAGGTTTTTGAAGAGGAACGCGAACTGACGGTAATGCTTATGGTGGACGTGTCCGGAAGTCTTGATTTCGGAACTGTTCGTCAAACCAAGCGCGAGATGGTGACGGAAATTGCGGCAACGCTTGCTTTTTCCGCTATACAGAATAATGATAAGATTGGTGTTATATTCTTTTCCGACAGGATTGAGAAATTCATTCCTCCAAAGAAGGGACGTAAACATATTTTGTTCATAATTCGTGAACTCCTTAATCTGAAGCCCGAAAGCGAGCGTACAGATATAGGTCAGGCTGTTGAGTATATGACTAATGCAATCAAGAAGAGATGCACCGTTTTCGTCTTGAGCGATTTCATGGACAATAAGGATTTCAGTCAGCAGCTTACCATCGCGAACAGAAAGCATGACGTCGTGGCACTTCAGGTATATGATCAGCGTATGGCGGAACTTCCGGATGTGGGAATAATGAAGCTGAGAGATGCAGAATCTGGTGAAGAGATTTATGTGGATACTTCATCAAAGGCTGTCAGAAGAGCTCATCATGAATGGTGGGTGAAGTACCAGCTTTATCTTAAGGGAGTATTTGCCAAGTGCAGTATTGATAGTGTGTCAGTACGCACAGACGAAGATTATGTTAAGGCATTGATGAACCTTTTTCAAAAGAGAAGTTAGCTCATGAATATCAGAACCATATTTTTAAGTCTTTTTTTCCTGCTGGCAGTATTTGCAGGATGGAGCGATGCTGTTTCTCAGGTAACGGTGGATGCTAAAATTGATTCAACTGCAATATTCATCGGAGAGCAGACAAGCATTGTCGTAGAAGTAAGTTCTGACAAAGGAAAGAAAGTGGAGTTTCCTGTATATGATTCTCTTCAGAATATTGTTCCTGGTGTTGAGGTTTTGAGAAGTACAGATCCTGATACCAGCCTGCTCAACGATGAACGTCGTGTACTTCTTACGAAGAAATACATAATTACATCTTTTGATACAGCATTGTATTACATTCCGCCTGTACAGGTGAATGTTGATGGACGTAAGTATCAATCCAAGAGCTTGGCACTCAAGGTGATCACTTTCGATATAGATACAGTTCATACCGACAGCATATTCGGAATGAAATCGGAAATGGCGCCTCCTTTCAGTTGGGACGATTGGGATCTTCTTGTATGGCTTTCAATTATAGTTGTAATTCTTACAGGCGTGTTGCTGTATGTGATAGTACGTCTGAAGGACAACAAACCTATTATCCGAAGAATAAAGCTCAAACCGCATCTTGCTCCTCATAAGGCCGCTATGCAGAAGATTGAGCATATCAAGGAAGAGAAGATTTGGCAGAAAGAGGATTCAAAGGAGTATTATACCCAGCTTACAGACACTCTTCGTACTTACATTAAGGAGCGTTACGGATTCAATGCGATGGAGATGACGTCGTTTGAAATAATACAGCATCTTACTGAGTTCAATGACGATCAAGCAATCAGCGAACTTAGAGAGCTTTTCCAGACTGCCGATTTGGTGAAATTTGCCAAGTACAGCACTCTCATCAATGAGAATGACAGGAATCTTGTAAGCGCTATAGAGTACATAAATCAGACCAAGATAGAAGAAACTCAGCCGCAGCCTACGGAGATTGTTGTGGTTGAGAAGCGCTCAAGAATGGCAAAGATTATTTTCTGGATTTGTATTGGTGTTGCGGCTCTCGCATTGGCAGGAGTCATATCCTACATGGTATACCGCATTATATTTCTTAATCTATAAATGACGGAAAGATGATATTCAAGAATCCATATTTTTTTGCATTGCTGGCTGTCATTATACCATATATTTTGTGGTATGCGCTGAAATATAAGAAGAGTCAGCCTGCACTTAAGATGCCTGAGACGGCGAAGTACAGATATGTACCTAAGTCGTTCAGGATTTATCTCATGCATGTTCCTTTCATTTTAAGGATTATACTGCTGATTTTGGTGGTTATCATTTTGGCTCGTCCGCAAAGCAAGAATACATGGAGCAATACGGATGTTGAAGGTATAGACATGATGTTGGCTGTCGATGTTTCTACAAGTATGTTGGCGCAGGATTTCAAGCCTAACAGAGTGGAGGCATTGAAGGAAATTGCCAAAAGATTTATAGAGACACGTCCGAACGACAATATCGGTCTTACGGTTTTTGCCGGTGAGGCATATACGCAGTGTCCTTTGACCATTGACCATAGCATTCTCATGAGTCTTTATGAAACTGTTGACTGTCAGATGGCCGCCAACGGTACCCTCGAGGATGGAACAGCTATCGGTGATGGAATAATGAACTCCCTCATCAGACTTCGTGACAGCAAGGCCAAGTCCAAAGTTCTTATACTTCTTACAGATGGTGTCAACAATAGAGGTAACATTTCTCCAATGACGGCAGCCGAAATAGCCAAGAAGAATAAGGTAAGAATATACACTGTCGGTATTGGAAAGAACGGCATGGCCATGTATCCGCTTCCTACGGGAGGTACGGTTATGATGCCTACAGAGATTGATGAGAAAACGATGACCGATATTGCAGAACTTACTGGCGGAAAGTATTTCCGTGCAAAGAAGAATTCTGAGCTAGAGGAAATATATAGGGAAATCGACAAGATGGAGAGAACAAAATTCAATGTAACCCAGTACAGCAAGCGAAATGAACTGTATGAACCTTTTGCCGTGGCTGCATTGATAGTCTTTTTGCTTGAGTTGCTCATGAGACTTGTTGTTCTTAAACGCTTACCATAAAAAATTACGTTATGTTCAGATTTGCAAATCCACAGTATCTGTATCTATTGATACTTATTCCGATTTTTATTCTGGTGTACATGATTATGAGACGCCAGATGAAGCGTCGTCTTAAGGAATTTGGCGATATGGCACTTCTGGCCGGATTGATGCCTGACGTTTCTTCTTCAAGGCGTAATATTAAGTTTGCTTTGATGATGTTCTCGTTGGGACTGATAATCTTTATACTTGCGCGTCCGCAGTTCGGCACGCGAAATGAGGAAGTCAAGCGTACAGGTATTGAAACTATAATTGCCGTAGACGTGTCGAATTCGATGCTGTGCGAAGATATAAAACCTAGTCGACTCAGCAAGGCCAAAATGCTGGTGAGCAAGCTTATAGATCAGTTTGACAATGATCGTATAGGATTGGTAGCTTTTGCAGGAAATGCCATAACACTGCTTCCTGTTACATCTGATTATGTTTCTGCAAAAATGTTTTTGGATCAGTTGGCTCCATCAACAATAAGTTTGCAGGGAACAGATATCAGCGCAGCCATTCAGCAGGCAAGCCGTGGCTTCTCTAAGAATAAGAATATCGGTCATGCATTGATTCTTATTACAGATGCTGAGGATAATGAAGACGGTGCATTGGAAGCGGCAAAGAAACTTTCAGAAAGCGGTGTGCGCATCTTTGTGCTTTCTATAGGAACATCTGCTGGTGGTCCTATACCGATGGGAAACGGCAGTTATAAGACTGATGCATCCGGAAATGTTGTAACTACCAGTCTCAATGAGAGCATAGGTAAATCTATAGCAAAGGCCGGCAACGGTGTGTATATACATGTTGACCAGACAGAACAAGCACAGAACCTGTTGTCGAAAGAGATTGAAAAGATGCAGAAAGATGAAATATCGTCAACGTTATATTCTGAGTATGATGAGCAATTTTTTGCAGTTGCAATAATATTGTTTATTGTCCTTCTTGTGGAAATGTGCATAATGGAAAGGCATAATCCTTTGTTTAAGGGCATCAAATTGTTTCGTTGATTGAAAAATGTTTAGTGCAATGAATAGGGCAAGATTTATTCTGTTTTATATTTATATGCTCGTCGGTTTATGTGTTTCGGCACAGACAAACGACCGCGATTGCATCCGTATGGGAAATAGTCTTTACAAGCAAGGGCAATTCAGCAAGGCGGCAACAATGTATATGAAGGCCATCGACAAGAAGCCTTCGATGGAAGCATATTATAATCTGGGCAATGCATTGGCTATGCAGGGACAGGACTCCACTGCCTATGAACGATATAATGATGCTGTGAAGATGTCGGGAGCAAACAATCTCAAGAAGGCAAAGCTTTTCCATAATATGGGAAATTTGCAGTATGCCTCGAAAAACTACGATTTGGCTGTACAGCTTTACAAGAGTTCCTTGAGATGCAATCCTTATGACAATGAAACAAGGTACAATCTTGCAAAGGCTTTGCATGAGATGAAGAAAAATCAAAACAATAAAGGTTCCGGTTCTGGTAACGGCAATGATAAGGACAACCAAAACAAAGACAAAAACGGTAAGGACGATAAGCAGGAACAGAACCAGAATAATGCTCAGAATCAGAATGACCAGAAGAAGAATGATGAGCAGAAAAAGAACAACCCTGAAAGCAACATGTCCGAAAGTGCTGCTGAACAGCTTCTGAATTCTGCACAGCAGGATGAAAAGAATGTTCAGGAGAAAATCAATGAAAGAAAGAAGCGTCAGGGACAAGCTGGTACGCGCAAGTTGGAAAAGGATTGGTAATGATGTGAGCCCCGTTGGATGAGACAGAACTGTGTTAACGGACGTTTCACGGATTTTAATTATGAACTAGAATAGAAAGAAAATTTTAGATATGTATACGGCGACAATGAAGAAGATTGTGCTTATTGCAGTTTATATGTTCATTGGAATTGCAACTGCATTTGCAGACAATGCACGCATCACGGTAGAAGCACCGTCTGCTGTAGAGGCTGGCGATCAGTTCCGAGTACAGTTTACGGTCAATACAGATGATGTTAGCAATTTCGAAGCACCTGATTTCAAGGGATTCGAAGTGATATTCGGTCCTTCAACAATGAGACAGTCTGGTGTTCAGATCATAAATGGACGAGCTTCAAGGAATAGTTCCATAACATATACATTTGTTATTCTCGGCTCGAAGCCAGGAACATATAAACTAGGTAGTGCCACAGCTGTTGTTGACGGCAAGACTATACGTTCGAACAGTGTTCAGATAAAAGTCCTTCCTATGGGACAAGGCGGTGCGTCTTCTTCGCAGTCAGGTTCAAGTAGAAGACGTTCACAGTCCGGCAATAGCAATCCTTCGGCAAGCGATATTTCGCGCGATGAATTGTTCATAACAGCAGAAGCCAGCCGCACACGAGTTCATGAGCAGGAAGCTATATTGCTTACGTACAAGTTGTATACATTGGTTAACCTGACCCAACTTGACGGTAAATTGCCTAGTTTGAACGGGTTCCAGATTCAGGAACTTCCGCTTCCTAGGAACAAGAAATATTCTCTTGAATCATATAATGGACGCAACTACCAGACTGTTGTATGGTCGCAGTATCTTTTGTTCCCTCAGCAATCTGGCGATCTTGTCATACCAGCATTGACTTTTGAAGGTATCGTACAGGAAATCAATAGAAACATCGACCCAATAGATGCTTTCTTCAACGGTACAAGCGGTTTGATAGAGCTGAAGAAGAAAATCGTTGCACCGAAGATTGTCATACACGTTTCGCCGCTTCCTGCAAAACCTGATAATTTCTCAGGTGCAGTCGGCCACTTCTCCGTATCTTCAAGCATAAGCGGAGATAAGTTCAAGACAAATGATGCTGTGACATTCAAGGTTGATGTCAGCGGTACGGGAAACATGAAGCTTATCAGCACACCAAAAGTGAATTTCCCTAAGGATTTTGAAGTATATGATCCTAAGATAAATGATAATTTTTCAATTACCCGCAATGGATTGACCGGTACAAGACAGTTTGAATACCTTGTTGTTCCAAGACGTCCTGGTACATATACTATACCGGCAATCGACTTTGTTTATTTTGATACATCTGCTGATGTATACAAGACCGTTTCAACCAAACCTTACGCAATTACAGTTGAGAAGGGCAAGGGTAATGCGAGTCAGGCTATAGCTGATTTCACCGGAGGTCAGGAAGATGTCAAGACACTCAATGAAGATATCAGATATATCAAGACTGGAGATGTCAAACTTAGCAAGAACGGTGCTCCATTCTTCGGAACATGGATGTATGTTCTGGCTTATGTAGTATTGTTGATTGTTTTTGTCGTAATTCTTGTGCTCGGACGCAAGCAGATGCGTGACAATGCAAATATCGCCAAGATGAGAGGCAAGAAGGCCAATAAGGTTGCAGGTAAACGTATGAAATACGCTTCCCAGCTTCTCAGTGCTAAGAAACAGGGAGAATTCTACGATGAAGTGCTCAGAACTCTTTGGGGATACATAAGCGACAAGCTTAATATTCCACAAGAGCATCTCAACAAGGACAACGTGGCCATGAGACTCGATGAGCATGGTGTCGATAAAGCTCTTACCGAAGAGTTCATAAAGGTTCTGAATGACTGCGAATTTGCACGTTATGCACCAGGAGATGCCATAGAAACTATGGATAAGACTTATGAAGACGCAGTCGCTATAATCAGCAAGATGGAGAACAATATAAAGAAATGATTTGTATGAAAAGATATTTGATAATGTTATTCGCCTGTTTGGCAGTACTTTTTGCAGATGCAAAGTCTGATGCATCGCAGAATTTAGGTTCTGTGGGCACAGGTATTTCAAATGTCAGCATCATAAAGGGCGCTACTAAAAAACAGGCTGACGAGGCTTACGAAAAAGAGGATTACCAGAAGGCTGCTCAGCTCTATGAGTCGCTTATGGCCGAGAAAGGCGTTTCGTCTGAATTGTATTACAATCTCGGTAACTGCTATTATAAGCTCGACAATATAGCAGGAGCTGTGTTGAACTACGAACGTGCCTATATGCTTGATCCGGGTGATGCCGATATCCGTGCAAACCTTGCTTTGGCAAGAGGCAAGACTGTAGATAAGGTTACACCTCCTTCAGAACTGTTTTTTGTAACATGGGCTCGCAACGTTATGAACATGACCAGTGTCGATTCATGGGCCGTTATTGGTATATGCGCCTTTGCACTTATGATCTGCGGTATATTGGTGTATGCTTTCATGTCGCGTATACTATGGCGCAAGGTCGGATTCTATTCATCTTTGGCAATGCTGTTTGTTGTAGTCATAGCCAATGTTTCAGCCTACAATCAGCAGAAATCAATCGATGAGTGCAGCTCGGCTGTTGTGATTGCCCAGAGTGTTACTGCAAAGAGTTCACCAAGCGACAGCAGTACCGATCTTTTTCTTATGCACGAGGGTACAAAAGTAGAAATCAGCGATAAGACAATGCGTGGCTGGTACGAAGTAGTCCTCGAAGAAGGTAAAGTAGGCTGGGTTCCTGCAGAGAGCGTTGAAATCATTTGATGTCAAGTCCTTCAATAGCAGATATTGTTTAATGTGAACCACAACGTTTTTTATGGATTTAAGCAAGTTGTTAGATTTAGATCAGAGGTTGACGTTGGCCGTCAATGGCAGTGATTCCATCTTTTGGGACAACCTCATGTATGTAGTGACAAATACTTTGTCATGGTCGTTGCTGATGCTTGTTCTTATTATGGTGGTTTTCAAAAACAATTCTGTAAAGGATTCGGTCTTGATATTCATCACCATTGGAGTAATGATATTTGTTGCCGACAGACTTTGTTCCGGCATTGTGAAACCTGGAGTTGCGCGATGGAGGCCTACGCAGGACCCACAGATCATGTATCTGGTGGATATTGTCAATGGATACCGCGGAGGTCGTTTCGGATTCTTCTCCGGTCATGCCTGCAATACTTTCTGTGTTGCCACTTTTCTTGCTTGGTTGTTCCGTTCGCCTAAAGTCACAGCGGTACTTTTCTTTTGGTGTGCCACTACCACTTTCACACGTCTTTACTTGGGCGTTCATTATCTAGGTGATGTTACTGTTGGTGCAATTGTCGGTTTTGCCATCGGCACGTTATTTTATTTTATTATGCGACGCGTTCAGATGCGTATGGGAACGGTGAAACTTATATCCGAACAGTTCACATCTTCCGGATATATGAAAGCAGACATGGACATGTTCCTGTCAGCCGTATTCTTCAATTACATCTGTATAGTAGTTTTTTCACTGACGCTTGGCATTCGTTGACATGCAGGTTAAGAAGCAGAAGCGTCTTCAACTTTTAGGTATTTTCTTATGATTATTACGTTTAATGAACTTCGTGAGCTTAAGGCTGCACTTCCTGACGGCGCAATGCACAGGATTGCCGAGGAGCTCAACGTGGATGTAGATACGGTGCGCAACTATTTCGGTGGAACCAATTTTGATGAAGGCTTGAGTACAGGTCTTCATCTTGAAGCCGGTCCAAACGGCGGACTGTGCTGTATTGACGATACTACAATATATGACAAGGCTCTTCAGATTTTGGCCGAATACAGCATCTGATTTTGCCGTGAATATACAGATGTTTCTTGGAAACTTCCATATTCACTTTTGAGTGAAATTTTACGAATTTAGAAATATGCAGGGATGGTGGCATTAGTATATCAGCCACCATCCCTTTTCTTGTTGTTTGCATTTCTCTAATCGCCATTTTCAAGCCGTGAATCCAATGTGTCTAGGAGGTGCAATGCTCACTGTGCTGCATCCGATATAGTTGAGTTCTGTGTCTATTACATCACTTTCCTCAATTGTGCAAAGCAGGTGGCTGTCGTATGGATTGTGCGGAGTCGACATAACACGTTTGGCCATGCTTTTTATTACTCCGTGTTCTATCAGATTGTGAATCCACCTTCCGTTTCCGAAGTATCTGTCGCGTTGTGCCACAGCTTTCTCTATAATGTTTTCTATTCTTCTTTCAGCCTCTTTGGTCAATATGAAATTGCGTTCTTTCAGTATTGCATGGCATATTTCCATAAGTTCCTGCTTTGTGTAATGCTCGAAACGGAAGCAAAGCGGAAATCTGTCTTTCAGTCCCTGATTGAACTTCAACAGATTCATCATCTTGTCCTCATATCCGGCCAATATTACTATCATGTCAGGATTGGGTTCTGACAGAACAGTCAGCAGAGAATTCAGCACCTCCTTGCCGAAGTCGTTGGAGTCATCGCCACTGTCAATCAGAGTATATGCTTCATCAATGAACAGCACGCCTCCACGTGCCTTCTCAATGATTTCTTTCATGTTGTCTTCCGTATGTCCTATGAACTTGCCTAAAAGTTTTGTGCGGTCTGTTTCGACAGTATGACCTTTGCTGAGCAGTCCCATGCTGTGGTACATCTTTCCGACAAGTCTTGCAACAGTAGTTTTTCCAGTCCCCGGTCCTCCCATGAAGAGCATGTGATGCCTGTTGTCAGTCAAACTTTCCAGGCATAGCATGCGCCTTTCTTTCTGAAAAAGAGCCTGCATGCGTGCTTCGTGTATTCCGTTTTTCAGCTTTTCCAGACCAATCAGTTTCTGCAGTTCTGTTTCTGCATGCATACCGTTGTCAACGTTTTCTTCCTTGATTTCAGGCGTGCAATCAGATTTGTATTCCTCAAACGTTTCTTCAAAGAGTTTGAAATCTTCGTCTTCTACGCTGTCGGCATACGTTTCACTGTCTGTTGTGCAGAACGTGTTAGCGTCTCCTAAAAGTTCATCGATGGCTTTGCAGTTGCTTCTGAAATCAACTATATTTTCAGTCTCACCGTAGAAAATGAATGTTGAATTGTTGAAATCACCGTTATTTATAATGCCGGCTAGTTCATCCAGCTTCGATACCAGATTGTCGTTGTATTCAGCCTTGGTTATAGCCATAGCCACCACTTTGTGCGTCTGTATCTGCACCGTAAGTTCGTCCAGGCTGACTATGCCGTGTATCAGATCATCAAGAGACAATCTGAAGCGGGCCTTTATGTTGTCGTCCGTCACATAAGCGGATAAAATGAACATTGCAAAAAATATGGCATCGTATTTCTTTCCGCTTACAATCATGTGAGGAGTCTGGCTGCATGCACCGTCTTCAACCAAGCATCTCTGTATATAGAGCTTTTCCACCAGTTCTCCGGCCAGACGTGTGCTCACCCTTTCGCTTTTCAATCTTGTCCACCACGATTTGTGTCTTAGTTCTTCTGCGAAAAGTTTCTCGGCACCATATTCGCTGAAATTTTTCATTTCAGCTCTTGCATAACTGCCTCCGTCGCAGCACTCATCGCCGATGTTGATTTCAGCCAGCCATCTGTATATACCGTTGCACATGATGTGCACCATGTATCTGCCTTCTTCCCATACATGGTCTGTTGCTATTTCGAACTGGCACACTTTCACTTTTTTCTGATTCTTCCTCACTTGCAGAGTGCTTTTCCCTGCAAGCTGTCTGTGTGCGTCGTAAACGAAGATTGAAATCTCCTTAACGAAATATACGTAACTCGAGAACCTTATTTCGGCTCTCATCGTGTAGTCTACAAATTCCTGTGTACAAGTATTTTCTTCTGAGGCACGCATAATGCGTAAAACATGATTATTTTTCATAAAACAACAAATGTTTGATTGTGATTTAGATTTTAGTATAAAAAATCAGCTTTCCTCTACTGCGGGGGAAAGCATAGCAAAAAGAATAACTCCGGCTTCCCATCTGAAGCTGGAGTGAAAAACTCAAATGTCAAAGAACACAACACCTACGGCCACAGATAATTCTGCAGCATAGATTCTTCATTTACATTTGCCCGAAAGTGTATCCGGCAGATTTGTGTGGAGCTGTTTTTCCGTTGCGTATACAAAACTGCGCACCACGTTCATCTGCCTTACATTCACCGCAACTGCGGTGGGGCAAATCCTAAGAATCTGTTGTTGAACTTCTTTGACATAATGTTTTTTGTTGTTTTATGTTATGTTGCTTCGTACTTCAATAATTCGGCATGCGAAGCCTTCATGCCTGCAAATATATCTACTGAAATCTGTTTTGTCAATAGTTTCTTCTGTTTTTTTTTCAGTCTGATAGGGATTTACGGTCACATGGAACTATTGTTTGCCATACATAAACATGTTTGTGTATCCTGTCAGCTTTCATGTATTTGTTTGTTCTCTTATTCTGTGTCTGTACATCTGTGCAGGCATAATTGCGAGGGCTCACGGCAAAAATTTCGAGCGCGTATGTTCTTTGCTGTGAGCCCTCGCAGATTTTCTGTTAGAGGCTTATGTACGTTTTTTCACTTATGTTTCTTATGTATGATTAGATTCTGCAATATAAGAATGAAGGAACTGCTTTCAGAATGAATGCTATCAGTTTCCAGCGTTTGGTGATGTAGATGGTCTTTTTCTTGTTTTTCATGGCTCGGAATATTTGTTTTCCTGCAGTTTCAACTGGAGCAATCCAGAAGAGACCTTCGCCTTTTGCCATGGCTGTGTCTACAAATCCCGGTCGGATGTCGGTTATGTATATGGGAAGTTTCAACTTGAAGATTTTTTGTCTGATTCCCTCTGTGTAGTTTATCTGGTAAGCTTTTGAGGCATTGTATGCAGGTGCGGTGCCGTTGCCCCTCAGGCCTCCGACCGAAGTGATGACTGCCAGATGACCGTAGCCCTGCTTTATGAAGTGTCTTACGCTCCAGTCTATTATGTACGTCCATCCGACAATGTTCGTTGCTATGGTTCTTGCTTCAGGACTATATTCCAGAGCATCGTTCAGTTCTCCAGTGCCTGCGCTTACAATGATTGTGTCCATACCGCCCAGCTTTTCGGTCAGCTCTGTCAAAGCATGTTCTGTGCTTGTCGTGTCCGATATATCGCATGCTTTGGCTATGAATTTGTCCGGTGCACTGGATGCCAGTTCCTTGAGCTTGTTTTCCCTTCTTCCCATTATGCCGATTCTTGCTTCTGTTTCCGAGTAGAGCAGGGCGACCTCTCTTCCAATACCCGATGATGCTCCGATGATGATTACTTTTTCCATTTGATATTCTGCCTTTTTTGTTTAGTGGAGCAAAGGTATACCTGTGAATCGGCATTTTTCTTTAAATATTTCAAGATTTGTCGGTCTTGAGCAGTTTCTTGCGTATTGCGCTGACGGTCTCTGGTGTGACGCCGATAAATGATGCAATTTCTTTCAGTGGAATGAGTTCCTTAAGGTCCGGATATCTGTTCATGAAGTCTATGTATCTTTCCTCAGCCGTGCAGCAGTATGAGTCTGTAAGCCTTCGGTATGTCATGGCGAAGAGCTGTTCGGCAAGGATTCTTCCGATGCGCTGATTCTCGGGCGAGGAGTTCCAGAACTGTTCGAGTTCCGTATATGTGATGAGATGTACACGGCTGTCTTTTATGGCCTGTATACTGCTGAGCGACGGACGTCCGCAGAGACATGAACTGTATTCGCCGACAAGGTCACCTTCGAGACTGTAACCGGTGATGTGTTCGTCTCCGTTGCTGTCAAGCCTTTTGTATCGGAACATGCCTTCTGATATGTACCCTACATGTCTGCACATGTCGCCCTGCTGAAGAAGATATTCCTTCTTCTGTATGATTCTTGTAGTGCCTTGACTGATGATGAAGTCGCGAAGAGCTGACAGGTCGATGTCTGTGAGCCGATATTCGTTTAGATTGTTTTTCATGATTTCCAGTGGTGCGGAAGGTGGATTGAAAAAAGCGTGCGTATGGACAATGTTTGTCCATTATGCACGCTTCGTATCTTAAGGACTTGGCCTCAAAGTGTTGTAAGGTCCGAATTGAGTTTCATCAGACCTTTTGATTTTTCAATCAGTTCAGATGCTTTATTTGTTTTCAGCATCGATAGCATTGAAGATGTCTTCAAGCATCTGTTCCTTTGAACCCTTCCAAGTGAATGTGTGGCGGAGTCCTTCCTTCTCGAACCAGTCAGAAAGTGGAGCAGTCTGATTTCTGTACACTTCGAAACGCTTCTTGATTGTCTCTTCGTTGTCGTCAGCACGTCCCTGTTCCTTAGCTCTGTTGAGAAGTCTAGCCATGAGAGTTTCCTCGTCAACAACGAGTTCAATCATCATGCCCATGTCTGTGTTGCGCTCTGCGAGCATCTTCTTGAGAGCCTCTGCCTGTGCGATTGTACGTGGGAATCCGTCGAAAATCACACCTTTTCCTGGAGTCTGTGCATCGTATGTCTTAGCGAGGATGTCGATCATGAGTTCGTCAGGAATGAGCTGTCCGTTGTCGATGTAGCCTTTAGCTATCTTTCCGAGCTCTGTGCCGTTCTTGATTTCACCTCTGAGCACGTCTCCTGTAGAGATGTGTCCCATTCCGTACTTGCTGACGATTTCGTCGCTGTATGTGCCTTTGCCTGAGCCTGGGGCACCGAAAATGATGATGTTCTTCATTATTTTGTCGTTGTTTTTTGTGATTAATTATATTTATGTTGTATAAACATTATTCTCTTCATTGGTCTTCTTCAACCGTATATATGTCTTTCAGGTTGCGCCCAAGTCCGTCGTAGTCCATGCCGTAGCCTACAATGAAGTCGTCGGGTATTTCCATTGCGCAGTAGTCCACTTTCACATCCTCTTTCAGCTTGCCTGGCTTTACAAGCAGTGATGCGGTTTTGACCTCGATTGCTCCTCTGCCTTGCAGTTCTTTCTGAATATGTTTGAGGGTGGTGCCGGTGTCTACAATATCTTCCACAATGATTACCTTGCGTCCTTTGAGATCGGCATTGACACCAATAAGTTCTTTGACGTTTCCTGTAGTGTCGATTCCTTCGTATGAGGCGAATTTGGCAAAAATGATGTCCGGCTGTATTGTCAGATAACGCACGAGGTCGGCGGCGAACATGAATGCTCCGTTGAGAATGCAGATCATTACCGGCTGTTCGCCACAGAAATCGTGGCTTATGTTCTGAGCCACAGTCTTAACTTTTTCTTGTATGGTTTCATCCGTAATGGACAGGATGAAACTTTTGTCTTTAATTCTGATCATTCTATTGTAAAGACGTCAATAATGTGAAAAAAACCGTGCAAATATACGGTTTTGTATGGAGTTTGGCATAATAATGGGTTCGTTTTGTTATTTTTGCAACATGAAGATTTTATCAGCAGCACAAATGAGAGAGGCCGATGCTTTCACTATCGAGAGCGGGTCTATGGAATCCATCGAACTGATGGAGCGTGCATCCAGTGCCTTTGCTTCAAAGATTATGGAGCGTTGGGGCAAGGATACACCTGTTAAGATTTTTGCTGGTTCGGGCAACAACGGCGGTGATGCGTTGGCTGTAGCCCGTATGCTTTCACAGTCGGGCTACAAGGTTTCGGTATTCCTTTTCAACATAAATGGAAGTTTGTCACCTGATTGTCAGAAGAATAAGGAGAGGTTGGCTGAATGTCCAGGATTGGAAATGACAGAAGTGACTTCTCAATTTGTCCCTCCTACGCTTGATCGCGGCGATCTTGTTGTGGACGGACTTTTCGGTACTGGTATATCGCGTCCTTTGAACGGAGGATTTGCTTCGGTTGTGAAGTACATCAATTCTTCCCATTCAACGGTCGTATCGATAGATGTTCCTTCGGGCCTCATGTGTGAGGACAACTCTTATAATTTCATGAATCATGTGGTGAGGGCTGACTATACCTTCACGTTCCAGTTCCCTAAGTTGGCGTTTTTCTTTCCAGACAACGAGCAGTATGTCGGGGAATGGGAAGTGCTGGATATCGGCGTGAAAGACCCGGAAACCACATCTACTTCAACCTCGTATTTCGTCACAGAACGCGACGAAATGGCCCGGTTGCTCAAGAAAAGATCAAAATTTGCACATAAGGGAAGCATGGGGCACGCCGCACTCGTTGCAGGACGTTCGGCTATGGCCGGTGCTGCAATATTGGCGTCGAGAGCATGCATGCGTGCCGGTGCAGGCAAATTGACTGTGCATACTCCATTTTATAATGTGAGCATTCTTCAGACAACAGTGCCAGAAGCAGTGCTTCATATAGATCCGAACAGCGATTGCTTCTCCACACCTTTTGATGCAGGAGGTTTCGATGCGCTTGGTATAGGTCCAGGCATAGGAACTTCTTCGGACACGGTGCAGGCGTTCATCGAACAGATAAGGCTGACAAAATCGCCTATCGTGATTGATGCTGACGGTCTGAATATTCTCGGTTCGCATAGAGGTTGGATACAGCAGCTTCCAAAGAAGTCTATTCTGACGCCTCATAAGAAGGAATTGTTTGGACTGATAAGTACAACGCGAAATAGTTTTGAGGAACTCGAACGTACGCGCGAATTGGCTGTGCATCAGCAGATATACATCATCATTAAGGGTGCATACTCAATCGTTGTGACACCTGAAGGCAAGTGCTATTTCAATACTACAGGTAATCCTGGTATGGCTACAGCCGGAAGCGGTGATGTGCTTACAGGCATTATTCTGTCATTGCTTGCTCAGGATTATTCTCAGGAAGACGCATGCCGTCTTGGAGTATATCTGCATGGCCTGGCCGGAGATATTGCGGCTGAAGAACTGTCGGAAGAAGGAGTTATGGCCAGCGATATCGTTGAGTGCATCCCTAAGGCTTACAGAATGTTGAGAAATCATTAATTGCGAGAGTGTATTTCAATGTGCATTCTTGCAGATGTTGATTTGTAGTAATTTACTTTTTATCTTATAATGAAGAGAGTATATTTTTTCTTGGCTCTGCTGGCTTCGTTTTCTGGAATTGAAGCCCAGACAAAAGTGGAAAAATTCAATCCCGGTGTTGTAGCAGAGGGCGTCAATTATGCCCTTCCTAAAACAGCTTTGAAGATTCAGGTCGTTGCGACCAAGACTACATTCACTCCTGGTGAGTTCGGCAGATATGCTGAGCGCTATCTGCATCTTAACAATGTTAAGACAGAGGCTGAGGTGAAATGGGAAATCAAGTCTATAAAGGTTTCTACATACGGAGTGCCCGACATGAATAAGGTTTATACCATTAAACTGAAGGACAAGTCTATTGCTCCATTTGTGAGACTCTCTGACGAGGGACTGATCAAAGGTATAAATGCAGAGGCGAATGTGGCATCTGATGCTGTTGAGGTTCCTGCACCGGTTGTTAACAAGCTCAGTGGAAGAAAGTATCTTACAGAAGAAATATTGTCTGCCAATTCCAGATCGAAGATGGCGGAACTGACCGCCGGCGAGATTTATGCAGTACGCGAAAGCAAGAACAGCATCACACGCGGTGAGGCTGATGCAATGCCAAAGGACGGCAATTCGCTGCAGATTGTTCTGCAGTCGCTCGATGAGCAGGAAAAGGCATTGATGCAGCTTTTCACCGGAAAGACGGAGCAGGAGTCTGTTGTCGAAACATTTACTTTGGCACCTGATGCTGATGTTGAGAAAGAAGTTGCTTTCCGTTTTTCTTCAAAACTCGGTCTGGTTGACAATGACGACCTTTCTGGTGAACCGTATTATGTCAGTGTGAAGAATCTGCATTCTGTTCCGGTTCCAACCGAAGAAGAGAAGAAGAAACGCAAGATTGAAGGAGTTGTCTACAACATGCCTGGAATGGCAGAGGTGAAACTTTTCAATTCGTCTTCTACCATTTACAGCGAGGATCTGCCTTTCGGACAGTTTGGAGCAGAGGATGTTCTGATGTCAGCGCTTTTCAACAAGAATGCAACGACTAAGGTGACGTTCAGTACCGTAACAGGAGGTTTGCTCAAGATAGATCAGTAATAACAATGAAATATAAGAGGTTGATTCCGTAAGGCTTTTCAGAAAATCCTGGAATCAACCTTTTTTATGTAAAATAGAAACAATAAGAAAAATATGAATGCAGTAATTGAAAATATGATATCCAGACGCAGTGTCAAAGCGTATAAGCCGGATATGGTTCCTATGGAACTTATAGAAGAAGTTGTGAAAGCTGGAACTTATGCTCCTACGGGCATGAATATGCAGTCGCCGGTGATTGTGGCTGTTGTCAATAAGAAGGTCCGCGACCATCTTTCACGTATGAATGCTTCCATTATGGGGACATCTTCCGATCCGTTCTACGGTGCCCCGGTTGTGCTGGTCGTTCTTGCCGATAAGAATCGTCCTACAGCTGTTTATGATGGAACGCTTGTTATGGGCAACATGCTCAACGTCGCACACTCGCTCGGTCTTGGTTCATGCTGGATACATCGCGCCAAGGAAGAGTTCGATAGCGAAGAAGGCAAGGCGCTTCTGAAAGAGTGGGGACTTGAAGGCGAATATATCGGTATCGGCCACTGCATCTTGGGCTATCCTGCAACAGAACTTCCTGTAGCAAAACCTCGCAAGGCCGATTATGTTCATTTCATCAAGTAAGGCCGATGAAGAAATACAAGGTTTATCTTTTTGACTTCGATTTGACGCTGGCTGACGGAAGCGCGTGGATTGTGGAATGTTTTCAAACCATTCTTCATCGCCACGGCTATACATCCTGTACCGACAACCAGTGCCGGTCTACCATAGGCATGGTGCTTGAAGACGCTTTCGAGTATCTTACAGGAGTTTCTGATCCTGCCTTCTGCCATGATTTACGTTTGGAGTACCGTCAGCTGTGCCGTCCGCAGGTGGCAGAGCGCACGCATTTTATTCCTGGTGCGGAAGCAATGCTGCGTTCGCGTACGGAAGATATACGTATAGGCATAGTAAGTACCAAACAGTCGGATGTAATCTGGAAAACGTTGAGGCTCAATGGACTTGAAAATACTGTTGACCATGTGATAGGGATAGAAGAGGTACAGGCCCCTAAACCTGCTCCTTATGGCATATTGAATGCTTGTTCGCATTTCGGGGTAGATAAGAGCGAGGTTCTCTATTGCGGTGACAGCACAATAGATGCTGAGGCTGCAAAGAATGCAGGAGTTGATTTTGCGGCTGTGACTACAGGCAACACTACTCGTGCCGAGTTCGAAGCATATCCTCATGTTGCAATACTCGATGCTCTTTCTCCTGACTATCTTGCTTGAGAAAGCATTCTCTTGTTTGTGTTTTCTCAGTATTGCTTTTCAGAGTTATATATATAGTATATACGTGACATTAATATATACCGTTTGATGGATATTATAAATGAAAGTCTTATGGAGTTCTTCCATAAGATGGGCTTTTTAAGTGATACAAGATCATTGGGCATCCAGTTGATGATCATATTGGGCGTACTGATTTTGTCGTTCGTGTTGACTAAACTTTTCAGACATGTACTGGTACCGCTCGTTCAGAAAATAACGGCGCGCACACGTGTGAAATGGGACGACTACATTTTCAACGAACGGATGATGATGGCCTTTTCACGAACAATACCTCCAATAGTTTGGTATATTTTCCTTCCTACAGTCTTCGATGAAGGTACGATGGTCTTGGTCATACTTTTGAAAGCCTGTCTCGTATATATGGTCGTTGCCTCTATCATGCTCATAAATACTTTCCTGAATACGCTCTATGAGATTTCAAATGAGCATGAAGTGTTGCGCAACCGTCCTCTGAAAGGTGTTTACCAGATGATAAGTCTGCTGGCAATAGCTGTCGGCATAATAATCATAGTCAGCATACTTATCGATAAGGATGCCACGCGCATTCTTGCAGGTCTTGGTGCTTCTGCAGCAGTGCTAATGTTGATATTCAAGGACAGTCTTCTTGGACTTGTTGCAGGCATACAGCTTACCGTCAACGATATGCTACATCCTGGCGACTGGATAACGATGAACAAGTACGGAGCCAATGGTTATGTAACAGAGGTTTCGCTTACAACAGTGAAAGTGCAGAACTTCGACAAGACAATCACTACCATACCGGCCTACGCGCTTGTGAGCGATTCTTTCCAAAACTGGCGCGGCATGCACGAGAGCGGAGGCCGTCGGATCAAGCGATACATAAACATTGATATTACGACAGTTCATTTCTGCTCCGAAGAAGAACTGCGCTCGCTTGCATCAAAAGGACTTTATTCCGCAGATAAGATGGAAGATAGCGATGGAGTGGTGAACCTTTATGTATTCCGCAGATATGCGCTTGATTATATCTGCAACCGTAAGGACATCAATCAGGATTTCATGCGTATGGTGCGAGTTCTTCAGCCTACATCCGAAGGACTTCCGGTTGAGATATACTGCTTCACCAGCAACACAGAATGGCTTGTCTACGAATCCATCCAGGGAGCAATTTTCGACCATCTAATAGCCATGCTTCCTGCCTTCGGACTTCGTGCTTTCCAGCGTCCGTCGGGCGCCGACCTTCAGGAACACGGTTTCTCAGGCCATGCTCTTGACGAATAGGCGTATGGCTTTCTTTTCGCCGGCGACGATTATAGTGTCGCCTCCCTTCATTTCTACAGACGAATCAGGATTCATTATGTAGCGCGCTTCGTGTTCTATACCCAGTACCAGACAGTTGGCCTCTTCTCTGATGGCCGACTGTGCAATGGTCTTTCCTGCAAGCTTGCAGTCTTCACGCAATGTAAATTTTTCCAATGTAACGACCGTGCTTCCTTCATCGTCCTTGTGTTCCTGCGAAACCGAATCCATCATTTTCTGCAGTTTGTCAATCTGTTCGTCCGAACCGGCAGCCACAATCCTGTCCCCTGGATAAATACTTTCGTTTCCCCCCGGAATGTTTATCTTCATACCTCCGCGTATGATTCTTACGATGCTTGCGCCCGTGTTGTTTCTTATACCCAGCGATTTGAGCTTCTTTCCGCACATATCCGATTTTGCCGGAACTGTGAAGTCTGCAATATGCAGGTCGTAAGGCTGCAGCGATTCCATGAAGTCCTGGTGCATGGCACTGTTGCCCTTCATCAGCACCTCTCTTGCCGAAAGGTTCCTGTTGAATTCATCCTCCAGCTGTGACGAACGCTTTTTCACTCGTCTTGATAACATTATGCTCAGCACCAGCAATACTGCTATGCCGACGATGAATGCAGATGTGAAGTCGAATATTTTTGTTATGCCGTACGACACGAAAGCCACGCATACGATGATTCTTGTCAGATTCAGTCCTACCAGCCATCCCTTGTCAAATCCGCCGTTGCTCCATATACTTCTGGCTTCCTGGCTCTTCCTGTGTTTCGTTGCTATGATGTATATGAAAGGCGACGAGAATGTCAACAGCAATCCCAGTCCTATCAGCTGAATGGCCCATTCTGGTGCAATTTCGCTCAATGTGTCCGTCATAAGAGGGAATATGAACTTGAAGAACGTCACGTTCACAAACATCAGGATTATGCTGTAAATAACCAAGGTCTGGCTCACTTTCTTCAGCAGTTTCTTCCAGTTGCCTTCCATCGAAACCGAGTTCCTGTTCTTGCTGTAGTTTTCAATGAAAAGCCTTACGCCGTTGCTCATGTGGCTGTCCACAAACTCGTATGCCGGTGTAGACATCTTGATAATGTAAGGAGTGAGGAAGGTTGTTATCACCGACACAGCCACGACAATAGGGTAGAGATACGATTCCGTTACCTTGAGCGACTGCCCCAGCGAAGCAATGATGAAGGCAAATTCTCCTATCTGTACAAGAGTGAATCCCGTCTGCATCGATACTTTGAGCGACTGTCCCGAAAGCAGTGTACCGAGCGAAGCAAATACAATCTGGCCTACAATCACAATGACCGTAATTATCGTTATCGGCAACCAGTGCTGAGCCAGTGTCTGCGGATTTATCATCATGCCCACCGATACGAAGAATATCGCACCGAACATGTCCTTGATAGGTTTTACGAGTTTCTCAATTCTTTCTGCTTCAACCGTTTCTGCCAGCACGGAGCCCATGACGAATGCACCCAGTGCCGAGCTGAATCCAGCGCTCACTGCCAGCATCACCATGCCCAGACACATGCCCACAGACAGTATGGTCATCGTCTCGTCGTTGAGATGTTTCTTGAATTTCTTAAGGAAAGACGGTATTACTGCTATTCCTACGACAAACCATATCACTATGTATGCCACCAGTTTTGCCAGCTGTCCTAGCATTTCAGCACCTTCGAAGCTCTGTTTCACTGCGATAGACGACAACAGTACCATGAGCAGTACGGCAAACAAGTCCTCCACGATAAGTATGCTGAAACAAATCTTTGCAAAGTTGCGGTTGCTCAGTCCCAAATCCTCAAGAGCCTTGAAAACGATGGTTGTTGACGACATGCACAGCATCGCGCCCAGAAATATGGAGTTCATTTCGTCCCATCCCAGCAGTCGCCCGGCCGTGAATCCCAGCGACATCATGCCTATAACGATGGTTGCAGTAGCTATAATGGCTGTGCTTCCCACCTGCAGCAGTTTCTTGAAGCTGAATTCCAGTCCCAAGGCAAACAGCAGGAACAGCACACCTATCTGTCCCCATGTGTCAACGCTGCTGATGTTCGAAATCCACGATTCGCCGCAAACATAAGGACCGGCAAAAAGTCCTGCAACAATATAACCCAGTACCACCGGCTGTTTGAACAGCTTGAACAGCAAGCTCGTCACTCCCGCCGTAAGCATTATGACGCATAAATCCTGAAGCATACTCGTTTCGTTTTCTTTATTCAGTTGTCGATGCCGTCTGCACCGGCTTGTTTGTGTTTGTTGTTTGCGGTTGTCTGCCGTTCGTCAGGCACACATGCTTTCCATCACCCTTTGTAGCGTCAGTACGCCGCATCCATCTCTTTTTCCCTTTTCCGGCCTATATTGTCATTTCAGCTCGTCGCCCCTGATGCCCAGTGCGTTCATCAGTGAGTAGCCCAGTATTTCCTGGCAGAATCCCGAGCCCGTCTGAGGCTCCATGGCGAAGAGAGTCTTTTCCTTGTGCTTGATTTTTCCTAGAGCCTCCTTCACCTCGTTGCCGTATTTCTCAATGTCGGCCACAACCATTATGTTCTTTGTTTCCTTGCAGTCGCCTGTGACCTTAAGGGTCTCTACGAAGAAACGTCCCATGTCCGTAACATCTTTTGCCACGGGGTAGGCCGCCATCATGAACTCTCCGAGATTGTCCTTGAACGCCATGCCGTTTATATCCTTTTCCAAGTTCGACGGATTGAAATTGTCCAGTTGTCCGCCGTTGCCGTCATAAATGAATATCACCTGAATCTTGTTGTCGCCCGGTTCGATACCTCCATCCAGAGCCACGCAGTCGAGCCATCGGCACAGATCAGCTTTCTGTATTCTTCTTTCAAGCATACGTTCAAAATTCACTGTGAGGTCAAAAGCCACTTTGTCCAGATATGATGCATCGGCGATGATAACGTTTTCGCTCATGATGCCCGTTACGTCCATTCCCATAGTTTTCTTTCTGTTGGTGCAGTTATGTTTGCTTAATAAATTAATCTTTCTCCACGGCCTGCTCCGGACTGTGCCGATGTTTCGCAAGTCTTGTGCAAATTTAGCAAATATGTCCGAATGAAAGCCCGGTGTGCCTGCTAAGTAATGGTGTTTTTCGCTTAAAAAGCAATGCTTCGGAAGTGTCTATAAACAAAATGCGTTTTACCGGGGTACCCGGTAAAACGCAAAAAGATTGCTTATCTCACGACAAGCAATCTTTACTAACCTTAAAATAAATCTAATACCATGAAAAACACGATGCAAATATAGGCGTTACTTTCTTATCTGCAATACATTATGCAAGAAAAATTCTCTATATTTGCATTATTTAGGGATATTCAGTAAATGTCCCTAAAAAGTAATATGGCATATAAAGTCGATAGAGTATAATCACTTTATGTGCCATTATTATTGCCCATTTTCC
>MNQS01000158.1:1043-9881 GCA_001915545.1 Bacteroides sp. 43_108 | reverse complement strand
GGCGGTGGTAACCGCCTCGGACAAATTCATAACTTTGGACTCTCCGTCCGTGTCCAGCACCTCGATGCGCATATCGCTCACGCTGCCGGAGGCAGTATCGAGTTCGCTAATCTTCTTTCCGGCTTCAAAAGCCGAAAGCATCGCTAACACACGGGTTTCCTGATCGCTTGTCATATTTATCAAGTTTTTAAGTTAAACGTATTCTGCCTTTACTGTCAAATCCGGATTTTACCGCCTCCGGTAAGGCGGACGGACGGAGCCTGAACCGTCACGTTTATGGTCTTGTACAAGTGGGTGGCCTGTGTCGGGATCACGTGAATCCGGCTCGTTCCGATTTTCAACGGGGTTACAACACCGGCGGGATCCACGCTCACGGCCACGTCATCACCCAAGAACAAAACATTCTGCAGGGAGTACGAGGGGAACATCTTGGCAACGATACGCTGAACGTAAGGATTACGCTGGGTGATGCGTTTCGTGTAGGTCAGTTCCATCCTCGTAGGAGCCAATGAAGCTGCACCCGATATGGATTCCTGCAGCTGCTTCATCTTCTCGATTTCGGCCTCTGCTGTGGTGGCCGTACTACTCGCACGGGCGGCAGCGGCAAGGGCTTCCGATTTGGCCGCATTTACAGAGCTGGCCTCCTTATTCGCCGTATCAGCTGCGGAGGACGCTTTCGTGGCGGCATTTGTGGCATTGGAGGCAGCTCCGTTGGCCGATTCCGTGGCTTTCTTTGCCGCTTCGGTAGCTGCTCCGGCAGTACCGGCGGCATCATTGGCACTTTTGGCAGCATTATTGGCCGCTGTGGTTGCCTTATCCGCATTACCTGCAGACGTGTTGGCTTTTGCTGCGGCTTCATTGGCGGCTTTCGTTGCCCCGCTGACCGCATCCAATGCCACGTCCTGCAATTTGGAGATAGGAGCCTCTACTACTTCCGGCACGCCACCGTTAAAGCGCAAGGCCGGAAGCGAGAGAAGCCCGTCCAACGAGGTGGCCACCGGTAGATCACCCACGCCTTTGGATTCGGCTCGGATGATCGCACGCACACGTTTGGCGATTTCCTGCAATTGTGCTTCTGTCAGTACCATAACTTATCCGTCTATCAATTTGACAATTTGTGCGTAACCGCCGGGATTCAAAACCAATGCGGCCTCTTTTATCATTAGAGCCTCCTCCGCCGAGATTTCAATATTTCCGGTGGATTGATAGATTTTAAGGCTCAAGCTGTAAGCACGGATTTTCTCGTCACCGCTCAAAGCATTCACCCTCTCATCTCTCCAATCCCCACTGAATAGGATCGGAGCAATGACATCTTTCATCAACTGCTCCTGTTCCACATCCGTACCCTCTACTTTTTTCGTGATCACCAACCCCTTATAATTCATAAAGGGAACATTCAAATTCACTTTCATAAATACCTCCTTTTTATCGTTACCAATCATTATCATTCATTGAACCTACTATCCAGCCTCTACCCAATAAATTAGACGCTGGCACAGGACTCATAAAATCCTCTATATTCCTACAATCGGCGATAGTACCGCCCGGCCATTTTACCTTATTACCGTTCGAATAGATATACACCTCACTATTTTGGTTATTGGCATTCATCACCGTTACCCGTTGACTTTTCATCCCGCTCAACAAATACCGGTACGTTCCTGAAACTTTTATAATCACCAAATCAACCGGAAAACCAGTAGCATCTCCGGAGGAGCCATACAACGGGATAGTATAATAGGTCTCGTTATTGGATGACGTGGCAGAAGACAAAGAGACATATACCTTACCGGTTTCCGTCTCCAAACCATTCACGTAATAGTAACCATAGCTGCCATATACCACCAGCGTATTGCGTTGCCTTGCCCCGAAATTACCACGACACCAAACATCAGAGGTATAGAAACGGAAAGAACGCTTTTTGTCATAGTCATAGCCCTGATGATACAGGTCACCGTTAAACCACATCTTTCCATCACTGCCAAAGGAGATGCCTCCGACAATATCCCCGTCATTATTCACGCAGTTTAAGGATTTGAAGGAACCCGACACACCGACAACCGTTCCGCTGAACTCGCCGTTCTTGGCGATTATCTTTCCATCCGTGGTGAATTGTACGTTGCCATTCGCAGTTACAAGCCCCTCCAGCTTGATATGCTTGGCGTTTATTGTCACGGAGTCCGCCGCTTGGTTGATATAGGAAACAATGGCACCACCATCCTCAAGCGTCTTGCTCGCCCATAACTTATTGCCGTCTGCAGTAGTAATCCACCCAGCCTTGCTGATGGTTCCGTCTATCGTATCCACCCGGCTAACAATGGCATTGATTTGTTGTGCCGTCACGTGAAAGCTGCTCTCGTGCGTGGTGACACGATTGCCAAGGACATCCACCCGGTCAATGGTAGCCCATAGCTTGTTGCCGTCTGCCGTGGTGATCCAACCGGCGGTCTTGATGGTATGGTCTATGATTCCCAAATCATCCTCCGCCTTATCGATACGGCTCACGATAGCATTGATCTGCTGCGCCGTCACGTGAAAGCTGCTCTCGTGCGTGGTGACACGATTGCCAAGACTGTCCACCTCGGTAATGGTAGCCCACAGCTTGTTACCGTCTGCCGTGGTGATCCAACCGGCGGTCTTGATGGTATGGTCTATCTTATTCACCTCCTCGGCCACGGCAAGAATATGCTCGGCGGTCTGCTCGAACTTGGTACTGACCTCTTTTTTATAATCCTCTAACGGATGATTGGTCAGGGTTAGCTGCTCGATATACAAGTCACCGGTAAATTTCAGGAGAAAATCACCGGTTCCGTTCCATACTCCTGATATCTCCAGTATATCAAAGCCCTCACCAGCCGGAATAACCTGCTCCACATAGGGAGCGGATCCACTGAAACCGGCAGTCAGGCTCCCCTCCTCGGCGCAATGATATTTCAAGGTTAGAAATATGACGCTGCCATCTTCCGGCTTGGTGATATCCGCATTCAGCTGGCGAATGTGACTCCGTTTGATCCGGAGCATGAAACGGCCATCGAAAGAGTCAATATCGGCCACCTTGTTTTTCTCGGAATAGAAATTCACGCCTAAATCAAGCAGCTGCCCTCCGATATCAAATAAAGCCATATCACTCTCACGCTCCCAATAAGCCATGTCATCCTGAAAGCTGGCGTTTTTCAAAAAGTTATCCTCCTCGGTCATCGTGTTGACAACGCTCTGCATGGCACTTTGCAGCATACCCTCCATTATCTCGAATTTCGTCCGGACATCCTCACCGGTACGCAGACGGAAATCACCCAGCAGATAGGCGTTGTTGGAATACAGACCATATCCCTGCAGCTGCCCCCACCAATAGGTAATAATACCGGCCAGACGTCCAAGCCGGAGACGCACGGCGTTGTCAGGATCCGTTTTCATCCCGTACAGGACATCAAGATACGGACTGCCCTCCTCAACGCTGGTTTGTTTGATAACCCCTTTGCGGTCTGAATTGGTGGCGGAGTCCACACGGGTAAGCACGTCACGAAAAACAACACTACCCTCATCGCCTACAAAATTCTTATAGGTGATGCTATCGAGCCGTTCCTCTCCTTTGGAGGTATCACCGACTTTGGCAGTGACCACCTGCAGTTCGTACTGCTTGATGATACCATCCACGGAAAAACGCTGAACCATCAGGATATCACCCGGACGGAAAGGGTTGTAAAGGACTCCTTTCTCCGTATCGAGATAGATTGTCTTTGTGCCCGCATCGATGTGATCGACACGCATCATGTCAGTTGTCAGACGGGTTCCGTTCTCACCCATCAGTTGTGAGATGACAAATTCATACACTCGCATAACCCCACGGACGGTCATCTCGTCCAGCTCCATGACGGCTTTCTTTTCCTTTACTCCTGCGGCATTAAGCACCTCTTTCCAAAACAATGCCCATCCGGTTCCGCCGGGGAAACCCGAAGTAAAGACCTCGGAGGAAAGCAGACCTTTGAAAGTGGAGTCTTTCTCTACCGTAAGGCTTTCAACAAGAGCCTCGCCGATAACCTTTATCCCCTTCAAAAAGGTTTCAAGCTCTTTCGCCGTGTCGGGTATGTCCTTTCTGAGGTATTTGTCTGCCGTTTCTTTTTCCAGCTTGCTCAAGGAATTTGCGATCGTGCGTATTGTCCGGACGGCGGAAAGGACGTTATACTCGGTGGGATCAATACTGTCCCAGCTTTTCAATACGGTCAGCACGTCCTTATTCAGCTGTTCCTTATAGGCTGCCTGAATATCCACGATATTACTCTCGATCTGATTGATACGCCCGTAATCAACCGCATACGTGCATTCAATATCCATATCTGTGGTATTATTCACCCGGCGGGAGATCTTGGTCACACGGCTCTCGTGAGTGCCGGTGGGGAAATAAATCTCATTCTCCAAAAGGACACGCCGCCCCAATTTCAAATCGATATGGTTCTCATCCAAATAGATGTAATCGGTTGGAGCCTTATAGACTGACGTATCAATGCTTATCGACTCGATATGCTTCTGAACGGCCTCCTCGAATTCTTTTTCCGCCAGCGGATAATACTCTTTAGGCATCCGTATGTTCCAAAGGATATACTCGTCACCCGGCTTCGGGATCAGCAGGCCGCCCGGTAGCTGCTGGTTCTCATACGGGAATTGCGTGATAATCTCGAACTCCTTTGTCTCGGAGTTGAAATTCACCTCAAAATCACGCCCGTTCAACTCCCCGCCTTGAAACGACACCTGTTTAACAAGCCCCTCGATCTCATACGTGTTCGGATCGAAATTCAACCCCTCATCAGTAAAATAATATATAGTGAACGCATTGCCGTCCTCACCTGTGGCCTCTTCCGTCCTGACACCGGTAACAGTACCGATTCGTTTCGGGAATATGTACGCAAAGGCCTCCTCCTCCGCCTGCTCCACGATTCCAAGATGGATATTCCTTTCCACGTAACGGACACCACCCGGAAGCTGCAGGCGGCGGTGACCGTAATCAGAGGCCACGATATTACGGGTACTGCCAAGAGGATACAACCGGGTAAAGAAAGGAACCGTATCATTCTCCACACGGGAAAGCCTGAGCAGCCCCTTTCCGTACCCCAAAGATACGGGAGTGCCGTGTTCACAACGGCTCAGATTGATAGTGGTTCCCTCGATCCACCATTCGGTATTGAAATTCTTGGCTATTTCCGAAAGGGCATCGAAACAAAATATCTTATCATACTCTATGTTTACATTAGCGGAGGACACCACCTCGCCGATAACCCAATTTTTCGTCCCCTTGATACGGTTTATATTGTCACATATCAGCTGCAGGTGTTCGGCAGCCGTGGCATCATAGGAAAAGGAAAGCTCATCGTCACCGTCCACCATCTTGAGGACTTTGGCCTTTTTAAGCTCACTCTCTATACCGTAGAACTTGCAGCTGTAGGCATACTCAACGGTGGATTTCTGCTCCGGCTTGTAATCCTCCAGCAGCGTGAAGCGTTCACCCTCAAAATCCACGTAATCATTCACGCCCAGTTCCACGTACTCGTAAAGGGTAAACGACAAATTCAGGATATTGTCATTCATCACTTCCTTTACGTGGCGGTCGGAGTCTGACGGCGATACCGCAGTCTTGAACACCCCTTGCTGGTTGTATATTTTAAGCTCCATTTTGAACGCTGTTTGAATAATGTTTGAATACTATAACGAGGGAACCGGTTCCCGAAATTTCACGCTGAATTTTGCGATGACCTCACCCCCGAAATCGGTCAGCTGGGTGTAATCCGTGCAATCCTTGTAGTACATCCGGTAACTCCTGCCAAGCTCCGGAGGGTTGATGGTCAACCATCCCTTATTACCGGCCTTGAGAAATTTCAGGAATGACGAATAACGGGACAGGAATTGCGCCCGGTCTGCCGCTATGATCGCAAATTGCAGGGTGACATCACGAGCCTCCCATGCGGGTAAAAGCGCATCAGGCAGTTTCTCCCCGTCTTTTTCCCGGAATGACACAGCCGTGTGCGGCTTTGCCGATGGCGGTTTCAGCAGGGCGGAGTAATTCTTGGTATCACCCGCTTTCTCCTCTGCGAGGAATGCCCCATAATCCACAAAGACATCAACCCCGTTTATCAGTAACAAGCCTTTTAAAATATCCATTGTCATTTCATCTTTAAACCGTTTTGTTTGATATCCCTTATCTCATCGTATATCTTTGGCAAGGCATCGGTGTTCGTCTTTATCTTATCGATCGTTTCCAATGCTCCGCCTATGCCCTCTGATATATTCTCCACGTTCTCATCGATGGAGGCATCGTGCATCTGCAGGGAGGTCATCAATCCCTCCAGCTTTGTACCCTGATCCTGTGTGAGGGTTTGGAAAGCACCGGCACGCCCGCTTTGGGTGGTAGTCTTTTCCTCATCGTTTTTCCAAAGATCATACCCCATAGCGGCGGCCTTGTCTTTCCACGCTTCCATCCACGATTGAGCCGCATCAACGTTATTCCCGATATTGTCATAAAAGCTATCAATCAGGTGCATGGCATCACCCGCAATCTGTTCCTCACTTTTACCGCTTCCATATACCGCCTTTAACTTTTTCTGCAGGTCATCGAACTTATCGGCAAAGAACAGGGAATATGCGATCTGCTCTCCGAGGTTCTCCAGCACGGAAGCGGCCTGATCCGCAAAATTCTCCAATGCCGTGCCGCTTCCCTTGATGGCGGAAGTGATGGAGTCGAGCATTCCCTGACCGAGGCTCCCGAACGTTTCCTGCAGATAATCCTCCAAAGCCTGTTCCGCCTCGTCCATCGCATCTTTCAGGTCGATCAGGTTCTCAAGATAGTTCCGGGTTTCATCGCTCATCTTACGGGTATCGAGAATGACTTGGAGCATCTCCGTATCCAGCTCGCCGTTGGCCTTTATCAGTTCAGGGTAAACATCAAGGATCCCGCTATAAACATCCTTTCCTTTTCCCCAGCCGAACAATCCCGTTTTTTTATGTCCCGTAACGATCTGCGCATCGTTCAACCCGCCAAAACCTTTCTGATAGTTCTCCAGCCGTTTGCGGTAGGTTCCGGCAAAATCACCCGTCATGCGCTCTATCCAGTTCATGGTGGGAGCGTCACCGGCCAGTTCTTCCTTGAATTGCGAGAGGGCATCACGATAGACCTCTATCGCATTAGCGGCCTTTGCTACCTGACGCTCCCCGAATATGTTCTCCGCCTTTTCGAGCAAAAGGTTCTGCTCCAGCAGTAAGAGGTTGTATTGCCGCTGGAAATCGAGCTTTGCCTTTTCAATCTCTTTTAGAGCCTCCTTGTGGCGGGCTTCCGCAGCAAAGGCCGAGGTCAGGAAATTTGCGGCCTCACCGATAGCCGCACCGATGCCACCGATCAAGCCACCCTTGGCGAAACCTTGTCCGATATTGGAAACCGCCCCCATCACCTGCTGCATACCGTTCAGGGCATCGGCAACCTCGTTGTCACCCATCTGGTCAAACATATTGGCAAGTTCACCAGCCGCCTCGGACGCTGCCCCGCTGATCGTACCGATTGCGCCGGACACCTCTTTGGCTCCTTTCGCACCTTTGAGTTCGGCAAAGCCTTTCTCAAATGTCTTGAAGATGTTCTCCCACTTATTATTGCCTCCCTTGCCGGTATCGAGCAATTTATCAAGGGCTTTTTTCAGCTTTTCAAGTTCTGCCGGACTTTTCTCTATGTTTTTCAGTTGATCCGGAGAGATGAACGTGATACCTTTCGCATCTCCCTTGCCGGATAAATATGCACGCAACTGCTTCGCCTGTGAGATAAGTTTCTGCAGTGAGTCGAAAGACATGGAAGAATAATCCCCAAAGAGCTTTTTAAAGAAATCATTGTCCTTTGAGATACTGTCAGCCTCCGCATCATTCACTGATTGGATGCCTTGTTTTACCTTTTCTCTTGCGACGGCTATCGCCCGGTCAATCTCCGCCGAGTTTGCCTCAGTCCGCTCCGCCTCCAATTTAGCGATATCATCATCACCTTGTTTCTTTATAGCCGCACGCTGTGCCTCATAGTCACGATATTTAGTCAGAAGTTCCTGCAGGGTTTCCTGCTGTTTCTTCTTTTTCTCCTCGTTATCCTTTTTCTCCTTACCGTCAATCTCTGCAACGGTGGCATCATATATCTGTGCAACCTGTATACGCTGGGTTGCGGCCTGTGCCGAGATATTGGCAAGCTGCTCAGGAGTAACTTTTTCCCCGGCGGCTTTCAGCTTGTTATAAAGTTCAATGCGCTGTTGCTCCTCACGGTTGATACGCTCTTTCTCCCGCTCAAAGTTCAACGATGCCTCCTCACGCTCCTTGTCATATCCCTCTTTCAGGATGGCAATACGCTGATCCTCTATCTTTTGCCGGGCTTTCAGTTCCAGCTCGGCGAGGTTGTTGGCCGGTTTCGCTTTATCCTTGTTGTTCTCAGGAGCCACGAACCCGCCGATACCGGATTTCTTTCCCAGCTCGGCATATTCCTCCTGCAGTTTCCTTGCCTCCTCCAGATAAGCGTCCCGCTGTTCCTCGGCGGCTTTTACGGCTGCATCCTTGGCCTCCTTATTATGTTTCTCGATCAACGTCTGAGCGTCAATCTGACCGTAAGACTCGCTTTGAGCCATATAAAGTCCCATTTTAGAGAACCAGCCCATCGAACCCTCGACATCGGATTCGGGAGTAGCCTTTACCTCGTTCACCTTTTCGTCCGCTTCCACCGCCTTGTTCACAAGGCTTTGGGCTTTCGCTTGCAGGAAAAGCATTTGGATATAGTCATCACTCTTTTGGATCAGCACATCGTACCACTCGGCAACGGTATTGTAATACCCG
>MNQS01000158.1:0-904 GCA_001915545.1 Bacteroides sp. 43_108 | reverse complement strand
GTGGCCATCAAAGCGGTGGCCGCCGCATTGGAGATACCCAACGAAACGGCCAGCTTTGTATTGGCCGCCGTCAGCAGCTTTTTCATCTTGACAACGGTAACCAGCCGAAAAGCGGAATCCTTGTTCAGGGTATTCATGACTTGCTGCAGCCCCATAGTGACGGCCATGACGCTCTGCACACGGGTTTGTATCTTTATCAGATCCTCGTTTTCCGAGGCAAAAATCCCCATGACACCGGTGGCGGTCGTGAATAGACCGGACAAGCCGTTCACACCGCTCATCACTCCCTGCAAGGCAGCATCATCATTGGCGAGAATATTCGTTTGGGTACGCAGATCACCGATGGTATCGGCTAATACAGCGGCTTTATCGGCCATCTCCGCATACTCTTTGGTGTTCTGTTTGCCCTCCAAACGTAGGCGAGCCATCGCATCCTGCATCTCCCGGAGCTGCATGGAAAGCCGTTTGGTGGAAACGGATGCCTTGTCATGCTCCGCCTCAAGGGAGGAGAGAATGTTCTTGTCCTCCTGCAGGGCTTTGGTACAGGCATCTATCTCCGCACGCATCTCCAGCTGCGCCTTTCCGGGTGCAAGGTTGTCGTATTGCTTCTTTAAATCCTTGAGACAGGATTCAACATACTTGATCTGCTCTTTTTGGGCGGCAATACGGTCTGTGATGCTTTTAGACACCTGCTCGGCCTTATCTCCCAGCGTTTCGGCGGACTTGCCCGCCTTGTCAATGCCGGGAGAGAGCTTGTCTCTCATTATGAATTCTATCTCAACGGGTTTCATTGTTCTTTCAATCGTGATTGGAAAAATCCGGAAAGGCTTTTAGGTTTCCCTTTACCGCCTTTGCTTCCGGTTCGGTTGTTATCATTCTCTTTCTCGTAATGTGGCGCATCGGC
>MNQS01000157.1 GCA_001915545.1 Bacteroides sp. 43_108 | reverse complement strand
ACACTGAACGGCTGAGTCGCAACGAAACCTGTGCAAAGCAATAAGGCTGTCAAAGCCTTTCGATTTTTTAAGAACGAGTTTGATTTCATCGTTTTTCTTATTAAATTAGATTATAGGTAATAATATTATCCGAATAGAGTTATGATTAGAAACTCCTTGGGCTAAATTTTGTCACATTCCCAATATTAATCGGGGGCAGATTTATTCCTCATAAGCATTATACTTAAAGTTCGTTTTATCTATTTTTCACGTTGCAAACTTAAAGCTTTAAAAGAATAAAAAAGGCTAAAAAATAATCAAGAGTAGTAGAAAAATTAAGCATGAACGATTTTTCTATAATGAATTCCGAATTTTATATTCCTCTATCTAAAAGGTCTAAAAAAAACGGACTACGGGTTAAAATCACTTCAAGCCGTAGTCCTCCTATAATCTAATTCGCAAGTTAATCAGACTTGCTTTATCAGTATCAACAACGCCTGTTGAAAACTATCATTATTTTGTCAATTCTTCATCAGCCACTGCTTCTTCCCAATTAGTAAACATCGGAATCGCTTCATCATAGCCGTCATATCCATAATTTTGCCGCAACCGCGCACCTGTATTAGCAGTAATAGCCGAGTTGGGAATCGGCCAAAACAGATTACGCTTATCTACTTGATAATTCAATTCCTTGTTGGAAACAATAGGCCCATGATTGAAAATGTTGTAGCGCGTAGTACGCTTATACCAATAGCTTCCTCCATTCAAATCCGTACCACTCTGCTTATCCCAAGTAGACAGATTATAAGTTTCTCCCCATTCATCCGGCTGACCACTGCGAGCAAGACACCAAGAAATACGAGTCAATTCAGGCTGTCTCCATTCTTCCAAATACAATTCCCGAGCACGTTCATCAGCAATGTCACCGATAGTTACAGTAGTAAACATCTTTTTGGCATTAGCACGACGACGAACTACGTTCACATCCTCTGCAGCGCCAATCGGGTTACCTTGGTAGAACTTAGCCTCAGCGCGAAGTAAGTAAGTTTCTGCCAAACGGAACAAGTATAGATTACCATTAGACACACTATTGCCCTTGGTTGCTCCATTAAACTGATTAGCCCCCATATTTTCTTCAGCATTTTGATCAAGTATATATACTTTGTACAATGGAGTCGGGAACCAACTACGAATAGTATCAGAACAAAGCAAATCCCCTTTTCTCACCAACAAATCACCTGATTCCGGATCATAATAATCTTCTGGTGCATAAAGCATCATGTTTTTCCCATAATAAGCAGAATTTGGATTATTGTATTTAAGATCCGTCATTTCCATCCAATTACCTATTTCTCGATTATGACGCATATCCTGCCAATCTGTTTCACCATCATAATTCCAAATGGTCTGATTATAATGATAAGAAGTGCGGAAACAACCAATACCACGTCCCATAGCGCGTACCCAATCTAATTTCGCATCATATTCCCCAGCAGTACGTGCATAATTATAAGTTGGAGATCCTAAGTTATGAGGATCACGGATAATACCATTACTCCAATGCACACACATAGCTCGCATCTGCGGATAGGAAATGAAACCTTCAGCATAATAATTCAAAATAGGCATAATCATTTCCGTATTAGAAGCATCAGTTATATTTACTCCACGATGCAAATCCCAAATTACATTACGTTCTACCGGCCATGTTTCCGGATTACCAGAAGAAACATTCGTTCCAAACGGAGCATTCATTAAAGCCAAACCATGATTGTTAATCAAATCGGTAGCTAATTGTTCAGCTTTCTGATATTCACCTACAACTAAATAACACTTGATAAGCAATTGCTTACATGCTTCTTGGTTGACAGTACCTATATAACCGATCTCTTTCTGTGGAGACACATGTTTTACAGCGAATTCCAAATCATGCACCAACATTTGGAAGATTGCCTCTTTACTCGTGGATTTATAGTTTTGTTTAGGTACTTCAATCAGCTTCGTAATTAAAGGTATATCACCAAACAATAATACACCGTGATAGTAGGCATAGGCGCGATGAAAGTAAGCACGTCCTAAATACTCATCGCGCAAAGTGGGATCCAACCCTTCTACTTTACCTACATTGGAGATAATAGTATTTGCAAAAGTCACACTATTCCATGTGCGGTCCCAGAAACGTGACATAGCATTCTCATCCCCACCACCTTTCATACCGGATGTCGGAGTTATCTTATTGGCAAAATCATCTTGCATATCGCCCGCATCGGTTTTCCCATACAGACCAATATCTGTCATGAAATAAAGGGAAGCCATAGGCATCACGTTACCATTTCCGTCCATCAGCATTTCTTTCAAGCCATAATCACACATAGCCAAGGCTGATTGCAAACCAGATTCTGTTGTGTAAGTATTTTCGGGATTGTAAAACGACAAAGGGTCCTGTTTCAAAAAATCATCCGTACAGCCAACGTTCACCAAAGCGGTCGCAGCCAGTACCATACATGCTTTTGTAAATATCGTATTGCTTGTTTTCATAATATTTTTCAGAAATTAGAGTGTTACATTAATACCAAAGTTAAAAGTGCGTGTAGCCAATCCGCCAGTTTCGGGATCACCATATTCCCAATTATCAAAAGTACAGACGTTTTTACAGCTTGCAGTAAGACGGATGCGGTCTATCATAAATTTCCTAGTCCATTTCTGTGGCAAAGTATAACCCAAAGTTATGTCATCCAAACGAACGAAACTACGGTTGTAAACTTTATCTACACCATTAGCCAGCCCCGTATTGGGACCTGCAGCATTCAAACGACAATAATCATTAGTCGGATTATCAGGAGTCCAATATTTACGAGCTGCCACATTAAAGCCGTTAGTTACCTGTGACCCTCCGTTCTCCTGATTCAACCAATAACCAGCACGGCTCTTGTGTCCCATATAAGAGTATAATGAAACAGAAAGAGTCAAATCCTTCCACAAAGTGAAATCGTTACGTAAATTCCAGTAAACAGGAGGAGCTGTAGTCCCTTGATAAACCTTATCATTATCATTGTAGACAGGTATGCGAGTACCATCTTCTAAAATCCGGTCATCTTCAGTATAGTGATTCACCACTTTCGGATCACCCGGTTTCTGCCCTACCAAAGCAGCAGAAGCAATGTCTTCAGGAGTATTCTGCCAAACTCCATCGGTTTCATAATACCATATAGTACCGATTGCCTGACCGATGAACCAACCATTGGAGGTATCATCCTTCTCTACACCATTCTCGTCATAATCATAGTAGATATGGTTAATTTTATTCTTATTAATAGAAAATCCTACGGAAGTATTCCATATAAAATTCCGATTTTGAATATTTGTAGAATTCAAAGCGATTTCAAAGCCTTGGTTCTGTACTTCACCCAAATTGGCCATAATGGAACCGAAACCAGAAAAACTCGGCAAACGCTGGCTCATTATCATGTCTGTTGTTTTCTTCAAATAATAATCCATGTTAGCAGTAAGTCTTCCATTCAAAAATGAAAAATCCAAACCGATATTCCACGCTTTAGTCTTTTCCCATTCTAAATTAGGTGCAGCCAAACGACTCATATAAAGTGGATTGACAACGTTCGAGTTACCATTTTGGTAATATACCATACTTCCACCTGCCAGTGACAAATTAGACAACGTAGAGTAAACATCTCCAAATTCACGGTTACCATTAGTTCCCCAAGACAAACGCAACTTACCCATATCCATCCAATCGTGAGCATCAGACATAAAGTTTTCTTCAGAGAATACCCAGCTAAGCCCAACAGATCCAAAGTTACCCCAAGGATTATTAGAACCGAAACCGGAGTAACCGTCACGACGGAATGTTCCTGTAAACATATAACGATCCTTGAAGCTATAGAATAAACGCCCCAAATAGGAAGCAGCAGTATAATGAGTATCATTAGTACTAAAGCCACTCTGAGTCTTGTTAGCCCCTTGCGTATAATGGAAACCTAGAGCATCACTCGGCGTGATGTTACGTGCATTAACATTATCACTCCAATATCGGTGTTCTTCAGCCTCTTGTACTAAGATTGCGGTGAAATGATGCTCGCCAAATATCTTGTCCCATGTAATGGTGTTGTTCAAATTCCAATCAAAATTTTTCGACCAGCCACGATTCACACCTCGATCAGCAGCAGATGCATTAGGCAAATCAGCAGACATCCAATAACGGTCATAGAACCACTGATAACGAGGAGCAATATTGAATTGATAAGAAAAACCTGCTGGCAAAGTAATTTTTGCATTAAAAATAGTATTTAATACGGTATACCCCTTTTCCAAATCGTAATACTGACGATCAAAGTAGTAATTGTACCCACCATTGGTAGGCAAACCAGACATAGGATATTGCTCATAATTACCATTGTTATCATACATGGAAGCATATGGAGAATTACGCAACATATTATTATCCCAATAATTACTTCCAAGAGATACTTGAATATCTCCATCCGAACGGTCCTGGAAATTAACATTCGCTCCTACCTCCAACCAATCTGTAATCTTCGCATTGATTTTCATGTTAGAACGGAAAGCATTGTATTCATTACCCTGTACAGCTCCTTCATTATTAATGTAACCTAATGAAAAGTAATAATTCACACGTTCAGTAGCTCCCGAAATACTTGCATTATAATCTTGATTGAAACCAGTGCGGAAAGTGGCATCATTCCAATCAACCATACGACCATTCAAAAAATTTTCCATCATCATCGGAGAATTATTGAATTCTAAACGACGGGCAAACAGACCAAGCATGGATTCACCTTCACTAAGACCAATACCACTGACACCTATATTGGAGGCCCATGCTTTCTGTTCTCCTTCTGTCAAGGTACGGGGGTCATCATAATAACCAGCTGGATATAACAAATTACCACTACCATCTTTTGCTTGATAGTAGTCATACAAACCATCCTCACCCTGTCCATACGTATAATACATTTTACGCCAGTCCTGATGAAATTTCAAATAACCAGCCGCATCAAAATAATCGCGATAATCTGATTTTCTAGAAACCGAAAGATTAGCACCTACATTAATAACCGGCTTACCCTCCTTACCTTTCTTTGTCGTGATAATAATGACACCGGCAGCAGCCTTAGCACCATAAATAGCAGCAGAAGAAGCATCCTTCAACACATCAATTTGTGCAATATCATCAGGATTAATTTCAGAAAGTTCACCATAAAAAGCCATACCGTCCAATACAATCATTGGGCTTGCATTGGTACCTAAAGAATTCTGTCCACGTAGCAAAATAGAAGCATCACTACCTTTAGCCGATGCATCATAACCTATTTGCAATCCTGGTGTACCGCGCAAAACATCTTGAACAGAAGTCGGATTTTGATCAGCAATCTTGGAAGGGTTAATTTGTACTACCGAACCTGTCAAGTCTTTCTTACGCATTGTACCGTACCCTACCACTACCACTTCTTCCAACATTTCGCTGTCCTCAGTCAATGTTAAATTTATTGGTTGTCCTGCTACAGTTTTCATTTCTACCGTCTTATAACCAATATAAGAGATTATTAGTGTAGTGCCAGGAATTACATTCAACGTAAATCTACCATCAAAATCGGTAATTGTACCATTCGTAGTCCCCTTCTCTAGCACACTAGCACCAATTACAGGTTCCCCCGTAGCATCTTTAATAACTCCTGAAACGGATTGTTTTTGTTGCTGAGCAGTTTGAGCAAAAATCATAATCTCTTCAGCCATAACACTGATTGGCTGAGTTACAATGAAACCTGTGCAAAGCAGCAAAGCCATCATAGCCTTTCGATTTCTTTTAAACGAATTTTCTTTCATCGTCTTTCTTTTATAATTAGATTTAATTAAGGTAATAAACTCTCATTCCTAACTCCGAATTGTATATAAAGGCATCCGGACCAAACCTGCAAAGAACCTAAGTCTATGTTTTCATAAGCATTAGAATTTTTAATCTGTTTTATTTTCCCGAGACAAATATAAAAATATTGTAAAAGACAAGTAGAGAAAAACTGAGCAAGAAGGATATAAAAATCGTTCATAACGAGTTTTTAGTTGTCGTATGCTGAATATGTCATGTACATTAACAGAAATATTTTAGAAAATACTATATATTTGTACTCATAAAAGTACCTTTATATGAAACACACATATTCATTTTCAATCTCATTATTATTAAGTCTTATTTATCTGTTCCATGCATCTGCACAACCTTATGTTATCAAACGCCTGGGAGTGGAAGACGGTATGTCCAGCAATTATGTAGTCAGTGTTACTCAAGATAAAAAGGGTTACTTATGGATAGCAACCGAATCTGGTCTTAACAGGTTTGATGGACGTCAATTCAACATCTATACCAAGAATAATTCAGGATTGAGTGGTAACGAACTGAATGTCGTACTTGCAGACCCCTATGAAAACAAAGTCTGGATAGGCACACAACGAGATGGACTTTGTTATTTTGATTATGAAACAGAAACCATATCACGCATTCCTGCCACGAGCAATTATATGCTCAGTAATGATATCACAGACTTATCTGTTGCTGCCGACAGCGGCTTATGGATCACACATTATCATTTCGGAGTTGATTACTATGATCGGAAAACCAAATTATTTACCCCCTATTCTTCTAAGAATGTAAAAGGTCTGGAAGGTAATAACTGGGTATCAAAAGAAGACGGTAACGGCAATTTGTACATTGGCCATCATCTCAGAGGATTAAGCATTGTATCCCTTAAAGACCGTACTGCAAAAAATTATCAGCATGACCCCAATAATCCTTATAGCATTCCCGATAATGAAGTACGCGCTCTATGCATAGACAAGAATAAGAACGTATGGGTAGGCACCAACAACGGTCTGGCACTTTTCAATCCGCAAAGCGAAAAATTCATCACATTCAAACACATAGAAGGAAATGAAAACTCATTATTGTCAGATCAGATTCTTGATATCAAACAAATGAAAGACGGCACTCTATGGATATGTACCAACATGGGAGGAGTGAGTATTCTCAATCTCAGGGAAAATACATTTATATCTCCAGAAAAAATTACATTCTCCAATATTACGGTAACAAATGACAACCATGGATTATCCGGACCCAATGCACGAAGCATCATACAAGATTCATTCGGAAATATTTGGATTGGCAACTACCGCGGTGGAGTGGATTTTATCAGTTATGCACAGCCATTATTCAACACCATTGCCTATACTATTGAAAAACAAGGTAAGATCAATAATAAACAAGTATGGGGATTATGGGCAGATAATCACCAAATATGGCTGGGAGGAGAAGGTGAATTAGGAATTTATGAAAAAGGAAAGAAAACAAAAAACTTCTCTTTACACGAATGCCGGCTGCACCCACAAACACATATCAATGTGATTTACCAAGACAAACAAGAACGACTGTGGCTAGGCACTTATAAAAATGGCATATTGCTTTATACTCCCAAAGACGGACGTATCACCCGGATAGGAGATAAAGGCTCGGAGTTCCTCGATATCTGCTCCTTCAGTGAGGATATAAACGGCAAGATATGGATAGGTACCCAAACGGGAATTTATTCTTATTTTAATAACCAATTGTCGTACGAGAAAGAATTAAACGCCCAGTTACCCGATATTATGGTACACGGTATCATACGGGACAAAAACGGAAAATTATGGGTAGGAACATTCGGCAAAGGAGTAGTGGTGTTTGATGAAGATGATAAAAAGCTTTATAATTTCACAACAGACCATTCATTTCCATCCAATGCCGTGAATTATATGATGGAAGATTCTCGCAAACGCATTCTTGTTGCCACCCGGGAAGGTATTATTATTTTTAAAGATGTAAGTCAACCTAATATCTTTGTGTCATTCGGTGCAAAGGAAGGTTTGGAAAACACACAGGTACGTGCCATACAGGAAGACCATGACGGCTATATATGGATAAGCACCAATGGTGGCATTTCTCGTCTAGATGAAAAAAACAAAAGATTCTACAATTATAATTATCATGACGGTATACCTATGGGTGATTTCATGGATGGTTCCACTTGCATCACTCCAGACGGTACTCTGTTTTTCGGCTCCCAAAACGGGGCATGTTATTTCAATCCGCGTGAACTATCATCACCACGCGAAGTTTCCCCTGTTACCATCACCCAATTCTTTATCTATAATAAACAGACAGAAAGCAGGGATACCCGGTTACCGGTTCCAATCAGTAACAGAATTGTTGAGCTACCTTATAATCAAAACACTTTCAACATATCTTTCAATGTGTTGGATTATACACAAAGTTCACAAGTAGAATTTTCATATATGCTGGAAGGACTTGAGAATGCATGGTACAGCACCCAAGGAGATAATCAGGTCACCTTCCGTAACATACCGCACGGCAACTATGTGTTTAAAGTGAAAACCCGATTTCGCAATCAGGAATGGAACGAGAATGCAGCACAACTGACAGTGGTAATTGCTCCTCCCCTTTGGCTTACCTGGTATGCCAAATTGGGTTATGTCATATTGTTCGTTTTTATAAACGTAAACTGGACTTAGAGAGTTCACTGGAAGTGGAGCGCAAGCAAAGTCTGAACAAACAAGAACTGAATGAAGAACGCCTGCGCTTCTACACCAACATCACCCATGAACTGCGTACTCCGCTCACGCTGATTCTAGGTCCATTGGAAGACCTGTTGAGTGATGCCACCTTATCTCCCAAACACGCCAACAAAATCAGCATCATTCATGATAGCGCCACCCGTCTGCTGAATCTGATAAACCGCATACTGGAATTCCGCAAGACCGAGACCCAGAACCGTAAATTATCTGT
>MNQS01000134.1 GCA_001915545.1 Bacteroides sp. 43_108 | reverse complement strand
GCTCTGTCCGTTTTGTCCCCATGCGGCTGGTTGCGGAACATTTGTCAATGCCGGTGTTGTGGTTCCTGGTATACGACTCCAATCCCAAACAGGATAAATGTCATGATATTCATCACCGTTCATGACAATCTATGTTCCACCTTCAGTCAAGAAGTAGCCTTTAAGGTTTTCCTGGTTACCGTTTTCACATCTTTTTGTACGTATCGTGGCCATACGCACATCAATTGTATATTCAGGTCTCTGATGCAAAGTATAATCAGCTCTCCAGAAAAGCCTATGATATGGTTCCAATCCATACGAAGCAGATTCTTTTCCGCTTACTCGCTTTATTGCGGCATCATATATATCCGAATACTCCGGATCCAACTTCTTCATATCTTCCAATATTGAAGGGAAACTGGTGCGATTTGTACCTCCTATGCATGCCATGCTTCGTCCAACGGCATTATACATCATCAGGCGTCCACGAACAGCAGGGATATAGGCATTACGCAGAAAATCAGATACCAGTCCCATTTCTTCACCTCTTTCGTACTCTGTTCCTGTCAGAGAGAATGCAGCATTCAATACAGCTTCAAGCACAGCTTCTCCGTAAACACCTATATACAGCTGTCGACCGTGCTGCAAATACGAATAATCGCTTTGCAAGCCTTCTCCGGTATTGAACCTGAGAGGGTAGTAAAGCTGGTCAACCGAAAAATCCAAAGTTTCCTTATCAGCCTGTAATGTAGAACGATATATCCATTGCAATGCAATGTCCATCTTGTTTGCTGCCGAACCTTGAGATCCTGGCTGGTCAGGGCCTTTGCTGATATCTCTCATGCGCTTCAAGATTTTGCTCTCCAAATCTTGAGGCACGGGGTCCTTTCCTACACGAAGCAGACATAGGTCAACACCCATTATCTGTGGCCATGATACTTCCTGCCAAAACCAATTTGTACTCTTTGGATTTGAATCATACCAATAATTAAGCATATTTATTATTGTTTTGTGGAGAGCTTCATCACCGTAATACTCACTTTTAGGTGAGATATAAGATATAGCCATTGATCTCAATCTGCTGAGATGCTTATAAGGCGCCCAGCTTACTTGGCTGGTACTTTTATAATCAATGTCGGGAAAAGAGCCGTCAGGTCTAAGTGTACTAAGATATTGACTTGTCTGACCGTCCTCATAATCGATGTCTGCAGTAGATAGTTGCTGGTTAACAACATTCTGTATAATTTTATCAAAAACAGTTTGTGTTTCAGTTGCTGATGCATGACATAAAGACACAACTGCAAAAACCAGAACACAAAAGTTTCTGATTCCCGTTTTAAATTTTCCCATTTTTCTGTTTTTTATGATGCAATGAAATACATTTGTGTTTAAACAATTTTGTTTACTTTTCTTCATAAAATATAGATTTTAGCAGTTAGTAAATGTTCTGTTTAAGTGTGAGTAAAATGAATCTGAAATACTGCATTCAACCACATCTGTCAACCAGGCAATCATTAAACTATGCAGATTCAAGCAACAGCCAAGTTTCCAATATCACACAAACAGATGAATATGGGAACTACAGCATCATCAATACATATTAGAGATTCATGCATACTTGTTTTTCATAACAGTTTTAACTACGCTACAATATTAGCACAAGAAAAACAAACCGATTTTACAAATTATTTGTATTTCTCGCACTATTGTGCCAACACATATATTTAACATTATACACAGAAAACCAACTTGTTAAAACTCTTACAAAAGACAATAGTACAAAAATTCAACACTATATTACAAATTCACGCTGGTAAGATGTTTTCATCAAAGTCACAACAGCAATATAGTATTAAAAAACTTTTAAAATTCATTTTATACAATTATATTTGAATATTAAAATATCGTGCAAACACTACTAAACAGTTTGAACTTACATTGAACCCATATATGAAAAACTCAACAAGAATGTACAGATTACTATTTTTTATCGTCGGAGCAATGATGTTTCCGACATTGGGTTTTGCCACAATATTCCATACATTATCCCCCAAGGACGGACTTGCACATCCAGCTGTCATATCCATCCATCAGGACCGCATAGGACGAATATGGTTCGGTACAGAAGAAGGAGTCAGCATTTATGATGGAATGCACATTACAACCTACAAACCATACCGTAAAAACTCCGCACCTTTATTTTTAGGCAACAGTGCATCCGACATAACTTCAGACATTAACGGCGATATTTTTTTCAGGACTGAAAACGGACTCGTAAGATACGATCTGGATCTTGAAAAGTTTCACATGATTTCAAGGATGAAAATCAACTCTGTATATTCACACCAGGGAGTTATATGGGCTACAACCGCTGATAAACTGTACAAATGGGACAGCAAGCAATCCAAATTAAAATATATATGTTCATTGCCTGCAAAGAGAATATACGGCATGCTTATCGACCATAAGGGCGACAAATGGTTTACATCTGATGAAGGACTATTCAAGACAAAAGATTATATCTCCAGAAAATTCAAGGAGATGTACAATGTGCCTCCAAAGAGCTATGCCAGCACAGAAAACAAGAACAAATAAGTTTCTGAAAAAATAAACATATTGCTTGCGAAATGGAAAACAACCAGTCAATGAAAGTAATATTCAATTATGATGATATTTTCTTCAGTTTCATTTATGATGACGAAGGACTATGCGTACACAGGGCAAAAGACTATGCACTCAACTACGTATACTCAGGAGAAATGGTCATAGAGAACGGCGAAGAAATAATAAAAGTGATGAAGGGAGAGTGCGTTTTCATACCTCGCGACCATCACTTGAGAATGTATAAGAAATCGTCAAACGGTGAACAGTACTGCGGTATATACATGAATTTCACCCGCAGATTTCTTAGAGACGTTTACATGAAAAACTGCAGATACAGAGAACTGCAGAATCTGAAAAGAAGCGAACCAAAAGTAATAAAACTGCCGCAAACAGCAGAAATATCAAGCATTTTTGCATCAATGACACCATATTTCAATCAGGAAGTGAAACCGCAGGACGATTTCATGAATCTTAAACTGCAAGAAGGTTTGGTGGCACTGCTGCACATCAATCCGCAATTTGCAACAATGCTGTTCGACTTCAGCGAACCGTGGAAAATAGACATTATTGATTTTCTCAACAAGAACTATATGTACGAATTCTCCATGGAAGAGCTTGCCAGATACACCGGACGCAGTCTAGCAACATTCAAACGCGATTTCAAAAAGGTCAGTACGCTGTCGCCTGAAAAATGGCTTATGCGCAAACGCCTTGACGAAGCATACAAGATGCTTCTCGAAGGAAAAAAGAGAATTGTAGACATATACAGTGAAGTTGGTTTCAAGAATCCATCACATTTTTCATCAGCATTCAAGAAACAATACGGAGTTCCGCCCACATCTTTAACAGAATAAGAAGTGGACCGTTCAGACATTTCATTTGAGCCGTTCAGTAAAGTCATAACAATATACAACCTCTATATTTGCACATAGACAACAGAATATATATTGCTTATGATTAAATTGTTCAAAGCCGGATGTATTGCACTCATTTCATTGGCTGCATACAGCGAATGCACGGCACAAGTCAGAGACAACAATCAAAACATCAATATGAATATGGATGAGCATCTTAATCTAGTAAAAGAATGGGATAAGGTATTCCCGCAAAGCGACAAGGTCAATCATGACAAGGTTACGTTCAGAAACAGATACGGGATTCTGCTTGTTGCTGACATATACATACCTAAAAACGCCAGTGGCAAAATGACTGCTGTAGCCGTATGCGGACCGTTCGGCGCTGTCAAGGAGCAATCGTCAGGATTGTATGCACAGGCTTTGGCCGAACGCGGATTTCTGACTATAGCATTTGATCCGTCATATACAGGCGAAAGCGGTGGCCAACCTCGTTTTGTGGCTTCACCGGATATAAACACAGAAGATTTCTGCGCAGCTGTAGACTATCTTTCCTTACGCGATGATGTAGATACCGAACGTATAGGCATTCTCGGCATCTGCGGTTGGGGAGGCATGGCCCTCAATGCAGCATCCATAGATACAAGAATCAAAGCGACCGTAACATGTACGATGTACGACATGAGCCGTGTAAACGCAAAGGGATATTTCGATTCAATGGATGCTGACGGCAGATACGAATTGAAGAAACAGCTCAACAAACAGCGTACGGAAGATGCAAGAAACGGCGAATATGCCTTAGCCGGAGGCGTCCCAGACACACTTCCTGACGATGCACCTCAATTTCTTAAAGACTACTACGGCTACTATAAGACCAAACGCGGTTACCACAAACGTTCGCTCAATTCAAACGGAGGTTGGAACAAGACTTCAGCCCTGTCGTTCATAAACATGCCTATACTTTCCTACAGCGATGAAATCAGAAGTGCCGTGCTTGTTATTCACGGCGAAAAGGCACACTCGCGCTACTTCAGCGAAGATGCATTCAAAAAGCTGAAAGGTGACAACAAGGAGCTGATGATCATACCGAATGCCAATCATGTCGACCTGTACGACAATCCGAAATATATACCGTTCGACAAAATTGAAGAATTCTTTAAATCACACCTGATCTAAATTTTGACGCAATTCTTTACAAGTTGTCCTTCCTAAAGCATGGAGTCCAATCATACTTCTGCTTTCGGAAGGACATTTTTATATTCAACAACTGTGTATTCCAATGATTAATGACAAACACAGAACACTTCAAATCAAAATGCACTGCGCTAAGTGAATAATTCCAAGCGCCTGTAACATAAAATGCGAGGGCTCAGAAATAAAAATGCGAGCCCTCGTAAATCAGATAAAATAGTTCCATAATCTATAATTATATGCTAAAAAGGTATATTTATTTGATTAAGAGGTCAACAACACATATATTTGTCTCTAACAAATAAAGGCAGAAAGTGTAAGTCAAACCTGTATGTATTTTATGCAAATACGCTCATAAATTATAAAGAACATGAAAAGCACAAATATATTTGTCATCGGAACTATTATGTGGCTGAACTCCATGTGCGGTATGTCACAGGGAATAAATGCTGAAATCAATAAATCAACCGGAGCTATAGAGGCCATAAAGATTGAAAACGATCAGACCAACATGAATTGGCTGGTTCGTACCGACGGACAGCAATATAAATGGATTGGTCCTGAATATGGTTGGGGTCTGGGCTATTTCTCCATGTCGCGCGAATTCACAAGGTCAAAGCACGAATGGAAAAAGCCAAAGCATATCAGCGCCGACGGCATGGATGTGACCTACGAAGAAAACGGTATAGAAATTCATGTCGCGCGTAAATATGACAACGGTGACCTGATAGAAGAATATACATTGACAAACAGGGGAGGAGGGAATGCCATATTGTACGACATAGGCATATACACTCCTTTCAATGACAATTATCCAGACGCCGAGACGTGTTTGAATGCAAGAGCACACGCACATATTTGGAACGGAAAGAGCGATGCGTACGTGAATGCACTTAGAATGGGAGGAAAAGGTCCTCATCTTGGCCTTGCACTCACTAGTGGAGAAATCGGCAGTTATGAAATATGGGAACGCGGACAGGAAAAAGGAAATTCGCAATACAGAGGCATCATATCACTCAATATCACAGACCTTATTTTAGGTCCCGGCAACAATTATAAATTCAGCTGGCGCCTGTTCTCCCACAAAGGAAACAGCGATTTCAAGAAGAAACTCATAAAATACGGTGAATGCATTGCATCGAGCAACAGATATGTATACGAAGTAGGCGAGAAAGCCGTTGTTGAACTCCAAGGATGTCCTGAGACAGAAAAATGCACTGTAACAAAAAATGGGCAAATCATAAAGTCCGCATTCAAAAACGGAAAGTGGACAGCCGAAACTGTCATGGACAAAACAGGAGAGTGTACATTCGAATTCAAATACGGGAAAGAAAGTACGCAGGTAAACTGCATGGTTGTAGAAAAGATTGATTCACTTATTGCAAAACGAATCGATTTCATCAGAACCAGACAGCAGATGAACGACAAAAACGACCCTAGATATGGGGCATTCATGGTATATGACAATGAGACAAACAATATATATCTAAACAATACTCCAAACTGCAACCCGCCTGACCGAGACGAAGGTGCAGAAAGGGTAGGAATGGGTGTTCTGCTGGCCAAGCAATATATGTTGACACATGATCCGGTGCTGAAAGAATCAGTCATCAGGTATGCAGACTTCATCAGAAATAAGCTTCAGACAGATGACTTCAAGACATTCTCTAGTGTTGACAAGAAAGGTAGAAATAGAGGATATAATTATATGTGGGTAGCTGAATTCTATTTCCACATGTACAATATCACAAATGACAAAAAATACGCTGAGTATGGATACAACACATTGAAATCCATGTACCGGCAATTCGGTTACGGTTTCTATGCCATAGGCATACCTGTATCCATAGGTCTCGAAACACTCAAAAAGGCAGGAATGAATGCAGAAATGGAAGACCTCAAAAAGGATTTCATAAAGACCGGAGACGTATTCATAGCCAATGGATTGAAATATCCGAAGCATGAAGTGAACTACGAACAAAGCATTGTTGCACCTGCCATTCTGTTCCTCGAACAGTTATACAAGGAAACAGGGATAAAGAAATATTTTGATGAGGCCGTACGACAACTGCCTGTGCTGGAAGCTTTCAACGGATTTCAGCCAACTTATCATTTGAACGACATCGCTATTAGACATTGGGACGGATACTGGTTCGGCAAAAAGGAAATGTTCGGTGACACATTCCCGCATTACTGGAGTACGCTGACAGCAGCTGTGTTCCATTATCACTATCTCAACACAGGAAACAAGGAATACCAAAAGCGAGCTGAAAATATTGTCCGCAACAATCTATGCTTGTTTACGCCGTTCGAAGAAGGTAAAGCATCGTGCGCCTATATATATCCTAAAACTGTAAATGGTGCAAAAGGCCAATTCTACGACTTTTATGCCAACGACCAAGACTGGGCACTTGTATATTATATGCTTGTAAATAAAGGCATTTGATGTGCAGATGACCATCACAACTGCCAAAAACTAATGCATAAACATGCAAAAGGTTTGCTAAATAGTGTATAGTGATTTTGATATATGTGCTGCATAAAGTAATTTTGCAATAATAAAAATTGCAGAAGTAGATTATGAAGCATACGAAATTTTTCCTGACAGCATTCCTGTGTTCGGCCTTATGCGCCAACGCATCGGTAAAACCAAGGATACAGAAAATAAATGCCAAGCAGAGCGACGGAACACAATTGGTCGTAAAGCACATCGGAAACGGAAAAATATCGTATTTCACTACTGCCGACGGATATCTTGTGATGAAGAATTCCGATGGAGATTTCTGCTATGTGACAGATGCTGGAGCAAACAACTACAAACTTTCAGCATCGGTAGCACATAACCCAGGACAACGCACTGCTGAAGAAACAGCAATGCTGAAAACTATAAGAAATGCAGAAAACGTCAGCGCGCTCAACGAAATAATGTTTGGCGAGAAGAACACGCGTGCCATCGGCTCACAAGAAACTGCACCGCTGACATCAAATGGCACACCATCAGTGCCGGTTATATTGGTGCAATTCGCAGACAAAAAATTTACGGCTGGGACTGACGATGCTGATGTCAACAGATTCTACAATCTCTATTGCAACGGCAACGGAAGCGGAAACAACTATACAGGCGGAGGCAGTTACGGAAGCATAAAAGATTATTTCACAGCACAAAGCGACGGTTTGTTCAAGCCGAAATTCCATGTAATAGGCCCTGTAACACTCGATAAAGGGTATGCTCATTATGGAGAAAATGCGTCGTTCTACACAGATAAAAACATAAATGAATTCTTCTCTGAAGCATTGACTAAAGCGCAAGCCATACAGACTTTATGGGAAGATTTTGACAATGACGGCGACGGTGTTGTCGACATGGCCTTTTTCATATATGCAGGAGAAGGTGAAAACGGCTGTGACGATCCAAATACAATCTGGCCAAAAGAGATGGCATCAGGAGGCACTATCAATGGTACTGCTTACGGAGCATACGCTTGCTGCAACGAAGTGTTCGACGGTGCAACAGACGGCATCGGAACAATGTGCCATGAACTGAGCCACGCCTTGGGTCTTCCAGATTTCTACGACACGAACTACAAGATGTACGGAATGGACTATTGGGATCTTATGGACTCCGGCAACTACTGCGAGAACGGGCGTACACCTTGCGGTTACTCTTCCTATCAGAAAGATTTCATGGGTTGGAAAAAACTGATAGCCTTAAGTCCGGACACACCGCAGAAAATTACAGCTGAGCCTTTGAGTAAAGGTGGAAACGGGTATAAAATTACCAATACTGAAAATCCTAATGAATTTTACACCCTGGAGAACAGACAAAACGATGGCTGGGACAAATATATAGGCTACAGCACCAGAAATGACGGTCACCACGGACTGCTGATTACCCACATAGATTATGATGCAAACAAATGGATGGCCAACAGGGTCAACACTGATGCTTCGCACCAAAGACTGACACTTATTCCTGCCGACGGCACACTTGATTCATATATGCATGTGGCAAGTGCAGACGACCTTGAAGAATATCTTTTATCTGCCGGAGGAGATCCATACCCAGGAACCAACAATGTACATGAACTTGCAGACGACAAGGCTGTGGTTTATACACAGTCGGGAAAAATGAATCAGCCGATTAGGGATATTGAAGAAGACGAAAACGGTACCATCACATTCAAATACTGCATAACAGAAAAACTCGATGCACCTGTAATATCAGAATTGTCTGGTACGGACGGATACATCTATTGGAACGCAATAGATGGTGCAGATGGCTACGTGCTCACATGTTCCAAAGATGTAGATTTCAAAAACATTATTCTTAAAGTGTCGTGCTCAGGCGATGTTACATCTGCAAGCACAGATTCAATCATTAAAAGCGGAGCATTGGAAGCAGGAGAAACTTTATATGTAAAGGTAAAGGCTACAGCAGAAATGAAACTGAACTCAGATGAGTCATCGGTTATATCGTTTGTATTATCACCTAGCAGTGGAATAGTACGAGCAAAAGCTGAAGCAGAAATTCTGCAGAACGAAGGCTTGCTTACTGTCAAATCACCGACATCTAAAAATATATCCGTAAATGGCATTGAGGGCTTGAAATATGCGGAGTCAAGAAACGGAGAAGTATCCGTATACCTAAAGCCTGGCATTTATATAGTAACATGCGACGGGAACAGCAGAAAAATACTGATCAGATAAAACAAAGTATACAACACATAACAACCTAAAAGAAGAGTAAAATGAAAAGAAACTTTTTTATTGCATTGGTAGCCTTGATGGCAATCTCACAGAGTGCTGACGCACAGATTCTCGACTTCTTGAATCAGATAAAGGATAAAGTAGACTCCACAGCCATAAACCTCGGCATCAAGAACGCTTCAATTGAAGGAACATGGCCATATTCAGGACCAGCCGTAGAGATAAAGTCTTCAAATCTTCTGAACAACATTGCAGGCTCAGCTGCAACTTCTGCACTTGAAAAGAAGCTTGATGAACCATTGCAGAAAATAGGTATAAAACCAGGCTCACTGTCATTTGAATTCAAAAGCGACAAAAGCTTCATTATTTACCTGAAGAGCAAACAGGTTGCAACAGGAACATACACTCAGGATGGAAGCAATCTTGAAATGTCATTCTCGTCAGGACTTACAAATACAATTGCTGAAAAGATAAACAGTGAAGTAAGCTTGTCAGGAAATGACCTGCAAATACTTTTCAACGCAGACAAACTGGTTACCGTAATTGAAAAAATCAGTTCTGTCGTAAACAGTCAATCACTTTCATTGATTACCTCAGCATTGAAGGAATACGACGATGTTAAAGTCGGATTCAAATTCACAAAAAGCAAATAAAATGCAGTCTTAATAGCGCAACACATACAATAGAAGTATACATTCTGACAAAGGCAAAATATAAAAAGCATGTTAGAACAAGACATATTACAAAAATATGTATGCCTTTTTACTAAAAAAATGTGTTATTACTTGTTGGATTTACCTTTTATTGGTATATTTGCGTTACATAAATAAAGGACATACAAGCCGGGATACAGGATCGATTGGGATACTCATCAATTTTTTTCTGAAAACCGAGAAAGCTTCGCTCTTCAATGGCGGGCCACGCCCTTCGGGGTAACCTTTGTGTCGGTGGATTACAAAGAGGAGCGGGCGCTCAAAACCTTTATACTCGGAGTTTCATCACATCTCCTCCCGGCTTTTTTATATAAGGGGTTTATTACACATAGCAATGTGTATTAGACCCCTTAAATAAGGAAAGTTGCCGGAGTGGTCGAACGGGGCGGACTCGAAATCCGCTATACGGCTTGCTGTATCGGGGGTTCGAATCCCTCACTTTCCGCTTATACGATGAAGAGGATTTACCCAGCAGAAGGTAAATCCTCTTATTGTTTCAAACCGATGCATATTATAAACGCCTGAATTCCATAAATACAAACATACAAAAATCAAGCGCAAACTATAAAACAACATAAAATTCCAACCTAACAGTGAACATGAAAGGCATAAACAAACCAGAAACAGTACGGCAATTGCACAATATGCTCGTTTTCGAGCACAAAAATTCATAAAATGAAAGAAAATTCGGGATATTCCTTATAACTTGTCACAGATTATTTAAAAAAACATTGCTTTAAATTTGTCATTTAACAATAAAATACTAGATTTGCAATTGAAAAAAGTTAAAGCACTATGAATTGCAACGCAAATAACATAATTACCATCATTGAACTACGAGTGATCTTGAAGAAAACTTGCAGTGAGAATGATATTGCGTGCAAATAACGTATAAATGAACATAGCAAAGCCTTTCTCACAATCATGTGAGAGAGGCTTTTTAATTAAATGGACACACAGACAAAACTATTTGGAAAATGTAAATAAAAACAACATACAATATGAAACATCAGTTGCGAAGTGCAGTATGCACAGAAGGAAGAAAAATGGCAGGAGCGAGAGCTCTTTGGGTTGCCAACGGAATGAAAAGAGAACAATTCGGCAAACCTATTATTGCAATAGTAAACTCTTTCACACAATTTGTACCAGGTCATACACATCTGCACGAAGCCGGACAGATTGTCAAGGCCGAAATCGAACGTTTGGGATGCTATGCAGCTGAATTCAATACCATAGCAATAGACGACGGTATTGCCATGGGCCACGACGGTATGTTGTATTCACTGCCATCAAGAGATATCATTGCCGACTCTGTAGAGTACATGTGCAACGCCCACAAGGCAGATGCAATGATTTGTATAAGCAATTGCGATAAAATCACTCCAGGAATGCTCATGGCTTCAATGAGATTGAATATTCCCACAGTATTCGTATCTGGAGGTCCGATGGAAGCAGGAAAATGGAAAGGTGAAAACATAGACCTCATATCAGCAATGGTCAAAGGTGCTGACAAAACCGTATCTGATGAAGAAATGGTTGAAATAGAAAACAGAGCATGCCCTGGATGCGGTTGCTGTTCGGGAATGTTTACTGCAAACTCTATGAATTCGCTCACAGAAGCTATAGGTCTTTCACTTCCAGGCAACGGCACAATATTGGCAAATCATGTAAACAGAGTAGAACTGATGAAACAGGCGGCAAGAACAATTGTCAAAAATGCTCTTGCTTATTATGAAGACGGAGACGACAGCGTATTGCCAAGAAGCATTGCAACAAGAAGCGCCTTCCTCAACGCCATGACTCTCGACATTGCCATGGGAGGAAGTACAAACACAATTCTTCACCTGCTGGCTGTTGCACAAGAAGCTGAAGCTGATTTCAAGATAGCCGATATCGATGCTCTAAGCCGTAAAGTTCCTTGCTTGTGCAAACTTGCACCGAACACACAGAAATACAGTGTACAGGAATGCGGAAGGGCAGGAGGTATACTCGGAATTCTCGGCGAATTGGCAAAAGGCGGTCTGCTGGATACTTCTGTAAAAAGAGTTGACGGTGCAACGCTGGGAGAAGACATCGAAAAATACTCAATACTCAAGGACAATATAGATCCTGAGGCTCAAAGAATATATGAAACTGGACCTTGCGGTGAATTCTGCAACAAGCTTGGGGCCCAGAATTCAAAATGGGAATCGTTGGACAAGGACAGAACCAACGGATGTATCAGAGACATCGAACATGCTTATACAAAAGACGGAGGCCTGGCTGTTCTTTTCGGCAACATTGCACAGGACGGATGTGTAGTAAAGACTGCCGGTGTCGACGAATCAATCTGGCACTTCAGCGGTCCTGCAAAAGTATTCGATTCACAGGAAGATGCTTGCGAAGGAATACTCGGAGGAAAAGTAAAGAAAGGTGATGTGGTTGTAATCACACACGAGGGTCCAAAAGGTGGACCGGGAATGCAGGAAATGCTGTACCCGACATCATACATCAAGAGTATGCACATGGGTAAGGAATGTGCCCTGATAACAGACGGACGCTTCTCCGGCGGTACATCAGGATTGAGCATCGGACATATAAGTCCTGAAGCAGCATCAGGAGGAAATATCGGAAAAATCATTGACGGAGACATCATTGAAATAGATATTCCTAACAGAAGCATAAATGTAAAGCTGAGCGATAAGGAACTCAATGCACGTCAGCAGGTTCCTTTGAAACGCAAGAGAGTTGTCAGCAAGGCTCTAAAGGCATACGCTCAAAGCGTAAGTTCAGCAGACAAGGGCGGTGTCAGAATAATAAATGACTGAATGTCATAGCAGATGACACCAAATATTAAATGTTTACATAAACTATCAAGTAAGCTAAATCATGAAGGAAAGAATAACAGGAGCAGAGGCATTGATGCGTTCGCTTATCAATGAAGGAGTCAGCACCATTTTCGGTTATCCTGGCGGAGCCATCATGCCTGTATACGATGCTCTCTACGATCATAAAGACGAGTTGAACCATATTTTGGTCAGACATGAACAAGGTGCCACTCATGCGGCTCAGGGTTACGCCAGAGTTTCCGGAAAACCAGGATGCTGCATTGTGACCAGCGGTCCTGGAGCCACAAACACAGTAACTGGTATTGCAGATGCAATGATTGATTCAACACCAATGGTTGTAATTTGCGGACAGGTGGGAACTTCACTTCTGGGAACTGATGCATTTCAGGAAGTTGACGTCGTAGGTATTACTCAGCCTATTTCAAAATGGAGCTACCAGATAAGAAAGGCTGAAGACATAGCATGGGCTGTAAGCAGAGCATTCTTCATCGCAAGAAGCGGTCGTCCAGGTCCTGTAGTTTTGGACTTTGCAAAAAATGCCCAAACTTCAATGGTGGACTACGAACCGGTAAAGGTTGATTTCATTCGCAGCTACAACCCAGTGCCAAAACCAGACGAATCTGCAATAGCACAAGCTGCAAAAATGATCAATGATGCTGTAAAACCTTTTGCTCTTGTTGGACAAGGCGTAGAGTTGGGTAATGCACGCGAAGAGCTTATGGCTCTATTGGAAAAAGCTCAGATTCCGGCTGGATGCACTCTGCTGGGTCTCTCAGCACTCCCTACAGACCACCCGCTGAACATGGGTATGCTAGGAATGCACGGCAACTTGGGTCCTAACGTCATGACAAACCAATGCGATCTGCTGATTGCCATCGGCATGCGTTTTGACGACCGCGTTACCGGAAATCTTGCTACATACGCAAAACAGGCAAAAATCATACACTTCGACATTGATCCGTCAGAAATAAATAAGAATGTAAAAGTTGACCTTGCCATACTCGGTGATTGCAAAGAAACTTTGGCAAAAGTGGCAGAACAGGTTGAAAAAACCAGCCACGACAACTGGATCAACAGTTTCAAACCGTATGAAGAAAAGGAATTCAACAAAGTCATAAACAAAACACTTAATCCGACTGAAGGACCTTTGCTTATGGGCGAGGTGGTAAGAAAAGTCAGCGAAGCAAGTGAAAACAAAGCTATTCTTGTCACGGATGTCGGTCAGAACCAGATGTTCGGATGCAGATATTTCAAATTCACAGAAGCCCGCAGCGTCGTAACTTCAGGTGGATGCGGAACAATGGGATTTGGTCTGCCGGCTGCTATAGGTGCAACATTCGGAGCGCCGGATAGGACAGTATGCATGTTCTGCGGCGACGGAGGACTCCAGATGACGATCCAGGAACTGGGAACGATAATGGAACAGGGAGCACCAGTGAAAATTATCCTTCTAAACAACAACTATCTGGGCAATGTGCGCCAGTGGCAGGCCATGTTCTTCAATCATCGCTATTCTTTCACTCCGATGACAAATCCTGATTATGAAATGATTGCAAGAGCTTACGGTATCCCTGCAAGAACGGTAATTGACCGCAAAGACCTCGAAGGTGCAGTACGAGAAATGCTGGATACGGACGGTCCGTACCTTCTCCAGTGCGCCGTCAAGGAAGAAGACAACGTGCTTCCGATGACACCTCCAGGAGCCAACGTTGACGAGATGCTTTTAGAAATTGAAGAATAAATAAAAGTAAGTAAATTATGTCATTACAAGATACAGAATGCAACACATGCGGAAAATGCGCATCCGCAGATTCCAACATGCAGACAAAGGATAAATTGCCACTGTACACAATGCTGATATACTCAGAAAACATTGCAGGTCTTCTGAGCCAGATTACAGCCGTATTTACACGCAGACAGGTAAACATCGAAAGCCTCAATGTTTGCGCTTCGTCAACTCCAGGCGTACACAAGTATACAATAACTTGTTTCTGCACAGAGGAGATGGCCAAAATGATTACAACGCAGATAGAGAAAAAAATCGATGTTCTTCAGGCAAATTATTTCCTCGACAACGAGATATTCATCCTTGAAACAGCACTGTTCAAGATTTCAACACCTGTAATGCTGGAAAACAGCAAGGTAAGCAAAATAGTACGCTTGCATGATTCACAGATTGTCGAAGTTAACCCTACGTACTCTATAATAGAGAAGACCGGCATAACTGAAGACATATTGTCATTGTACAACGGATTGAAAGATCTCGGCGTTGTATTGCAGTTCGTACGTTCAGGACGTATAGCTATAACCAAGAGCTGCGTGGAAAAACTGGACGAATATCTGGCTGAAAGAGAAAGGAATCATTGCAGATAATTCGAAAAAAGCAACTAAAATATCAACCCAACAGGAAAAAGACTATAAAATCGTATGTGCAGCAAAATTGAACGCACGGAATTCAAGGTCTACCCATTCCATACAGACTTTCAGGGAAAGCTGTCAATGTCTGTTCTTGGAAATCATCTGCTGAACTGTTCTGAAAACCATGCTGTAAACCGTGGTTTCGGTGAGATGGCTAAAAACGGAACTGTATACAGATGGGTACTGTCGAGACTCGTGATTGAAATGTTTGAGATGCCGAAGAACGGCGACAAGTTCTTCATCGACACATGGATTTCTAATGTATACCTGTATTTCACTGACAGAAATTACAGAATTACAGATTCGGAAGGCAAGGCTATAGGCTACGCAAAGGCTGTATGGGCAATGATTGACCAGGCAGACAGAAAGCCGAAAGATCTTCATGAACTGCACGGAACAACAATTGACCAATATATTGACGAAGAAACAGAATGCCCGATTGCAAAGGCTTCAAGAGTTAAACCGCTCGCAGAAGATACATACACAAAATCAATTGATACTGAATACAGTGATATTGATCTCAACGGACACGTAAACAGCATAAAATATATTGAGCACATTTTGAACCTATTCAATTTGGAACATTATAAGCAAATGAGCGTAAAACGCTTTGAGATTGCTTATATGGCCGAAAGCTACTACGGCGATGTTCTCAAGCTGTATCTGCGTGACAATGCAAACGATACATTCGATGCTGAAGCACAAAAAGACAGTCATGACGATGCAAAAAACACAGTTTTGGTTAGATGCAGTATGAAATTTGAATAAATTGTTATTTTTACGCTGTATTTTCTAATAAATTGATTAAATTTGCATCACAACAATGACAATTGTTTACAGCGAATCAATTAAAACGAAATATTTAACCTGGCAATCGGAAAACTATAACCGGTTGCATAACAGAAAGAAAAAATGGCAAAAATGAATTTTGGTGGAGTTATCGAAGAGGTAATGACACGTGAAGAATTTCCATTGGAGAAAGCACGCGAAGTATTGAAAAATGAAACTATCGCAGTTCTTGGATACGGTGTTCAGGGACCTGGTCAGGCTTGTAACCTCAGAGACAACGGTTTCAATGTAATCGTTGGTCAGCGTCCAGGCAAAACATACGACAAGGCTGTTGCTGACGGATGGAAGCCAGGTGAGACTCTTTTCTCACTTGAGGAAGCAGCTGAAAAGGGAACTATCGTCTGCATGCTCTTGTCAGACGCTGCTCAGATGCAGTTGTGGCCGTCAATCAAGCCTCATCTTACAGCAGGTAAGACTCTTTACTTCTCACACGGATTTGCAATCACATGGAACGACCGTACAGGTGTAGTTCCTCCTGCAGATATAGACGTAATCATGGTTGCACCAAAGGGTTCAGGTACTTCACTGCGTACGATGTTCCTTGAGGGAAGAGGACTCAACTCTTCTTACGCTGTATATCAGGACGTTTCAGGTAAGGCTCGCGACAAGGTTCTTGCATTCGGTATCGGTATTGGTTCTGGATATCTGTTTGAAACAACATTCCAGCGCGAAGCAACTTCTGACCTCACTGGTGAACGTGGTTCACTCATGGGTGCAATCCAGGGACTTCTCCTCGCTCAGTATGAAGTTCTCCGCGAAAACGGACACACACCTTCTGAAGCTTTCAACGAAACAGTTGAAGAACTCACTCAGTCGCTTATGCCTCTGTTTGCAAAGAAGGGTATGGACTGGATGTATGCAAACTGCTCAACAACAGCACAGAGAGGTGCACTCGACTGGATGGGTCCTTTCCACGATGCCATCAAGCCTGTAGTTGAAAAGCTCTACAACAGCGTAAAAACTGGAAATGAAGCTCAGATTTCTATCGACAGCAACTCACAGCCTGACTACCGCGACAAGCTCAACAAGGAACTTGAAGCACTTCACAACAGTGAAATGTGGCGCACTGCAGAAGTTGTACGTCAGCTTCGTCCAGAAAACAATTGATCATAATAGCCAGAATTTATATTGAAAATGTTTTTGAACTTCCAGATCCTGCGAACTTGGGTCTGGAAGTTTTTTATTTAATCACAAGATCTATATATTTTATTACACCGGTTATAGAATATTAATAAGTGAATTGATGGCTATCAATTAAAATAGATTTAAATTTGCTGGGCAATAATATTATTGTCAAACATCAAATAATACAAGTTTATATGATAAGATTGAATGTTTTTATCAAAGTATCTGATGCTAATAAGGCAGAGGTAGAAAAGATTGCTAAGGAACTCGTAGAGGCATCACTGAAAGACAACGGATGCATAGCATATGACTTTTTCAAGAGTGCAACCAGAGAAGATGTATATATGATTTGCGAAACATGGAGTGATGAGGACGCCCTCAAGGCTCACTCTGCAAGTGCTCACTTCACAACACTGGTTCCTAAAATACAGAATCTGGCAGAAATGAAATTGGAATCTTTCAATTTCTGATAATGTAAAAATAGTCCTTATGACTTACAAAGGACAACATATAATAAGAACCGTTTCCGGCAATGACGACGAAAAACGTCTGCACAGGAAACGGTTCTTTTATTATATATGATGTATATTCATCGCCTTCTACGTCCACCGTCGCTCGACATAAACCTGCCACCGAAAACATTGAGACGGTAACTGAAAGAAAGCATGACATAACTGTAAATGGCATCTGTACGCGAGTCGCTTCGCCTTGTTGCCGTAATAGTACGGCTTATGTTGCTTCTGTTGCCTAAAATATCATGAAATTCAAGCGCTACAGATGCATTCCTGCTGCGCAGGAAACGATATGACATCTGAGCATTCCATATAAGTTCATCAGTATTCATCTGACTGTTGCTGTAGCCTCGACGCGAACGGCACCTTATATCTGTCGAAAGATAAAGATGGAAAGGAAACTGCGCATTTGCTGACAAACCGTATGAGAAATCGTATGTATCCATGTTGCTGTTGGAAACAAGCGTGCTTCGCGCATGTGTGTAAGATACACTTCCGTTTAGTGAAACATCGAAAATTTCATGTCGGTAAGTTATATCAAGACGTTCACGCAATCTGGTATTCCTGACCGTATTCTTCAAAGTATTATGGTCCTGATACACAAAACTTACATTGTTGTTGTGCGATACAGAAGTAGATGTATTTACAAGCAGATTCTCCCAAATTACAGGAGTATCAAATCCGAAATCGGCATTTATTCTCCAATTGCCGTTGATATTTTCCGGCTGTGAGATTCTTCCACCTGTTTCCTCGTTGTATTCAGTTCGATTTGCAATGCTGTTTGTTGTCAGGTTCAAAGAGACATTGGCATTGATATTCCTTTTTGTCTCCTGCATATAGTTGTTGTACTTCACATTCATTGTATGCGTAAATGACGGTTTCAATCCAGGATTACCTTTTCGGATGTTAAGCGGGTCACTGTCGTCAGTCATGCTGAACATATCAGTAATCTGAGGTTGCGAAGTTCGTCCACGATAGGTTACTCTCAACTGATGCTGACGAGAAAAACGATAACGGAAGTTCAGGGTAGGAGACATGTTGAAGAAATGTCTGACAGCAACGGTATCGAGACCCTGATAGTCATAATCGACACGTTGCGTCTGTGGAGTTGCTGTAAAACCGGCACTGAGATTGAACTTTTCACGTATAATACGAAGTGTAACATCTGCTGTATGAACAGAATTCTCTGTATCTGTGAATCTGCTCAAATCTTCATCAAGCCAATCTTCATAATCGTACGGCAGAAAACCTATACCCATAGAAGCAAGACTGTCGCGTATTCCTATGATGTTTCCCAAATCGTATGCCTTACCGTCGCTGTGCTGTTTATTATAGCTGAACTTATAGCTGAATTGAAGGAAAACGGCACGTGCAATAGGTTCGCTGTATGTAACCTGTGCAGAAAAGTTGGAATTGCTGCTTGGTGTTGTACGATATCTATAGGTCAATGCTGTCGAATCGTCACGCTGATAGTATGTTACGTCAGATACGTTGAAACGCTCATTGCCTCTACTGCTGTATCCTCCGTCGACATTTATTGTAAGGTTGCGTCCCTTGTTTCCGAAGCGTCTGTTATACATCAACGAAGCACCTAAACTGAAATTGTCGCCTTCCGACTTTGCAGAAGAACGATTGAGGTTGGTACGTATTGAATCTACAACGGATTCAATCTGATCGATCGGATCGTCAATCGTACCGCTTGCATAAGGATCTCCGCTGAACGTTGCCGTAACGCCTGAATTGTAGCTGTCGTTCTTTCCGAAAGAGAATCTTGGTCGGAAAAGTATACGATTCATTGTATCGGGCTTCCATTCCAATCGGAAATCACCTCCGGCATTCCAATTTGAACTTGAATTGTTACGTCTGCTGTTAGAGAATGAAGATTTTACACCAGTAAAACGTTCGCTGGAACTTTCGCTGAACGAGTGATTAGATGCACCGCTGTAACGCACATTACCTCCGGTTTCAAGATGTTCGCTGTCAGTAGAAAAATTGAAGCCCGTATTTCCTCTTTTCGAAGTACCTCCGTTGCCAGTATTGCCGTAAGATCCGACAAGCGACAGTTTCACGTCGTCAGTAAAATGATTTAGGTTGAAGCGTTCCGAGTGGAGCGAATGTGTACCACCAGAGGCACGTACATTTCCTATCCATCCGTTTTTCTTATCCTTCTTGACTGTAAGATCGATAACAGTTTCTTCCTCGCCGTCATCAATACCAGTGATGCGCGCCAAATCGGATTTCTTGTCGTATGTCTTGACCTTGTCAATGATTTCAGCAGGTAGATTCTTCATTGCCATATCCGTCTGCGAAGAGAAGAATTCCTTTCCGTCAACGAGAATCTTGCTTATCTCACGACCGTTTATAGTAATCTTGCCGGATTCATCGACCTCGGCTCCTGGAAGTTTCTTTATGAGTTCCTCTACAGCAGAACCTTCAGTAACACGAAATGCTGCAGCATTATATTGAACCGTGTCTTCAACAACTTCCACCTGCGGTATGGTACCTTTTACCACAGCACCTTCCAGCATGACAGCATCTTCACTCATGGAAATTGTACCCAACGGCATAATCTTCTGACGACCACTGACTTCTACATTCTTGTAAGTATCAGTGTATCCCACATAAGAGCATTTCAAAATATACTTACCATTCTTCGAAACATTAATGGCAAAACCTCCATTCATATCAGTAGCAGCACCGCTGATGAAAGTACTGTCGGAATCGAGAAGCTGCACGCTGCATTGTATGAGAGCTTCTCCCGAAGAAGCATCTCTGACCGAACCTGATATCTTCGACGGCGACGACTTGACATTCACCGACGTCTGTGCATAAGTACAGGTACAGCACATGCATATCATTATAACGCTTAATATGTTTTTCATAACGCTGGACTTTCTTCATAGCATATATGCTTTTAAAGACACGCATACAGCCGGAAGGTTTATTGCAGAAATGAAGATTTATAGTTAAAAAAGGTATAATAGCTGTATTTTGTAGTTTTTATGAGGTAAAATGTCGAACATGTAACACAAAGAGGGGCAAATATTATAAAATTATCAAACTCCTTGAACATACATGTCCGGCATTACCATTCATACACGAAAGCCATTCGTGCTATGCTCTATCGATCTGTTCCATTAATTCTTCTACTGTACCAGCAATCGACAATGCACCGTTCTGCACAAGAAATTCGCGTGTCTTGAATCCCCACGAAACAGATATGCATCTCATGCCGGCATTACGGGCAGTCATAATGTCAACTTCGCTGTCGCCGACATACACAGCTGATTCGGCATCAATACCCAAACGACGGAGAGCCTCATTCACCATATCTGGCGAAGGCTTGGCTTGGCGCTCGGACGATTCACCAACAGCTGTATCAACCAGTTCTTTGAAGAAATATTCGTGTAGCTCGCGTACAGCCGGATCAAGCTTGTTGCTTACAATTGCCGTAGCAATTCCTTTTTTCTTGAGCACTGAGAGCATATCCATAATTCCGTCATAAGGAACTGTCGTATCTAAGCTATGCTCTAGGTAATGACTCTTGAAGCACGAAAGCACGCGCTGCACGTCTGCCTCTGAAGTACCTTCAGGCACAGCACGCTCAATAAGTTTTGCTACTCCGTTTCCTACAAAACGACGAACCTCATCTATAGTCCTCTGCGGATACCCGTAATGGCCGAGCGCATAATTGGTACTTGAAGCAAGATCGGCCAATGTGTTGAGTAAAGTACCGTCGAGATCAAAAATTACAGCCTTAACCATCTCTAAAACATCTTTTTATGATTCATTTATACATTTCATTGTGCATTTCTTTAGCACAACCATCTTTTATTCAGCATCGGCAATGCTCCTGCAAGCCGAAGCCAATCTTTCCATTGCTTCTTCAACGACTGCACGCGGACATCCAACATTCATTCTCATATATCCGGTACCTTCATGTCCGAACATATCTCCACTGTTGAGTGCAAGTCGAGCCTTGTCTACAAAGAAACTGTTGAGTCTCTTCTGACTGCTGAAGCCCAACTGACGGCAATCGAGGAAAACAAGGAACGAAGCCTCCGGGCATATCGGATGCACCGATGGAATATTCTCAGAGCAGTAACGGCACACATATTCAATGTTTTCGCGTACATATTCAAGCATCTGATTGAGCCATTCTTCACCCTCAGGTGTATAGCATGCACTTACACAATCATAAGAAAAAGCACTTAGCATGTCGGCATCGCTTCCGCGAAGATAATCGAAAAAGCGTGTACGCAGCTTGCTGTCTTTCACAATGGTATGAGCCGCAATGACACCTGGCATATTAAAAGCTTTCGTAGGTGACTGAAGCGTTACTCCCACGGCTTCGGCTTCAGCGCTCACAGAAAGGAAAGGTGTGTGCTTATATCCATTGAAAACAAGATCGGCATGAATCTCGTCATCAATAACCACAACTCCACATCTGAAACAAATGTCTGCTATACGCTTCAAAGTCTCCGGCTTCCAAGTAAAGCCTCCAGGGTTGTGAGGGTTGCATAGAATAAGAGCTTTGCACGAAGGCGCCAGCTTCTCCATAAGATTGAAATCGACCTCATATCTGCCGTCAACGAAAAGGAGAGGGCAGTCAACGACCTTACGTCCGAGAGCCTCAGTAACCAAACGGAAAGGGCGATACACAGGCTGCATAATCATAACGTTCTCGCCGGCTTTTGTGAAAGCCTGCAAGGTATTGTTTATTCCTGCAACCACACCTGGCACCTGGCATATCTCTTCCTTCTTGACGTCGAAGCCATATCTATGCTTGTTCCATGCAACAACCCTTTCAAAATACTCGTCATAAGGAACCGTATATCCAAGCACGCGATTGTCGAGCCTATGCTTCACCGCCTCGATGACAAATGGCGGTGTGGCAAAATCCATATCTGCCACCCACATTGGTATCAAGTCTTCGCGTCCCCATATCTGGCCAACCATATCATGCTTGAGGCTGTGAGTGCCACGCCTCTCAATATGTTCATTGAAATCGTAATGCATAATTCTTACCTTTATTATTTATAAGTTTTCAATCATTTGATATCCCTTAAAAAGCAAAACAAATAAATGGAGGAGCTTCAGAAACAATGATGCCAAAGGCACTGTGCGCTGAAACTCCTCCAATATGTAAATCAAATTATATTATTTCTTTTTCTTCAGTACAACCGTTCAACACCATCGTGAGTAGGCTTTACAGGAACGATACGTCCCTTCTTGTCAAACGTCATCTTGTCGATGCAAACCTCTCTGTGGAATCCAGGGCCGAGATCACGGCTCAGATAATTCTTATTGATTCTATGGTAAACGATATACCACTGATCCTTTCCTGGGAGTTTGAGTACAGAGTTGTGAGCAGTACCGTAGATTTTGTTCTCCGGATCCTGAATGAGAACTACAGGCTCTTCTGCAACCTTGATGTCTCCGAGCGGACTTGAACTTGTACCGTATGCTACATGGTAGTTTGGTGAACCTGTATCGTCAACCGACCACATGAAGTAATACTTACCCTTGCGGTAGAACACATACGGTGCTTCGCGGTAGTTGTAATCCTTCAATGTACCTCCCTGAGGAGTCATCACCTTGATTGTTCCTTCCTTGACACTTGTCATATCATCGTTGAGCTCTGCACCTGCCATATAACCGTTGCCCCAATATATGTAGCTCTTGCCTGACTTAGGATCTGTGAACACATCAACGTCGATCTGCTGTCCGTGTCCTACAGGTGAATCGCTGATGATAGGCTTGCCGAAATCAACAAAAGGTCCTGTTGGCGAGTCGGCAACTGCAACACCGATTTCCTTTCTCTTTCCAGCATTTGCACTGTAGTAGAAGTAATACTTGTACGAACCGTCCTTCATTTTCTTCTCCTCGATGCAAGGTGCCCATGCATTGCCGTTGGCCCATTTCACCTGATCAGACTTGGCATCAAGAATAGTACCCTCATCTTTCCAGTTTACGAGGTCGTCAGAAGAGAAGCAGTTGAACTTATATCCACCCCAACCAGGAACACCATCAGTTGTTGCATAGATATAGAACTTGTTTGTCTTCTCCGAATACATTATTTCAGGATCTGCGTGGAAACCTGGTATGATCGGGTTCACGTGGTTGCCATATTCAGCAAGCAGACGCTCCTTCTCGGCCTTTGTGATAGGAATGATTGTTCCATGGCGCGGAGTGAACTTGCCTTCAACCTTGGTATTCTGAACAAACTGGAAAGTCTTCAAGTCAGTACTCTTGCAGAACTGGTAGTGACCGTTCATATAGCAGTCGTACATGATTATCCATTCCTTGCCGTCGAGAGTCTTGCATACGCCTACACCTTCAACAGCCTCTTGTGTCTGTTCAACATTTCCTTCAATCTTTGTCCACTGCGATCCGAGAGGTTTTCCCTTTTCAGCAGTAAGAGTCTTAGCTGTTGCCTGGAAGATTCCTCTTCCTGCTTCGCTCTTGTAGAAGAGGTGGTAAAGTCCGTCCTTCTCATTGAACACGATGTCACCGTCTATTGTAGCCTTGCCGTTGTCGAACATATAAACCGGTTCGCCTTCAAGATCAGTGAAATCATCGTTTACATAAGAATAATAAATTCTGTCGAACGAACTGTCGTCACTTGTTCTCAAAGAGTAGAACACCATATATTTGCCTGCCTCTTTGTCATAGATAGTTTCCGGAGCCCATACTCTTATGACATTTCCCCATTTCTTGTAGTACTTGGTAGGGAAATGCACTGTGTGATGTTCCCAGTTGATGAGGTCTGTAGACTTCAGCAGCACGATACCTCTGTTGCTGCTCCATCCCAAACTTGACTTCATGTCCGTAAGAACCATGTAGAAAGTCTTGCCGTCTTCACCTCTCAATATATGCGGGTCGCGCACACATCCTGTCAAAGCGATAGAATCCGACATTATCACAGGATCTCCGTTGTTCAGCGGTGTAAAGTTGTATCCGTCATCACTCAGAGCGTAGCATACCTGCTCTTCTTCCGGTGCGTTGCCGGTGAAATACGTGAAAAGGTATGCCACCTTTTCTTCATCTGCTGGATTTGCATCATTGACAGCGGCCGAAATCTCAACGGCTGGACATGCTGTCAAAGCCAAAGATGCAAACAACGCCTTAGCGTAACTGTTGATTTTCATATCTGACTTTTTGGGTTAATGATTGATTTGATTGTTTTTCTATGAAATTCAGAAGACTACAGTCTTGAAAGAAATTTATCTCTGTCAACGATAAATCTCAAATGTTTGCCCTGACCGATGACGTTTCCATCCTGCATCGCCTCCACGGCGAAAAACAGTTTCTTGCCGTCAATCTTCTCAAGCACAGCCTTGGCCTCAATCTTGGCACCCACCTTCGAAGGGCGCAGGTGCGAAGTCTCAATGTGACCTCCCACAGTAGTCATACCCTCCGGCAGTTCCGGTGCCACAGCCATCATAGCCGCGTTCTCCATCAGTGCCACCATTGCCGGCGTAGCCAGCACATCCATATCGCCTGAGCCTAAAGCCTTAGCTGTCAAGGCATCAGTAACAGTAGTCTTGCTCGTAAAAGTAAGTCCTTCTTTCAACATCTCAGATTTGAATACATTATTTATGCAAACATAAACAAAAAAAATCAGATTCTCAGGCTAAAATCAGATTTTGTGTCATTTCTTGGCACTGCACACATCGCACACACCGCTTATCACATAGTTTATGCTTTCCGCCTCAAATCCCGCAGGCAACTCCACCGCAGGCACCGGAATATTACCCATGCATATCGTCCTGTGGCACGACGTGCAGTAGAAGTGCACATGCTGGTCGTCATGCCGTTCGTTTCTCTTGCACCTGCACAACTCATACTTCACCGCACCCGTACCGTCATACACCTCATGTATCAGATGATATTCCTTGAACACGCGCAGTGTCCTGAACACCGACGATTTGTCCACAGTGTCGAGGTTGTCCTCGATGTCCTTCAGTGAAAACGCACCTCCGCATCCCGACATAGCCTTCAGCACCAGAATCCTGTTTGCCGTAGGCTTGATGCCTCTGTCCTCAAGCTCCTTGATAAGATCAGCATTCATCACAAATCCCATTTTATTATATACATTTATACGTATGCGTAAAAAACAACCACCGTGCTTCAGATATCATTACTTCTTTCTCCAAGCAATCTGAATCCTTGCAGCATTCATAATGGCAATGAGTCCCACACCGACATCGGCAAATATTGCTTCCCACATCGTCGCAACACCCAAAGCACCCAGCACTATGACCGCCAGTTTAGCACCTACGGCAAATATAATATTTTCCATGACAACACGCCTCGTACCGCGCCCGATCTTTATTGCAACAGCAAGTTTCGAAGGCTTGTCGTCGCGAATCACCACATCCGCAGCCTCTATAGCCATGTCCGAACCGATGCCTCCCATGGCCACACCGACATCGCTCAATGCCAGCACCGGAGCATCGTTTATGCCGTCGCCGACGAAAGCCACACAGTTTCTTCTGTCACCAATAAGTTTCTCTACATGCGCAAGCTTGTCGCCGGGAAGCAGATTGCCGTATGCCTCGTCTATGCCGATCTTACCTGCAATTTCCTCAGTTATGTCCTGACGGTCACCCGAAAGAATCTCTATTTTTCTGATGCCCAATCGTTTAAGTTCAGAAACAGCATTCACGGCATCGTCCTTCACCACATCTTTCACCACGATACGACCGGCATACACACCGTCGACAGCGCAAAATAGAGTAGGGCCGTTAGTCTTTATACCGCCTTCCGGTATACCTTCCACACCGTACTCCCTCATCATCTTCTCATTTCCAACCATAACCACGCGCCCATCAACAGTGCCTTTCACACCATATCCGGCCATTTCCTCAACATTCTCTGCATACGAAACTTTCACACCGGATTTCTCAGCATATTCAACTACAGCTTTTGCTATCGGATGCATGGATGAAGACTCAAGTCCTGCCACAATGCCTACAAGAGCATCTTCACCTACAGTACCACTGACATCAATACTGTCAACCGTAAAACGCCCCGTCGTCAGTGTACCCGTCTTGTCGAACACGACTGTATTCAGCTTTGCCGCAGCATCAAGAAAATTGCCACCTTTGAAGAGAATGCCGTTGTGCGAAGCCGCGCCTATACCGGAGAAATAACTCAGCGGAATACTGATGACAAGTGCGCAAGGGCAGGACACAACAAGAAAAATCATTGCCCTGTACACCCATTGACCGGCATAGTAAACATAATCATCAGCAAAGAGAGAATATACGAAAGGGCAGACAATCAGCAGAAGTGCCGCCACGACAACCGAAGGCGTATAGTAATGTGCAAACTTCCTTATAAACAGCTCCGCCGACGATTTTCTTTCCGAAGCATCTTCAACCATCCTCATTATTCTGGCAGCCGCACTGTCGTCAGCCTTGCGCAAGGCCTTTATGCACACAGGCGACGAAACAGGAATCATGCCCGAAAACACCTCGTCGCCGGCACATTTGTCCTGAGGCACACTTTCACCGGTAAGAGCAGAAGCATTGAACGATGCCGAAGTGTCCATAAGCATACCGTCAGCAGGAATTCTTTCGCCGACTTTCACGAACACCACGTCACCTGCATCAATGTCCTCAGCCTTTATGCTCACATGCTCACCGCCACGCACAACCACAGCCGTCTCAGCGCGCATATCCGCCATACTGCTTATCGTACGCCGGGCATTATCGACAGCACGATCCTGAAGCGATTCACCGATGGAATAAAACACCATCACCGCTACAGCCTCAGGAAACTCACCGATTGCAAATGCTCCGATAGAAGCAATCGTCATCAGCATGAATTCATTGCACCAGTCTTTTTTCTCAACGATATTTTCCCAAGCTTCCTTGAGAACTGGAATACCCACAGGCAAATATGCAAGCACATAAAAAACAATCCTTGCATAATTCCAAAATCCGTCATCGCCGAAGAAATAATCGGCAACCATTCCCGCCACGAGCAATACCAAGCTCACAACCGATTTCACATTAATACCGTACAACATATAGCAATTCTTATAATATTTTCTTTCCCGTATTGCAAATGTATAATTCAGCCGGTGCAACCGAGTTGCATTTTCAGGCTAAAAGGTGAGCGTATAATTTTTCTGATTAATATTTATTGAATTGATGGGAATTTATGCTTTGTGAATACTTATATATTAAAGATGAAAACAAGTGTTTTTCTTATTGTTACATGTTGCATGTTACATTATGCTGAAACGATAAACAAGTTATTCAGAAAGATTAAAGGATAATTATTTCTGAAAAAAGTATGGAAACACGTCAGAGTATAAAGGCAGAAATAAAGTGAGGACAAAGTTAGGATAATTCCTAAAAAGGGGGATCTTTATAATTTTTCCGCTTTGTTATTAAACATAATCCTCATTATATTTTTATAAGATAACAATATAATAAGGTATATATATAGATAAATTGATGTACATATTAGAAAATGACACAAATTGGAGAATTTGCAGGAAAATACTTATGACGATGCATTTGCGGAGATGCATGAAAAGCGATGTTTTCTTAATGTTACGTGTTACATGTTACAATTGAAAAAGCTGTGATAAAAACTCTACTAGTTGTTGAAACCATGCAGACATTAGCAATAACATGTAGATGAGATTCCTGATCCTTGCCAGGAATGACGTTCGTAGACACTTTAATTGCTTTCACGCACCATGATCAAATAAAATGTCATCCCGCACTTGATGCGGGATCTACGTAAATGTCGACACAATTAAATAAAGGTTTTACTTTCCTGCTACTGAATCCTTGCGGACATTGGCAATAACATACACATAAGGTTCCTGGTCCTTGCCAGGAATGACATTCGCCGGCAATTCTGCAAAACGGCTAAACACATATTCATTCACGGGCATTACAGCAAAAAGACTGCTTGCTTGTAATTCTCTATCTATTATAACATTATTATATATTACACTGAAAATTCTTATAAAATGTCATCCCGCACTTGATGCGGAATCTATTTAATTGTCGACACAATTTATAAAGGTTTTACTTTCCTGCTATTGAATCCTTGCGGACATTGGCAATAACATGTACATGAGTTTCCTGGTCTTTGCCAGGAATGACATTCGATGGCAGTTCTACAAAACTTAATTCACGGGGCGTTTGCCGGCAATTCGCCAAACATTCCGCCAAAAGCAGAAAAAAAGATTTGAAAGCCAGAGAGCATAGAGAGTAAAAAAATAGAGAAACCGCTCTCCTGCTCCACCTTCTGAAAACGAAAAAAGATACCGCTTATTGGGCGATATCTTCTTCTTAAAACTGAAAAATCAAATTTTGACTTTGAGCGGAAAACGAGACTCGAACTCGCGACCCCAACCTTGGCAAGGTTGTGCTCTACCAACTGAGCTATTTCCGCAACACTGAATCTTTCCTTAGAAAGTCAGAATCCGTAGAACTAAAACTGGAGCGGAAAACGAGACTCGAACTCGCGACCCCAACCTTGGCAAGGTTGTGCTCTACCAACTGAGCTATTTCCGCATTCATTTGTTTATGTGAAGAGGAGGAGACTCGAACTCCCACGTGCCGTGCACACTACCCCCTCAAAGTAGCGCGTCTACCATTCCGCCACCTCTCCATCATAAAAAAAGCTTTCCATCTAACATTGAGAATGTGCCCAAGACAAGACTCGAACTTGCACGTCGTGAAACACTCGCACCTGAAACGAGCGCGTCTACCATTCCGCCACTTGGGCAACTCATTTGCCCGTCCGAAGGCCTCTTTGAGCGGAAAACGAGACTCGAACTCGCGACCCCAACCTTGGCAAGGTTGTGCTCTACCAACTGAGCTATTTCCGCATCATTTCAACCAGCTTACCGAGCTTTGTTTCTCGTTGTCATGTCGTTTCCTCCGAAACGCGAGTGCAAAGGTAGGCATTTCCTTTTAACTACCAAACTTTTCCGGCATTTTTTCAAAAAAAATTTGTCATGACCGCTTTCAGCACATGCGGTCACGATAATCTTCATAGCCGAAACGGCGGAAAAGTTCAAACTCTCCATCCATCTTCAGCATGCCTATCGACGGGTGCGATATTCCGTTAAACATGTTGGTTTTCACCGTAGTATAGTGAATCATGTCCTCGAAAATCAGCGTCTCTCCCACCTTCAGTTCGTGGTCGAATCGCCAAAGTCCCATGAAATCGCCGCTCAGACAGCTGTTTCCGCCGAGACGATAAATATTTTTTTCCGAGCGCGCCATTTCGAGACTATCGTCGTCGATTGTTTCCGCATATCTCACCTTAGGGCGATACGGCATTTCGAGGCAATCGGGCATGTGGCAAGTGAAGCTCACGTTCAGTATGGCCGTCTTCACACCGCTGTTCTCAACCACATCCACCACCTTTGCCACGAGCGGACCTGTCTGCCATGCAAATGCCGATCCTGGTTCCAGTATCACCTTCAGCCAAGGGTAGCGTGCGCGGAACTCCTGCATCATCCCCACTAGCCTCTCCACATCGTAGTCCTTGCGTGTCATCAGGTGACCTCCGCCGAAGTTTATCCACTTCAGCTGTCCGAACCATCCTGCAAACTTCTCCTCAATATGCTTGAGCGTACGCTCGAACTCATCGGCACCGCTCTCGCAGTGGCAGTGTATGTGGAATCCCTCAATGCCCTCAGGCAGTCTTTCCGGCAGTGCCGACGCCAGTATGCCGAACCTCGATCCCGGAGCACAAGGATTGTACAGCAGTGTCTCAATCTCCGAATACTCTGGATTCACTCTCAATCCGCACGACACCTCGCCGTTGCCGTTCTCGCGCACGTACGGATAGAATCTCTCATACTGGCTGAGCGAATTGAACGTGATGTGGCTGCTGCATCTCATAATGTCGGGAAACTCTTCCTCCGTATAAGCCGGTGAATAAGTGTGAGCCCTGCTTCCGAACTCCTCCAGCGCAAGACGTGCCTCGTAGAGCGAACTGGCAGTCGTGTGCGATATGTACTCGCGGAAGATGCCGAACGATTTCCACAGCGCAAAAGCCTTGAACGCAAGTATCACCTCGATGTCTGCACGTTCGGCCACACTCTTAATCAATTCCAGGTTGCGTCTCAGGAGCTGTTCCTCCATCACGTAGCACGGATTCGGTATCTTGTCCAAATTCTCTTCAAGCAAAGTTGTTTTTTCTGCCATATCAAAAAATGTTATTATTATCTTCTTCTTTTATAGTGTATGGTGCTATTCAAAACACACATCATATTCCCTTATATATATCTTGACGCGGTATCAGTCGACCACCTTGAAGCGTGCGAACTTCAGCAGCAGCTGTTTCACTCCGGCGTTCTCGAATCTCACCGTAGCCTTGCAGTTGTCGCCTCGTCCTTCCACCTTTTCCACCGTACCTCGGCCGAACCTCTCGTGCTCGATGTGCTGACCGGCGCTGAGCCCGTCGTCCACGCCGGCAGAGCCCGCCTGCGCAGCCTTTCCGGCCGGCACAGGCCTCAGTTTTCTGATGGCTGGCGACGGGGGCACCAGCTTCTCCTGACGCCTGTTCACATCGACCTCCTCGTGCATCTTCTGCGAACGCTCGAAGAATCTCTCCGAACGCTCCCCGCGCCACTCCACCGGTTCACTGCCAGCTCCGAATGAGCTCCGCGGCGTCGATGTCCTTTCGCGCGAAGCCCACGGCAGCTCCACGTCGGCATCCCTGCCCAGCGTCCTCGCCTTCGCCTGGCGGTCGAGGTAACAGGGGTCAATGTCGCCGATGAAACGGCTAGGCGTGCCGAACTCCATCTTGCCGTACCTGTAACGGCTCCGTGCGTACGAGAGGAAGCAATGCTTCTCGGCACGCGTTATGGCAACGTAGAACAGACGCCTCTCCTCTTCCATCTCGCGCATCGAACCGCTTGCCATCTGGCTCGGGAAGAGATTTTCCTCGAGCCCCACGACGAACACCGTGCCGAATTCCAGTCCCTTTGCCGAGTGTATCGTCATCAGCGTCACCTTGTGCTCGTCGTCGCCCTTATCGGTGTCGACGTCCGAGAGCAGCGACACCTCCGAGAGGTAGTCGCTTATCGACACATTTCCGTTGCCTTCCTCCCTGCGCCCCTCGCAGAAGTCGGCCATGCCGTTCATCAGCTCCTCCACGTTCTCCTGCCTGCTCAGGTTGTCGGGCGTGCGGTCCTGATAGATGTCGTTGATGATGCCGCTCCGCTTCACCATCTCCTCGCCCGCCTCCTTGGCATCCTTCGTGCGCGCCAGTTCGATGAAGTCCTCAATCAGCATGCGGAACCCGGCAATCTTCGCAGCCGTGCCCTTCGCCACGTCTATTCCGTAGGCAAGCGGGTCGCCGATGGCTGTCCACAGGCTCACACCGGCCCTGTTCGCGGCATCGGCAATCTTTGCCATCGTGGTGTTTCCGATGCCTCGCGCCGGATAGTTTATGACGCGCTTGAACGCCTCCTCGTCGTTCGGATTGACCGAAAGGCGGAAGTATGCAATGATGTCCTTTATTTCCTTGCGCTGATAGAACGACAATCCGCCGTATATCCTGTACGGCATTCCGTTCTTCCGCAGCGCCTCTTCGAATATACGGCTCTGCGCATTCGTGCGGTAGAGAATGGCGAAGTCGGAGTAGCCGCATCCCTCGGCCTTCCTGATGCTCTCGATTTTCCTCACCACCATTCCGCCCTCCTCCACGTCGGAGTAGGCCTCGAACACACCTATCAGGTCGCCCCTCTCGTTGTCCGAATACACATCCTTGCGTATCTGCGCCTCGTTCTTGGCAATGAGGCTGTTGGCCGCCTCCACGATGACCTGCGTCGACCTGTAGTTGCGCTCCAGCTTGAACAGCCTTGCACCTCCGTACAAGTCGCTGAACGAAAGAATGTTGTCGATGTTTGCTCCACGAAAGGAATAGATGCTCTGCGCGTCGTCGCCGACAACGCATATTCGGCGGTTCTGCCTCGTCAGCTGCCACACAATCTTGTGCTGTGCAAAGTTGGTGTCCTGATACTCGTCGACGAGCACATACCTGAATCTCTCGACATACTTGGCCAGCACCTCGGGGTGCTCGTCGAAGAGGCGGTAGGTGTACACCAGGATGTCATCGAAGTCCATTGCATCGGCCAGACGGCACCGCTCGGCATAGCGACTGTAGACGTAGCGGAATGCCGGTATGCGCGCCCTCGTATCGGCCCTCAGATAGTCGGCCGTGGCGGCATAGGCTTCGGGCGATATGAGGCGGTTCTTTGCATTCGATATGCGTCCGAGCATGTTGCCGGGGGCATACGTCTTTTCATCCAGCTGAAGGTCCTTCACGACGCTCTTGAGCAGGCTCTTGCTGTCGGCCGAGTCGTAGATGGTGAAGTTGGGCGAAAATCCCGTCAGCTCGTGCTCCATGCGCAGTATGCGCAGGAATATGGAGTGGAAGGTGCCCATCCAAAGATACTTCGACTGTTCCTCTCCCACCTGCCTTGCTATACGCGCCTTCATCTCGCTGGCGGCCTTGTTGGTGAAGGTCAGCGCCAGTATCGACCACGGTTCGTAGCCGTGTTCGAGCAGGTAGGCAATCTTATATGTCAGTACGCGCGTCTTGCCCGAACCCGCACCGGCAATCACCAGCGAAGGCCCGCCGCAATATTCGATTGCCGCGCGCTGTTCATCATTCAGTTCTTCCAGATAACGATTGTCCATCTCAGTTTTTGAAGATATTCAGAGAATAAAGTTTTTTTACCGGATGCAAAGATATATCTTTTTTTGGAAACACTCCGACTGGCGGAAAGGGGGAAAGGCACAACTATCCGAGATAAGGAATTTAATAAATACAGCACAATTACCAACATGCAATTTAGATTATATAGAAAGTATATGTACAACTTTGCTTTCAATTTAGTATTTTTGCACTACAGCAAACAACTGCTTTAGGCGTATCCCTGTCCGTATTGAGGTTGTGATTTGCTTTCAATTTAGTATTTTTGCACTACAGCAAACAACTCATGCTGATAAGGTTTCCGAACTCCTTAGTTGTGATTTGCTTTCAATTTAGTATTTTTGCACTACAGCAAACAACAGTATACTATATTTTGTACTATGCAATATAGTTGTGATTTGCTTTCAATTTAGTATTTTTGCACTACAGCAAACAACAGAATCTGTATTAATTATTGATATACAATAAATTACAACTAGATTTAGAAAATAAAGTTTGCTGTGCATAATGAAATAGAGTCCCACAAACGTGGGACTCTATTTCATGTTCATTACTATAAACATCTTTTAATGGATAATAGTTAAAATTTCATCCAAATTCGATATATTTACTAGAGTCATATATTATTTATCCTTCAGTTTCTATATTTTTCAAGAAACGTTCGTCGCTTTTTATAAGCTCATAATATGGTAAAATGCGAATAGCTTTTACTTCGTTACCAATCTTACAGATGCCGTAGAACTTCTCTGCTTTACTCACAACATCCACGTAAACCTGACAATTTGGATCGTTCGAACCAAAGATATTTGCGACTTCAGACTTTGTTATATTGTTCATATGGAGTATTACCCAACTAAGAATAAACTGTGAATATTCCTGCTTTGCAGATTTAAAATCTGATAGATTTTGTGTAGAAAGTACCATACCAACACCAAACATACGCCCCTCACTAATGATATTACGGAAAGAGTTGAAATCCTTGTTTAAAAATTGATGTGCTTCGTCTACAAGAATCATGGCACGTAACTCTCTATATGGATCATCCAGTTTACTTGCACCCAACTGCCTCATCTCTTCATAAAACAGATCAAGAATTAAAGATACGATAACTTTCTTCGTGTCTCCAGGATATGGAGTCAAATCAATTACCTTTACGCCATCAAGCCATTCAAACAGAGATACACACTCGCTATTATTGGGAGTGAAAATCATATAATCTCTGAGTTTATCAAACAAAGCGTAAGTTTTATCCTTAGCATCGTATTTTTCGAAATACTTATCCACGACATTACTCATCGTTGGTTGTAGTTTGTTCCATGTAGAAGGATTACTAGTAATTCCGAAATCATTGTATGTTTCAAGAATCACCTGCTTGATAGTGCTCTGTTGTACCTGTCCTAACCCGTATGCCTTTGCAAACGAGTCACTTATTCTATCTGCAGTTACAGCTGGCAGATTCATAAACTTAGTTTTATCCGTTACGACAAGTTTAAGAGGATTGAATGGAAAGTTGAAACTATAGCATTGGCCATTAACATTGTTAAGAAATGCCTCTGTAGAATAGTCATCGCCCTTATAGTCGAATATCAACATGCCAATAGGACGTCCATTAACATTGTGTTCACTTTCTTTGGCAAATTGAGCAATAAGAGAGAGGGCAAATTGCGTCTTACCAAAGCCCATTCCTCCAACAATACCCATGTTAGGATGAGAAACTTTTTTTGTATTATTGGCTTCAAAGATTATCGGTGTCCCCTTTCTATCTTTGCCAATTCTGACCTTAACACCTTGAGAAAATCCGTCAATCTGTTCTAGATAATTATCATCATCAGAACAAGACTTCAAAGGCATTACTAATGGTTCTTCTCCTATATTCTTATCTTCAGTACAATCTTTTTCTGATTCAACAACATCGAGTTTATGAAGTGAAGTGGTATAATCTGAAGAACAACATAAAGGTATCAATGATAAATCAGTTTCAGGCTTTGCTGTTACTACAATAGGCGATTCCTCAACAAATTGTAGGAGAGCGCTATCTGGGTTAGCCACAATGCGATAACAATCAGACTCCATCATACGAATGTGACATACAGGTACGTCATCTATCCATTCTGTACTTAACGACTTTGGTGTAGCATCTGAATAAACCACAAGTGCTGCCTTACCAATTTCTTCTGGAAGTTTTTCAATGATTTTAAACTTTACATTAAGTAACTCATAACGAGATGCATTAACTTTCTCATAGTCAACATCCGCAATAAGATCGTTAGCATGCATCTTTTCTGCATTGGATAAAAACCGCGATGCGAACAAAGCTCTGTAAACTTTTCGGGTAAACGTGTCTCCTTTAAAAAGGACTTTCCTAAACCCATTATTATAGAGATTTGCTACCTGTATCTCACCTTTGCTGACAGAATCATTAGAAAGTACTTTAACCTCAACCGGATAGAAGAACACATCCACCTCATCATTATCATTACGACGAATACCCATCATCAGTATGTCATCGGAAATAGGTCCATCAAGGCCAAGATCTTTCTTCGAAAACAATCCGTCCTGTGTTGTACCGATGGAACCAGTAGCACGCATAATCTCATCAAGTGCAATAGGTACCCATACGATATTATCAGTACGATTAAGAAAATGTTTCATGACAAAGCAGGTTGCTACAAGGCTCATCTTCTCGCGCATGATAAGTTCAGGTTTTCCGGAAATTTCCAATAGCCATTTTCCGTTTAAGCAATTAAAATAGCTAATCATCTTACGGCTGAAATCCTCACTTGTACCGATAATCGACTTGAAGGCTTGAAGAGAGTTAAAGAGCATTTTATTGTACTGGATAACATGTTGTGTTACTGTTATACTCTCCAAACGCGCAGAGATAGAATGTTGCTCGACATAGTGCACAACATAGATATTCTTCTGCTTATAGAAAAAAATCAATATCAACTTCTGGATAAACAAAAGTCACCCAAGTAGAATTGTCATAAACCGATTGCAAGAAATCAGCATCCTTAAAACTATACCTTTTGGCGGTACATTGACCAGGACTGTATGAAGCCAAACCTTCATTCTGCAAATTGGCATAAAGACTATTCATATCTTTTGCCATTTGGTATATCGGACTATCGTTCTGCTTCATGCCACGTGTACCGAATCCCATCAAGTAGTTACTACCGTTAAGATTTGTGGAAGGAATTGAAACAAGACCATCAAGAGAGGCCTCAGTTCTAAGTTGATTGGCTGGTAATGGAGTATAATTAGTTCCTGAATTAATCTTATAAAATGTTACATGGCTGTACTCATCCATCTTGCGGGTATCCCTGAAAGTGTGTTTGTAATAACTCACTCTGCTAAAAAGCAAACGGATAATCTCATTCAACTCCTTGTCTGCTACGTTAAAGTTATATTTTTCAAACAACTGAGAGATATTGTCACGTGTTGACTGACGATTGAGTTTTTCAAAAAAAGTATCTGACAGCATGTCTTCAACATACTCGTGAACTTCTATTCGCTGTACATTTCCTTTCTTTCTACTAGCATCAATAAAACCAACAATTCCACGGACGAGGTCAACAGATTGTGATAATCCAATGGCACTAATGCGAATAGGACAATCAACATCAGGGAAATAATATTTGAAGTTGTCAATGAAATTTTTAATCTTATCCGTTATCAATTTTGATGTTGATTTAGAACCGTAAATATGCTGTGCATTATCAGCTTTATCGTATTTCACCCATGTGAGAATGTCTTCTGTTTCAGTGCTACTGATAGCCTTCAACACGCTATTCCCATAATAAATGTATGGCATCAAGTAGAGAGGTGAAAGCTCATCTATTACCTTTTTGTTGTACTCTACCGAATCAACGGATTCAACCATTTGTAAAGCATATGACACCATTAGAGGATGAAAAGGGGACAACATTATTGTACCATCTTCCTTCTCGACAACACCCAGTTTAGCTATATTAAACGAATCAGTATTATTAAAGCTTTCTACTGTTGATATGTTTTGCATATTCTTGTGTACAGCATCAATATAATGCTTATAAAGTTTGCATAATTCTTCATCTGGTCGTATAAATGAAGGAACAGTATTCATGTTCTTGAAATACCTGAAGATTCTAGAGAGTGCTAAATCAATATCGTAAGCAATTGAAAAGTTTTGTGTCTTTGTATTATCTTCACCGCTAAATTCATTCTTCTCTATATATAAATATGGAGATTCCTGATCGACCATGCGTTTCTCCAAACTTACCAACTTACGAAAACGATCGTGAATGTAAACAGGACCTTGAGGCCCATTAACAGTGCCAGTAATATCACCATCTTCACCATCATGTGTATAACCACCCTCTTCTTCTCCCCAAATAGAATCAATAACAGAACCAGGAGTTAAGGTTGGGGTCTTATCACCTTTGTATTTGAATCGTATATTGAGAATTTTATCACCAAATTTAAATGGAATGATAGGTTCGTCTGTTGCATTATGGTCAATGTTAACGCGAATGGCCGTATTGTCATCTAATTCAACTGGTGAAATTCCGTCATATGTTATAAAATTAGTACCTAAGCCAATAGTAAAACCATCTTCTGAGTCAGGTACATTAACCACTATATTTCCATTCGCATCAATGGTAAAATAATGAGAAATACTTTGGAATACATTCTTGGTCTGCAATTGAATAACAGACACCTCATGATAGTTTTTTTCGTCACCAATTTTGTCTTTCTGAACCTTCTTCGTTAAATTGAACAAAAGGTTGCATCCAGAAACTTTTGCAACCTTACCATGTAGATAATCCTTTAGCTCCTTGTTAAAACAAGCTTTAAGACTTCTGGAAGAAAGAATAGGATCGCATACTATAACAAAACTCTTTGAGGTCTTCTCATTCTTCGGCCCTGTAATGTTAACCAAAAGTTCTGCACTCCCATCAACTTTGAATCGAGGTCGTGTTATGGTCGGATTGCCCACTACAAATTCATGACTCTTACGAATTTCCTTATAGTCAAGCATCTTCCAATTAACCTTGCCACATGAAATCTTACTTGCTAGTTTTGCGTCCAGATATGTACATAAGCGTTTGTACTGATCTTGCTCATACGCTTCACTCATCATTTCACTAATAGTGGCAAATGCACTTGCATTGTCTTTCACACGTTCCTTGATGTTGATGTCTGTTGCAGCAAACATGTTATCATAGATCTCAGAGTCTTCGAATGTGTCAAGCATGGCAAAGTTACCTTTCAAGCTTGATTTCTGAAGGATGGAGAATACAGGTGCAAAGTCAAACAATGAGGTATAATCGTCCTCTAAACAAAGACGCTTAACATGATTGCGGAGATACTCCTTTTCTATAATATTGATCTTGCCCTCTATTTTATTATAGATAGCTTGAGTAATAGAATCCAGGCACAAAGGATATGGCTTTTCTTGTAAGTTTCTACCTGCACTCAACAAAGTCTCAATGGCATTATTGCCAGGAAGAATGAAAAGAGCTGCCATTTCGCTAATAGGATTGTCAGCGACTCCAATATTGTTTCGTATCATCGTTTGGAAGCCATCACCAGCATCATCACAACCACTTACGATAATCTGTGTTCCATTATTTGTACATTTAAATGCAACGGTATCATATTCGGATGCCCCTATACCATATTTCTCATAACCGGGAAAACAGATTTTCTGCTTATAAGTAAATGCAGAATTATGTAACGACTTATAAAAGTTCTGACGAAATACGACATCTTCTATTACTATGTAGAACTTATCACCAGGCTCTACGTTAATCTTCTTAAAATAACGAACCAATAGTTCTTCGATAAGGAAATTAAAAAACAACTCGTACATATTGTGCTTCTCCCGAATCGCTCTTGCGTTCTAATAGGTTTAACTTAAGTAAATAATCACTAATGGCATTCTTTGTCTGGAAAGAAAAATCAATGCCATACTCATGGAATCTTTTATAGAGTTCCTCCATACGTATTCTGTCTTCCTTTACCATCATGGCAACTAGAAATAAAAGCATTTCCTCGTCAAGAACAAGCACACTGTAGTCTCGTCTCTTTTCAAACATCTTGATACTGACAAGAGAATAAAGTGCCACTTTCATACGTGGGTAGTCAATTGACTGATAAGTCAAACAACGATCCAAAAGAAGGTCCACAAACTCTTCAAAGCTATTGATATTTACCTCTTTCTTATCTGCTATTGGATGTGGTTCTGTTTCACGGCCTTCTAGCAGTTCATATTTGTAATCCTGATACGTATTAAGGACCTTTTCGCAGATGGATTTCGCTTCCTCGGTAAATTCCATTTTCCTGAAACGTTCCAAAATGGAATGGAATGTCATTAGTTCCTCCTCATCCTCAAACATGGAGTTAAGAATATCAAGTGTCTGCGCATAAGCAGATAACTTATTTAGGAAAGTTTCAGGAAAATGATCTTGAGCTGACCAACCTTTCTTTACTGCAGCCTGTCCTTCTGATGCACGTTCAGATGACAACATGAAAGTTATCGGACGTGGCTTATCTGTTGAGTATTGCCAATTAGCCTTATTCATGAACATCAGTGTCTGCATAAGTGAGTATGATGCGTAGAAATAAAGCATTAATGGCAAATATTTTACAATGATGTTATTGTTTTGCTTCATCAACCATTTGATGTCCTCTGAAAATTGAGATTTTACAAAAGGTAAAATGAAGTATTTGTCACGCTCTGCACGGGTAACGAAAGAATCCTTTTGCAAGCATTCATTCACCACCTCTGAGAATAAGTCTTTTTCTTTCATATCAAACTCCACACCAATATTTTCAGCAATAGACACATAATAGTCAGCAATCTTAGATTGACCACTCTTGTATTTATTCACTCTCTTATTTTTATCATGGGCTTTACCAAAATATTTCATAGGTACGAAAGAAAAAAACGAGAGGTCAATTACGTTGATAGTTTCATTTTCAAACATCACATCATTGAACACTTTGACGAAGCGCTCAATATCATCAGCTGGCATCTTAAACTTGTTTTTCAGTTCTTTACGCAAAGTTTTTTCGGTGTCTTGTGGAGAGTAGATAGGCTCAACTGTTGAGTTCACCTTTATACGATAAAACTCACCTGTTACACCATTTAAACCACAGTTACCATCATATACACTACCGCTTATAGGATTAAGAGTAAAAGGAAGTAACTTCTGTTTGCCTGTTTGGAAGTTATCCTCTAACTTATCCTTAATCATACCTGTCTTTTTATCCTTCTTAGGTTTAATATACTCCCTGAGAAAGTTTGTTTCTGAGAACCCAATCATTTCAATGTGATTTTTTTACCGAATGTCCGTGATAATGTTAACTGCTGATTATCTGAAGTAAGGATAATAACCTTTTCTTTAAAATCCGTCTGTTGTACTAAATTACTAATAAAGCCGTAAAATAAAAGATTGTGATTGCGGTCATCAGTTTGTGCCAGTTTTCCCTTTTGGATCTTACATAAGTATTCATACAACTGATACTCTACTTTAAGTGGCGGTACAGGAGCATTTATCTTCCAATAAGAAACTATTTCGACAACAAACTTATTACGATTGTTTACATCAAAAGGTACTGTTTCCTGAGGATTTGGCTTCAAGTTATCACAACTGACAAATAATTTGTATTCCTTGCCTTGTATATCAAGAGGAACTAAATTTTGTTTGTCTGTGTATGAGCCATATAAATGAGGAATACTACGTTGTATAGTTTCATAAAGGGGGAACAAACGATCCTCATCATTATCATAGTAACCGCATAGTATGCTAAGAAATGATCTATACTCAACGGATTCAGAGTGATACTTCATCAAATGCTTCATACGAAACAAAAGTTTCGAAATATCCCCAATGTTATATCTGTTATTCTTGTAATATTCATCAATGATCTCAAAAAATCGAGGATGTAACCTACTTTTGAGAATGCTAAAACACTCTGCTTCAGGAATTGCTACTGATGTAAACAACTCTGCTAAGTAGTCATTATGTTCAATACTTCCATGCTTAAGCGGATCAAGCATTGATAGACATTTCATTATCTTGTTTTCTCCACCTTCGAACAATAGACTTGGTAACAACGATTTGAAAAAGTCCTTGCTAGAATTGAATGTTTCATAGCTATCAGGTATAACAATTCTGTAGATAAAATCGAATAACTCACGAGGAGTCAACATCAATTTGAAGCGAATAATTGCCTCAATGATAATTTTTACAATAGTATCCTGTAAAGCAGGAATGCAGAGTAGTTGGTAATTAACATAACAAGGATCAAAATCTGTTCCAACAGGTTTTGAATTGTTAAACGCTGTTCGAAAAAAATTGTCGCATGAATTGTCCGTAATCTTACTAAGTACTTTTTTAATAAAAAATGAATCTATCGGATATATGGAATCTTTATACTCCGGGAATAACTCAAAAATCTGATGATTGGCAAAAGACACAATCCTCACACGATTTGTCTCTTTATGACGAAGATCGTCCTCATCGAAGAGCGTCCTTGCACAATTAGCTATTTCTGAGAACTCTGTTTGTACTTCGTCATCATCAATAAAAGCGCTCAACTTTCCCATGTTAATAGCTACAAGCATTTTTGTAGTTGTTGTATGGAGAGTTGCATCCTTGTAGTTATTAAGAAAGATTTTCAATGCATCAATAGATGCAACGTTTGGCCAAGGACTTTCAGAAGCATCGTTCCTAAACTCAAAATCAGCATAATCATTTTTCAAAGTTGAAATCATATGCGATTTGCCATCACCGGCACTACCTACTAAAAACAAAATACCACCTCCTTCAATGCGGATCTCATCCATTGTATCTCTAACGGCCTTATCAATAGGTCGTTCAACGTGCATATAATTGTCAAACTTATCAAGTTCCAAACCACTTTGAACAGACTCTTTAGACCCTTGACATAACCTTCTAAATATTTTTACAAGTGCTGTTTCATCCATATTTCTTACCCTTCCCAGTTAACTGGATTTATTGTAGATTCATATTTCATTTTAAATAAGGGTTCAATCTGCCCCCACTTATCTGCAAATGTATCCTTAAATTCTTTGTATGTGGCAAGTGACTTACAAATCTTTTTAGACGAAGAATGCTCTTCTTGATAAGATTGATTTCTAAATACAAACTCCTCAAAAGACATTTTCTTATAAAACTGAGGTTGATTACACCATCGCGCTACTTGTGTATAAATATTACCAAGACGATGGTTTATATAATCAGCGTGACGCATAACATAACCAAGACAGCCGAAACTCATAAGTATTTGAATTCTGCAGAACAAAAAATAAACATCAGTAAATAACTTTTCGTCATCATCCGCTGTTAGCTCATAACCACAGAACAAATAAAACTTGGTTGTTTTTGTAGGACAGTGCCGCTTCCATATTTTCAACTTACGTTTAATTAGTTCACAATCCTTCCATTGATCAAAGGCAAAAATGAAGTCACCATGATAAGGTGCTTTACAGAGCATTTCAGCTCGTTCGTCATCTAAGACGCGTTCATCTAATCCTTGCCGAAATTGAAAAGGTTTACCTCTATCAATAAGTTCCTGAAGCAAAGCTTTCCAATTTTTATAGCATAAAAAATTATCGTCCCAGAGATAAATAAACGGGCGACTATCGTCAACGAAATCATTAAGATTGGAATATGGCAAGATACTACGTTCGCCCTTATTTACACAAAATGGACATTGGCGGATACAACCACGAGTAAGAAATCCAATACTATAATCCAGATAATCCTTGTATTTCTTACGACACTTTACAGCTATTGCATCTATTTCTTGTGGAGTTGGAGCAGTACCGTTTTTCTTCTGTAACTTTTTGCTCTCCTCATTTACTTTTTTTCAATCTCACGCTCAATATAAGGAATATAAATATTATAATCCGGCATTTGATGAGCCATTGAGAATCCTGGTAAAAATGGATCCATAGCAAGTTGGGCCATATCTTTACGACGCATCTCGTCAAACTTCTCTCGGTCTTCCTCTGTAGCATAAAATCCCGTCCCCCCCATATGTAGTTTATTCCTCCATGTTTTCGGATGTTTCATTTGAAAATCAGTAACAAACTTGGGGAGTTTTGTAAATACAAAAACACAAGAAAGGTAAACTCGCTGGTAGCATTCAAGATTTGCCTCAGTATCAATAATTAGTTCATAAGGTATACCATGCTCACGAAAATAACCCGCCAGTTTCAACAATACAAGATTAGGATGACGCGTTCCATTGTCCAAAAGGTCTGCATCTACCAATCCTATACAATTTGAAGCTATTATTTTTTTCATCTTATTCAATCCACTATACCCCCACTGCAAATCCTTCACTTACACATTAGGGGGAATACTATTTTGAAGGCAAAATCAAGTCGTGTATATCCACATTAAATAGCGTAGCAATTATATATATCTTAAGGCTGAATGGACATTACTGCATCATGTGCTAACGATCCTAATAAATTTTCTCTATTGTACAGTCAACCATTTACATGCATTTATTAATTAATAGATACTTTAACCCGATTGTTCTACCTTTATTTTCTATTTTTAACTCATATGCAAAGATATTGAAATAATGATAAAAATAAGAAAGGTACAATCAGAAAAATCTCTGCAACCTTAAACTCAGGGGAAAATAGTCGTAATCGTTTAAATACTATAATTGGGCACTATAAATTCTACGATTTTATCGCCATATTTCAGATTTCAGTGAAACATATTTTATTATTATTTTAAATCTGTTTTAAACTGTCTTAAAATACACTAACCAAAATAATTGCATAATTTGCATTTTATATTTTTAGAAGTATATTCGTTTTAGTAAAAAAGATTATACCAAGAAAAACCACAGACAATAATCGCTGAATATTTGTATTTAAATTAAAATTATATACTATGAAGAAGAAAATTGTTTTTGCAATGTTATGTATTTTCTCTTTTGTTGCTTATGGGCAGACGAAAGACAGTATCGCTCATACTTTTTTAGTGGCTGACTATGATTATACGTGCCATACCTCAAATGCACAAGGCGAAGACACGGATGTGAATTACGGTCTTACGTTACAGGTGGCAAAAGACATGGCATGTACAATGGGACGAAAGCGACATAATGGTGAGAATGACAGGTCAGAACAACTGCTGTACGTGCCGACTACATGGCTGAACTATCCGCAAGGAAATATCACATCTGTGGAAACCGTACCGCCCTACCGATACCTTACATCTGAAAAATTAGAAAAGATAAATTGGACATTGCAGGCCGAATACGATACGATATGCGGCCACCCGTGTCAGAAAGCTACAGGAGAATACGGCGGCAGGTTATGGAATGTATGGTTCGCAGAGAGCTTGCCTACACGCTGGGGGCCGTGGCGGTTGAATGGTCTGCCGGGTCTTATCATGCGGGCAGTATCTGATGACGGCATCCACTGCTTTGAATGCCGTAACGTTGAGGCTGTTAAGGAAGCAGTAACCTACAGTGTACCTGAAGAAGCCATGAAATGTTCACGCTCCAAATTCGTAAAACTGCGCAATCGGTTATTCGGCAATCCTAATTATGTTACTAATCCCGCATATTATATCAAGCCGGCAGAATTGAGTAATGTTACAGTACTTGGAGGTACGCTGATATTGGGTCGAGTTCCGATTGATACGAAACCGGCAAAGTTCCAACCGCTTGATTACTGATATGTTGCGGCATGGGAAGAATAATATTGATGATAGTTTGTTTGACGTGGGGGTATATTGACTCCTACGCCCAAACCGGCACGATAAACGTGAGCGGGCAAGTGCGTTGCGGCACCGAACCAGCAAATGAAGTAATCGTCACCATGGTCCAGCCTTCCGACTCCAGCATCGTAGCTTATTCCGTAACCGACGAGCAGGGACGCTATTCGCTGGATGCCGCAGCCGCGTCCGATGAAATGCTGATAAGGGTAACCGGGTTCAACATAAAGCCCAAAATGATGCGCATAGAAAGCCGTTCGCAGACGTGCAACATTACGGTGGAAGAGGAAAACATGAAATTGCGCGAGGTCGTGATAAAGGCGCAGAAGCTGTGGGGAAACCGCGACACGCTGAACTATCTTGTATCTGCCTACACACGCGGGCACGACCGCACCATAGCCGACGTGCTGCGCCAGTTACCGGGAATCACTATCGAAGATGACGGTACAATCAATTATATGGGCACACCCATCAACCGTTTCTATATAGAGAACCTAGACATGCTGCAGGGGCGCTACAATCTCGCCACAGAGGGTATCAAGGCCGAAGATGTGGCCACAGTGCAGGTGATGGAGAACCACGAGCACGTCAAGGCGCTTCAAGACCAGGTGCCGCCGGAAAGCGCGGCAATCAACCTGAAGCTCAAGGACAAGGCAAAAGGCGTTTGGACAAAGAGCATGGACTTGGGCGCAGGAGGCTACGCTGATGGTCCGCTGTGGGATGCCACGCTGCAGGCCATGTACTTCAGCAGTGGTGAACAGCATCAGCTGAGGTACAGCGGCGACAACATGGGCCGAGGTGGCGAAGCGGCAACTGCGCATTACGGCATTGACACAAAAGATGCCCCAAGCATGGTGGGCATTCTGGGCCACGGATCATCGCCAGTCGGCAACAGCCTGTTCGGCTACCGCCACGGCATAAACCTCAACAACCTGGCAAAGCTGTCGGAGGATGTCACATTCAACTACAACCTCAACTACAGCCATAACCTCTCGCGCGGTTCATCGTATGCCAGAACCACCTATATCCTGCCCGACGGTACCAGCAGACTGCTAACGGAAGACATTTCTGACCGCACCCACACCAATGCAGCAGACTTGAAACTCACATACGAGAAGAATTCCAGCAAGGAATTCCTGAACAACACCCTCTCTCTGTCCGGAAAATGGAATGAGGGGTATGGTACAGCCAGTGCGACAACGCAAACATTGCACTACAGATCGCTTGCACTCAACAACAGTACACGCTGGGTGCACCGTACAGCACAGGGTGGCGGCTTTGAGTGGACATCGAACAACAGCATAGTCTCTTCGCCGCAGGCGCTCATAGTCGGCGGTGACATGACTGCCCGTCAGGATGTCGGCATCACCACCATCTCTACAGCCAATGACTTCAAGACGCTCCGTGACCTCAGCGCCCATTCCTGGACACTGTCTCTCTCGGCGCAGGCCAACGCCGCCTACACCTCGCTTTCTACGGAACTTGCTCATCCCGACATGCTGGCTGACGGTCGTATGTACCATTTCAATGGTCTCATTGGCGTAGGTCCACTGATCCGTTATGTCAAAGGCTCGTTTCGAACTACGCTGCGGCTTCCTTTGGCTCTGAGCTACACGCGTCTTGACAACACCGACATACCCGACGAGACCACCGATGCCGAACGAACCCGCCTGCGTTTTCAGCCTTCATTCTCGTTGCTTTGGAAGGCGACCGACAACTTCACTTTCAACGGTGATGTCAACTACTCGTCCTCCGAAACTTCCTGGCAGCAGCTCTACACCGCAAATCTCATGAAGAACTATCGAAGCCTTTCGCGTTATCGCGCCTTGCTCTCAGACAACCATGCAGTTTCGGCCCGTCTCAAGGTCTCGTTCAAAGACATCTTCAACGGACTCTTCGCCTATGCTGAAGGCAATTGGCGTCGTTCGTGGAGCGACATCACCTATGGCACAACCATCGATGAACAGGCCCACACTATCCTTGAAGCAACCTATGCGCCCAACCACAGCACGGGCTACGGCATAACCCTCTATGGACGTAAGGACATCGACTGGCATACCATGCAGCTCGAACTCACGGCTTCAGCCACTACTGACCGGAGCCAAATATTGCGCCAGTCGGAGCTGATGGGATACAATAGGCAAAGCTATGCGCTCAGCGGCACATTGGCCTTCGACATTGTTACGGGCTATCGTCTCGACTACTCTGCCAGATGGCAGCTGAGCCGCTCCACTTCGGATGACTATGATACGACCATACGCGATTTTTCGCAGCGCGCTCGTCTCACAATGAGCCTTGTGCCTTCCCGTCTCTTTTTCAACGTCAATGCTAGCCACTCCTACAACTCCAGTCTGCCATCCTCGCGCAAAAACTTTATATTCTTGGGAGCGGGACTTCAGTGGAAAGCATCTAAAAAGTTGGAATTCAACCTCGATGGCGATAATCTTACAAACATACGAACCTTCATCGTCCACAATATTGGCGACCTGGAGGAGCATTACGAAGAGTATCACCTACGTCCATTATCAGTGACCTTGACAGCACACATATATCTATAGGCTCATACATTCCCATCATTTGAACGGATGCCGGTACATGAAATATATTTATTTCAAACTCACTTTAAAAGCTTCTTCAATCCAAACAATGATGTGCATGCTATACACACTTATATTACAGCAGAACTTGTCACTGTTCAATATTGTATAGCATGCACATCTTTTCGTATGCGAGCGCTCAGAAATAATTCTGCGAGGGCTCAGAAAAATATTTCCGGGCGCTCGGAATAAAAATTGCGAGGGCTCACAAATACACATCGTGCGCCACAATTTTTCACATACGCTTTATACATTACAGACACGAACTTGAAAAATAAAATGGGAATAAAGTGGAGTCATCCGTTTTATTGCACTATTTTTGAAAAAAATTTCTCAATGACATTCAACATCTACATACATTCCGACAACGCCCTAGACACGGACGCATTCATCGGCGAGCTGGACATAGCGCTGGAGGTGCTGATGGAAATCGGCGGGGAGGACGGAGGCAGTTCCATCCTGTTCGCCTGTCCCGGCGAATCGACAACCATGTTCATGCTGGCGAGCGACGGGCACGGCGAATATGCCGTTGGCATCTCGGGGCTGGCGTCGATGCACGACTACCGCCTCCTGCCGTATCTGGCCGACTGCCTGAACGTGCACCTCAACGGCGAGGGGCTCAGGGTGGACGGAAGGTCGGTATACGAGGTCTACGGCGAACAGTGGGCGGAAGAGAGCATCGGCGAGGCTGTGGCACAGCTGAAGGTAGGGCTCATGCAGCTGCCGAGATTCTACGTGATGCCAGCGCTGACGGGAGGCACGTATGTCTCGCTGGAGTTCCTCAGACGCTACGGCGTGACGCTCCACTCGAGCACGCCTCGCATATACGGCTACGTGCAGTACATACTGGCAAACGGACTTGCACCGGTGGCCACGGACGAGGAAATCGAAGAGGACTTCAGGAACATGAAGTGCTGTGGCGAGGTGGACGTGCCGCAGCACGAATCCATCGGGCGGGTGAAGTCGTGGCAGACGGACGGATGCGAAACGTGGGAGAGCTTTTCGCACGACGACGTGGAGGCGCTTCTGGAGGTCGGCGAGGCGTACAGGAGAGGAAACGGGGCCGAAGGCGTGGTGCTCAACGACCTCGGCACAATCTATCAGGAAGGCATCGGCGTGGAAAGAGACGGAAGGAAGGCCGAATACTGGTTCGGCGAAGCATGCAGGATGGGCGACAGGACGTATGCACCGTCGAATCTGGGCGACCTCTACCGCAAGGGATGCGGTTCGCTGGCGCCATCGGCCGTGAAGGCCATGGAGGCGTACAGCATGGGCGACGACCCCTATGCGCACTACCGCATGGGGCAGGCCTACGAGGAAGGATGGTCGGGCGTCAGGGACATGGCGAAAGCCATGGAATGGTATTCAAGGGCGGCCGGCGAGGGACACCATCTGGCCGTGAAGAGAATGCGCATGGAGAACGCCGGCGGCGCGGAGCGGCAGGACGCAGCAAACTGTTAAACACCGCAGGCTCGGGAACAAATGGGGCAAACTATTTTGCATCTTGGACATAAAAACACTAATTTTGCAATTATTATGAGCAGAATATTAGCCATCGACTACGGGAAGAAACGCAGCGGCATTGCCGTCACGGACACGCTGCAGATGATTGCAAACGGACTTACGACAGTGCCGACACATACACTTTTCGACTTCATAAAGAATTACATCGAAACGGAAGATGTGGAGAAAATCATCGTGGGGCTTCCACGGCAGAACAGCGGCGAGTTTTCGGACAACATGAAGAACATCACTCCCTTCGTGAACAGAGTCAGGAAAAACCTGCCGCAGGTAAACATTGAATTCTACGACGAACGATTCACCTCGGTGCTGGCGCACAGGGCCATGCTGGACAGCGGCATCGGCAGGAAGGCGCGTCAGGACAAGGCTCTCGTGGACAAGATAAGCGCAACAATCATACTCGAGGACTATCTCGAGGCGCAGAGGTTCAGAAGGTGAGCGAGAGGGAAAAGGAGCTGGAGACATGCTCCAGCAAGAGCGCATAAACCGCAACTAATCAAATATATATAACCATACAAGAAAGGAAGGTAACAGAAAGATGATACTACCGATGTACATATTCGGACAGCCTGTACTCCGCAAGCAGGCAGAAGACATCACTCCCGACTATCCGGAGCTGAAGGAACTCATAAAGAACATGTTCGAAACGATGAAGAAGGCCGAGGGCGTGGGCCTCGCGGCTCCGCAGGTGGGACTGCCGATAAGGGTGGTCGTGATTGACCTCGACGTCATCAGCGACGACATGCCCGAGTACAAGGGTTTTCTGCGTGCCTACATCAATCCGCACATCATCGAATACGGCGAGGAGACATGCTCGATGGAGGAAGGATGCCTGAGCGTTCCGGGAGTACACGAAAGCGTGAAGAGACCGTGCAAGGTGCACGTGAAATATCTCGACGAGGACATGAACGAGCACGACGAATGGGCAGAAGGCTTCCTGGCAAGAGTAATGCAGCATGAGTTCGACCATCTGGAGGGAAAACTCTTCGTCGACCACCTCTCGCCGCTGAGAAAGCAGATGATAAAGTCGAAGCTGGCGGCGATGATGAAGGGCAAGGAGAACTGCTCCTACAAGACCAAGCCGAACAGAAGATAACGGGCGCGAGCATCAGGCAAAGGGCGAACGCACCGGCAGAGAGAAACGAGACACCACAACACACGACACCCACACGCGCACGAATGAGCGCGAGACAGGAATATTTGTATTTATGAAACGATTGGCATACCTGATATTTTTGCTGTCGGCCTTCATCATGTCCGCCAAGGCGCAGATCAACACGGACAGAGTGATGATTGTCGGACGCAATGCATTGTACTACGATGACTACGTCCTTTCGATACAGTATTTCAACATGGTGATAAACGCAAAGCCATACCTCTATGAACCGTATTTCTATAGAGGTGTGGCGAAATTCTATCTGGAGGACTATGCGGGTGCGGAGAGCGACTGCTCGGAAGCCATAAAGCGCAACCCCTACTTTCCGGACAGCTACGAGGTGAGAGGGCTCTCGCGCATCAACATGGGCAACTACAAGGATGCGGCCGACGACTACTTCAAGGCCGTCGAGATGGAGCCCAACAGCCAGCCTCTGTGGAACAACCTGACGCTCTGCCTGATGGAACTCGACAACATGGAGAGGGCCGACTCCGTGGCCAGCATATTCATAAAGAAATGGCCGAAATATGCCAAGGGCTACTGCATGAAGGCGCAGATAACGCTCGAGGAGAAGGACACGGCGAGAGCCGAGGAATACATCGACAAGGCCATCGAAATCGACCCGAACGACGTGTCGGCGCTCTCGATGAAGGCATCGTTCCTCATGAGGAAAGAAGACTACGCCGGTGCCGAAAAGAGGCTCACCGAGGCCATAAGGCTACAGCCTAAGCACCTGGGCAACATCATAAACAGAGCGCTGTGCCGATACAACCAGAAGAACCTGAGAGGGGCTATGAGCGACTACGACTTGGCGCTGACAATCGACCCCGACAACTTTGTGGGACACTACAACCGAGGTCTGCTCAGGGCCAACGTGGGCGACGGCAACAGAGCCATCGAGGACTTCAACTTCATTCTGGAGAAAGACCCGTCGGACATGATGGTGACGTTCAACAGGGCCCTGCTCCTGCACGAGACGGGCGACTACCGCGGGGCCATCAAGGACTACACGACCGTCATCAAGGCTTACCCGAACTTTCTGCTGGGATACCAGAAGAGAGCCGAAGCGAAGCGCATGATAGGCGACGTGAGAGGTGCCGAGAGAGACGAGGAGCACGTGATAAAGGAACAGGTGGCGCACAGATACGGATATGCGTCGGCGGCAAGCAAGAAAGTGACTACCAGAAAGAAGTCGGAAAAGAACATGGAAGACTACAACAAGCTTGTCGTGGAGGACGAAGAACAGGAGAAACAGTATAAGAGCGAATACAGAGGCAAGGTGCAGAACCGAAACACGGAAACTACGCTGCAGCCGATGTACGTGCTCACCTACTACGAAGAGGAAAACAAGCTGAAACAGGCCATCAACTACTGCCGCGACGTGGAGAAGGTGAACGGAAGGAAAATACTGCCGGAGAAGCTCATCCTCACGAACAGGGAGAAGCCTCTCGAAGAGAACGACTTCGCGGCGCGCATGAACTCGCTGGAGAAGATGAACGGAAGGAGGGACACCTCTGCCCTCGCCCACTTTGCCAAAGCCGTAGAGTACTATCTGCTTCAGGATGCCGAAAAGGCTTCGGCTGAACTCGACAGCGCGGTGAACGCCGACAAGACGTTCATGCTCGCATACTTCGCAAGAGCTGTCGTACACGCAAAGATGGCCGACATGGCAGAGCAAGGCGCAAGGAACGAGAAAGGCATAACGGCCGCACTGCCAGAAAAGGCCGACATTCACCTCATGATGGCCAAGGCCGACATGAACAAGGTTGTCGAACTCTCGCCCGACCTGCCGTACGCCTACTACAACCGCGCATGCATAGAAGCCAAGACGGCCGACTACGAAAGCGCCGAAGCCGACCTCACGAAGTGCATACAGCTTTACGACAAGTTTGCCGAAGCATATTATAATAGAGGTATAATAAGGATTCTCGGAAAGAACACCAAAGAGGGCCTGAACGACCTCAGCAAGGCCGGCGAGCTCGGACTTTACCAGGCATACGGCCTCATAAAGAAATATGCCAAGGACAACTGATTGCACACGAACGGACCTTGCCGCACCGCCGGCAACGGGGCGAAGCGATACAAAAAAACCGGTGTTTGAACATTTTTAAGCGTACATGGACACACTTTTAGCAAAGAAACACTATTTTTGCAGGCGATTGTGTTCAGACAAAAACGAATATAAAATATAATCACACATTATGATAAAGATTACTTTTCCAGACAACTCCGTACGTGAATACGAGGCAGGAGTAACAGGACTGCAGATTGCAGAAAGCATAAGCCCGCGTCTGGCACAGGACGTGCTGGCATGCGGCGTCAACGGCGAAACAACAGAACTGAACCGCCCTATCAACGAGGATGCGGCATTCGTTCTCTACAAGTGGGACGACGAAGAAGGCAAGCATGCATTCTGGCACACATCGGCTCACCTCATGGCTGAGGCACTGCAGGAACTCTACCCTGGAATACAGTTCGGTATAGGTCCGGCAATAGAAAACGGATTCTACTACGACGTGATGCCTGCTGAAGGCGTTAAGATAAGCGACGCCGACTTCGAGAAAATCGAGAAGAAGATGCAGGAACTCGTACAGAGAAAGGAAAGCCTCGTGAGAAACGAAATTTCAAAGGAGGACGCTCTCAAATTCTTCGGCGAAAGAGGACAGACATACAAGAACGAACTCATTGAGGAGCTCGAAGACGGACACATCACAACCTACACTCAGGGCAACTATACTGACCTCTGCAAGGGTCCGCACCTCACAAGCACTGAGAAGATCAAGGCAGTGAAGGTGATGTCGGTTGCAGCCGCTTACTGGAGAGGCGACGAGAAACGTCCGATGATGACACGTATATACGGAGTATCATTCCCTAAGAAGAAGATGCTCGACGAATATATCGCAAAGGTTGAAGAGGCTAAGAAGCGCGACCACAGAAAGATCGGTAAGGAAATGGAACTCTTCATGTTCTCAGAGAAGGTAGGTAAAGGTCTGCCAATCTGGTTGCCGAAAGGAACAGCACTGAGAATCAGCCTCCAGAACTTCTTGAGAAAGATACAGAAGAGATACGGATATCAGGAAGTTATCACTCCGCACATCGGTGGCAAGAACCTGTATGTCACTTCAGGACACTACGATCACTACGGCAAAGATTCATTCCAGCCTATACACACTCCTGAAGATGGCGAGGAATATATGCTCAAACCGATGAACTGCCCTCACCACTGCGAAATCTACGCTTGGCAGCCTCGCTCATACAAGGATCTGCCTCTGCGCATCGCCGAGTTCGGTACCGTATACAGATACGAGCAGAGCGGAGAGCTCCACGGATTGACACGTGTTCGTTCGTTCACACAGGACGATGCACACATCTTCTGCCGTCCTGACCAGGTGAAGGATGAGTTCCTGCGCGTAATGGACATCATCAACATCATCTTCAAGGCACTCAACTTCAAGGACTTCGAAGCACAGATTTCTCTGCGCGACCCTAACGACAAGGAGAAGTACATCGGAAGCGACGAGGTTTGGGACAAGGCAGAAACAGCAATCGTTGAAGCCTGCAAGGAAAAAGGCCTTAACGCAAAGGTTGAATACGGCGAAGCAGCCTTCTACGGTCCTAAGCTCGACTTCATGGTGAAGGATGCCATCGGACGCCGCTGGCAGTTGGGTACAATTCAGGTTGACTACAACTTGCCTGAGCGCTTCAAGCTCGAATACACAGGTGCCGACAACGAGAAGCATCGCCCTGTAATGATTCACAGAGCTCCGTTCGGTTCGCTCGAAAGATTTACAGCCGTGCTCATCGAACACACTGCCGGACACTTCCCTCTCTGGCTCACACCAGATCAGGTTGTCATCCTTCCTATCTCTGAAAAATTCAACGAATATGCAGAGAAGGTCAACAAGTATCTCAACTCGGTTGACGTAAGATCTACAGTTGACACACGCAACGAGAAGATCGGAAGAAAGATCCGCGACAACGAGCTCAAGAGAATACCTTACATGCTCGTCGTAGGTGAAAAGGAAATGGCTGAAGGCACTGTTTCAGTAAGAAAACAGGGCGAAGGCGACCAGGGAAGCATGAAATTTGAGGATTTTGCAAATAAAATCAACGAAGAAGTGCGCAATATAACAGAAAATTTCTAACTTTGCGCCTCGGAAATAAACGTATTATTAACAACATTTAAAACAAACAGAGGAAAAATCTCAAACTTAATGAAATTTGACAATAAAAAGCAACAGTATCGCGTAAATGAACAGATACGAGTACGCGAAGTTCGAATCGTAGGTGACGATATAGAGTCGACAGTAATACCGACTAGCAAGGCGATACAATTGGCAGAAGAGAAAGGCGTTGATCTTGTAGAAATTTCACCTAATGCCGTTCCTCCAGTTTGTAGACTTATTGACTACTCAAAGTTCCTTTACCAGCTGAAGAAGAAGGCAAAGGACATGAAGGCCAAGCAGGTCAAAGTGGAAGTTAAGGAAATACGTTTCGGACCTCAGACAGCTGATGCCGACTACAACTTCAAGCTGAAACATGCTCAGGAATTCATCAACGACGGCAACAAGGTAAAGGCCTACGTATTCTTCAAAGGACGCTCCATCCTATTCAAGGAACAGGGCGAAGTGCTCCTTCTGAGATTCGCAAACGACCTTGAGGAAATTGCCAAGGTGGAGAGCATGCCGATACTCGAAGGAAAGCGTATGAGCATCATGCTTGCACCGAAGAAGCCTGGTACACCTAAGAAGGCACAGCCGAAACCGGCAAAGACAGAGGAGAAAGCCAAGGAAGCAAGCGCCAAGGCTGAAGCTGAAACAGACGGCGAGGCTGAAGAATAAGAACTAAAGAAAATTATGTGTGCGTAACGTCCTGGTATATACGTTGCCACCAATTACAGTAATAATTAAATATCAAAAAAAAATGCCAAAAGTTAAAACTAAATCTGCCGCAAAGAAGCGCTTCAAGCTCACAGGCACAGGAAAAATCAAAAGACAGCACGCTTACCACAGTCACATTCTGACAAAGAAGACTAAGAAGCAGAAGAGAAACCTCGATCATTCAACAAATGTTGTAAAGGCTAACCGCAAGCAGGTTCGCGATTGTCTTACACTTCGTTAAAAAACTGTGACGAGCAAAAGATTTTAACTAACAAAAAAATGTTTAACAGAGTGTTTAGCCTAAAGTTCACCATCTGGGAAGATTAAGGTGGCGCTAGCATTCAAAAAGATTCAAAATTATGCCAAGATCAGTAAACCACGTTGCTTCAAGAGCAAGAAGAAAGAAGATTTTAAAGCGTGTCAAAGGCCAGTTCGGCGCTCGCAAGAACGTTTGGACAGTTGCAAAAAATGCGTATGAGAAGGGTTTGACATATGCATACGTAGGACGCAAGCGCAAGAAGCGTGACTTCCGCGCACTGTGGATTCAGCGTATCAACGCAGCTGCAAGAATGGAAGGCATGTCTTATTCACAGCTCATGGGTGCTCTCCACAAGGCTGGAATCGAGATCAACCGCAAGACTCTCGCCAACCTTGCAATGAACCACTACGAAGCATTCAAGGCTATCGTTGAGAAAGTGAAATAAATCATTCTGAAATATGGTTTTAAGGAATGGGTCGAAAGACTCATTCCTTTTTTTTGTTTTTATACACTTCAGCAAAAAGCATACAGCAAACAAAAATGTTTTCGCTTGCCCTGCACTCTCCTTTCATTATATTTGCATAATATAGGATGCGGTTCGGCATACGCAATATAAAACAAGAATGTTTTCACTTGCCTCTGCGCTCATCTTTCACTATATTTTCATAATATAGGATGCGGTTCGGCATATGCAATCCAAAACAAAAATGTTTTCGCTTGCCTCTGCGCTCACCTTTCACTATATTTGCAAACGAATCACATACGGGTGAACAAATCAACAAAAGCGATTATACAACAAATATTTCATTACTATTTAACCAAAATCTAATTGTATGAAGATACTTTCAGTAATTAAAGCAAGAATGCTTTCAGCAATGATTGCATTCGTGGCTATTGGGGAATGCGTCAATGCATACGATGTGATAATAGATGACATTGCCTATGACCTGTTGAGCGGGAACAAAGCGAGGGTGACATACAGACATCTGTATCAGAACGACAAATACTATAGGGGGAATATGGTAATTCCTTCGAGTATAAGCAACGACGGAACAACATACAGCGTTGAAGAAATTTCAGCGGAAGCTTTCACCGGATGCGAAAATCTTATTTCCTTGACAATTCCGAACTCTATAATAAAGATTGGAGGCGATGCCTTCAAGGAATGCACGGCATTGAAGGAGGTGGTGTTCGAAGACGGGGAAAGCAACATCAGTCTCAGCGACTTTATTATATACGACAGCAACCGGCATGAAATATACAGGAGCGGTCCTCTGTTCGAGTATTGCCCGTTGGAAAGTCTACAACTGGGAAGGGTGTTTACATACGATACGAACCCTTTCAAGAAATGTACCATATCAAAAATTACACTTGGGAATGGTTATAATGAGATTCCTGACGATTATTTCTCATACAGCAATGTGCAGTCGTTCACATTGCCCAACACAATCAAGAGAATAGGAAAAAAAGCTTTCTTGAACGGCATATTTTCATCTATAACCTTGCCGTCATCTATTGAAGTGATTGATGAATCTGCATTTTCTACTTGCAAGAATCTCAAAGAGATATCAATACCTAATTCTGTAACATCAATCAATAAGAGTGCTTTTGCATCATGTGTAAGCCTCGCTTCTATAAAGTTGTCCGAATCACTGACTACAATTGGCGAATCGGCCTTCAGCGGATGCAAAGTTCTTGCATCTATAGACATTCCGACCTCCGTAACTTTCATAGGTCGCCTGGCATTCAATAGATGTGATGCCTTGGCAATTGTCACAATTCCTGAAAACGTTGAAAAAATCGGTGGTGGCGCTTTTGCTGAATGCGCATCACTTACGGGAATAAATGTGAAGGATTTGAGTTCGTGGTACAAGATTGACTTCAGCGACAATTTCACGGACGTATATACACGCTACTTTGCAAATCCTTTGTACTATGCAAGGAATATGTACGTAAACGGTGAATTGCTCAAATCGCTTGAACTTCCATCGACAACCACGGCACTGAATGATTATGCTTTCTACGGATGCGGAAGCATAGAATCGGTAGTGATACCCAACTTAATCACCAACATTGGCGACAGCACTTTCGCCAGCTGTACAAATCTGAAAAAAGTAACTCTCAACACAAATACCGTTAAGCCATGGTTCAAGAATATGGGATTTATTGAAGAACTGGTTCTTGGAAATACGGTTTACACAATAGAAAAGAATGCGTTCGAAGGATGCAACGGACTCAAATCTGTTCATGCGGCTCCTACTCTTGCCATCGTAGGAAATAATGCTTTCAAAGGATGTACAAGACTTGAAGGTGTATGGATTACAGATTTGTCTCAGTGGTGTACGATAAACTGGGAAAACGAATATGCAAATCCGCTGTACAACGCCCACAGGCTCTATGTCGACAACAGCGAGGTTAAAGATCTGGTGATACCTGGCGATATTGAAAAGCTAAAGAGGTATACATTTGCAGGAGGCGAAGGTTTCACCTCGGTGACTATTCCTGAATCTGTAAGAATCATGGATAGATATGCGTTCCTCAACTGCACCAACATGAAATATGTCGACATGAGAGATATGGCGTTGTGGTGTACAATCCAGTTTGACGGAAGCTCCAACCCGCTCATGTATGCTCATGTGCTCAAACTGAACGGCAACGTTGTCAGCGACCTTTATGTGCCGGAAACAATCGAGAAAATAAACGATTTTGCATTCTACGGATGCGAAAGCATTGTTTTTGCAAATATCCCCAACAACATAAAAGAGATAGGATATACAACATTCGGCGAATGTACGAATCTGAAGAATATCATTTCATTCCCTGACGAAGCTTTTTATTTGCCGAAAGATGCACATATATTGACTTCGCCGGCGGCAGTTGAAAGGTACTATCAGTATGAGGATGTGCGTGCAATTGTACTTACGAAAACTACCCAATCAACAATAAACCTGTCTTCGCACGACTTCTTCAGCCTTGAGGGAGCGTCATTCAACGGCATCAGCAAGAATGCAGAAAACGGCAGTGTGACATTCACAGGAGCAGCACCCAACGCGACACACAAGATAAATGTAAGCGGAAAGGCTTTCGGACGCGACGTCAGCGGCGATATTTCCGTAAGCACCGAAGCTATGGTGCTCGACATAATTCTGGAAGAAGCTACAAACCTCACTGTTAAGCTTAAGGGAACATACGGAGGAGATGCGGAAGTTGTGAAAACAGATTTCGGCGAGTATGGCGACGGAGACGAAACGACAATAACCGGACTCATACCAGGCGGTTCGTGCTACGTAACATTCAACGTGACGACTAGTGACGGAAGTGTATCTTCTATATCCAAGACTTTCAACACCAAAGATATCGGCATCAACATCGACAAGAAGTTGGGAAGTACATATTGCATACTCAATGGTTCGTACGACATCATCGATGCAACTTACGTGAATTCAGGTTTTGCCGAAAATGAAGAAGACGTGCTGCGTCTCTACGGATTAGATCCGAATACAAGTTTTACAAAAACTTATTTTGTAAATACTGAAGAAGGAGGATTAGAATTGAAAAACATTTCATTCACAACCGAAGCCATCAAGTTCGAAACGCAGGCGGCGCAAGCTGTGAGCGACAAGAAGGCAATCATAAGTGCATCTGTCAACGGAGATGATGATTCACTCAGATTCGGCTTCGAATGGCGACGCTACGATGCACCGGACATAATGCCTTCCACACAATCACCTTGTCCGATACACAACGGCATCATTGCCGGCTCACTTAACAATCTGAGTTCAAACACTTACTACAAGTATCGTCCTTACTATAAGTCGGATTCGGGAATAACGTATTACGGAGATTGGATAGCCTTCTGCACGTCCGATGCTTACGTATACTTTGAACCAATCGTATACACCTATGCCCCTACAGAAATAACATTCAATTCAGCAACACTTAAAGGTGCTGTACTTCCAGGATCTGACGACGTGACAGAACAAGGATTCGAATATTGGCCAGCTGAAAATGCCGATACCCGTGAAAGAACAGAAAGCAGAAACGGCGCATCAACAATAACGTCAGAAGGAACTCTCATGAAAGCGACTGTAGAAAATCTGAAGGAAGATACTGAATACCGATTCCGCACGTACGTGAAAACTTCCAAGGAAACGACTTACGGAGAGGAAATGTCGTTCAGAACTGACAAGAAGGAAGACACAGGCTTAGATGACATCACTGCTGAAGATGACAGTGAAAAACAGATTACTGGTTATTACAACCTGCAGGGCATGAAACTTGAAAAGCCGGAAAAAGGATTCATAATCGTACGGTATTCAGACGGCTCTGCACGTAAGATACTTGTAAGATGAAAATCATACATTTGAGTATATTTGCTCTAAATCAAAACAAAATAGCTATATTTGCATCAATTTAAAATAACCAATAAAAAAACTATATAATATGAAAGCATTTGTTTTCCCTGGACAGGGAGCTCAGTTTACCGGTATGGGAAAAGACCTGTACGAAAACAATCAGGTAGCAAAGGATTTGTTTGACAAAGCAAACGAAATACTTGGTTTCAACATAACAGACATCATGTTTGAAGGTTCTGACGAGGAACTGAAGCAGACAAAGGTTACTCAGCCTGCTGTATTCCTCCACTCAGTAATCTCTGCTCTCTGCATGGGCGACGACTTCAAGCCTGAAATGACTGCAGGTCACTCTCTCGGCGAATTCTCGGCTCTCGTTGCAGCCGGCGCTCTCTCTTTCGAGGACGGACTCAAGCTTGTTTACAAGCGTGCACTTGCAATGCAGAAGGCTTGCGAAGCTGCTCCTTCAACAATGGCCGCTATCATCGCTCTCCCAGATGCAACTATCGAAGAGGTATGCGCTGAGGTAAGCAAACCAGGCAACATCGTTGTTGCAGCCAACTACAACTGCCCAGGTCAGGTTGTAATCTCTGGAAACATAGAAGCTGTAAACGAGGCTTGCGAGAAACTTAAGGCAGCAGGTGCAAAGCGTGCTCTCCCACTCAAGGTAGGCGGTGCATTCCACTCTCCTCTCATGCAGCCGGCTAAGGAAGAACTCGAATCTGCAATCGAAGCAACAGAGTTCCACACTCCTAAGTGCCCAGTTTACCAGAATGTAGACGCTAAGCCTCACACTGACCCAGAGGAAATCAAGAAGAACCTCATCGCTCAGCTCACAGCTCCTGTAAGATGGACAAACGAGGTTCAGAACATGATTGCCGACGGTGCTACAGATTTCACAGAGTGCGGTCCAGGCAAGGTTCTTCAGGGAATGATTGTAAAAATTGCTAAAGGAAATGATGCTGTTACAGCTCACGGACTTGAATAAAAAACAATAATGGACAAAATAGTTATCTATCAGGTTTTCACCCGTCTGTTCGGTGCCAACGGTACGAAAAACGTAAAGAACGGAACACTGGAAGAAAACGGGTGTGGTAAGATGGCTGACTTTACAACCAAGGCTCTTGAAAATATCAAGGGTCTTGGTTGTACTCATATATGGTACACCGGCATAATTGAACATGCCACACAAACAGACTACAGCACATACGGCATAAAGCGCGACCATCAGGCTGTGGTGAAGGGCAAGGCCGGAAGTCCGTATGCCATCAAGGACTATTACGACATAGATCCGGATCTGGCTGTCAAGGTGGAAGACAGGATGAAGGAATTTCAGAATCTTGTGGCAAGGACGCACAGAACCGGCCTCAAGGTCATAATAGACTTCGTTCCCAACCACGTTGCCAGACAATACTGTTCGGATGCCAAGCCAGAGGGAGTCAAGGATCTCGGTGAGACGGACAACAAGGGTATGGCATTCAGCACAGAAAACAATTTTTACTACATACCGGGAAGAGACTTCGCTCCACAGTTTGACGTAAGAGACAACAGCGGTACTCCATACATTGAACGTCCGGCAAAGGCTACCGGCAACGACTGTTTCAACGAAAGTCCATGCATAAACGACTGGTACGAAACAGTAAAGCTCAACTACGGCATCGACTATATGGGCGGAGGACAGAGACACTTCTCTCCAGTCCCGAACACATGGCACAAGATGCTCGACATACTGATGTTTTGGGCAGGAAAGGACATTGACGGATTCAGATGCGACATGGCAGAAATGGTGCCATGCGAATTCTGGGGATGGGCAATTCCGCAGGTTAAGGAGAAATATCCGAAGGTGATATTCATTGCCGAGGTTTATAATCCGAATGAATACAGAAACTACTTGTTCAACGGTAAGTTTGATTATCTGTATGACAAGGTCGGTTTATATGACACGCTGAAATCAGTAATGAACGGAGCACCAGCTTCGTGCATCACCGGATGCTGGCAGAGTGTGAACGACATATCCGGACACATGCTCAACTTCCTGGAGAACCACGACGAACAGAGAATTGCGTCGGACTTCTTCTCGGGAAACGCTAAAAAGGGCAAGGCGGCGATGTTGGTTTCTGCACTGATGAACACGAATCCGATGATGGTTTACTTCGGACAGGAACTCGGAGAGAGAGGCATGGATGAAGAAGGCTTCAGCGGTCGCGACGGTCGCACAACAATATTCGACTACTGGACAATAGACACCATCAAGAGATGGAGAAATGGCGGCAAGTTTGACGGTGCGAAACTGAACGACGAGGAAAAGGAACTTAGAAGCTTCTACGCGAAGGTGCTCAATATCTGCAACAGCGAAAAGGCTGTTAAAGAAGGTGAGTTCTTCGACGTGATGTACGTGAACTACGACAATCAGCAGTTCAATCCTAACAGACAGTATGCTTTCCTAAGGAAGAAAGACAACGAACTGATTATCGTAATTGCAAACTTCGATGAAAACGGTTCAGATTGCAGTGTCAAGATTCCTGCACATGCCTTTGAGTGCCTGAAAATCAAGTCGAGATGCAAGAAGTTCAAGGCTACAGACCTCCTCACAGGAGAAACCGAAAACATTGTGCTCGAACCTGACGGACTCGTCAAAACCAATCTCCCAGCTTTGGGTGGCAAGGTTTTGAAAATCAGTCTTAAATGATTAGGTTGAGGCACTGATGCAACGGCATCAATTATCCACGACACTTAAACGAGAATAATAAAACAGAAAACTGCTTTATGGAAAAAAAGATATTGTTCATCTGCCTTGGAAATATATGCCGGTCGCCAATGGCTGAAACCATCATGAGAGATATGGTGTACAAGGCGGGGATGCAGAACAAGATAAAGGTTGATTCGGCAGGACTCATAAGCTATCATGAGGGCGAAAACGCTGATGAAAGAATGAGAAGCCATGCAAGAAGGCACGGATATTCGATCAATCACCTTTCGAGACCTGTAAAAACTGATGACTTCTATACGTTCGACCTGATTGTCGGCATGGATGACAGCAACATCGACAAACTGATGCAGATGGCTCCGGGAATTGATGAGGAAAAGAAAATTGTCAGAATGACAGACTTTTGCCGTACAAAGGTCATCGATCATGTTCCTGATCCATACTACGGAGGTGCACAGGGATTTGAAAATGTAATAGAAATCCTGGAAGATGCATGCGGAGGTTTACTTGAAGGTGTCATGAAAGATATTGAAGAATGAACGGCATCACCATAACCCAATAATAAAAATCAGCCCTCGAAGAAAACTGCGTGTTCAGTTATTTCGAGGGCTGATTTTTTGTATTTCAAATTGAAGCTTAGTTGCAATGATGGAATTTCAGTGCAAAATGCCCCATCACTCCAAAGGCATATCAAAGGCAAGCTCAACAATCTTGTCCATATCGTAATACTTGTACTCAGCAAGGCGTCCTCCGAAAATAGTATGGCGCTCATTGTCGGCCAAACTGCGATACTTTGAATAAAGAAGATTATTGTGCGAATCATTTACCGGATAGTAAGGTTCAAGTCCCTCACTCCACTCTACTGAAAACTCGCGACTCACTACAGTCTTCGGATTTGCATAGACATCATCGCCGAAAGACTCAAAATGCTTGTGCTCAATTACTCGTGTATATGGAGTTTCAGAATCAGTGAAATTGACTACCGCATTTCCTTGATAATTGCTTGTGTCCATAACTTCCATTTCAAAACGTACCGTGCGATAATCGAGTTTGCCGTAGCAATAATCGAAATATGCATCTATAGGTCCGGTGAAAAGAACCTTATCGGCAATGCTGTTCCAGTATTCACGGTCAGCAAGATAATCTGTAGAAGTACGTACTTCAATGCCTTCTAAGAGTCTGTCGATAAGAACATTATATCCACCAACAGGTATTCCCTGATACTTGGCGTTGAAATAATTATTGTCATAAACAAAGCGTACCGGCAATCTCTTTATGATGAACGGTGGAAGTTCTGAACATTTGCGTCCCCACTGTTTCTCGGTGTAACCTTTTATGAGCTTTTCGTATATGTCATTGCCGATAAGCAATCGTGCCTGCTCTTCAAGGTTGCGAGGCTCGCTGATGCCTTCAGCACGCATGGCATCAAGCACAAGTGCACGCTGTTCTCCGATTTTTGCCATAGCTTCTCCAGGTGTAATAACTCCCCACATCTGATGAAACGTATTCATGTTGAAAGGGAGGTTATAGAGTTCACCTTTGTAGTTTGCAACAGGCGAATTGGTATATCGGTTGAACTCGACCAAGGAATTTACAAAATCCCACGTCTGGCGATTGTTGGTGTGAAATATATGTGCACCGTACTTGTGGACATTAATACCTTCAACCTTCTCGCAATAGATATTTCCCCCAACGTGCCGGCGCTTCTCAATTACCAGAACTTTCTTACCTGCGTTCTTTGCACGATAAGCAAAGACTGCACCGAAAAGTCCTGAACCGACAATAAGATAATCGTAAGTCATAATAGCATATATTTGATTTTCTGAAAGTTACCCCTTACTGTATTTTCTTGAGCTCGCTGTATAAACGCTGTACAGGAAGTCCCATGACATTGAAGTATGAACCTTCGAGGCCTTCAACAGCTATAAATCCAATCCACTCCTGGATGCCGTATGCGCCGGCTTTGTCGAAAGGGCTGTAGTTGGTTACATAGTAATCAATCTCATCATCGGAAAGCGATGCAAAACGGACTTTGCTCGTCACGGCAAAAATATGCTGAAGCGACTTGGTTGTAATGCTGACGCCTGTAATGACATCATGAGTTTTACCGCTGAGCATACGGAGCATTCTTTTGGCATCAGCGGCATCCTTTGGCTTACCAAGTACCTGGCCGTCGCAATACACAATTGTGTCGGCAGTAATCATAAGTTCATCATCTGCAAGCTCGGGTAGATAGGCATCGGATTTCTTCTTTGATATGTACTGCGGTATCTCATCGCCAACAAGTGTAGACGGATATGATTCGTCAATGCCAGATTTTGTGCGCACCGTGAATTCAAGTCCGAGACCGGCGAGCAGTTCTTTTCTTCTTGGCGAATTGCTCGCCAATACGATTCTGTATTTCTTCAAGTTGTCAAGCATCTTTCTTTTACTATTTTGTTTTATTGCAGTTAATCACATATTGATATGTCACGAATACGCTTTACCATCCGAAGGCTTTGGAATTATGCATCCACAGATCTTGGCATTTGAGAACCTGCTCGATGACATCGCGCACGCATCCCATGCCACCACGCATGGGTGAAATATATTTGGAAACCGACTTTACTTCACTGCATGCGTCTGACGGACAACAAGGAAGTCCACAACGTGTGAGCACTTCATAATCAGGAATATCATCACCCATATAAAGCACTTCCTCATCCTTCAGGTTATATTTACGGCAAAGTTCTTCATAGGAATGTATCTTGACAGATGCACCGAGAACGATGTCCTTCAATCCGAGTCCTTCGTAGCGTCTGCGGGTAGCTTCAGATGTTCCACCGGAAATTATGGCAAGAATAAGTCCGCACTTGACGGCATGCTGCATGGCATAACCGTCCTTGATGTTCACAGTACGCATAGGACCGCTGTCGGGACTGAGCGATATGGTTTCACAGCTGAGCACTCCATCGACATCGAAGAACATTGCACGTATTTTTTTTAGGTCGTAATTTATCACAGCTTATAATAATTGATTGTTAGCAAAAAATTCATAACTGCATTCATTCGCCGGTAGACATCTTGTGTATGCTGTCGGACATGAGACGGTAGATATCCTGAAATACAGGTTTGTCGCCGAGAAGGTCGAGATGCTTGGCAATGACGTTCTCGTCGTATCTGACAGCAGGTCCAGTTTGAGCGTCCTTAGGGCTTATGGTGTGCACCTTGGCCGATGTTTCGTCGATGAGCGGAAGCATGACATCGAACGGCACACCGCAGGATTTGAGGATGTCTTCGGAAACGGCATAGCAGTGATTCACGAAATTACAGCAGAAGACCGCGGAAAGATGCAGATAACGGCGACGCGAGCTGTCGAGAACATAAACCGATGATGAAAGCTTGTGTGCCAAAGCATCGAGTTTATTAAGGTCTTCACTGTCATCGGCTTCGATGAAAATCGGAATGTTGGAAAAATCTACAATCTTGCTTTTAGAGAATGTCTGCATCGGATAGAATACTCCACGATGGCTGAAAGGTAAGGCTGTCATGGGCATACTGCCTGAGGTATGAACGAAAAGACGGTCCTCTCGTCCGTGCAGAAGTCGCGATGCTAGAGATTCAAGTACGGAATCTTTTACCGAAATGAAATAAATATCTGCATCGGATATGACTTCATCAATATCTGTAGTATGCGCACATTTAAGTTTCTCGGACAATGCAGATGCTGAATCTTCTGTACGACTGTATACCTGAACGACATCTATACCATTGGCCATCAACGACATTCCCAAATTTGTAGCCAGATTACCTGCTCCAACAAATACCGCCTTCATGATTGAATGTTTTAGTGAAAAAATTGATGTTTTACAAATGTAAATCAGATTCTATGTACATTATCCCACTTAAGTTTGCTCTCGTCCTGTTCCTTGCGCTCAATTGCCGGATAGCCGAAAGCAATGACAGAAAGAGCGTGCATGTTGGCAGGATAGCCGAGAAGCTCGCGCAAAACATCATCTGCGGAAACACCGTCTGCACGATTGCGGCATCTGATCTGAGCCCAACAGCTTCCGATGCCCAGTTCTGTAGCCTGATACTGCATAGTTACAGAAGCGATGGATGCATCTTCAATCCAAACATCAGAAGCATCGGCATCGCCAAGAACTACTACCGCAACTTGTGCTTCAGCAACAAAATCGGCTCCGGCAGACTTGCACTTGGATATTTCTGCCAACTTCTGCTTATCATCGACAACATAGAAATGCCATGAACGTGAGGACTTGGATGTAGGCGACATGAGAGCTGCTCTCAGTATGAGTTTCATGTCCTCGTCACTAATCTTTTCATCACTGAATTTCCTTATGCTTCTGCGTTTCTTCACAATATCTTTAAAGTCTGTCATAACCTTGCTTTGTTAAAATGAGATATACAATTGTATTAATATTTACAAAGATATACAATTAGTTTATGAATAGGACATTGCAACATCTAAATAAGGTAAAAGCAGAGGGAAATATTGGATAAATCAGTGGTAAAAGCAATCTGACAAGCCCGATGCAATATTTTGATAATATGTATAAAGTGCATATTTTTGCAAAAAAATACTGCTTGATATGGAATACTACAAAGTTACATTCGAGATAATGCCGGACACTCCGGCAAACAGAGAGATTCTGTCATTCATGATGGGAGATGCAGGCTTTGAAAGCTTTGTCGATGCAGACACATGCATTGAAGGATATATACAAAAGAACCTATATGACAAGGAACTTATTGAAAACACAATAGAAGGATTTCCGATATGCGATGTAAGAATTGATTTCAGCACCACTGATGCCGAAAACAAGGACTGGAACTACGAATGGGAACAGAACGGATTCAAACCGATAATTATCGATGACCTTTGCGTAATACACAGCACCATGCACAAGGATCTGCCGAAGCTAAAATATGACATCACAATAAACCCTAAAATGTCGTTCGGCTCAGGAAGTCATGAAACGACCAGACAATTGACAAGAATCATACTAAGCAGAAATTTCAATGGTAAAAACGTGCTCGATATGGGATGCGGAACCTTCATTCTCGGCATAGCGGCATCTATCAAAGGTGCTTCACACATCACAGGCATAGACATTGACGAATTCAGTACACAAAACGCAGAGGAAAACTGCAACCTTAACAGCATAGAAAATTATACAATCATACACGGTGATGCGTCATCAATAAATACATCGCAGAAATACGATTATATTTTTGCCAACATACATAAGAATATAATAATAAACGATTTGGAGAAATACGTATCCGCACTTGCAGAAAATGGACACATTCTCTTGAGCGGTTTCTACACAGAAGATGCTGACGACATAAGCAAACATGCTGAGACGCTTGGCTTAACAGTTGTCAATTCTTTTTCAGAGAACAATTGGACTGTGCTTGAGCTTGTCAGACGATAATCATATCAATATACACAGACAGAGCAAAAAAAACAATGAGTACGGCCCCATGTGGTTGCATACATATTTATAAGAAATACCTGCATCAACATGAGCCTGCGACGTACGCGTATCATCTAACCGTATCAGCAGGCTCTTTTATACAGAACTCCATGAGTTCATCTTTTGTTCCGTTGAAAAGATTCACGTCAACATATTGGTTTATACCAGAAATACGACCAGCATCTGTATGCTGCCAAAATTTCCACTCACCTTCGTATCTCAAAGAGTCTACATAGTAATGCGCTATCCAATAAGGATACTGATCGAACACAGGATCATTTAGATAAGAAGTTTTGAACTTATAAGATGTATAGAGAATAGGTTTCACGCCGTAATGCTTTTCAACAATATTCATCCACGTCAATACTTCACGGCGAAGTTCAGCAGGCTTATAGACTCCCAGATTTTCAACATCAAGAACAGGAGGCAAATCTCCAGGTTCCAACTGCACCATCTTGCAGAAATATTCCGCTTGTTTTTCCGATGGACTTTTGGTGCTGAAGAAATGGTATGCACCACGCAATATTCCGCTTTCTTTGGCTTTGTAGAAATTGAGATTGAAATTCTCATCAAGAATGTCCACACCTTCAGTTGCCTTTATGAAAATAAAACTAACCGGAGCACCTTGTATGTCGGCATTGCGCAGAAGTTCCCAATTGATTTCGCTCTGATAATGCGAAACATCGAGTCCCCTAACCTTTCCTGCCGGATATACAACGTCGCCATAAAGCGCTTTCCATCTGAACGAATAAGGACCTACAAAAGTTTTATAGAAAAAGAATACATACACCACAGCTACAACGACAATGAGCCCCCATAAAATCCAAGAAGGAATGCGGTGGAACCAACTTCGTCCGGCTCTGGAGCTACGGCGTCTGCTTCTAGCAGGACGCTTACCTCTGACTACATTCCTTTTCTCCCTACTTCCGCTCTTTTCTGCCATATTTTCTTTGTAGCTGAATGATTTAAAAATAAAAATGCAAGTGTATGCAAAAACTGACTGACAAAACGCTTTAACTTCAAAACATATAAAATGCAGTTCCCCGTACAATTCAAAGTACGGAGAACTGCCGTATCATAAGCCATTAAGGCTGGAAATGCAATTATTTGCCCTGCTCGAGCTTCAAAGTGATTGTAGACTGGTCACAAACTTCTGTAGGACCGAAGTACTGGATTGGACCTGGATACATGTAGCAAGTATTCTTAGCCCACTCATCACGCTTAGAAGCGAAGAACTTGAATGGTGCACCGTCAAGCTTAACAAGAGCCTTTCTGATTACAGGCTTCATTTCGCCGGCTCTCTTCTCGAGGTTCATCATCATTGTGATAGGCACACCACCTGCAATCCATTCTTCAGCTGGAGCAGTAGTGTTCTTGATGATTGACATATAGCCAGTCTTTCCGTTAGCAATCAAACGTGAAGCGTTGAAGCCGAGAGCATAGCAATAGTCAGCATCGTAGTTTGAAGGAGCTGCGCAACGTCCTTCATATCCGAAGAAGTGGTGCTGTGCAGCAAACTTGCCTTTGTACTTTCCTTCTGCAGCCATCTGTGCCAACTTGTCTCCAACCATGTGTGAGAGAAGCTTCTCTGTCTCAATAAGTGAAACCTGTACGTTTCCGTGCGGGTCACGGTCGAGTGCAAGCTGAGAAGCAACATCTGCAGGAAGAGAGTTGAATGTTGCAAGGTTCTCTGCTGAAAGATGAGCCTTAACGTAGTCGATCTGGTTCTCGCGTGCAACAGCCTTAGCTTCGTCTGTAGCAAGAACGTCGTTGAGCTCAGCGATGAGTTTCTTGATTGCAGGGATAAACTCAATCAAACCTTCTGGAATAAGAACTGTACCGAAGTTGTTTCCTTCTTCAGCTCTTGCTGCAACTACATCAGCAATCATACCTACAACCTGGTCGAGAGACATGTTCTTCTCTTCAACTTCCTCTGATACGAGGCATACGTTTGGCTGGCACTGCAGAGCACACTCCAATGCGATATGAGAAGCAGAACGTCCCATAAGTTTGATGAAGTGCCAGTACTTGCGTGCAGAGTTGCAGTCACGCTGTATGTTACCGATAAGTTCGCTGTAAGTCTTGCAAGCTGTATCGAATCCGAAAGAAGTCTCAATCTGGTCGTTCTTCAAGTCACCGTCGATAGTCTTAGGGCAACCGATAACCTGAACACCATAATTCTTTGCAGCATAGTACTCAGCAAGTACGCATGCGTTAGTATTTGAATCATCACCTCCGATAATCACAAGAGCCTTAATTCCGAGTTCGCGGATAATCTTTATACCGCTCTCGAACTGGTCAACCTTCTCAAGCTTTGTACGGCCAGAACCGATGATGTCGAAACCACCTGTATTGCGGTATTCGTCGATGATGTCAGATGTGAGCTCCATGTACTTGTGGTCAACAAGACCGCCAGGACCAAGGATGAATCCGTAAAGACGGCTATCAGGGTTGAGTGACTTGATACCGTCGAAAAGTCCAGAGATAACATTGTGTCCGCCTGGAGCCTGACCACCAGACAAAATTACACCTACGTTGAAAGGAGGAAGACTTACAGCTTCGCCTGGTACGAACTCGATTACAGGCATACCGTAAGTGTTAGGGAACATTTTCTTGATTTCTTCCTGATCACCTACTGATTCTGTAGGCGTACCTTCTTTAACCTTAACGGCACCTCTGAGGGCCTTTGGCAATTTAGGCTGATAAGCAGCTCTTGCGATCTGCAATGCACTTTTTTCCATAAAATTAATTTTAAAATTATAATTAATCGGTAGTTTACTTTTTAACCATACAAAGATAGTGATTTTTTACAACATTTTTCCATAAAACACTTTACCGTGCCGCTATTTAATAAAAAATTCATATCTTTATTGCACATAACAACTATTATAAAAATACAAAGATTATGGCTAAAGGAAAAAGAAGGCTCAAAAAGACCATCAACTACATCATGCAGGACCTGACTGTAGCAGCATTGGCAAATGAACTCAACGGACAGGATGCTGAAAAGGCAAGAGAACTGCAGATCAAGATTCTGAAGGCAAACGCCGAATACATATCTCGTCTTTCACACGTAGAACCAGGAAGCACAAAAGCATTCTACAAGAAACTGCATGACGACCTAGACAAGGACATCAATTCCATTTTGGAAGATCTGGCTCAAATGTAAGCCGAAGTGCATACACGCACATAAAAAAACAACAGCAAAAACTTTGGACCGTTTCCTATATAATACATAAGAAAATCTGCCCACACAACAACTTGCACCTGTTAATGCAATGGAAGGCAGAAATGATAAGGAAAACGCCAAAGACTGTTAGAAGAGATTCAAGAGAATGTTACAACAAATAAACAACATTCTTAACTAGGGATATTCAGTAAATGTCCCTAAAAAGTAATATGGCATATAAAGTCGATAGAGTATAATCACTTTATGTGCCATTATTATTGCCCATTT
>MNQS01000156.1 GCA_001915545.1 Bacteroides sp. 43_108 | reverse complement strand
CAATTTCATGAAGACACATTCGGAGCCGGTAGAAAGTAATTGGGCGGCTTTGCGTGAAGCGCAACGGCAAGTAGCGTTGAAAGTCCCGAATGCAGCTTTGGCGGTAGCGATTGATTTAGGCGAGTGGAACGATATTCATCCATTGAATAAAAAAGAACTGGCAAGACGTATCTCCCTGTTGGTGAAAAGAAGGGTGTATGGTGATAAAAAGAGTGTGCACAGTGGGCCTATGTGTACGGGTATGACTGTCAATCATGAAGGAAAGGCTGTTCTTTCTTTCGAAGCCGGGACTGATAAATTATGGGCGGTAGATGAATTGAAGGGATTTGCGATAGCCGGTGCCGATGGGCATTTTCAGTGGGCGGAAGCAGTTGTTGTTAATGGGAATCAGGTGGCGGTATGGCATAAAGATATCCCTCATCCTGTAACGGTACGTTATGGTTGGGATGATAATCCGGTTCATGCGAATTTGAAAAATAGAACCGGACTACCGGCTTCTCCTTTTCAGATTTCATTGGAAGATAAATAATTTAACAGAGATCCGAAAGTGGCAAAGCTTTCTAATAATCTTCGATGGATTTTAAAGGAATGCTTGTTTCTGTCGGATTTTCTATGGCAAAAATACCTATTCCTCCTTTGATGTTATTGGGAAAGATGACAGGTGTTTCCAACAGGTTGCTACTGTCATGGTCGGCATATGCATTGGCGGCTCGTAAATATTGATATTCAGCCGGGGATATGGCATAATATTGTATGATAGCTTTTCCTGTTATCTTTTTAATTTTATATAGTTTATTGTCTAATAGGAAACTATACCAACTGTCTAAAGTCATGGTATATTGGTTGTTGGTAAAGTAAGCATCATTGAATACATTATAATAGTTGTTTATAGTGGGGATGAAATTAATGATAGGATCAGAGTTGTTGGGAGTGCCAGGTTTTCCGTCCATTAATGCAGTGTCATAATATCCGCTACATTCCCATTGGGTGGAGATAGCAGTGGAGTCTTGTAAAGTTTTGCGGTTAGTAAGGCGGTAAGTATATGTTTGTTTTATGTTGACCCGGTAATATTGGGAATGGTTTGTGGTGGGAGTTTGTAATTTTATTTTCCACTTTGTTGCTTGATATATCCAAAGGCTTTCCGAAGTCTCTGATAGAGAATGATTAGATTCAATGGTGTCCGCTTTGATAATTTCAATGGGCTCATATACTGTTGCTTCTGCATTCGCTTTATATTTTCCGTCTTTGGTTTCTACTTCGATACGTACTTGATCACCGGTTTTAAAACGGCTGCTTATCTGGTAAAAATAATTTTGATAGTCTAACGGTGAATCATTGTTAGGACGATAGGTACATTCCGAAATTGTTTCCGATAATACATTATTAATATAAAGGTGAATAATTCCATTTTTTACTACTTGGGGTTCGTGATAGCCGGATAAAGCTAAAAAGATAGCATTGTTCGTTTTGTTTGCGTTTATCAGAGCGTTGACGATGAGCTTTTGAGATTCATCATTAGGCAATATTTCTATATCATTGGTACAGGCGGCCAATAAATGAACAAATGAAAGGAGTAAAAGTGCTTTTTTCATTATTGCTTAAAATTTATAAGTATATGAGAATGAAGGTAAGAAGGGAAGGAGAGTGACTTTTTGTATCACAGGAATCTTTTTTCCTTCCGATTGCTCATCCGTGTAATAATCTATAAATACATGATTGGGATTCAAAGAGTTATAGGCATTCATAATACTGACGTTCCAAATCCGTTCTCCATGTTTTGTCTTTTTGTGAAAGTTGAATCCTAGATTCAACTGATGACTGGCGGGCAGACGGTAGTTATTTCGAGAAGAGCTATATTCAAAGGGAAAAACAACCCCGTTGCCTGTATTTCCCATATGTCCCCATCCATAGCTTCCTTCGGGGAGAATGATGGTTGCTTTCTCTTTGGGCAGGGTGGCAGTATTTCCTGAAGCGTAAATCCAAGAAGCGCTCATGTATACTTTTTTGTTGAGGCGCCTGTTTATCGTGATGTTCACGGAGTGGCGTCTGTCGTATTTATAGGGAAAACGTTTCCCTCCATTTACATTTCCTTTACTGAATATACGGTCGGCTTTAGCCAAAGTATAATTTATCCATCCGGTAGTACGTCCGGTTTTCTTTTCCAGCATGAATTCTATGCCGAAATTGCGTCCTTTGCCCATTTCTACTTTCTCTTCCCAATGAATGGAATTACCGACTAGAGTATTACCATCTTTGTATTCCAGTACGTTTTTCGTCATTTTGCTATAGCCTTCTACAGAAAACTCCCATCCTTGAATACCTGTATAGTAACCCCCGATAGAAAATTGGCATGCTTGCATCGGGAGGATCTTCTGTGTGACCGGTACCCATAGATCAGTGGGGAGAGAGAGATTGGATGAAGAAAGTAAATGTACATATTGTGTCATGTGGGTATAGGCCGCCTTGAAAGTAAGGTTGGGACTGGTTTTGAAACTAACGGTAATGCGAGGTTCCAAGGAGGCATAAGTGTGCTTTTGTACTTGGAAGAGTGAGAAATGTGCGCCTATATTTGTTTTCCATTGTTCGTTCCATTTGAAATCATCTTCTACATAAAGGGAAATTTCGTGTGAGTGTGTCGCTTCATTTCCTCCGATGGTGTATGTTTTATCAGGTTGTTCTTGTTCATTCGGAGAGTGCACAAATGTATGTTGGGTTTCGGGGCGGAACGTATGGTAGAGATAGTTTCCTCCGAATTTGATGAAATGGGAGGGGGATGGATGAAAGTCGAAGTCAGATGTTAATCCCCAATCTTCTATACCGGAATAATATTGGCTGTCAAGGTGTTTGTTGGCGGACGTGAAATTGTTTTTTATATTGAATCGGAAACGGTTATAGGATAGGGTGATGTTATGGAACAGACGATTACTGACTATGTGGTTCCAACGTAATGCCCCTAATGTACTTCCCCAAGCCATGACTTGTCTCTCTCTTGTGTCTGTCTCCTTTTCTTCTTCAAAGTAATAAGAAGAAGTATTTGTAAAACTGGCATGATCTTTGCCATGATAAAAGGAGAAAAACAGGCGGTCACGGTCACTGAATCGATGATTTAGTTTTGTGTTGATATCATATAAGTAGTAACCTCCTTTCGTATCTTTATCCATGAAAGGCTTGATAATTAAATCGGCATAACTGCGTCTGGCAGAAATAATAAATGATGTCCGGTCTTTCCATAGAGGACCCTCAAAGTGCATTCGAGAAGTCAGCAGCCCGATGGTCAGACTGCCGTGATAATTCCTCATATCTCCATCGTTAGTGCGTACATCAATGACGGAGGACAGTCTTCCTCCGTAACGGGCAGGAAAACTGCTTTTATACAAATCGACTTTCTTGACCGATTCTGGGGTAAAGATGGAGAGAATACCTAGTGTATGGTCCACATTATATAAGGGTACACCGTCTAGCAGATAAAGATTCTGATCGGGACTTCCTCCACGTACATACAGGCCACTGGTACCGGTTATACCTCCTTGTATACCGGGCAGAAGCTGGATTGATTTTAATACATCTGCCTCACTCAGTAAAGCAGGGGTATTTTTAATATGTGTCAAAGGTATATTGTTTGCTCCCATACGGCTACTTTGAAAGCCTGTTTCCATTTTATCAGAAAGGACAACGATTTCTTCCAATGTATTATCGTTTTTAAGTTGGACAGTCAGCAGCGTATCTTTACATAAATACAATGCTATTTGTTTTGAACCGTAACCTATATAGGAAAAATTCAGTTCAGTGTTTCCTTCGGGCAGTGTGATACTGAAGAATCCGAATGGATTTGTGATTGTTCCTTGTTTATTTTGCTGGTCATAGATATTGGCACCTATCAGTGTTTCTTTCGATATTTCGTCCAATACATAACCGTTTAGTGTAAAATGTTGTTTTATAGGAAGTGACGTTGTTTTTTTCAATATGATATGGTGTTTGGTAATCTCGAAACTGATGTCTTGTTTAATGAAAGCTGTTTGTAGAATAGTTGTTAATGGGGTTTCTTTCAGATCGAGAGTTATGGGATGTTTGAGTACAACTTCTTCGCCATAAATAAAAGAATACTCTGACAGTTGTTCTATTTTAGCTGTAAACTCCTTTAAACTAGCCTGTTTCAGATAAATATTAAAAGGCATATCCGGAGTTTGTGCTGATATGAATGAATGGGAAAAGACTAGTAACAGCATTAAGTAAAAAAAAGTGATACTGTGTTTCTTATAAAGTGAAGAAATCATTTGTTTTTTAGTTTTCTTGCTTTAGTTCAATAAGATTGGATTGGGGCATGTGATAAGTAAAACCTACGATGGGAGCCAACATTTCTAGAATTTCTTCCAACGTTTCGTTTTGCTTGAAACGTGCATTTAATTTATAATTACGTAACTGTTCGCTTTTTATCTGTATGGTGACATTAAAATGATGGGATAGTTGACGAGCGATTTCTCCCATAGATATGTCATTAAAAGAAAGAACACCTTCACGCCAACTTATTTCGTTCTGTGCATTTGCATTAATGTGCATAGACAATATTCCAGTCGATTTACGATAAATGGCTGTTTCATTGGGCTTTAATATCATTTGTTTACCGTTGGCATTGTTACTGACGGATACACTACCTTCCAGCAGGGTTGTTTCTACTAAAGAATCGGCGGCATAGGCATTGACATTAAAATGCGTGCCTAATACCCTGATGGTAACTCCATTTGCTTTGACACGAAATGGTTTTTTAGGATTTTTACTGACTTCAAAATAAGCTTCTCCATTCAGCTTTACGATTCGTTCCTTGTTGAAAGTTTCCGGATAGCTCAATTGGGAATGTCGGTTTAGGGTTACTTTAGAGCCATCCGGTAATTGGATGCATTGAGTTTGTATATTGGTGGAAACAATCAGTGTACGTACCGGACGTTGGTAAAAATAAAACATCCAACCGAAACCTATAAGCAGGACGAAACCGGCAGCCACAGCAACTGTATACCGAATGGAAAGTATTTTGTGCTTGCGGTATGCCGGTTGAAGACGTTGTTGCAATATATTATAACTTTTCTCCGCCGAGAATTTTCCCTGCGGTGAATGAGTGGAAGAAGATAATAATTCCAACCATTCGTCCAGTTCTTTGTCTGATTTCGGTGAATTCATGTTATTTTATTTGCAGGACAAAGATACTACTTCTTTTGCAGACGGATAGAAATTTCAGAAATTTTTGCGTCTTTTCCGTCAGGAGTACAGATCAACCGTATGATACGTTGTACGCTTTTTATTTGTTTAGGATAAAGAATGATATCTATTTTTACTGATTTCTTTCCTTTCAAGATGACCGGATGGGCATTTTGAATGTGGAAGCTATTGTTACTTGTAGAACTGCTAATGGTCAGTTTACGGTCTGTGTCTTGTTTTTCGGCAGCTATTATTTTTAAAGTAAGGGTTTCTTCCTCGTTCTTTGTATCATAGGTGTGTGATATGAATTGTTTTTCAAAGCCTATATACTCTTTGGGATAGTTGTCGTTGTTACTACATGCACTTATAAGCAGGGCATAAAAAAATGGTAATACTAAACGTGTATTTGTTCTCATGTCTTTTTAGTTTATTAGTTTCTATTGATAAAGACAGGAGAATCTGGAAAACTCCCTATCGTCTATTTCTAAAATAATTGTTAATTTTTTCTTTGAGTCGGGTTACAGCTTTTTGTAACTGGGCATCTACTGTTTTAGGGCTTATATTAAGTTCTTCGGCAACGGAAGCATAACTTTGTTTTTCTTCGCGGACTTTAATAAAGATTGTTCGGCAACGTTCAGGTAATTCATTCAGTGAGTTCTCATAAATGTTAAATAACTCTTCATTCATCATTTGTTCTTCAGGAGAAAGGTTGGAAGAAGATATTTCCGGCATATTTTCCAGAGGCGAGGCTTCCCTCCTTTGTTCTTTTTCCAAATAGTTCAGAGCGGCATTTCTTATTAATATATAGCTGTACTTATTAAAATCATCGGGAATAAGCTGACTTTTTCGATGATTCCAAAGCGTGGTAAAAACATCTAAAATTACTTCTTGAGCCCATTCATCCCGTTGAAGGTAATAAAAGGCGATACGAAAGAAACGGTCATAATACATATCGTATAAAGACCGGAAAGCCTGTTGGGAATCATGCTTCTGTATTTCTTTGAGTAGTTCAGTTGCCTCCATTGCCGTGTTGGGCATGTTTGTTAATGTTATAATCGGATGCAAAGCTACTAAAATGTAAATAGATGTGCTATTCATTTTAGAACTTTTAGTTTTGATTTATTGTATGAGAGGAACTGAAGCCTTCTTCTTAGTATCTGTCTTGGCAATTTTCTTCTTTCAATTTGTATTTTACTTGGTTGGCAATACTGAATATACCTATTCCTCCTTTTATATTATTGGGAATAAGGGGAACTGCATAAATAAAATTTTCGGCATCAAAATCTAATGCAGAGGACATGGCATACAAATATCTATGTTCGCTTTCTGAAATACTGTAAAACCGGATACTGATATATCGCTCTGCTTTCTGAGAATCTATATGTATATAGTTGATGTCTTCTTTTAAATCTATCGTCATGTTATATTCCCTGTTTTTAAAATAACAGCTTTTAAAAAGGCCAAAATAATTGTTCCATTTCTGAATAAGCTCGAATCCTTCATCTATAGCATGTCCGGGTTTGCCGTCTGTCAAGGCGGTGTCATAAATATAATTATAGTTATAAGTCGTGTCAATACTGAGAGTGTCCCTGCCGTCATGCCATTTATGAGAATAAAAAATCTGTTTTATTTCAAGACGATAGTATGTATTCTCTGCCTCTATATCGGGTTGTTTTAATTGAATGTTAAGCCGAAGATAATTGTCATATACAGGCTTGCCTCCTACCCAGCTGTTATAATCTCTTAAACTTATATAGGTTGTATCTACATTTATAATCTGTAAGGGTGCACTGATGCGTGTTTCCGCTTTTGCTTTATATTTACCATTTTCTGAAGAAGCCTCTATTTTCACTTTATCTCCTGTTCGGAATATGCTTTTTACTGGGTAGTAATCATCTTCCGCAGTGATTGTTTCTGACAGTTTTCCATTGATATACAGGTGTATGATACCATCGGTGACAGGAGTGGTAGCTGTCCATCCTGTGTAATGCAGATAAATCCGGTTATCGTTATTTTCAGTTTGCATCATGGCATTTACGATCAGTTTTTTAGGTTCATCATCGGGTAAATAGCCAATGGTATTGGTACATGCGCCTAAAATAACAAATACACAAAGAAATAAAAGGTATTTTTTCATTGGATTTTAAAATTTATAAGTGTATGAAAATGAAGGGATACATGGCAAGATTGTCATTTTTTTCAATATAGGCTTTCCTGTTTGTGCTTCCCTGCTGATATAGACAAAGTTGGGGTTCATGGCATTGTAGGCATTTAGGATACTGATATTCCATATCCGTTCTCCGTGCCGGGTCTGTTTATGGAAGTTGAATCCTATATTCAATTGGTGGCTTGCAGGCAATCTGTAGTTATTTCGTGAACTATAATGATCCATATCTCCTTTGTTCAAATTATCCATAATCCAGGAAGGTGGTACATTGGTAGGTGGTAGTTCTGTATGTGTCTTCTCTGTAGGAAGTGTTGCCATGCAACCTGATGCATAAGTCCATGACATATTGAAGTCGATCCGTCGTGTCAATTGATAATTTAGAGTGAGATTCAAGGTATGTCGGCGGTCATATTGGTAAGGGAAATGTTTACCATTATTGATCCCGTCCGTACTGAATTGCCGGTCGGATTTGGATAGGGTGTAATTAATCCATCCAGTAAGGAGCCCTGCAGTTTTTTGTGCCATAAACTCCACTCCGAATGAACGTCCTTTGCCCATTTCTACTTTGTCTTCCCAGTTATGGGAAGAACCTAGAAAACTTTCTCCGTCTTTATATTCTAATACATTATACATATCTTTATAGTATCCTTCTATGGAAAATTCCCAATTCTTGATACCGGTATAGTATACTCCTACAGCATATTGAAAAGATTTCATGGGGCGGATGTGGCGTGTGACGGGCACCCAAAGGTCGGAAGGCATGGCCAGTGATGCAGTAGATAATAATTGGGTACACTGGCTCATCTGTGAAAAAGAACTTTTTAAGATGATATTTGAGGTCGCTTGGAAACTTATGGAAAGACGGGATTGCAAAGAAAGATAAGTCTGTTTTTGTACATTAAAAAATGAAAAGTGCAATCCGGCATTTATTTTCCAATGTTCGTTCAGAATAAGATCATCTTCGGCATACAAGGAAAAGTCATGAGCATGGATATGAGAATTGTTCAAACTATAATTGTCGTTAGTTTGTGGATATCCATTGTCGGAATTGTGTTGATTTACGGTCTGCACTTCCGGAGCGAACTGATGATATATGTATTTCGCTCCAAATTTGATGTTGTGTGCCGGTAACGGATGATAATCAAAATCCGTACTAATGCTAAGATCACTGATGCCGGAGTGAAACAGATTGTTGGAACCATTGATGATTGTGGAACCATCAGGTTGTTGTATGCTGGAAGTTTCCTCTTGTCTGATATCAAAAACATAACGATTGTATGCCAGCGTAGTATTACTGAATAGTTGGGGGGTGAAAACATGATTCCAGCGTGTGTTCAGTAATATGTTTCCCCAATTGTGAGTTTGCTTGAACTTATCTTCATCTTTGTATTTAACGTGAGTTCGAAATAAGAATAAATATATTTCACTTATAATTAGAAACATAGCGATAAAAGTATTAAATTTATAGTGCTGAATTATAACATTT
>MNQS01000155.1 GCA_001915545.1 Bacteroides sp. 43_108 | reverse complement strand
CATCATCGAAACCATGCTTATACCCTTTAGCGTATTCTCCAATGTTATATACCGCCATTGCCAACACAAACAGGATGATACCTACAGGCTTATACCAACTGGGAAGTGATATAGAAAACGGCTTAAATGTAATTGTGAAATCTCCAACCCATAATAGGGCGATAATACATATGATTGTAAATATAATTGTTTTCATAATCAATATCTTTTTCCGTTCAACTTAGGTCTTAGTTCATTGTATCTCATCTTCTGCTCCACATGCCATATAAGGTCTATGTTCATATGCTTGGCAAGCCCGAAGATTGATAATAACATAGATTGATAATAACATATGACCTATCTGACTTTCAAAAGAATAATTATATTCATAAAAATAACGAATTGGCAATGTGGATATGGCGTATATGCTTTCAGTAAATGTTTCACCTACGCAACTTTCGGATGCACCATATATCGCTTCTTCAGGAAAATCATCAATGGATATATTTCTTAATCCAGCCAAATCAAGCAGGCGTATAACCGCATCGCTTAGTTCGTCTGGAAGTGTATCTTTTACATTTTTTTTAAAGGAACACTTAAATCGCTTTTCTTCTTCCACTAATGCAGGATAGCGATTATAGTCCATTTCAAAACGTGATTTACATTTCTTTCCTAATCTTCCCTTTCTATCCGCTTCCACAGCTTCCATAAGCTCTCCAACGATAAGGCAAAGGCAGTGTTCGTTACTCAATTCTTTATCATGGAAACCGTGCTCACAGGCGGTCTTATAAGCACGATTCCGTAGTTCGTTCAAATTAATATTGTTCATTTTTTATCTGTTATTATATTCCGGTGAAGAGGTGATGTCCCTTTATAAGGTCAGGCAGTCATGGCTCTATACCACCGCCAAACGCAACCGTATCCTCATCTGCCGCATCGCTGGAAAGAACTATTACAACAAGAAGCATGTTGACGAGTTCTTCGGTACGGCTGTCGATATGGAAAGTATCACCGACTGGCTCCTGACTGAAAAAGCGGAAGAGCAGTTCGCCATGCAGCACCCGCCACTGTACGTTCTCTATCCGGTCCCATCCGTAACCCAGATTCACAACCGACTTACCCCTGAACAGCTTTTGCCATACATCATCGGCCATTCTGCGCTTTTCGTAAGGCAATCTGCCCCAAAAGTGAGTGATAAAGTTCCCTAACATTACAATTTGTGGCTGCACGGTTGAATTATAATTCTGAATTTCATCATGCCGCTTTGTCCACTGGTATGTGAAAGAATCGCGGTGCTATCTGCCTGGTGTAAAGGATAAAGTCGCCTGCTCCGGGAAAAGGATACCGGTTATTTTCTTATAATAGGCATCGGCATACTGCTGCATACCCAGGTCGGTAGCATGCACTCCGTCCACCTGACTGTCCATAGACAGTGCCAGCTCGTCAAACGTAATGTAATGCAGATTTCCGGCTTCATCCTTCATCGAATCGTATACGGCACGCAACTGCTCATTGGTCTTACGGAACTCCTTTCCTTTCTTATCCGAAGCGTAAAAGCCCATATAGCCATCGTGCTCTACCAGTAGAATGGGAGCTTTGCTTTTGCTGCGCAATATACGGATGCCTTTTTCCAGACGCGGACGGATAAGTCCTACACGGTCGTTCGTCATATTCGGCATACAGTCTATCACATACATTGCCGCATCCACTTCGGCCAGCAGTTTGAAGAAACCTTCGTCCAATTGTCCGTTGCCCGAAAAGCCCAGATTAACGACCGGCATATCCAGCTTGCGCTGCAGGATATTGGTCCAGGCCATACCGGGACGCGAAGCACATGCCCCTTGCGCAATGGAAGTTCCGTATATCACGACAGGCTTTTCGACCGACGGACGCACGAAATCGAAGCGGCTGCCTTTGGGCACACCAATCTGTAAAGACTTCACACCGTTGTACAGAGGCAGATACAAGGTGAATTCGTTTCCCTTATCGTGCGTGTTGCGGTATGTCAGGTCGTTATACGTATAGCGCACTGTATCACCGAACTGATAGTTGGCTGCGCACCAGTATTGCTGCCCGTTGCAGTCCATCGTGTAAAGGTCTACTCCGCTGACACCTGTTGCCGGCATGTGGGGCATCGAGAATCCCCCCGTAACCTGATACTTTACTTGAATTTGTGGAGCATTGGTGTAAAACTTCACATAGAGTCCTGCTGTCTGCAACGACAGGTCCCACACGGGTTTACGGACCAGTTGTTCGGCCCGCTGCGGCAAACGCTGGTAGGCCTTTCCGGTTTCCGCATTCCAGGCTCTTCCCTGAATGGGCAACAGCGAATCGGCCGCCGGGTTATGCCAGGCTGTCTGTGCAAGCAGACAAAGCGACTGCCCGAATAATAAAGCAGACAATCCTGCAAACTTGAAAGTGGTTTTCATACTTATTTTTCTTTTAGTGTTATTTCATCAACTGTATCAGATGTGAGGCTACACAAGCATAACCTTTGTCTGTGAAGTGAATATAATCGCCGCTGTAAAGTCCGTCACGAATCGTTCCATCTTCGTCAAGAAACCAGCCTGTAGGATTTGTGTAACTGACCTGAGCTCCGAAGGTATGCGCGCCCAGCAGTTTATGAATGCGGTTGCACTGTTCACGGACTGCACTGCCCTGCTCCTTTCCGGAAGGGAAAAGTCCCAACAGGATAATCTTTGAATCAGGGAACTGCCTGCAGGCCTCTTCCGTAACAGCGATGATACCTTCAGCCGTATCGTCTGCTGTGTCCTGACCGATTACCAGATTATTGATTCCGATGGCAATCACCACATATTCCGGAGTACACCGGTTATAGTTTCCGTAACGGACACGCCAAAGCAAGTTCTGCGTACGGTCACCCGAGATACCGGCACTTTCCCAGTTTCCCTGTCCCAAAGCGTCGTCCATGGCCTGCTTGCCCGGTTTGTAGCTGACGAGCTTACGCATGCCGCCCCAACCTTGCGTAATGGAATTGCCCAGCAACAGCAGTTTCAGTTTACGTTCGTTCAGCGTGGTTTCGATATCCTGTGCCACCGAATGCCACTCCGAGCCTTCCACCCATCCGGCAGCCGAGCGATACTCGTTTCCGGGAACGGCATGGGTACAATTGTTGGACCACCGGCCGGTAGCTTTCAGTATGAAACGTACAATGGATTCGGGATTGTTCAGTGAATGCGGATGATGGCCGATACCCGGTTTGTGAATCACGGTAATCGGGGCACCGAGACGTTTCATTTCTGCTTCGAAAAGGGCTGTATTCTCTGACACCGGAACAATATCGTCTGCATCGCCCACTACGTGCAGTACCGGAATGTCTGCTTGTGCAATCTTGGCCGCATGATTCAGCGGATTCTTTTTCCAGCGCAAAGCCTGTTCCTCATTCTTAAAGCCGTAGGCTGCCAGCATCCGTGTCACATCCTCGGCCGAACCTGCATAAGCACCTTTTCCCATCGGCCAGCTCTTGATGTCCATGACCGGTGCATCGGCATAGATGCAAGCCACTTTATCAGAGTTCTGTGCAGCCCAGTTGTAAACAATCAGTCCGCCACGGCTCATGCCCTCCAGTACGGCCTTTTTATGAAAACCATTCTTCACCAGATATTTGTAAAACTTGTTCCAACGTTTTACTGCCTTATCGGCACCATACAAGTCGGCTACATCGCAATATACCACATGGAAACCTTGCTCCAGCAAGTCGATGTCGGTCTGTGGCTCATGTCCCCAGAAACGAGCCCGCCATATCCAGGGTCTTCCCTGTGCTTCTTTAGCCGGACGTACCACTTTGCAAGGAACCCCATCCAACTGGAAATCGTATCCCTGATAACCGTGAAAATTAAAGGAGGTCGCATTTTCGGGTACAATGGCTGCCGGCTTACTTTGAACTGTATTCAGCAGGTAATCGCCGATTTTACGCGCCATCGCACCCGCACCGATAGAAGACGGATGCAAACGGTCCGGCATAATGGCCTGATCCCACTGGTTGCCAAACAGATTATGCAGATTAATAATACCCAGTCCGTTATCGTAAGCCAGCTGTTCGACTACCAAACGTACCTTTTCTTCGATAATGCGCGGACTGATGGTGTTCTTCTCGGTAAGGAAGCAACGCACCGGAGTGAGCAGAATCACCTGCGGATGCGAATCCAGCGAGCGGTAGGTATCGATAAGCGTTTGATATTCTTCCATAAAATGCTTTTCGTCTTTCCAGTTCTGCGGCTTGGTGTCGTTCGTTCCCAATTTAATCAGGACAATGTCCGGAAGAAAGTTCTTCGATTCGCCGTACACCCCAGTACGGACATACGGATAATCGCCGTCCGACTGCGCTGTTGCTCCGTTCGAACCGAAGTTGCGGACTTCGTAATCATCGCCCAAGTAATACTGCAACTGGGCGGGATAAGAGTTTTTCTCCCGGTTGGAAATACCTGCACCGTACGTGATACTGTTGCCCACGCACGCCACCTTAATGATTCGTTTTGCCCATAAGCCTGTAGGCAAAATCAACAGATAGCAAATACATGCCAAAAAGATTCTTTTCATTGTTATTTAGATAAAGTTGCAATTCACTTTTCAAACAGAAGTCCCCTGTTTTTCAACATTGCTATTTGGTCAGCAATACTTATGGGCTGCTTAGTGTATGTTATCATATGTATATAAAAATAAGTTCCGCCTTGGTACGCATTGTAAAGAGGCGTGGCGGAAATTGTTGATGCAAAGATAATACTTTTTCTGCTGTACTGCAAACATTTCGATTTTTCTATCAAAACAAAAAATTCTATACTTTTGCAATGAGCCAAAAATAGTAGTGGAATATACAAAGCAAATTGTGCTGAAAAAGAAGAAACAGCTTAAGTTGGTTTTCCGAAGGAGTTAAGAATCAATAAAAACGTTAAATCTTCACCCTTTAGAATGTACAATTAAAGACAACAACCATATTTCTGACTTATCACCTATAAAATATTGATCAATAATCGGTTGTAAATACTATTGTAAAAGATTTGTGTTGTACTCCGTCCTTAAGTTCTCAATATAGCAGTCTGATTCATCTGGATCGGTAACGAATACTATCTTACCAGTAGTAAGTATCATCTTTTAGTTCCTTTTTTTCTTAGTTTGAAGCTAATTAGGTTACATCATTAATACTGATTTCTTCTTTTAAAACTCGTTCTACCTGCCGGTCAAGTAATTCTTGAAATTCTATTTGGCATATAAGAGAGCAATCCGGTATAAATTCTTCCGGCATTTCTCCACGGTTAGGAGAAAGCTCATCAAGAAATATTTTTCCAGATTGGTCTTTCAGACACGTTGCTCCTACTTCTCGTTCAATTTTTGCCATCCGGTCAAACACTTTCGGGAAATCCTTCCGTATCTTATTCCAGTAGCCCATTCCACCTTTGACACAACCGATACAATTATTGTTATTATAGCCCATCTTGTACATAGCTGGGATTTCAATGCCGGCTTTCCAAAGCATTCCCATTGCATCCTTTTTGGTTATCTGTCGCTCGATAAGTAGGAACAACGGCTTTGTATCAGGATATTGCTGTTTAAAGCGGATAGCTCGATTGATTTCTTTCGGGTCAAAGTCGAATCCCCAAACTTGACCGTCCCAAGAACCAAGTTCCTTCTCCAGCTTGTAACGGACTTGTTTCTTTAGTTCGAATGTGCAAGCTGCACCAGTAGGACCATTGATGTACCGTTTTTTAATCAGTACATCTTTTACGTTGAAAAACTTATCGCTGCGAATGGTATGAATTGGCTGCCCGTACCATCTCTCGCAATCTGAGATAAATCGGACATTATCTGGATGCCCGGAACCTGTTTCGATGTAGTAAATCTGCACATCATCATACAGACTTAGTGCTATCTTACAAGCAACTGCGGATGTTACACCGCAACTAAACCAAGCTATTATCATTTTATTCCTTTCTGATTTTGTTAAGAGTCAAGTTTTTTAATAAATTCATTTAATCTCCTAGCTGAATAATCGGTACCGCCAATTATGAAATAACCATCAACGGCAAATTTGAATGCTTCAATGGCTTTTTGTCTCATTTCTTCTTCGGCTATTACTATTGCTGCATAAGCTTTTGCTTCTGATATGGCATATTGCACATAGCCAGTAGAATCCATCCGGTTGTCACTTTCCAAATCCAAAGTGTTACGTCTGATATAATCTTTTGCTTTTTGATTCATAATTGTTCCGTTATACGTTAAACTCAATTTTCTGTTGCAGTACTTCGTCTGCATAATATTGGTCAAAATTTTTATCGCTTATCCACCAATTAAACCCAAACTCTGCATCGGTAAAGTTGTGGTTGAGATATCCGGCATCAATCAACTTTTGTATGGTCTGAATCCATTTATGTTTCGCATGAGGGAAACGCCGACAATCTTTTAGCTTCTGCTTATAGTTAGACATTGGGCAGATAATACATCCGATGCGCTTATAGCCTTCATCATACAACGAGCAATGCTCTATGCTATTCCCATTCAAAAACTGCCATACGTCCCTATCAGTCCAGTGAATTATTGGAGAAACAAGTATTTTATCCTTTCCTCCCACGCAAGTAACCATCTTTTCTTTGTGTTCAGAGAATTGGTCGAAGTTGCCGCTAAATTTATGACCGCTTATTTCAATCTCTTCACGCTTAGAGCGCCGGGCGCTTTCTGCTTTTCTAACGCCAATCAATGTAACCTTGCCAGCACCGGATATCTCTTTAAATTCAGCGCAACACCAACGGATTGATCTTGTAGGCAATAAGTGTTTTTTCAAAGCCATATCATAGATAGATATCTTTGGCTTAATCAATTCTACATCCGGGTAGTTCTGTTTTACAAAACGAATTACTTCCGGTGGGTCAACACTTGTAAGGCTCATGTGAGCCTTAAATTTTACTCCTGCCATTACTGCAAGATGGTAAAGGGCTTGACTATCCTTACCACCTGAGAACGCTAAATAAAAACCATTCTCTGGGTCATAATCAAGTGCCATTTGTTCACATTTGCGAAGCAAAGCGATGGAATAAGCTATTTTAGATTGTAGATTCATTTCTGTTCGGGTTATTCGTTAATTGGCAGTTTCATAAAACACATCCATATTGTCTTGCTCTGTCTTCCAGTGGTATGCCCAAATAGAGGTTTAAACGGGATGGCAGACAAAACTTCCGAGGATTTAATCTCACTTTCATTCCATTTGAATACAAGAGTGCCGTAAGGCTTCAAGACGCGCATACACTCAGTAAATCCATCGTGTATGAGTGACTGCCAGTCTTTCGGCAGTTTTCCGTACTTTTTAGCCATCCATGAGGTTGCACCAAGTGTTTTCAGGTGCGGTGGGTCGAACACCACCATGTAGAAAGAATTGTCTTCAAATGGAAGGTTGGTGAAATCAGCTATTACATCCGGCTTTATTTCTATGATTCTTGTCTTACCCCTGTCCTTGGCCGTAAGTGTTTCCGAACGTTTGTCAACAAATAAGGCAAGAGGATTATATTTGTCAAACCAAAACATTCTACTGCCACAACAGGCATCTAATATAAGTTTTCCATTTTCCATTAAGCTATTTCTTTTGATTTCTTCAATCTCAACTTTCTCAATACTTTGCAAAGTGCTTCAGTATTTTTTCTCGCTTGTGTAACCTCCACCGCATTCCCGATAAATTTCTTTTGGTCAGCTTGTGTGCCTATTAAAACATAATCTTCAGGGAATCCCATAATCTTTTTGAGTTCCGGAATGCGAAGCATCCGCATTTTAATATCCACTATGCCATACAGTGCCATGAACTCCTTTATCTTCACGGTCATAGGACTATCATTGTCGTAGATTTCAATCGCTACCTGACCGCTTTCTGTTGCTACCAGATAGGGCGGCATCTTATCCATGCGGGCTATTAATGTGAAGCAGGGGCTATCAACAGAGCCGCCAGCACTGTTGAACTGTGGATTCATCAGATAGTGCCATTTCCTGTTTGCGGTAATGGTCTGGGAGGGTTCCTCTATACTGCTACCTACATTTGAGAATGCAGTATTCATTATCCACGGCTGGCATGTTACCAAGTTTTGTTTCGGTGTTGTGGTAACAGCGGGGCATGGCGAGTTTATATCAGACACCTGACCACCTCCAGAATATTGATTCATAAAAAATGGAGATACAAGGGAAAGTCTGTCTTTAGTCAGAAGTGTAGGACAAGGCTGATTAATATCCTTTCCTGTATCCTTAAAGTTATAAGAACACATAAATCGGCTTTCAATTAAAGCCATCCTGTCCTTCGTTGTGACCGTTGGAGCTGGAAGGTCTACCGAATGATTATGTCCATTTCCATAATAAGCAGAAACAAAAACATGGTGGTCTTTGCAGGTGATTGCACCTGCCGGTTCTTCTACAGACACATTCTTGCTTTCGGGATGTCCGCTGAACTGTTTGGAGAGGAAACTTACCTGTACCTTTGCAAAGCGGTTTTCAGTAGTCAACACTCCGCATGGTTCATCAACTGATTTGCATGTGTCTTGAGGGCGAACCGTATTGTAACGGGAAAGGAAAGCATCCTTTCCTCCGGCTACAAACTTGATAAGTCCAGCATAGATACGTTCAAGCGTTTTCTCTGCAAGAGGCTTTTCCCTGAAGATGGTAGTTCCTTCATCAGAGAAATCAAGCACATCTTTTACCGGCTTCCACTTCTCCAGCCGCGAGAACATATCTTGCCTACCACCTTTACAGTGGGTCGGTTCAGGGAATACTATCGGCAAGTTCTTTTTAGCAAAGATGCCGAAGAAGCGTTTTCTTGTGGTGTAGGCACCGAAGTCGGCAGCATTTAAGATGCGGTGCTCAAAGTTGTAACCGTACTTCTTGACATTGCGCACCCACTTTTGATAAAGCCGGCCTTTGTCCATGCTGATAGGTTTCCCATTCTCATCCATATCTCCCCATGACATAAACTCTTCTACATTTTCAATCTGAATGTAGTCAGGGTCTATAACATCAATATAACGGAAGAGATGTTCTGCCAACGTTCGGCTGTCGGCATCTCTCGGCTGACCGCCTTTGGCTTTCGAGAAGTTGGTACACTCCAAAGAAGCATGAAGCATTATCATGGCATCAGGGTATAGCTGACGGATACGTTCTACAATAGTGCTTATCGGGGAAAGTTCCAGTGTACGGATATCCTCAATAAAGTGAAGTGCATCAGGGATATTGGCATCATGTGAAAGGATG
>MNQS01000154.1:1054-9997 GCA_001915545.1 Bacteroides sp. 43_108 | reverse complement strand
AAATGCAAAGGTAATTAATTCACTGGAATAAACGAATAAAAAAACGCATACTTCTCTTGGGGGAATCAAAAAAATAAGCCTACTTTTATTATAGATTCAGACTTTCTTTATTTGATTCGAAGATTATTTCATCTCATAATAATACATTTAGAGAAATTCTTCTATACCTTAATCAAAAAGAAAGATAACTTCCGGAGAATATATGCTTATCTTTCGATATATTCAACCAGTGATATTCTAAATTCATTAGGTCAAAATAAAAATTTCGCATCCCAAAACTTTCCCATCGGCATAGCTGTTACAGAAATTATGCACGATGCGAAATTAAAATCAAAGTATTATGGATGACAAAGAAAAAAATGCAGAAGTGGCAAAAGCCATAAAATTACCAGACTTGGCATCTTACATGCAAGTAGTAATCAAACAGTTGGAAATAGACAAAAAATGGTCAGCAGTACATACATATACTTATACACTGAAATCCGTTACGGAGTTTTACGGAGGAAAAGGAACACCTGTGCCAATAGATGAAGCTTTCACATCTGGCAGGTTAAAAGAGTATGAGGAATGGATGAGACTGGAAGGAACAAGAAACAAAAAGACCGACAAGAAAAGGTCAGATAGAAAACATGGAGTACCGAAAGGCCTGAGTTTGAATACTATATCAACCTATATGCGAACCCTGAAAGCTGTATATAACCGACTTGCCGATAAAAAAATATTGCCTTATAACCCGAAGCTATTCGATAATGTATACACAAAGGTAGAATCACAGACCAAACGAGCACTGGATACAAAACAAATGAATACACTACTGCACACCGATATAGAAAAATTGCCCAAAGAGATGCAATGTGCATTGGCATATTTCTTACTAATGTTTCTATTCCGGGGAATGCCATTCATTGACCTTGCCCATCTACGAAAACAAGATGTGAAAGGAAAATATATTGTATATAGCCGTCACAAAACAGGACGACAGATAACAGTGCGCATTCCTAAAGAAGCAATGAAACTGATAGAGAAGTTCAAGAATATGAATTATGATTCCATTTATCTATTTCCGATTCTAGACAAAAAAAACGCAGCAAAGGAACAGAGTCAGAAAAATGGAAAAATAAAAAAAGATAAAGAGCTATATATGAACTATCTCCGAGTACTGCGCAACTTCAACTTGAAGCTAGAAAAAATAGCGACATTGTTACTGCCTGATGTAAAGCTCAGTTCATACACGCCGCGCCATACATGGGCGACATTAGCATTTCATGCAGGAGTAAATATCGGTATTATCTGCAAGGCATTGGGACACTCTTCCATTAAGGTGACAGAAACTTACTTGAAACCATTTGAAAACGAAAAGGTAGATATAGCCAATGACGAACTGATAATCTCGGTAGTAGCACATAATGGAGAAAAGGAAGTGGCATGAGGAATATCATATGACAGCCATTCAAATAAAAGAAGAATTACTTACCAAGTAATGGATGATTACTTTCACAAAGTAGGGAATATTTCCTCATAAATCCAAAGAAAAAGCTTATAAATCTGTATTAATCCACTATATTTTATTCAATTATAGAAAAACACATAAGCACAAGCACAATATTGCATCTGTCAGTACTTTAACTAATTTACAAAATTACACGACACCTCTTTCCATTTTTGACATCTCAAAAACGGAATCATATTTCTTACATCTTTTTCTATCCGACGAAATGTTTTTTCTTATTAAATACAGAATAAGAAAACGCTTTTCCTCACCCTGTGAGAAAAATATAAGCTATTACTTGGTAAGTAATGACTTAACAAAGTAAGTTTATCATGTTATCCGTATATACACGTGCACAAATAGCCATCGCCGTACTGCATGACCTTTCTTCTAGCAAAGTTCTGCAACCGGTCAAATTCCTCCTTCAAAACGAAGAATGGAAAGATTTACTTAATAAGCTGGAAAAAGTACAACTCATCCGCCTTTTACCAAACAAAGAAACAAGAATCCTTTTCTCATATGAATTTAGTCGCCCATTATTGCAAATATCCCTATTGAACGTACTTCAAACCATAAATATAGCCACTTATCGTTATACATCCGTTTCTAGGAATTACCATACACTGGTATGGCTACTCAAACACAAGGCAAAGAAAGGAGGTGCAAAATGAGAATATCCCCGACATTATATATCCTTTACCTTTTTGTTTTCTTGTTAGTTGCCTGTAACCGACGCGAACTGACTTATTCGCCCGAAGCAACAATAACAATCAGTGCCGATTGGAGTCAGTCAGGACTGAATGAAAAAGAGCAGGATTATGGTGCTACCGCCATATTCTACCCTACCGATGGCAGCACTCCTTTTGTAGCACTGATGGGTGACCGTACATACAAGACCCTATGCTTGAAAGAAGGATGTTACAACGTCGTCCTTTTCAACCGTTCATTCGATGATTTTGGTAACCTCTGTTTCAGAGGAGAAGAAAACTACCAGACGCTAGAAGCCTATGTAAAGAAGATGGAAATAAGGAACGAATCATCCTCTGAAAGAATTATTATGGAAAGTCCTGACGAACTTGCCGCTGATTATATCGAAGGCTTTGAAGTGACTTCTGATATGCCGGAAAACTATTCATCAGCCATTACCCAACAAAGTAACCGAAATTCCACCAGGAACGAAAATAGTTGTCACTTACGCTTCACCCCCAAAAAACTGACTCAAAAAATAACGGTTAAAATCCGTATCAAAGGAATGAACAACATACGAAAAGCTACCTGCACATTAGACGGCATTGCAGAATCCATATTTCTCGTTTCGAAACAAAATTCGGAAAAGACAGTAACACAAGTGCTACGCTTAAGCAATCCCATTTATGATTCCGGCTCGGTAACAGAAGGAACGCTGAGCACTACTATTAGTGTGTTCGGCTTCGATGTAGAGATTCCACACAACCTACATCTGAAAGCAAAGTTAGTAGACGGGAAGACCATATTTGAAGAAAGTTTTAACGATTTGGCAATAAGACGGTTGGATGAAGAAGACGGAACTATGAGCGTTTTTATTGACATGGCATGTGAAAAGACCGTGCCGAATGTAAAAACAGAAGGTAGCTCAGGATTTGACGCTGATGTAGATAAATGGAACGATGAAGTGAACAGCGATATAGATATATGACAGATATGGGTAGTTATAATATTAATTTTAAAAAAAGTAGAAAATGGAAGTGAAAAGTTTATTGATGGTGATGGCAACACTGACTATAGCTGGTTGCTCACAGAATGAAATGACAGAAATGAATCCGGATACGAACCGGACAATCGGGTTGGACGTATATACGGAAGTACAGACCAGAGGAACGGAAACTACAACGTCCACATTGAAAGCAAATGCCGGTTTCGGTATTTTTGCCTATCAGACAAGCAGTGCGGGATGGAATAGTGAAAAAGGAAACACAACACCTAATTTCATGTACAATGAACATGCTACATGGACTTCTGATAGTTGGGGATATACTAATTTACGTTTTTGGCCAATAGATGATAAGAAAATAACATTCTTTGCTTATGCGCCTTATGAATCCAAACCGGAAGTTGGAACAGACCAAAAAATAACTTTATCAGGACAGAATGCCAAAGGCGCTCCGACAATCACCTTTGAGGTAAAGACTTCTAATAACTGGAAAGATATGATAGATTTGGTAACAGACTGCCATACTGCCATACAAGACCAAACTAATGAAAGTAATAAGGGGACGGTTCAGTTCAAGTTTAGTCACGTACTTACCCAAATAGCCAATATCAAGGTGAAGCCAGATGTGAACTTAGGTACTGATACCAAAATTTTTGTAACGGGATTAAAGTTAGATCCAGGAAGTACAACACTTTACAACAAGGCTGTTTATAAATTCGATAACGACACTTGGGAAGCCATATCTCCTGACGCATCTTATTTTTCAACAGAACAAGACCTGAGTGATTTTTTAAATAAAACAACCACCGACCAATGGGGATATAATAAAAGTTCTATCAATGTAAGTGATGACCAGAATGCAACCGCGTTATTCTCAGATACAGAAGCTCTTTACTTTATTCCGGTAAATAACAAAAACGGTACCACCAACGCAGGTGACTTAAAACTGAAAATCAATTATGACATCGTAACCAAAGTGACCGACACAAGTAATCTGACAAGTACCATAACAAACAAAGAAGTTTCACTACCGAAAAATACGTTCAAGAAAGGAACGAAACATACCTACGTATTGACTATCAAGATGAATGCCATTAAGATTACGGTGGAGGATAATATGGAAGGTTGGACTGATGATAGCGACTCTGATATTAATGTAGAGAAATAATTTCCTTTTGCAGCCAAAACATGATACATACTGGCTATGGAAAGAAAACAGACCGGACAGGGTTGAATGTTTCTTCCCTGTCACTACGGTTAAAAAAGCACGGACGTACAATAAAATAGAAAAAGAAACATGAATCGAAAAACAGAAAGCATAAGGGTGAAACAATTGTATGGCATTTTCCTTGCTGCAACTTTGTTATTGGGAGCTTGTACCCAGGAAGAGGGTACGAACAAATTTCCCCAAGAAAATATCCCTATCAGCTTTTCAGGAAACGTTCCGGTAATGAGATCTGTTAAAGAGTATACCACAACAAGTGATCTTGAAACTATCGGTGTGTTTGCCTACTTCACACACGGAAATTTCAATAAAGATGCCGCAACACCGAATTTCATGTATAACCAGCTTGTTGGTAAACAAACAGACGGCACATGGTCTTATAGTCCGGTCAAGTTCTGGCCGGACAATTCAACAACAGATAAAATCAGTTTCTTTGCTTATGCTCCTTATATAAATGAAACAGCAAGTAGCAACTTTTTCGTTCAAGACAAAGAGAGTTCAAATGGATTTCCGATGTTGAGTTATACCGTTCCCACAGCCGAAAACAAACAGATAGATTTTCTCGCTGCAACTCCGGTTATGAATCAAAACAATGGCAATGTAAGTTTTAAACTGCGCCATACACTAACCAAGATCAATGTTTATGTAAAAAGTAATGATGATACGGAGGAAAAGTCCGTAACCTTTTTCTCCATTACGGGAATAAAAAGCGGAATACTGACCTATTATACTCCTACGACTGATAGCGACAAAGGCTGGCTGTGGGCATTTCCATCACCTGACAAGAAAGAAACTTTTACCGCTGACATAACCAATTTCCCTGTACCGAATACTATTGCGGAAGAAAAGAAATTGTTAGCTACTTTTTTCCTGCTTCCTGCCGGAAAAGGAAGTCAGTTCAGCATCACTTATCAATATGCGGCAAAAGACGGAAATAATAATGCCATTACTCAAGCTATCTGCATAGAAAATCAATCTTTACCTTCTACTGACACTTGGAATCCGGGAGCTTCTGTAAGTTATACCATCGGTATCTCAAGAAAAACTATTTCCGTGATGTCAGAAAATGATATCGCATCATGGGAAGGAGGCACGGATTCTGAAACGGTAAATGGAACAGAAGAGAAACAAATAACGAATTAATGGGACAAATAAAAATCAGCCTTGTACTAAGGTGCTAATTTTAAACAAGATAATAACAAAGAAAAATGAAATCTTTCACCGGCATAATCTTTTGGAGCATCCTCTTGATTTGTAGTGCATGCACCGACGAAAATGAAACAAATAATGGAAAAAGAACGGACTGCTACAATGGAACTCCTCTCACTGTTCGAGCAACAGCAACCGGGTTTGAAAACGTTCCCGGTTCCGAAAAGCCTTCCACACGTGCTTCTGTGACAGATGAACATCTTAAAACAGAATTTGTAGACGGTGATTCTATTGGTATATTCTCCATAAAAGATGGCACAATAGTGGATGACATTAACAATATCCCATTGGTTTATAACGTGTCAAATGATAGTTGGAATCCGGTTGAAAACAGCAAGACACTCTATTGGTATGATGGAGCGAGTTACATCGCATACTATCCATATAGGAAGAATATCACACTAGATGTTTCAAAGGATACAGATGAAGCTATTGCTTCGTTGACCAGGAATGAGAAACTGCAACCTTCGAAAGACCAATCCACAAAAGAAAAGCATACTGTGAGCGACCTGCTGATTGCTACTGGCGTACCTACTACCGGCAATTCTTCCGGAATAATCCTGAACCTGCAGTTTAAACACCAATTTACATTGCTTGTGCTGCAACCACAAGCATACATAGGTTGTTTTGCACCCGAAAATGCAGGTTTTGTTTACCACAAAGAATCAAGAATTTTAGGAACAGACTCAGCAGCTATCAATGTGAACTTGAATGGCATTACTCCATATCAGATCGATTCTGTAAAATTCTGCGCCATTGTCCCATCACAAAAAAATGCCAGAATTACCGGAAGCTATGTAACCGCCGACGGCAGAAATAATACGAATACAAAGATAAACTATTCGGGCAGTTCCATCACTTTTGCTTCTGGGAAATGCTATACTCTGAAAGTAATCAGCCCTGTACCCGGCAAAGGAAGCACAGAAAGAAAACTTTATCCCGGAGATTTTGTCTTTCAGAATGAAACCGAAAAACGAATAGAGATACATCCCGGAGACGGCATGCTGGAAGAAAACGGGAAAATATATGATTATCAGAATGCTATTGGAATGGTCATTACTTGCGATTCTAAAAAAATGACAGATGTAAAATGCAATGAAAACGGTTGGAATCATGCTTATGTAATGGGGTTTGAAAATTTAGGGACCGGTCGTTGGGGGGGAATGGAACGAATCGAAGAAGGGATTACTCCAATGACAAAAGATGATGAAATTGAGAAGAATATGAACGGTTATTCTGAAACAGAACAAATGTTGAAGAATTATACTGCTAATGTACAGGGTAGTTACAGTGCTTTTGAATCAATAAGAAAATATAGAAACAGTAACAAAATTCCTGATGGACTTAATCGCAGTCCATGGTTCGTACCGAGTATCGGACAATGGTTTGATATGCTGGTGAATATTTGTGGAAAATCTCCAAGAGATTTTCGAAATGAAACCAGTAACGGCCTAAACGACACAGGATGGGGACAAGAAACACTGGATAAATTGACTATACAGTTATCTAAAGTAGGTAATTCGTTACCGCAGTTTAGTGATACCTACAGACTTGGCTTCAGTTGCAGTTCCCAATATGATAAAGACAGATGCTGGATGTTACTTTGGCACATTGATGATCCTGAATATCCTAATTGGGATAGAGTCTGTTTGCAAGGATATGATAAAAAAGCTTATTGGAATGTACGTCCGTTTTTTGCTTTTTAATTATTTATCGTCTTGAAACAGTCTTGTTTCGGAGCAGTAGAAACTTAGTGGAGATTTTTTTCATGCGGTTGTTTGTGATACCCTGTATGAACACTCGTCATTTTTTAGGGATGGTTTGTATGACAGACCAAAATAAGTCTGCCAAAGGGAATTACACCCATTGCGGGAGATGATCAGAGGACGTTTCTTTCATGTTCCTGCAAAGTTTTTGATACATATGCGTAACTTTATAATCAGATTCATCCTTAAAAGATCTTATCCATATCTCTAAACCTTTCCTGCCCTATGGTTAAGGGTTTTCTTCCTGTTTGTTTTATCTCCGCAAGCCTTTGGAGTTAACTCCATAGCCTTGGGAGATAACTCCAAAGCTTATGGAAACAACTCCAAAGGCTATGGAGATAGAATACATCCGTATAAAAAGGCTTAATCAGGGAAGAGAAAAGGCTTATGCAACAGGAACGAATGTGATATGTTGTTATTACGGCAGCAGAAAGATCGAACCGTTTAAAAATTCATGTCAACTCTTTTCACACGCAGAAGGTATATACTGAATCTAAAGAAAGATATGAACAGGAAAATAAGAAGTAGGCCCCGTCAAATTTCTTCCCCCCCTTATCTTATAAATTGAACCACATAGTTCCATTAAATAAAAATCCCCTTCAACCGTAACTGAAGGGGATTTCACTATATAATAAAGTATTATTAATAACTTCCTTGCATATTCGAAGCACTACATTTCACTGTAGAAACAAGTTCTTTGTCATTTTCTCCCTTTGCAGTCACCTTAACTACAATAGTATCACTCTTAGGCACTACTTGATCGAAAATGTCACGAAATTCCATATCATTAAAAGGCATATGGAAACTAATCAAAGCACCTCCTGTCTGATAAGCATCATCAGCCCCTTTGGTCTGTCGAAGTCTTGTCACCAATGTATCCTCCTTGGCTTCTACAGCATATAAATGGAAATCATTCATGTTCAGCTGTTCTTTAGTTTTAAAGGTAAAAGGTACGTTGACATATCCATTTATAGCCCATATCTTATTATTAGAATCCTCCAATGACACTAGTGCATACTCATTTTTCAATGTATCAGCCTGAACATTAAAATCTTTATAATTCAAAATAGCTATTAGGCCAACTTCACTTACCTTATAAGACTTTTTCCCCTCTGTAATCGCTTCTCCTTCCATCAGTTTGATCCCTACCTGCACACGCTTGTAATAACTGCCATCAGATGCCTTAAGACCGGCCAATACACTTGAAGCCACTGGAGTATAAGTATATCCCCGTGCATCTCCTTTCAGGACAGGTCCACCAAAAATACTACCATCTTCCACAGTAACGATCTCATAAAGATCATAATTGGGGCCGCTATCACCATCATTCAAACAAGAACTAAAAGTAAACACCGATACTAACCCAGCAAATATTGCTGCCAATTTCATTTTTTTCATTTTCTTCTTTATAATTATTAGGGTTTGCAAAATTAAATAAAAGAATCGGTTTCCAAGAAAGAAACTTAATTCTTTTTATTGTTTTAATGATTAAATGAAAAATTGGCTTAAATACTGCGTCGCCACTTGTCTTTTAACATTATTTTTTATTCATGTTTCATCCTCT
>MNQS01000154.1:0-1046 GCA_001915545.1 Bacteroides sp. 43_108 | reverse complement strand
TAGCCTATCCGCCATTAACCCATTAATAAAAATTAATACATAAAAGAACAAGCAGTTGGGCTATAGTACCACTTTATTTCCTATCTTTGAAACAAAACACCCATTAACCATAAAATCTAGAATATTATGCTAATACTCAAGAAATCATGTAAAGCATTGATCACCGCCCTATGTACATTGTTTATATACTCTTGCAGCAGCAATGATGAACTGGATATCAACAGTTATCAGTTGCAATCTATTCAATGGAAACTTAGTGCAGATGATGCCGAGAAAGTCGATACAATTGAGTTGCCTCCTAAAACAACCAGCAACAATACAGAAGAACCTATGTCTATCACTTTTTCATTTGAAGAAAACATAAAAGAAACATCACAATTTTACAGTGACGACCCGGAACTATTCAATTCTTTGACTTTAAAAGAGAATATATTGGTTGATATTACAGCTAATGCCAGTACCTTGAGCTCTGAATATAGAAAATTATCATCCGACTTACATGCACCTCTGTCCCTTAACGAAACAGTGCTTTCCCCTCTATATAAATCAAAAGAAACACTAAAACTTTCTCCACATACAAAAGTAACGACTGAATGTAAAATATATATCAAAGAATATACAGCAACCTATTTGGCTATTTTTGAAAATGACAAAGGAGAAACTATAGAGATGAGTGGCAAATGGAAAGGAGCATTCAATAAAGGTTCCAAGGTTACTTATATTCTTAAAGATATAAAATGAAACATTTGAATTTAATATAGGGTAATGAAGTAGACTACAGCATAACCAATCCTCATCTATCCTATATTTTTCAAAAACATTTTTTTAATCAGCCTATGACTAAAAGAATCGGGATAAATATATAGTTAAATATGCAATCTACATGATCTTATACATTATTTTTGCCGATAAGATCAATTTCCATTCCTAACCGATTCGGTAAAATAAACTATTTATGAACGCTGTATTCTTCAACGAATACATCCAAACAAGCCCTAGATTTATGACCGATTTCACCCCGTGGACACTCTTTGTCGATACAGGCA
>MNQS01000153.1 GCA_001915545.1 Bacteroides sp. 43_108 | reverse complement strand
TCACCAATGGACAGCCTCTTTTTGTAACTTACAGTTTAATAGTAAAAGAAATAAGACAGACCTTATTCCCCTCTCCTCACCATAGGAATTTTCCTATTACAAATAGGGAAACTCTCCTTTACAAATAGGAATATTCCGTTTATTGTATCATTCCCTCCACTTATCTTTGTGACATAAGAAAAACAAATTTTAAAATTAACGGATATGAGAACAAAAATACTGAAATACTTCGGAATGGTAGTTGTACTGATAATAATGGTTAACCTAACCTCCTGTGAATTATCCATAGAAAGTTGGTACGATGATGATGATTACAGCGAAATATATTACAGAACCACTCGGGAACTATGCAGCCGGACCTGGCAGGAAACTTGGGAACAAGACGGTGAATACTACACACAACGACTAGACTTTTACGAAAATAGAACAGGCACAGACATCATACGAATAGAACATCGGAACGGCTATGTAACCGAAGACAGGTACAATTTTGAATGGAGATGGGATAACAGCGCACAGACATGCATCCGTATGGTTTACGGTCCCAGTGACATTTCATATTTTGAAAATGTATGGTTGGCCGGAAACTTCTTAAAAGGCACATTGGATGGTGTCAATGTAAATTTCACAGGAATCAGGTAAAAAGAAAAAAGTGGGATGATACCCAACACATATCATCCCGCTCTCCTTTTTCCCAATACACTACTCACTCTTAATGCTATTTACCGGATTCTCATTAGCGATATGCCATGCCTTAAGCACCACACAAGCCACAATAATAATCGCTACAACTAAAGCCGTAGCCAAAAAGAGTAACGGATTAAGATCAACCTGTTCCGCAAACTGTTCCAACCATGCTTTCCCAATAAAATAAGCTATAACAATTCCGAGTAAAATAGAAGGAATAGAAACATATAGAATATCACATACCAGCAGACGGAGAATGTTTGATGCTTCCGCACCATTCACTTTACGAATAGCTATCTCCTTACTGCGACGTTGCGTTTCATCGTTTACATAACCTATCAGCCCCATAATCACTATAAGCAGGATAAAACCGGAAGTGATAAGGACAGAATTGCGGAAACGATATACATCTTTATAGATTTCGGACAGCATATCATCCACTGTATGGAATGTTAAAGCCACTTGTGGAAAAGTTTTGTCCATGAATTCATTCAGGCGCTTCAAATTTTCATCGTAGGGTTCTTTCAACCGTACATTGAAGGTATGATTAAACGCATTACCACCTATCAGCACAATGGGTTGCTGCGCCTGATAGAAACTTTGATTGCGCACATCACGGAACACACCTACTATAGTTCCTTCCTTAATCTCATCAAAAGGTTTTCCTACGGCTCCATCCGTCCATTTCTTAAGCCGGACTATCTCTTCATTCACCAGCAGATCTTTGGCATGGGTCATCGGCTTTCCTTCTATAATCGTAATGCCTACCACATCCGGATAATTAAAATCCACATAGTTCATATTAAGAACACCTATACACTTGCCGTCACTGCCCATCAATCCTTTTGTCCAATATTGGCCCAATACACTATGGCTGGCTGTAGCCACGCTCTCTACCATAGGCTGACGCCGGATCTCATCGCGCATATGAGGAACAATTTCAATGTCCAGCCAACTTTCGGCTTCTACCAGTCCGGCAGTATTGATCCCCATATCCCTGTTCATCAAATGACTATACTGCATTAACGTAACCAGTAATAATCCCAAGACAAAAGACACACCGGTAAACTGTATAAACAACAGTGACCGTTTCCATCCTTTTTTACCATCAGTATAACGACGGAATACCTGTGTGACAGGAATATGTGAAAAAATACGTCCGGGCAATACACCTGCCAACAAAAATAAAAGTACAACAACCAGCAGCGGTACCCACAAAGTTCCCCATGTAAAGAGTGATGCAAGTCGCACCGACAGCAAATCTTCTATCAAATCCCGCGCATTGAAAATGATAAATGCACAGACCAGAATGGATACCAGAACAATAATGCCCGTTTCCATCATAAACATACTGAAGATATTCCCATTATTGGCACCATTGCACTTATGGACACCGACACTCTTGGCACGACGTCCCAAAGTAGCAATTACAATAAGCATATAGTTCATAATAGCGACAAAGAAGATAGAGAAACCCAAAAAGCCATAGATAACTAGACGCTTTGTTGTTTCTGAAGAAGTCTGATGCTTTGTTGCCAATGGAATGACACTGAGTTCCAGTTTCCAACCGTTATGTTCAGTCGGCATGTATTTCTCCACCATCCGCTGGATGTTATCGTTTACCACCTCTATATCCGAAGCTTCTCCGGTCCGGAACACTGCATAAAAAATATCATTTCCTCCCCATCCGGCTCCATCCTTATAACCTCCTTCTTTATGTACACTTACTACAAAGTCTGCCTTAAACATGGTATTCTCCGGAATATCACGATAAACACCACGGACAATCATTTCAGTTTTCCGCTCCAACATTAACACTTTACCTATAGGATCTGCATCACCAAAAAAACGGCGTGCAAAACTCTCGGACACAAACAAAGTATTGGAGTTAATCAAATCGTTAGGATTTCCCTTTAAAACCGGAATGCCAAAGGTTTGGAAAAAACAAGTATCCACCATAAGACACTGTTCGTCATCCGACAATAATTGATTTTCATAATAATAATAATTACCGTTGGCTGTGTAAGAATTTATACAAGTAGCTTTTTCCACTTCTCCTGGCATATTCTCAGCCAAAGCCGCCGCTATCGGAGCAAAAACGGAATAATCATAGATATCCCCATCGTCCCCCATCGACTCACCTGTTTCCAAATTATGGTAATATGCGCGGACTATTCCTAGATTTCCAGCTTCAGGATAACATTTTTCATAACTTAACTCAAATGCAATCTGCGAGAACAACAGGATGCCAACAGTCAGCCCCAATGAAAGCGATATGACTTTCGTCACATTACTTCCACGACCGTGTAATATCGTTTGTATTGCATAATATAATTGCTTCATCGCTATCTATTTAGTTACTCAACTTTAATACTCTTTACCGGATTCTCATTAGCGATACGCCAAGCTCTAACAACGACACACACCACTATCAGAGCGATAATCACCAATGCTGTTCCGACAAAATACAACGCATTCATATCTATCGTTTCGGCAAATTGATCCAACCAAGCCTTTCCTGTAAAGTACGATACTACAATTCCTATCAAGACCGATGGGACAGCAACATATAATATATCACGGGACAGCAACCGAAGAATAGTCGAAGCTTCAGCACCATTCACCTTACGGATAGCTATTTCCTTACTGCGACGTTGTGTTTCATCATTCACGTAACCTATCAACCCCATAACAACAATAAGCAAAATAAAAGTAGAAGTAATCCATACAGAATTACGAAAACGATATACATTGCGATAGATTTCCTTCAGCATGGTATCTATCGGAATAAATTCCAATGCCTTAGTGGAATGCACCTGCTCCATGTATTCGTTCAGCTTTTTCAAATTCTCATCGTATGGCTGCTTTAAACGTACATCAAAAGTGTGACTGGTATTATGACTATAAACCAAAGCCACGGGAAACTGCTTATAAAGAAAAGACGTATTGCGCACATTACGGAATACACCAACAATGGTTCCGGCTTTATCAAAATCATTCAACCGTTTGCCTACTGCCCCATCTGTCCATTTCATCAGCCGCACTACTTCTTCGTTGACCAATACATCTCCCTCATTCTGCATATCTTTCCCTTCAATAATAGTAATCCCCATGGTTTCAGCATAATTCTTATCACAAGGATTATACATCAAGGTTTCTATTCGCTTGCCACTATTATCAATCAGCCCACGAGTCCAATATTCTCCCAGAACACCATGCATAGAACGGGTGGCATTTTCCACCATGGGTTGACGACGAAGATCGTTAACCATATTCTCTGCTTCTTCGGGTGACATCCATGTTTCCGCCTCCACCAATCCTGGAGTACGGATACCCATATCACTATTAATCAGATGATGATACTGCATCAAAGATACTAACAAAATCCCCATCACAAAAGATACCCCCATAAATTGTACAAATAAAAGAGAACGCTTCCACCCCTTTTTCCCATCTGTGTAACGACGAAAAACTTGAGTGACAGGAATGCGTGAAAACAATCTTCCCGGCAGCACTCCGGCTACTATGAACAGTACAAAAACAATGAGTATCGGAACCCATAAAGTTTCCAATGTAAAGAGTGAGGATAACTGCACCGAAAGTAAATCTTCTATCAGATCTTTGGTATTGAAAATAATAAAGAGGGCCACTATAACGGACATCAATACCACAATCCCCGTCTCAAAAAGGAACATACTGAAAATATTGATTGCACTGGCACCACTACACTTATGCACACCTATACTTTTTGCCCTGCGGCTCATGGTAGCAATAGCTACTAATACATAGTTCATGATTGCCACAAAAAATATGGCAAAGCCCAAAAAACCATAAATGTAAAGGCGAGTGCGGGTATTTGAGTCATCCAAATGAATTTCGGGCAATGGCTGTGCATCATAAAAATTTCTCCATTCATCATCAGCAGAATCAGGATAATATTTTTGCATAGCCTTGTATATCTGACGATTGATTTCTTCCCTGTCCACCCCATCGCGCAAACGGAGAATAGTATAATAAATGTCATTACGCCCCCATGTTCCACCCCCTATATAACCACCTCCGGCATAAATGGGAGCTACAAAATCAAAATGATAGGCCGTATTTTCCGGAGTATCCTGATAAACACCACGGACTGTCAGTTCATGCTGTTTATCCAAAGATAATTTTTGTCCCACAGGGTCCTGTCCACCAAAGACATCACGAACAAAAGTTTCAGAAACGAATATGCTCCCTGCCCTTTGCAATTCCTCAGGATTCCCTTTCAATACTTTGATGCCGAAAGTACGGAAATAGCAAGTATCTACATAAGCGTAGTTTACGTCTTTCAGCTTATGACCATCCTTGAATACATTTAATGTCTCAAAATTGAAAATGACTGTAGCATTTTCAATCCATTGTGACAAATCACTGCGGAATGCTTCTGCCATCGGAGCAAACAAGCTATCATCATATCCTTCTCCTTTCTCTCCAGTCTTTACATTCTCTCCTCCTCCACGTACCAACACCAATCGGTCGGCCTCAGGGTAACATTTTTCATAATTGAGTTCAAATGCTATTTGTGAAAAAAGCAGCACACCAATAGTCAAGCCTAATGAAAGCGATATGATTTTTGTCACATTGCTTCCACGGCCGTGTAATGTCGATTGTATCGCATAATAGATTTGTTTCATTACAACCACCCTTTCATTATTATTCTTTAATGTTCGCCACTACACTACCGTCAAACAAATGAATGACACGATGAGCAAATTAAGTTCGGTCAATAGATTCATTACTTCAGCACCGTTCTTTGAGTCCAAATTACCGGTAGGCTCATCGGCGAGGATCAATTTAGGGTTAGTAACCACAGCACGGGCAATAGCCACACGCTGTTGTTGACCGCCGGAAAGCTGCTGCGGGAAATGCTTGGCACGATGACTCAAGTTCATTCGCTTTAAAATTTCCAGAACACGCTCCTTACGTTCACTGGCCTTGATTCCAAGATAAGTCAACGGTAATTCCACATTTTCAAAAACATTCAGTTCGTCTATCAGATTAAAGCTTTGAAATACAAAACCTATTACACCTTTACGCAGGCGGGTGCGTTCTTTTTCTTTCAGATTGGCTACTTCGTTGCCCAGCAACTTGTAACTGCCTTCAGTAGGATTGTCCAGCAGACCAAGGATATTCAATAAGGTGGATTTTCCACAACCTGATGGTCCCATAATAGCTACAAACTCTCCTTCTTTCACCTCTATGTTTACATGATTCAACGCAATTGTTTCTACTTCTGAAGTACGAAATACCTTACTTAAATTTTCAATCTGTATCATAATAATAAATTTTAATTGTTTGTTCTATTGATCTTTATTCTGATTTAATACTCTTTACTGGATTCTCATTGGCAATGCGCCATGTTTTGGAAATGACACAACTGACAATCAATATCAAGACCACGATAGCTACACATACATAATAAGGAACAAGCGAACCTACAGTCACAGCAAACTGTTCCATCCATAAACCACCTACATACCATGCCCCTAGTGTACCTGCGACTACAGCCGGGAAAGAAATCCAAAGAACATCTTGCACCAACATTTCCAATATCGCAAATGACTCAGCTCCATTCACTTTACGAATAGCAATTTCTTTCGAACGTCGCTGTAATTCATCATTAATATAGCCTATCAGTCCCATCAAAGTAATAAACAAAATGGCAATTGCCGCCAATAAAGTCGCATTACGAAATACACGAACGGAATTATAACTATCCGCCATTTTTTGTTCCAAGCTTTCAAAGCCGACTGTTTGATTAGGAAAAGCTTCGGTAGCATCACGCTTCAGTTTCTGAAGATTCTCACCAAAGGGTTCCTTCAGACGGAGATAAACAAGATCAGCCAAATCTTTGGGATGATGATGCAAGACAAACGGTTTCAGCTCTGAGTAGAATCCGCCAATATTAAAATCTTTAATCACACCTACTATTTTGACACGGCCTTCTTCTGTCTGTATACTCTTACCTAAAACATCTTTTCCCCAATGCATTCTCCGTACAAATTCCTCATTGACAGCCACCTCACCGGATTCACGAGGCACACGCCCTTGCTGTATGACCATTCCCATAAAAGCTACATAATTCTCCTGAGTAAAATCATAACGGCTGGAAAAAAGACTCGTTCCTTTCTCATCCGGTATCATCTGCCCGCTATATCCATTAGACGGATAGCTAGTTGCCGAAGTCAATGCTTCCACGTATGGAAGCCCCTCATAAAAGTGACGGGCAGCAAGCCGGGCTTTAGCATCCGGTGCATTATTAACGCCAATCACTACCCGCTCAGGATTATAACCCGGATCTTTATTAATAACATAATGATACTGGAGCATCACTACACACATCAATCCACATATAAAAGCCACTCCTGCAAATTGGATAAACAATAACGGACGTTTCCATCCTTTCTTACCCTCTGTATAACGCCGGAAAACCTGTGTGACCGGTATCTTTGAAAAAATTCGTCCCGGCAGCACACCACCAATGAGGAATAAGACAGCAGTCACTCCAAAAGGCACCCAAATACGTTCCACCGCAAAAAGAGACTCCAGTTTAGCAGCTGTAGTATCTTCCACAAATTCCCGGAAATTAAACATTAAAAAAACCATCAAAAACAATGAAAGCAAAATAATAATACCGGTTTCCCACATAAACATACCAAAAACAGTACCCGTTCCCGCTCCGCTGCATTTATGAACACCAATACTTTTGGCACGCCGGCTCAATGAAGAAATAGAAATCAACACATAATTCAATGTCGTGATAAACAAAATAGATATACCTAAAATAAGCATAATATTACGCATTCTTTTCACTTCATCATATCCACGGTACGTATCCCGAACAGGTTTTGCCATGACAGTGATTCCCAACTTATCACTTCTGGGAATATGTTGCTGTACTACCATATCAATACGCTTGTTCAATTCATCCAAATCAATATCCTGCTTCAACCGGATATATTCTTTCCAGCTGTCCCCACCGTTCCATGAATAATTTCCTATCCGGCGGCTCCAGATAGAAGGCAAGGAAATGACAGCCTTCGGTCGCATAGTACAATTCTCAGGTAAAGCAGCATACGTTCCTTTGACTATCAACTCAATTTCCTTATTGAAACTAATTATTTTACCAATCGGGTTCTCACCGCCAAACATTTTATCCGCCAAATCTTTACTCAGGAAAATTACATCTTTTTGCTGCAATTCACGTACCGGATCACCACTCAAGACCTCAATACCCATTGTCTGAAAAAACAATGAATCAGCAGCAACTTTAAAATCATCAAAGCGGACACTCCCGTTATAAATAGGTGCCGAAACCGGCCACGAGCCTGTACTTGCCGCCGATTCCACAATTTCCGGCATTGCATCCAGTATGCCTCCGGCAGCTGCACCGATAATGAACTCACTCGGAGGAAAAGGCTCTCCATTTACTGTCCATATATTCCACAATTGGTATAATTTATCATGATCCTTAAAACAAGTATCAAAACTCTGCTCATACACAACTCTTGAGAAAAGCAGAATACTCATAGTCAGGCCCAAGCCTAACGAAACGACTTTTATAATATTAGCTCCACGTCCATGTATCAAAGCCTGAATGACATAATAAATCTGTTTCATATTTCGTGTTTTTAATTATTATTATTTTAAAAGAGAGAAGTCCCGTTTCACAACGTTACTTCCCATAAAGTGTATAAGAAACTAAAGTTTCTATAATTCGTTCTCTATAATATAAATGCCAAAACCGTGCCACGCAAACAAACAACTGATTAACAACACATTGCAAAATAACAAAAAGAAACAGTCTGTCTAATTATTAGACAATGATGTATGATAATTAGACAGACTATGAAAACAAACAAATAGTTCTACGCTTCAAACTTATTGGAATTTGCCTTATTTTACTATCTTTGCATTATCACCTATATAAAACAAATTATTATGAAACACATTCTTTTGGCAGCCTGTGCGGTTGCCATATTAAGCGGTTGCGGTTCGCAAGGGAAACAGGCAGCCCCTACCGGAAATCCATTCCTTTCAGAGTACACAACTCCCTTCCAGGTTCCTCCTTTCGACCAAATCAAGATGGAACATTACAAACCCGCCTTTTTGCAGGGCATGGAAGAACAACAGAAAGAGATTGACGCTATAGTGAACAACCCCGAACCCGCCACTTTCCAGAATACCATTGCAGCACTGGATCAAAGCGGAGCGTTACTTCGTAAAGTCAGCACCGTATTCTACGGACTGAAAAGCGCCAATACCAATGATGAAATGGACGCACTGAGCCGTGAACTCTCTCCACTACAATCAAAACACAGTGATGACATCGCCTTAAATGAAAAACTTTTTGCACGCATCAAAGCTGTCTATGAAAATCCCGGCAATTTGGACAAAGAGCAAAAGAAGTTGTTGGAAGAAACCTATAAAGATTTTGTACGTGGAGGTGCCAATCTGGATGCCGAAAGTCAAAAAAAACTGCGTGAATTAAATAGTGAGATTTCCATGTTACAGCTCACCTTCGGCCAAAATATGCAGAAGGAAACCAATGCTTTCCAATTGATCGTGGACAAAGAAGAAGACTTAGCCGGATTACCCCAAAACCTGATTGCCAGTGCTGCCGAAACAGCTAAAGAAGCAGGCATGGAAGGCAAATGGATTTTCACCCTGCATAATCCCAGCGTCATGCCTTTCCTGCAATATGCCGATAACCGAGACCTGCGTGAAAAGATATTCAAAGGATACATTAACAGAGGAAATAACGGAAATGAATACGACAACAAGGAAGTGGTGCGCAAACTGCTCAAGGCCCGTCTGGAAAAAGCCAAGATGATGGGATATGAAAACTATGCTTCCTTTGCACTGGAAGAACGTATGGCAAAAACACCGGATGCCGTATATAAATTATTAGATCAGATTTGGACACCTACTCTGTCCAAAGCCAAAGAAGAACTGGCAGATATCAATGCCGAAATAAAGAAAGACGGAAAAACCTTCACAGCTGAAGGTTGGGACTGGCGTTATTATGCAGACCGAGCCAAGAAAGCCAAATTCGACTTGGATGAAAATCAGGTACGTCCTTATCTGAAACTGGAAAACGTACGTGACGGTGTGTTCTATGTTGCCAACAAACTGTACGGTATCACTTTCACCCAGCTGGACAATCTTCCCCTCCCTCATCCCGATGCACAGGCATTCGAATGTAAGGACAAAGACGGTTCTCATCTAGGTGTACTCTATATGGACTTCTTTCCGCGTGCCAGCAAGAAAGGTGGCGCATGGTGCGGAAGCTATCGTTCACAGACCTACAAGGACGGCAAGAAAGTGGCTCCTGTAGTAACCGTGGTATGCAACTTTACCAAACCGGCAGCCAGACAACCCGCTTTGCTCAGTGCAGACGAAGCGAATACCTTGTTCCACGAATTCGGACACGCTTTACATAATCTTTTCAAAGATGTACATTATTATGGTGTGGCTAGTGTTCCGCGTGATTTTGTAGAACTGCCGTCACAGATAGATGAGCATTGGGCTTTTGAACCGGAGGTATTGAATGTATATGCCAAACATTATCAGACAGGTGAAGTTATTCCTGCCGGACTGGTTGAAAAAATGGACAAGAGTGGCAAATACGGACAAGGCTTCGCTACGGCTGAATATTTAGCTGCTTCCCTGCTGGATATGGATTATCATGTATTAAAAGAAATTCCCGATGATATGGACGTTATGCAGTTCGAAGCAGAAACATTAGGTAAGCGCGGATTGCTGAAACAAATTCCGTCACGCTATCGCACCACTTATTTCAACCACACCATGGGTGGTGGATATACTGCCGGTTACTATAGTTATATTTGGGCAGAAGTGCTGGATTGTGACGCATACGAGGCATACAAGGAAACAGGCGATATCTTTAATCAAGAAGTAGCAGGAAAGTTCCGCAAATATATCCTCACTCCCGGCTGCATTGACGATGCAATGGACATGTATGTCAATTTCCGTGGCAAAGAACCCGGTATTGATCCCTTGTTGAAGAACAGAGGACTAAAATAACCCTCTAACCCTAAATAGAATTCCTCCCCCTGCAAAAGACAAATGATTGTGACTCTTGCAGTGGGAGGATTCTCATTTTGTAGTATGATTGCGGATAGTTCTTTTTATTTTTTGTTCCAAAGCAAGAAATAATCCTCAGAGAAAGCGTACCTTTGTGCCTGTCAAATCAAAAATTAAATTATGAATCAACCTATTGCTATGAACACCACAAGAAAACATGTGGTATGGCTGGATGTCGTTCGTTTGGTAGCCATGTTCACCGTAGTTTGCTGCCATAGTGCAGACCCGTTCAACTTTTACCCCGGCGAACCGCCAGCCAACATTGATGAAATCAAATTCTGGGGAGCCGCCTACGGAGCCTTTCTCCGTCCGTGTGTCCCACTGTTTGTCATGATTACAGGAGCATTGCTGCTCCCCGTACGTGGCGAAATATCCGCTTTCTACAAAAAAAGAATCAGCCGTGTATTCTGGCCGTTCCTTATCTGGAGTGTCATTTATAATTTATTTCCCTGGTTTACAGGATTGTTGGGACTTAATCCTGAAATAATCCTTGACTTTTTCCCTTATAGCGGTGAAGAAGCCGCCCGTCAGTCACTCAACGTATCATTGGGTTATATAGCAGAAATGCCTCTCAATTTCTCTTTATTAGACGTACATATGTGGTATATCTATCTGCTTATCGGATTATATCTATACCTTCCTATTTTCTCCGCATGGGTAGAAAAGGCCTCGGAGAAAGCCAAACTATGGTTTCTTGTCGCATGGGGAATAACCGGCTTGTTACCTTATTATTATCAGTTCGTATCCCCATACATTTGGGGAGGCTGTGCGTGGAACTCGTTCAATATGCTCTATTATTTTGCCGGATTCAACGGGTACTTGCTATTGGGACACTATCTGCGCAACCACGACTGGTCATGGAGTAAGACACTGTCAGTCTGTATCCCCATGTTTCTGGCAGGTTACATGGTCACATTCTTCGGTTTCCGCCACATGACCGCATTACCACAATGCACTGATGAAATGTTAGAACTGTTCTTCACCTATAATTCTTTGAATGTGATTATGATGACTATCCCCTTCTTCCTCATAGCCAAGAAAGTAAAAGTACGCTCAGAACTGATCCAGCGTATGCTGGCAAACTTGACCGTATGTGGTTTTGGCATCTATATGATACATTATTTTTTCACAGGTCCGGGTGTAGTCCTGATGCGCAATATCGGTGTTCCCGTGCCTTTACAAATTCCCGCTGCCGCAGTCGTGGCATTTGGCGTATCGTGGCTGCTTGTGGTATTCATTCGTAAAATAAGCGGCAAGAATGCTAAATACATTGTAGGATAATAAAAACAGGACATACAAATATCGTTATATAAGAATAGCCGGAACTACTTTTTCCAAGTGATTCCGGCTATTCTTATAATGCTTCATCCACTAGAAATCAAGTCAGTTATTTGAGATGTAATTTAAAGAATATACCTCCGCTAAAAAATTTACCGTCATTCAGTTCAGCAATAAGATTGATATGGTCTTTCCATATTGAATAAGTTCCACCCACATTCACAGTATAAGTTGCTGTATGCAGATCTTCCGCATGTCCGGGACACACTTCCGCCATCAGATTAAATCCATTCAGAGCTTTCTGCCAGAAACCTTCGCCCTTTATGCCAAAATGAAAGTTTACCCCTGCAGCAGGACGGCTATAATGCACATCACTCATAGCTTTACCGATAACCCAAGCTACATGAACCCCCACTGTACCTATTCCACTAAATTCAACATGTTTCGTTGCCGCCAGATAATAACGTGTCAAGTAATTGTGGTTTCCGCTACCACCGCCCCCCCAATCTATGTCTCCACCTCCATTTGAAGAATGGCTTCCCGGATCATTCGCACCAATCACTACCTGAGGCGTCCAAGCCTTCCACCAGCCTTCTTTCCATGCCCTCAACCGGAAATGAAACGATCTGTCCTGATTGGTAAACCTGCCCCAAGTTTGCTGAGGCCAATAAGAAGAACCATGTATCCCCTTTACCAACGTACAAGTATATGCTACTTCCAGCCAAGGAAACAAAGTACAATTTATATAATAATTATAGGTATAGGGATGATATTCACTTCTCACCCAATATCGGGAAAGTATATTTACATCAAGCATATTTCCTCCCAGCATAACGGTTTTATCTTTCTGCATAACGGCAGTAGGTGCATGAAGTAGTCCTGTAGTACCATAAAAAGCCTGCCCTTTGATAACATTCATTCCTCCAAAGAGTCCCCCCAGAAATATTAGAGTTCTTAATTTCACTATTCTATGAATTTTAATTTATATTTGCAGCATGAAAACAGATGTATTAAAAATACTCGGAAAAATTATTCCTACTGCTATCTTCGTCCTGTTGTTGCCATTCTCCATTATTTACATGGCAATAAGCAAAGTCTGCTCTTTCATCCGAAAATTCTTTCCCCGATAAAGCGTACCGGAAACAAGAATGCAGCTTGCAGATATCTTGTACGTGTATGTTTCTCCTTATACATTCTATAAACGAAACGCAAATTCATCTTATCAACCCAGTTCGGATAATAGTGCATCCTATTCATTGCCGTTTGGTGAACAAAGCCACCACACGTAAAGCCGATGCCTTGGTAACCCATCTTTTTTACCTTAAGCAGAAACTTTTCCTGCATCAAGGCCCCCATACCTACTATCAGAAAATCCGGATTTAATTCGACTATATGAGAAGCTTCCTTATTCATTTCAGCATCCGAAGAGAAATATCCGTTCCTGAACCCTGCAATGCGTAACTCCGGATACTGCTCTTGAAATATCCTCACAGAACACTCCACTTGTTCTTGACCCGAGGCTACGATATAGAGCGTTTTACGGCTTTCCATGAGGTAATTCAACAATTCGGGAGCAAGGGAGGTCATATCAAAACTACGTCTGGTCACTCCATCGGCAAAAATACCATCGAATTGTTCAAATAGGGATTTGTTTTCTAAAGCTATGAGGTAAGATACGGGGTTGAGAAAGGTGTAAATTCTGTTTTTCTGAGTAACCAAATGTAAAAACAGCAATTTATCTGTTTGTATGATTTTATTAAGCAATAGAGGGAGCATAAATTAAATGATAATTTATTTTTATGGAAGTTTATAATACTTCTTCAAACAGATTATACCACCTTGTAATAACAGAATCAATTGTAAAACATTTCGCCTTACACATGGCTTCCTTTGCCATTTCTTTTCTTAATTTTTCATTCTCGATTAGCAAGCTGATGCAGTCAATTGTTTTTTGACTATTATAAGGTATCGGAGTTATTAAGCCAGACTTTCCATTGTCTATGATGTCATATATAGCTTCATAACTTCCATACACAACTGGGACCACTCCATAACTCATACTTTCAATAACTACTAATCCAAACCCTTCTAAATCAGAAGTCAATAAAAATATAGAAGCTTCCTTATAATGTTGTATGGGAGGAGATACTTGAAAGCCTTTGAAACAAACACGTTGAATATCATATCTTCTAATATATTCTTCCAATGTACTTTTATAAGGGCCTTCTCCCACCAAAACAAGTTCCCAATCAACATATTTTTCATAAAGAACTTTCCAAGCTTCCACTATTCTATTTACTCGTTTATTTTCATAATCCATTCTTCCTACATATAACAGCTGCTTCTTCTTCTGTTTTAACTCCCATTCTTCAAAATACACAGGAATAGTAACAGGATTGCCTATTGCTATAATATTCTCAGTTCTCTTTATATGTGCATAATCACTTAACGGCTTGATAAAATGAGATGAAAGAAGAACATATTTTTCACAATGGCTACAATTATAACGAATGCTAGCTTTTACCAACTCTTCTTTTAGATACATTATAGCATGATATATGTATTTCAAAAAAGGGTTATAAACTGTTTCACATTTATCACGTGCCTTAATAATTAATTTAGACGTATTTGGAGCACCATGTAATACCGAAATCAATTTACATGATGTTCTTTTTATAGCCACTCTACACAGTAATGTTGACATAAAAGGAAGTCCCCACTGATTAATTATAATATCAATTTTTTCATTTATAATTAATCGATGTAACTTCCTCATATTTTTTATAGAACAAACAGGATAGTCTAATTTGACAAGCTTTACATCTGGTAGTAATTGACAAGCTAGTTCAATATGCGGTTGTTCTATTGAAGCTATGATAACACCATGTCCATCCTTTATAAAACGATTGGCAAGTACAGTTGTCACTACCTCAACACCACCATAATTAGGATAAACACGATAAAAAAACAATATATTCATATTACCATTCTCTTTATTACTGTAATAATGAAGCTAGAAATGCAATTTGTTTGTCCTGCATTTCTTTTAATCCTTCTATGCTGACAAGTCTTTCCCTTACATCAGGAATTTTCGCATTTTCAAACAAGGCTATCCTAGGACTATTGCTAAACAATCTTGCTTTATTTCCAAATGCCAAAGTAGGGATACAAGCATGTACTCTATCAGAATAAACTTCTGAAGCATTCCGGTAAAGGAGTAAATAATCCATTGGATTATCAGATACTATCACTCCATTTTTTACTAACTTACTAACTTTTGTATAAGGAAAAGGCTTATGATAAGAATAAACAATATTCTTTTCTTTAAAAATATTTTTCAGTTCTTCTTTTATCCTATAATGCTTAGGTTCTTCAATATTCAATACTACATACGGTGTTAAATCAGTATCTATTTGGGGTAAATTAAGTAAATTCACAAAGAACACATTATCTATTCCATTATAACTATTTTTTGTAAAATTTGCATAGTACTTATAGGCAAGGATATCACGGGTCATTATAGCGTAAGGCCGCAATTTTCTTAAATATTCAGAAACAAATTTGACTTCATATTCTGTATAGAAGTTTCCGCTTGCACCTAAAAAAATAATCTTACTTCCTTGTTCTGCTTTTCTCTTTATTAAATCTCCATAAATCGTAAAAAATGGAACAGTTAATACACATCCCGGAATTATAAAATAATCACATTTAACCATACTGGCCATACTAAAGATATTTTGCGTTTTTACCGTTTTGTATGAACGGTCATGAAGCTTTTTAGCAGCCCTTTGCATGGTATGTACCCATAACCAATTTATTATTGGGTTTTCTTTCAGCATGAACATTTGTCCCATTGTAGCTGCAAAATTAGCATTTGAGCTAACTTTAAATAATTCAGCATTAAGCGGTAATGCTTTCATCAAAGCAGCTTCAGCACCCAAATCTATAAATCCGTTACCAATATTATTAAATGTAACAGAAGTCAACAATGCAATTTTCTTTTCTAACATATTAATAGTAAACTAATTTGTATGTAGTTATATTTCTTTCCAATCATGCGGTTTATTCTCTCATCAGTTCCCTAAACAGGTCTAACCATTTTTGCATTACCTTTGGTTTTGAAAAGCATTTTCCCGACATATAAGCCTGCTTACCCATATCTTCTAGTAATACTTTATTTTCTATCAATTTTATACAAGCTTCCGCCAAGGCATTTACATCATTATCCGGCACTAAAAATCCATTCTTACCATTGTCTATGATACTATTTGCTCCAGTAATGTCAAAACTAACACAAGGCAAGCCACAATTCATCGCCTCCACCAATACCAACGGGAAACCTTCATACAAAGATGACATGACAAAAAAAGAAGAATGAGAATATACTTCACCTATACTAGGTGAAACACCTTTCAGATGAACAACTGATGAAAGATGCAAAGCATCAATTTGTCGTTGAAGACTTTCTCGCAGACTTCCTTCACCCCAAATTTCCAATTGCCAGTCCGGACACTTTTGTGCAACTATCACCCAAGCTGCAATCAATCGATTATAACCTTTTACAGATTCTAATCTACCTGCTGATATAGCAACTTTGCTTTTTCTACCATTTCTTTCATGTAGTTGTATATTGCTAAAATTAGGTATTACAAATATATTCGGTAAATTCCACATTTTCTTGTCAGACTCTGTTAATGCAATTACCTTATCGAATTTTGTCAAACAACACTTTCTTAAATATTGAACTAAAAATTTCTTTCCTCGCGATTTAAAAATTTCCTCATCTAATATCTGTTGTCCTTTATAAGAAAAATGAAACTCATGGATCTTCTTTATCCGCCGACAAATAAATGGTAATATCCATATCAATAAAGGAGCATTGGCATTGACAGCAATATCTATCTTATATTTTTTAAATATGTGACGTATAATACTTATATTTTTCCATACTCTATTAATTTTCTTTCCAAAGCCTACCTTCCACTCTATATCAATAGGTAACAGTTGAATGTTCGGGTGCAAAGGATATATAGGTTTTTCCTGTCCATTACCATAATATGCCAAAAAAGGCCGTCCTTCCATATTTTCCGCCAAATAATTCATCTTGTCTGACACTATACGGAATATACCTCCTGCAATGGTAATATTGGGAACAAAATAAATGATATTCATTATTTACTTTTTATCCATGAAATTACTAGTAATAATAATCGCTCTGCCCATTTGAATCTCCAAGCAATAGTTTTAACACTCCACAACTCGGCCAAACATGTATCGTAATCATGATGTATAAATGCATTTTTTGCATGTATATACACAACTAAAATCACATACTTTCTATAATAAGAACTTTCCGATGTAAAGTTAAACCACTCGTAATAAGGAAATTCTCCATTTTTAGAATAATCTGATGTAAGACTATCAGATAACCCTGTTCTATAAAAGACTTTCGGAAGGTTCAAATAGGCTACATCATAATTCAACGCTATTCTAAGCCAAAGGTCCAAATCCTCACCACGCTTAATACCTACTCGAAACATTGGTATCTCCTTTATCATTTCTTTTTTTAAGCACAAGGAGCTAGTCCAGCAAATGGATAATCCATTCATTACGGATTCTTTAAAATAATCATGAACAAGGAAGTGTGTGTGTTCGTTAATCAATACATTACGAAGTTTCCGTTTCCCCTTTTCCAAAGAGTAGAAAGCAGTAGAATAAATCCCAGCATCAGGATAGATTTCTATCAACTTCTTTTGGCATTCCAAATAATCAGATTCCCAAATATCATCTGCATCCAGAAAAGCAATATAATCATATTTAGCATGCATAATACCATAGTTACGTGCTGCTGATACACCTTCGTTTTCTTTTGTATAAATATGAATTCGTTCATCCTGAAAACTAGAAGCCACATCCAAACTATTATCTGTCGATGAATCATTCACCACGATTACTTCATAATCATAATATGTTTGATTCAGAACTGACTTCAGTGTTTCTGCAATATAATCAGCCTTGTTATATAGAGGAATAATAATAGAGAACATTATCTTTTTAATAAATTAAGTTTCTGACTCTTATATATAATGAGCAAAAATATAATCGGAAAATTTATATATAATCCCACTGTTAATGATACGAAAGAAGCCAATACCCAGATACCAACAAAAACCATGTTGAACTTTCTATATGAAGGCAATAATTTGCACATTGAAATTATCAGCCATAGATATCCCAATATACCTAACAAACCACGTTCAATCAACAAATAAAATAATTGAGACTCCGCACCTGCAAGTTCCGGGATTGATATATCTGTCATTAAATAATAAATCATACTCAAGCCACCACCAAATATAGGGTTTTGTAAAAACAGAAAAAGAGAAATATCTAATTGTCTCATTCTCATATCCATAGAGCTTCCACCAACATCATAATTACCCGTAAAATCAAATATGGAATGATATACATTTAATATATAATCAGAAAACGGCAAGACCATGATTAAAAAGATAGAAAAAGCGATTAATAGAGTTTTAGGCTTTCTTATATAGTCAAATTGCAACAATCCAAATACTAATGCAAGAATAGTGGCACGTGAATTAGCAAGAAAAACACCGATAAGAAGCAAACACAAAGTCTTAATATAAGATTTCCTTGATATAAATACTCCTTCATATTTACTATAGAAGAAGGTAAGAAAATAAAAGAATACAACGCACGCATCTCCAAATGTTATGGGAAAATGAAAAAATGAATTATATCGCCCATATCCATATCGGATATCATTGGTATGATCTACCCAAAAAGATAAATCAGTCTGAGATTGCAGCCAATATAGAATTATATTATAATTTAATAGAAACTCTATAATTCCATATATACATAACACCCAAAACACTTTCAAATAAAGATTTACAATTAATTTAATATCGTTCTTTGTTCGCAAAAAATAGATAAATGCAAGTGGCAAAAGTATTTCATTTGATATTGTTTTCCACAACACATACAATGAAGTCCGTTCCGTTCCATACAAAGCAATTAATAACAACAATATAAAATTACCAAACAAAGGTAAAAACAATGGATTGCAGAATATAGCTTTCCTTGCATCTTTCCGACCAAGAATATACCCGTATATAACAAAATTTATCGCATCACAAAGACCAATATACGTACCCCCTATTCTTACAACAGGAAGCATTGTAAAAAACAAAGACAATGGTATTATATAAAGAACAGCCTTCTTTTTATATCTTATAAAAAAAATAATAAAGAGCAGAAAAATAAGCTGAGTAATTATCATCTATCCATTTTTTAGATTCCACACCATGATTCAGGAAAAATATCAGGAGTAAATGTATTATACCACTTTGAGGGATAAATCACCATATTAGTTTTTTTATTTAATCGTGCCGCCCAATAACTAAAAGTACTATTGGCTATAATGTTGTATTTGCAGGAAGACATCAAATACATGTCATAGATGCTGGATTCTCCTGTATTCCAATTCACATAAACAGCATTGGGTATATCCAAATGAGTTTGTACCCAGCTAATATCATCAGAAAAAACATAGAAGACAGCATCATTTACTTTCTCTGTTATTATTCTTATGGCATCATGATAATATTTCTGCGTACAAATATTTCCAAATATAACCAAATTTTGTTTGGTCATGTAGTCACCTCTTCTTATATGCACGCCAACACTATTTGAGTTTTGAATATCCTTCAGCAATGATTGGTTCTTTTCCGACAAAAGAAGATGTTTAAAATCAATAGTATTTTCGTCATAATACTTTTTGTCTAAAAAATATCCAGCTTGAAACAAATGATTAGGATATTGATACTCTACAGAACCTACTACATATATTTTCCAATGGTATAATTTTGATAAAATGGTTTTAAACAGAATTATCCAAAACTTACTACATTTTTTCAAATCATCAGTTTTAAAATATTTATCTAATTCAAATCCATTATGGCTCACATTATACCAAGCATCATTGTAGAAATAAAAGGTTTCATCCTTTCTTGAAAGGTATTTATAAAATGCATACTGAAAGAGTTGATTACCCAGTCCTCCTTTGAACACTACTATTTTCATAAATAAACTATTTAAATATTCTTACTATTTTAACCATTATTGCAAGCCCCTTTTTTACTAAAAATCTTATCCAATGATTATTAAATAAAAAAAGAGCGTTTTCAATAAATTCTTCTCCCAAACAGGATAAACACTGATAATCATTGACAATATAAGCTGGGAGTAGATCTTTAAGCACTTTTTCGCGTTCTTCTTTTATCCGGTTGTTATCACTGCTGGCTCCTCTGGGATTACATATCACAATAACATTGTTATACGCAGCCACACTATGCCCACCTAAAACGATTGATTGTAAATAGAATTTCCAGTCTGATACTATTTTTAAAGATGTATCATAATAATACTTTTTTAATAAAGAGGCCCTTATAAAGCAACTTTGATGAGGTATGGTAGTTATATAAAAATGCAGAAGATTATATCTTCGAGGTAATACACTGCGTGATACTATTTTATTATGTTCATTAACATGTAAATCCTGACCAACTATTATATCTGCCACATGATTAAAGTCCATGACCTGTTTCAATATAGATGAGGAACAAAATTTATCACCTGCATTGATAAAATTACAATATTCTCCATGCGAATAAGCAATTCCTTTATTCATCGCATCATAAATTCCCTTATCCGACTCACTCACCCAATAAGCGATTTTATCCGCATACTTTTTTATTACATTAACCGTTCCATCCGTACTTCCACCGTCAATGATGATATACTCAATATTCAGATAAGTTTGGTTAATGACGGAAAGAATGGTTTGTTCAATTGTTAAAACTGCATTATAAGAAACAGTTATGACAGAAATTAGGGGATAATTCATATTGTTTTTCATTTCACTTCAGCCAAATTCCTTTAGCCGTACCATTTATCATCTTCAATATCTGCACTCTTCCAATAAAGGCCTGCAAAATAAATACCGTAGTAGGAACTATCAGTATACCTTCTATACCATAATACTTACAACAATACTTCATCAACGGAATAGAAACCAAAGCAAATGACAAATAAATGATTAGTTGCAAACGTATTTTGCTCGTTCCATTAATAAGAAACATATACATATTTCCTCCCGTCTGACATAATACATATATTGCCATACAAAATGATAATGAAAAAGATACAGCTACAGAATCACCAATCCAAAATTTATATAAGAGATCAGAACTCAGTACCATTAAAACTAAAATAGGAATACATAACAACCATAATTTCTCCAGTTTTTCTAGCGTACCACGCATCCAATTATAATCTCTCTTAATATAAGCATCAGTAAATGCTGACCAAAACGGAGTCAAAATAATATTTGCAGCCATGTTAAGTACATTAAAATACTTATAAGCAATATTATATTGCGTAACTGCTTCTGGGCCTTGCACTCTTGACAAAATGATATTAGTAAGTTGAAAAATAAAAAGCATAGAAAACATAACAACAAAAAACTGTCCACCCAAACCAACAACACTCCGCACCAACGAAAAGCGAACGTCACGCAACGAAGGGGCTACAATCTTGTATTTTTTAGTTTGATACACAATAATAGAAACAATTAAAAGAAACAGGCACGGTATAGCTGAAAAAGAAACAGCCAAAGCACTCAGACTTCCCTTTGTGGTTTTAGTCAATACATAGACACAAGCAAAAGCCAGTACCTGACCACTTGTACTTATAAGCGAAGCTAAAGCAGGCTTTTGATCTGCCGTCAGCATGGTAGTAAAGACACTTGCCACAATGTTCAGGCAAAAGAAGCATGCCAACAAACCGAAAACCAGACTCAGCTCATCCTTATAAACAGGATCAATATTTAAAATACGACTCCAATCCAAATAATTATTCACCACCAAGGTTATCAATAAAATTACGGAAAAGAGCAAGAAGAGCACTGCATATGTAGTACTGACATATTCTTTTGCCAACTTCATATCCCCTTTTGCTTTTGCCTCAGCAAAACGATTACGAAATCCGTGGGCAAACCCCAAATCAAAATAAGACAGCCAGGCAATAATGGAACTCAACGTCAGCCAAATGCCATACTTCGTAGGATTAACATAACCGATGGTCAATGGAACGACCTGCAAGGAAACTAAAATACTTATACATTTCAACACTAATGAAACGGCGATATTTTTCTTCACCGCAACACTACGCTCATTCCCCTTAGTGAAATAAGCACTAACTTTATCTTTTATATACTGAAACTTCATACGTTTATGATTGTATCACTAGCAAGATATGCAATCTTCCATCTGTAACATTACTAATCTTACACCCCACACATTAGTAACGTGTGGAGTGGCATGTTACCAACCTTCCGGCATACACGTTACTAACCCTTAAAAGACCTTGTTCTTTTCCGAAAAGAACAAGGTCTTTAAAAAAAAGAACAGGACGTTTTCATTGAAAGAACAAGAGCTTTTAAAAATTTGACCTGTTGTTTTTTCCA
>MNQS01000152.1 GCA_001915545.1 Bacteroides sp. 43_108 | reverse complement strand
AACTATAAAATTACTCATTTTCTGCGATATGTGGAAATCCCTGTGCCTCTTTTATATCCCAAGAAGAAGGTTATCTATTAACTTGCGAAACTTGAATAAGTAATAATAGTATCTAACAAAAAACTTTTTAAGATGCATTAAAAACCATACTTTTATTCTAAATTGACATAATCAAAATCCAAACAATAACCTCATCATTTCATCAATTCATCAAAAAACAATTGTATCACATAACGTAGAATTGTATAAAAAAGCAATAAGCACTTTTATATTTAAACAACATTTCATACTTTTGAGATACATCTTTTGTTTTTCACTATTAACGCCCAGCACAATAGTAATAATTTATAACAATATACATCATGATTAAAATTTATAGTATGAATACTTGTCCGGACTGTATTTATGTTGAAGAGCAGATACAGGGAGACGACAGATATGAGATTATAGACATAGGTTCGCATGTAAAATATTTAAAGGAATTTCTAAGGATCCGTGATAACAGCCCTGTTTTTAATGAAGCGAAAAAAGTTGGAGCTGCAGGTATTCCATGCTTTGTTCTAGAGGATGGTTCTGTTACACTCATACCAGAAGAAGCCGGACTTACTTCAAGACCAATTACAGAAGGAATGTCATGTAATATAGACGGAAGTGGTTGCTGATATAAACTATCATCTAACCTATCTTATAATAAAGTTTAAATATGAACTTATTATATTATAGGTTGTATCAATAATGACCGTTAATTAAAAACTGACTTTTAGATAATAATTGGCAGTTCATATGGTTTACTATCCTTTTCCTTCAGGAGTCGTGTATATTGGAGATACAATTTCTGATATAATAAAATAATAATGGCGTAGTAGTAAACCATGCAAAGTGCAGTGATATTTTACAAAAATTGAAATAATAATGTACAATGGATAATTCAATCAAACAATATGCTATAGGTGAACTTCTTGACGGGAGGTATTTCTATATACCATCCTACCAGAGAGGATATAGATGGACAGAGAAACAAGTAGGTGATCTCTTGCGTGATCTTCTTTGTTTTGCTAACGATTTTGCTAATGAAGGAAAAGAAAAAAAACAGGATCAGTTTTATTGTCTTCAACCTGTCATAGCTCGTCCAATCACAGATGAAGATAAACTTAAATCTATGTTTGGAACTGAATACAATGAAAGTATTCTGAGTCATGGTGTGTGGGAGATTATAGATGGGCAGCAGCGTCTGACAACTATATTTCTACTATACAAGTACCTTCTCGATCAAAAAGGATGGAATGCGGAAACCTTGAAAGAAGAGGAAGATGGTAAAGAACTATATCATATCTGCTATGCTACTCGTGATGGTTCTACAAAATTCCTTGAAGGATTGACTATGAAGACCATCAAGGATAATGATGAGGACATCTTGAGAGACAACGTGGATTACTTTCACATGGCAAATGCATTCAAATATATAAGTGAATGGATTAAAACAGATGGTAAAACAATCAATATTCGCTATCAATTGGGTGGCAGTCTTGACAATATCAGGAATTCATTCTTTAAGCTTCTAAATGGCATGAGTGACACCAAAGGTGGCTCTGTACAGATTTTATGGTACGAAATCGCAGAAGTAAAGGAAAAGAATAACATTAAAGAATTTCAGAAGATCAATACAGGAAAGATTCGTCTTACAGATGCAGAACTTATCAAAGGGTTGTTCTTATTGAAAAAGAACTTTACTTCTGGTGATAAATATATTAAGCAATCAGAATTAGCTTTGGAATGGGAATATATTGAGAACACACTTCATGCAAACAATTTCTGGTATTTCCTTCAGAAAAAGGGATATGATATGCCTAACCGCATTGACCTCCTTTTTAATCTGATTTACAAAAAGAATGCTCTTAAAGAAATTCCTGAAACAGAATGGGATGCTAAAATAAAGGAAATTGATGCTCAGTTAATGGATACAAGACAAAGTGAGATATTCCGTTTCTACTACAACCGCTTTGAAGGAAAGATGGGCGAAGATCTTCAACATGAAGTTGCTATTGCTTGGGATGAAGTGATGGAATTATTTAGAACACTTGATGACTGGTTCTGTACTATAACTACATAGGTTTACTTAGCCAGTGTGGTGAAGATCTTTGTAGACTTGTTCTTCATTTTGAATATATGCCGGAAACTACATGCCGAGATGATTTTGAGAAATATCTTAAAAAACGAATCTCATATCACTTACGTGGTGCGAAAATTGATGATGAGAACAAACAGATTCTTAATACATATGATAAAGATCACGATACAATATACAAGTTATTACTGACCCTAAATATACATCTTCTGAATGAACAGAATAAAAAGTTGGAATCAGAATCAGATGTATATAAATTCCCATTTGATGTTCTTAGTGCTCAAAACTGGGATATTGAACATATTGACTCATTTCATACCAATGCTTTGAAAAAGGAAAAAGACAAGCGAGATTGGATTGAAACTGCTATGGCTGACCGTAAAGATGAATTGAAGGATGATGAGATTGCTGTTTTAAAACAAAAATTAGATGAAAATGCTTTAGATGACGTCATAAATATACTGAAAAAGAATGCCCAAGAGGTGGATGCAGACGAAGAAATCAAGAACACAATAGGCAACTTGACACTTCTTGATGCAGCTACCAACAGAATGTATGGAAACAGTTTGTTCTGCACTAAAAGGCGCGTCATAATAGAACGAATCAAACAAGGTGTCTTTGTTCCCATTGCGACACAATATATCTTCGCCAAATTCTTTGACGAAAAAGGTACCAATCGTTCTTTATGGACGAAAGAAGACATGGAAGCATATCACAAATACATCTATGAAGCCTTAAAAGAATATATAAAATTAGAGGAGGTTGAAGAATGAGCAATAGATATACTTTTTTAGATATATACAAGAATGATTTAGATCTTAATAAAGATACAAAGGTTAAAATCAGCCAGATAGTTATTCCTAAGATTCAACGTCCATATGCTCAGGGAAGACCAGATGGTGTATGTACTTATGTACGTAATACACTTCTGAATGAAATGTTTGCAAATTTCAAAACAGATGAAGTTTTTGATTTCAACTTCATATATGGAATTGTTCGTCCTTCTAATGAAACCTATGTCATGGAATTATTGGACGGGCAGCAACGTATGACAACCTTATTCCTGGTTTATTGGTATATTGCAAATCGCGAACTTAACGAAGACGAAGAGGCAGATACTGAGATTCGTAATGCACTTGGCCGTTTTGTCTATGAAACACGTTCCACTTCAACCGTATTCTGTCAGAGATTAGCATCATATCGCATAGACCTTTCAGATACAAAACCTTCTAAGGTAATTAAGAAAGCAAAGTGGTACTTCAAGTCATTCGATAGAGATAGCACCATAAGTGCTATGCTTATCATGCTTGACGCTATTCATGATAGATACAATAAACAGGATAGCAATGAACTCTATAAGAAACTTGGAAATATTCAGTTCTATGTAAAGTCTCTTGGCTACTTTAATCTGTCTGAGGAACTTTATATCAAAATGAATGCACGAGGTTTACAGTTGAGTCCATTTGAGAATTTCAAGGCAGATCTCATCAATTTCATAAATAATAAAGAGTATGCCCCATATAAGAAACTTGTTCCTCTATATAAGAAAGGCAGCGCTGACGAAGTGGGATTTGACTTTAATTTCTCTATTAAGCTCGATTCAAAGTGGATCGATATTTTCTGGAAAAAAGGGAATGAAAACTTTGACGCTGCATACATGAGTTTCTTCTCTCGTTTCTTTGCCTGCAAGTATATAGTATCGACAAAAGACATTGTGTCCGATAAAGATATGCGACAGGACAAAACTATACGTCAGTTATATACTGATGCAGAGAATAGAAATGAAGCAAATGAGTACCTTGGCTTCCAGGAGTTCGAAAATCTACTTTCCAAGCATCCTGAGTATATCATGATTTTGGATAAGGTTTTTGATGTATTCTATGAGTATGACCATAAAGATGATAAAGGTTTTATCTATAAATCAATGCTTCCTTCATGGGAGAAGAAAAATTCTGAAGAAGGCGATGATTTTTATAATAACTTGTCATCCAAGATGACTCATACCAAACTTATTTTACTGGGAGCTGTCATTGAGTTTATTGAAGCATACGATACATTTGACATAGATGTGTTCAAAAAATGGATGCGAGTAGTATGGAACATTGTAGAAAATACGAATATTGACAGCTTAACGCCTGTGTCTTCATTGATACGTAAGCTTTCTGCTGTTATTCATAATACAGCGATTAGATCATCAGAAGGTTTATCTTTCTATGCTGCCCTTTCTCAATGGAAAGATAATAGCAATGACGAACGTGAAAATAGAGCTCTGCTCGAAGAAACAGAAAAAGCAAAGCGTATTTCAGAGAACAGTGATTGGCTTAACATGTTCAAACAGGCAGAAGAGCATCCATTCTTTAAGGGTATGGTATTGTTTTTCTATGAGCCAGGCTTATCGTTGGAAAATTTCAGACATAGATATGAGTTAGCAAAAGACATGTTTGATGAAAATGGTATATCTAAATTATATCGTAAAGATCATTTGTTAATTCGTGCTATTGTTAGTCAATTCAATTCATGGGATGAACTGAAGGAAAGATATATTACTGAACGAGCAGAGTCTAACAAATATTTAAAGAACATTCTCGCTTCTCATGAAAGAGTGCGTAATATGTTCTCAGAGTTACTGAATGATGCAGATGAATCTGCTGTTGAGAATCGTCTACATGAATACATAGATGAAGAGAAGGATTTCATATCATGGAATGGTGGTAATGACGGATACTGCGATATGGCAGTAAAAAGACTTAGAGAAGACATCAAACTTTATGATTGGATTGCTGCAGAGGAAAGACAAAACAAATCTGTTTTCCGTATTTACTGGTATGAGGGTCATATTATGTTCGCAGTTCCAAGAAAGCAGTATGCAAAAGTTGCCCTTGATACAGAACGAGCAAAGACAGCATATAAAATTGCCGAAAGCTACGGGATGGACTATTATGATAACAACCAGTTACAAATGTATAAAAAGTATGGAGATAGTTTCGGTAACGAGATTTGGCTCAAACAGGATAGACAGAATTGTACTCTATGGATTGGTTTCTGTCAGCATCATGATTTAAGGATTCAGATAGAATGTAAGACAAAAAAATATGCCAAGGAATTATTGGAAGTGTTTGAAGGAAGTGCCTATATTGATGATGATGAAAGATGGATAAAGCTACCATATCAGAAACACTTCAAGTATCAAAAAACATATAGAGACTTGGCAAACGTTCTGGAGAATATATTTGATAATATACCTGAACTTTAATCCGCAATTAAAAAATAGAGATTAATGTTGACAGCTCAAAGTATTAAGGCTAATTGTAGCATGGCCATTATCAGATGGCTACGTATTAAAATGCCTTATGAGTATTTGACAATGGATATCACAACATACAACATATCCCAATTGAAGTTTTATAAAAAACAGACTGCAACATTAGTGTTCACTAAAAATTATAGGCCGAGCTTAATGGCGCTATAAAATATTTTGTATAAATGGAAAATACGGGATTCAAAGTGAGTTCCGTATTTTTGAAATCATAATAAAAATACTTTCAATTTTTTGCGATGCAAATCTATGGAACAACAGTTTTGCCAAAGTTGCAGTATGCCTCTCACTGATACAAATAAAGGAACAAACTCTGATGGAAGTTTGAGCAATGAATACTGCTCCTATTGTTATCAGAAAGGACAATTCACACAAGATTTTAACATGAACCAGATGATAGAATTTTGTGTTCAATTTACAGAACAGATAAATAAGGAGACTGGATGGGATCTTACTCTGGAACAGGCTAAGGAAAATATGAGACAATTCTTCCCTACTCTTAAACGATGGAAAGAAAAAGATGAAAGAACTCTTACAGAAAAGGCAACCGGCTTGTTAGCACAATGTAAGGACATTACGATTGCCTCAATTGATAATGAAGGATTTCCACGCCCAGTTCCAATGTCCAAAATCAGTTCAAAAGGATGTAATGAAATATGGTTGGCAACCGCTGCCAATTCAGTGAAGGTTACAGATTTCAAACTGAACAACAAAGCCGGACTTTGTTATTCAAACTATGGTGACAGTGTCGGCTTGAGAGGAATCATTGAGATTATAACTGATGATAACACACGAAAAGAAATGTGGCAAGACTGGCTTATCAATCACTTTCCGTATGGCCCTACAGATCCTAATTTTGTACTTTTACATTTCATAGGAAAAGAGGCTACATTTTGGATTAATGGAGAATTCGCGCACGAAAAGTTGTAATATAAATTCATATTATTAAGAATATACATAGCATTCTTTATGTCTTGCATTCATTATGAAAAAAGTAAGATATTTATGACAATAACCTCCTACTGAAAGGACAAAATTACAAAATGCAAATCAAAAAATGGCCGACAATGGAAATTCATAATTTATTGGATGTCAAATCAAGAACCGAGCTGCGTGAATGGTTAATACAGAACCATAAAACTGAGAAAGAATGCTGGGTAGTGGTAAAACGTGGTAGACCTACGGATAACAATACTTTCTGGTATATCGATGCTGTAGAAGAAGCCCTATGCTTCGGTTGGATAGACAGTACTACTAAAAAAATAGCAGATGATGTAACAGCCCAGAAACTTTGTCCACGAAAGCCAAAAAGCAATTGGTCCGAGCTCAATAAAGAAAGATGCCGCAGAATGGAACGGCTAGGACTGATGACAGATGCGTAAGCATTCGGTAAACCACGTTGCAAATTTTGTGAATTAGTTCCGAATCGGTGCTATTCGTAGTCGATTCGGAACTAATAGTATCTATTCGGAACAAGTTTGATTGGATTTTGCCCAATTACGTGGTAGAAGTTCTTCCATATTCTTCTCATCCCTCTCATAATATGGAATTTTGCTCAGGACATCTTCCATCCAGATTCTAGGGTCTACTTCTGCTGATTTGCAGGTGGCAATCAGTGAGTACACGATGGCAGCCCTGTATGCGGATGCGTCGTTGCCGCAGAACAGATAGTTCTTTCTTCCTTATGTTGGCATTATATTTATGTTGGCATCATAATTAAAGTCCATAATTAACAGTACTTTTACCTTTTTTGATGCCAACATAAAATATATTACTGTAAAGATTTTAAGAAAGTAATAATAGACTGATTCGTTATTGGTTTTACTTTCAAGTCTGGATTATTCAAATTACAAGATTCTATAGCTTTTGCTTTCATCTTTAAGTTTGTCTCAGCATAGATGTTTGTGGTATTTATAGAAACATGCCCTAGCCATGAACGAATTGTATTAATATCTACACCAGATTCCAACAAATGAGTTGCCGTTGAGTGTCTTATTGTATGTGGACTGACATTCTTTTTAGCTATGCTAGGCATTAATTCAGCCGCTTTTGCTGCATATTTGGTTACTAGTTCATATATTCCAAACCTTGTGATTGGATTACCATATTTATTAAGGAATACAGCATCATCCTTGGATCTATGTAGAAAAGGTTCAATAAGTTTCACTGTCGTATCCCATAGTGGACATGGTCTTGTTTTATTCCCTTTTCCACGAACATATACAACCGAAACTGTGTTTGGAGAACCGATATGTATATCTGAGATTTTAACATTAACAACCTCAGATGCTCTGGTTCCTGTATTATACATAAACATTAAAAGTACATAGTCTCTCATCCCTTGCTTCGTAGTTTTATCAGGTGCATTTAACAATACCTGCATTTCTTCTTTCTCAAGATAATGGATTTTAGGTTGTGCAGCACCTTCAAAGGTTTTAATATTTTCCTTTTTATTCGGTATATATTTCAACCTTGAATACCATAATAGATATTGGGGCTCAACTGACGATACGTACTTAGCAAAGCTACGTATAGCGGCTAATCTTAGATTTCTAGTTGTAACAGAACACTTTTGGACTACTTCTATACTATTTAAAAAATCGGATATAATGTTTAATGTCAAGTCTTCTATTTTAAACTTAGAGACAACAAGTCCCTTTGATTTTATAAAACTCAATAATTGACAGAAACAATAGCTATAGCTTTTGATTGTATTCTGGGATCCATTTTTAATAATAGGAAGATAGTCTGCCAGATAAAGTTTTAACCAATACCCAACTAATAATTTTTCATCAGATTTATTCATAATCAAGATTCTACATAAGTTTTAAAACGGATATTTGCTTTGTCTAATAGTTCGTGAGTCATTGAAAGATATATTGATGTATCTTCTAAATGACTATGTCCTAGGTAAGTAGATAATACAGGTAATAAAGTTTGGACATCCGCCCCTTCTTTATACCATTTTACTAATCTGTGAGTGGCGAAACTGTGCCTGAGATCATGGAGACGCACATTTTTACCATCTTTACGAACAATATTTGCTTTAGTACAAATAAGACGGAATGCTTGTTGTAATTCATGTTGAGGTACTCCATTCCCTCTTTTATCAAGGAATAAATGATTGTTGACAAAATGATTTTCTTTTACTATACTCTTTCGCCAGTCAAGATATAATTTTAGCATTTTCATAACTGGAGCGTTTGCTGTAACCAGTCTACTCTTATGGAATTTCGTTTCATTGATATATAACAAATCATTATTTAGATCTATATCTTCAACTAATAGTCGTGTCGTTTCACCAGAACGCAAACCAAGACAGTAAGTTAATTTCAACATTGTTTGTATGACATACGGATATTCAATATTATATCGTTGTCGGTAACAAAGTGCAGTAGCAAAAATTTTATTCAATTCATCCGTACTATACAATAGTTCGTTAAAAATTAGCCCAGCCTAAGCGGCTCTGGCAGTAAATAAAATGAGTTCTTTGAAAAGTTTGTCAATTAATTGCGTGTTTGGTT
>MNQS01000151.1 GCA_001915545.1 Bacteroides sp. 43_108 | reverse complement strand
TTCTTCTAAGAAGATATAAGCGGCAGTAGCTCAGTTGGTCACTTTTAATCCGCAGGATTAAAAGGCATCAGCTTCCCAAGCTGAGGGTCGCGGGTTCGAGTCCCGTTTGCCGCTCCAAAGAGAATTCTGATAGTCAGGTGTTGGCTATCAGAATTCTCTTTTTTAGCACTATTCGAGGAAGATGAATACAGGTGGTTTGAACATCATTATGTAAATTGATTGAGCAGTATATGGCTAATGAGAAATATGGGAACAGATTTGTTTATAAAAATGCCCATGCAGTATATTCATACGCTAAAGTATCAGCGCACTTACACGAATTGCATCTGCATTGCTGCTTTCTATAACGATTTTCCTTGGTTGGATTGATGTGTACATCCGATAATGAAAAGACAGGAGAAATATGAAAACGTTATTTTCATAATCTCAAATTATATGTGAAGAAACAATGTCTTTACAAAAGTAATAAAAAGTGCAATCCATCAATAATCAGAATTGCACTTTTATTTTTCACTAATTTATATTCTTAATTTTCTTTTTTGAGGGATATCCAAAGATACAAAAAAACTATCTGATTAGCAATAATTTAACTTGAATAGATTGTATAATTTTGTACTATTGAAAGAATATCCCTAAACATATTGGATTTACTGGGTGCAGATATAGAGAAAGTTCTTATTTTTTGATAATCAGTCAGAAGCTTCTTTATTAATCGTCAACCACAAATATCCATTTCCCTATTTTTAAATTCCCAGACACAGCCAGATCAATAGCCGCTTCGTTATTTTTTGTCTTGTCAGTCAAGCCGACACATAAGGTATACTTTCCCTGCAATTCTGCCGGAATATTAAACCGACTCAAATAATTGTATGATATTCCCTTCAACCATTCGGAAGGTTCTGCTTCCGGTTCTGTATAAAGAAATACAATTTCCTTTTTTTCATTCATCAAAACAAAACTAACCTGATATTTATAATTCCAATTGGGATGATTATTAGGCAATACACCCACACCATAGTTTTTCCATGAATGAAACAAAGTCAACGTTTTGTGGTCTTGCTCCACCTTTATATAGTCCGGATAAAGACGATAACCGCCTAAAGTTATAAAACGCTGAACTTGGTCCGGCAGCTCTTCTATCCAGAATTTACACTGTAAAGGCACACGCAAATCCAGCGTGTTACAATGGCTGTCCAAAGCATCAGTTACAGAAACGGTAAAAGCTTCTTTGAAATCGTTCATGGCAAAACGTTTGTCTCCTTGGAAATGCTTGTATTTTGAGTTATCACCATCTTGTGCGTTAAACCACCAGCATCCCTCACCAATAAGAGCTCTTTTTGGGAAAAGTTCGTCATGCACCATCGCACGTTCTTCATTAGAAAACCAAAAACTGCCTATACCATCCCTGCGAGGAAGAAACCCAAGCTTGTCATATACTAGCGGCTTGGAAAACCTGTAGTCACTCTGCGAAAGATTCATTACCGTAAGCACTTTTTTGAAGTGCCTTGCATACGATTCGGTTATCTGTCGGATAACGCTTTCCAGATTATCTTGCTTTTCGAGTACCAGTCCATGTCCTTCTCCCCATCTTCCCAATCCATATGCATCAATATAATCTACCTCATCCGGATTGTCATATTCCTTTGCAAAAGCCTCTATGAACTTGTCCAGCTTTTCAAGGAATACTGGATTATCATAATAAGGCTGGGTTTTGCCTTCATCGTCTATTGGGCTTTCTGTGGCTCCGGCTTCGTACACATAGGACGGTACTCCGTCTACACCATGAAAGAACACCCTGAAGGCCAGTTTAAGCCCTTTGTCTTTGGCTTTTTGTATATACCATTTATACCGTTCATTGTAAATCCATGCATATTTGCCCTCCTCGGGTTCCAAATCTTTCCACAGCATTCTGATGTACAGAATATTGGAATAATCAGCTGCTTTGCATTCTTCCATCTGTTTCCAAAAAACTTCGGGAGTATAGATGTTGCTTTTATTGTGGCGTGTTCCCTGAAAAGACCAGCCTTCTTCGTACATCATCCATCCCATGGCAGGATTTTTCAGTACGGTGGTCAAATCCGGGCTATAGTTTACCCATTTGTTCATTTGGGCTTGAAGTGAGGCGGATCCCAATAGGTGCATGCTGCACAAAAGGATTGCGGTTAGGCGTAAAATGGAAATACTTTTCATGGTTAGAATTAATATTATTAAAAAATGTATTTTATAAAATCATTACAAAAGGTTTCTCTATAAAAAAGAAACGTAAAGATAAAGAAAATATTGTATTTCTTCACCTTTACGCTTCAAAAACAAATTTTAGTTTCTCTTTTTTTAAAGAAGTCAGGTAAAAGAACTTAGTTTCCGTATCCCGGATTTTGTTCTATTTTTCCTTGCCCTTCGTTGATAACATACTGAGGAAGAGGAATACGCTGGTAGTGTTCGTTAGCCAAAGTGGTTTTCCCGGCATATTGGGCCTTTTTCTTCATGGCTTCCACATAGGAGCCGTCTCGGATCAGGTCCTGGCGTCGTACTCCCTCAAATACAAATTCATGTGCGCGTTCCATGAGTAGCTTGTCTAGGAAATCACGCGGACCGGTAAAGTCATTCATCTTGTAGGCTTCTAACCCTGCGCGGGTTCTAACCTGATTCAGATAGCCTAAAGCCTCCTCGGTGATTGCGTTGCCATTTCTTACAATGGCTTCTGCATATAGGGTCAGTACGTCCGCATAGCGGTAGATGATGTAGTCCGTTTCCGAGTTTTGACCCAATGTTCCTGCAAAGTCCAGATAATCGTATTTGCATGGGGGGGCACCGTAATACAGAAGATTGCTGGTTGCCTTTCTGTCTTCTGTTTCGTTGTGGAGTTGACCATTGGCATTGGTATATTCATAAATTAAAGTTTCCTTACGCTTGTCCCCTTTTTCAAAAGTGTGCATGAAATCCCATGAAACTTTCCATCCGTTCCACTTGGTCAACTTATCAGTGCCTGGATAGTCATTGGGTAATACATGCGCATGCCATAGATGTTCTTGTGTACCGCGTTGGCAGTTTACAGCCCAGATTGTTTCGTTGTGCTTCTCGTTCTTTAGAGTAAACAAGTCCCGGTAGTCCGGTATCAGATCATAACCGTATTTGTCTTTGTTCCGGATGAATTCCTGACCGATTGTTACGGCCTTGTCCCATTGCTGTGTCTGCATATAGAACTTCATTAGTACGGTATTGCATAACCCTCTGGTAAAGCGACCGTATTCTGCGTTTCCTTTTTCATAACTATAAGGCAAGACATTGGAAGCTTGGGTCAATTCGTTTACAATGAATTCTTTCATCTCCTCTTCTGTAGCGCGAGGGACGATTTTTTCTTCCAGCGGGTTTTTCAATGTTTCCACATCTACCAAAGGCACCGGTCCGAAGAAGTCATACAGACAGAATGCCAGCCATCCGCGTGCGCAATGCATTTCTGCCAGACATTGTTCTTTCACATCTGGGTCAATGTTCATTTGTTCCAAGCGGTCTATGGTCATGGTCATTTTTCCCAAGAACTGATACCATCTCCACTGATTGTCTGCAATACTGTTGCAGTTATGGTTTCCTGTAAAACTCAGATACAGTACCGACTCCCATCCTCGCCAAGAGCATTCACCATAATCAGAAAGCAGGTCTGATACTAACGGTATTCCGTTAGCGACATTAAACATTCCACCATAGCCGTTGGATTGAAACACTCCATATCCGTTGGCTGTAACCATAGCCTCTGCGTCTGCTTCTGTTTGGGGAAACATGCCGGCGTTGATTGAGTCATAGATTTCCGATTCTAGCTGGCAACTGTTGAATCCTGTTAAGGAAGCAGCTATAAGCCCTCCCATCAGGCAATATTTAATTTTTGTTTTCATTGATTCATTATATTAGAAAGTTATATCTACACCAAGACTAAAACTTGTTACATTAGGATAAGCATATGAGTTTCCGTTGTCTGTTTCAGGGTCCAGACCAGTCCAGTTTGTAAGTACAAACGGGTTGTTTACATCAGCATATACACGGATGTTGTTTAGGATTTTATTGGAAACAGGAATGGTATAGCCCAAGGTGATGTTGCGACAGCGGAGATATGATATCTTCTTTATGAAATAATCTCCGGCTCCATCTGGTCCAACCCCTGTGATATTGGCGTATTTCGCATGTTGGTTGTCGTGTCTCCAAGTGTCCTTGAATCCTTGTGAGGAGTTACGTCCTTGTGTAAAGCCATATCCCATGGTAGTCCAGTCATCGTAGTAGCTGGCTCCTTTTAAAGCATTCACCTCACCATATAAATAGATATTTAAATCAAAGTTTTTATATCTTACTGTGTTGTTGAAACCAAATAGGAATGCAGGGTCCTTAGAGCCGAGCAGCACCTTGTCATGATCATCTAATACACCGTTTTTATCCAAATCTTTCATTTTGATTTGACCGGGCATCAAGGTGGGCTGATGTTTTGGTCTTTCTTCTCCGGGTTGCATCAGTCCGTCAGATACGAAACTGTACATGGATCGGATCCAGTCATCTTCCTTTTGATATGCAGCCGGTTTCCAATTCGGGTCACGTTCCTTCCAGCGGTCGCGATACAGAGACAGCGTCAGGTCTGTTGTCCAAGTCCAGTCGCGGTTGTCTATGTTTACGGTGTTCAGTGTCATTTCAAATCCCTGGCTTTTCGTTTCACCTATATTGGAGGCTATGGAAGTTACCTCATTGTAGGAAGGCAATGATTTTTCCTTTACAAGCAGATCGGAGATGGTGCGGTTGAAATATTCCATACTCAATGAGATGCGGTTATTGATGAATCCCAAATCCAAACCTACATTGAATTCTTTGGTGGTTTCCCAAGTTAGGTTAGGGTTGCCCAACTGTGAAGCAAGTACACCGGTATGTATGGTATTGCCGAACACATTGTTATATCCTGTGTTGTACAGGTTCATTGTACGGTTGCCCACATTTGAGTTACCTGTCTGTCCATAACTAATACGCAACTTGCCGTTGGATACCACGTCATTCAAACTTGCCATAAATGGCTCGTCGCTGAATCTCCAGCCTGCGGATACGGAAGGGAAGAAGCCCCAGCGATTGTCTGGGTCAAAGTTGGAAGCTCCGTCGGCACGCATGGTCAAAGTCAGTAGATAGCGGCTCAGATAGGAGTAGTTGATACGGCCGAAATAGGAACCTAATGACGTTTTTGAAGCTCCCGAACCTACAGACGGCTTGGCGAAATTGCCTGCTCCTAGATTATTGTAGAGGAATCCGTCTGTAATGAAATCCTGATTACCTGCGGAAACCCATTCACTGTTAAACTGCTGGAATGAATAGCCTGCCAGTACAGTCAGACTGTGATTCCCGAAATCCTTCATATAAGTAGCAGTAAGGTCCATCAGGTAGTCATTGTTGTCGGACTGAGAGATACTGGCCTGTCCGTTGGCCTGCTCACCATACATGGTGGTCTTAGGAAGATACTGTTTGCGCTTCTCGTATTGGCGGTCTATCCCGAAGTTTGCTTTTAGGATGAGCCCCTTAACAGGCTCTATTTGTAGGTATGCGGAAGCAAGGATGCGGTCTTTGGTGGTCTTGTCCGTGATTTCCAATAGAGAAACAGGGTTAGGCAGCTGAGTAAAATAAGGATTTACAGAGTATTTGCCGTTTTCATCATATACAGGAAGGGTTGGATTGAACATCGCGGCAGAAGAAAGGATACCTGCATTTTCAAAAGTTCCAGTTCCTAACGGTACATTGTCTAACGAATTGCGGCTGATGTTCAGTGATATTCCTGCCTTTGCGTATTTGGACAAGGTTTGGTCTAAATTGATTTTGGCAGTGACACGGTCCATATTGTTGTTTTTTACCACGCCCGATTGTCCCATATATCCCAAGGAAGCCATATATTGTGTAGTTTTTGAACCTCCGTTGACTGATACGTTATGAGAATGCATCATACCGGTTCGACTCACTTCATCAAACCAGTCCGTGTTTTGTGCATTGGCTATCTGGTCTGGTGAATAAGTAGGGTGGTATTCGGGTGCTTCATGACCAGCACCTAAATCCACGTAGTTTTCATATATTCCCAATCCGTTGGTCATCAGGTAGTCTTCGTAAGTGAATCGGTTGTAATACTCCATGTATTCGGGACCGTTTAAAGCTTTATAGCCGTTTTTCATAGTCTGGACCGAGACATTTCCCGAGTAACGCACCTGTGCCTTTTGTTCCTTGCCTCGTTTGGTGGTTACAATGATAACACCATGACCTGCACGGGAACCGTAGATAGCAGTAGAACTTGCATCCTTCAGTACTTCGATAGATTCGATGTCATTAGGATTGATTGAAGACAACACATTGTCTGTTGTGCCCGCATTATATCTGTTCCCGGATCCTAATGAACTTCCCGAAGATACAGGAATACCATCGATGATAATCAACGGATCATTTCCCGCACCGGTTGAAGCTGCACCACGGATGCGGAAAGTGGATCCACCACCTACCTGTGCACTGCTCTGTGTTACTTGCAGACCGGCAGCCTTTCCAGCCAGCGCATGGCTGACCGTAGAATAAGTATTGACCGGTGTTTCATCCATTTTTACGGAAGAAATGGCACCGGTAAGGTCTCTTTTCTTCTGGACTCCATAGCCCACTACTACCACTTCATCCAGCAATTCGGTATTTTCCTTTAAAGTTATTTTCAGTGTTTTCCCATCATATTGTACCACTTGTGTTTGATAACCTACATAGGAAATTTCAATCATGTCTCCAGTTTTCACTTCATTCAATGTAAAATTACCGTCGAAATCAGTAATTGTACCATTGCTGGTTCCCTTTACTATAACCGATGCTCCGATTACCGTTTCACCTTTTTGGTCTAGAACTTGTCCCACACAGGTGTTGTCTTGTTGTGTGGAATACATTTTTGTAACGACCTTATGAGGTGCTGCCTGAAGATATCCGGTAGAAAGACCGGATAAAAGTAGCATAGCACTGACTAGATTCTGTCGATTTTTTTTCATAGATTTAATATTAAAGATGTATTTAAAATGATTTGATTTCAATTTTATATGTCTTGATGGTGAAGTTGAATATTTACATAATATATATTAAGTTGATAGGTTAATAAACTAGTTCTTTTTTAAAGGTTATTTTAAGTTTGCAGTGCAAATATATAATTATTATCATAGAAACAAGCATATTTGATAAGATTTCTTATAAGAAGCTCTAACGTTTGCGTAAACGGCAAGAAGCAGATATAGCCAAAAGATTAAAAAGCGACGGTTTATGAGGGGCGTTTTTTTATGTTTAGAGAGTAGTATGTGACAAAGAATAGTTTTCCGATTGCATATATTAAAAAAACATTTCGAAAAAACAAAGAAGTTTGGGTAGTGTTTGGTGAAATGTATTCGCAGAAATCGACTAAGAATAATTTTAGAGTGGAAGTACTGAGTCTGCTGATGAATCCGACACTGGATATTATTGCATTGATGCCGTATTGCAGGTACGATCACGCAATCAAAAGTACGTTTAAATATGTGGCAATTGAAAGCGGAACCATAGGTCTTTTTAAATCGTTTCGGGTATGCTCTGTTCTTGAAAATCCTTTATGAGAATGCAGCAAATACTTACGTAGGCTTCAAATTGTTTACCGGGTAGGTTGAGTTTTATAACAAAAGGACAGCTGCAAATGTAAGAATTGAGTGAAATACGAAATTTGTCACAATCGAAGGGATATCGTATGATGCCGGAATTGATAATCAAGAAATACGATGCAAAATAATATTTGTCACATCGTATTTCTTGATAAAGATAAATACTGTTAATTACGATAAAAATGAAATTTGTTAATCAATAAAACTCTATTTCCATCATTCAATGCATTTATTATAGTGTCAGGTAATAATTCATAATCTTTACACTTATTTTTTAGCTCTTGGCTGATTACACTTACAATAGTTCCTTTATTATCAGAAAATATAGGTTCTATTATATCGTATATAGAAGAGGTTTTTGTAAATTTTTTGGCTCCACATTTATTATTGAATGGATTAAATATAATAGTGTATTGATTGTGTCCATCTTCAATAAGTCCTATCCAAAGACTATCGGTAACGCTGATCGGATTGTTAACAAAATGCAAGTAATCAATAGAATGGTTATTTTGGTTAAAGGCTATATAATCAATTTTTGCTATTTGAGGAACAGATTTATCCAAAAAATCAAAAACGATAAAAGTTTGAACTTTTCCATTTTCATCTAATATTGCTAAGGAATCTGAAGGTGAACGATAAAAACATAACCCTAAATTGCTGTTCCTGAAAATACCACATGTTGTATACCCCCCTACATAGCCTTCCTGGTAAGGCCTTGAATTCCATATTGGATTCATTAACGAATCTGTATAAATCAAGCTAGGAATCTGCGTGCCGTCAGGTGTTATGTTAAATATGAAATTACCATTCTTTAGTCGCTTAATAGCATCTGCAAAAAAAGGAATTTTCCGTTCACCTATAAGATTCCCGGATTCATTGTAATGGATAACTTTTTTTGAATTTGTATCCAACACATATACCCCAGTTTCGTCTATGTCCATATCCCAGGGAAAAACATATTCTCCTGGACCTTGTCCTATACGACCATATTTAGTATCAGGTGTACCATCTTTTTTAAAAGATACAACAGTCCGTAATGAACTTTTATCTAGGATATAGTATTTATTATTGTATTCTATTATTTTGTCAATATAGGAGAACATTATGTTGTTCTTTTCGTTTAGAATTACAAATGATGTATCTGAAATGTGACTGGTAATGGAATCGTAATAAGTTTTATCAAGAGGTATTTCTACTTTATTTATATCACAACTTAAAGGAACGGTTGTTTCAATGGAATTTTTATTCCCAAAGCAAGCTGATAATAGTCCCAGTAAAAATATCTGTATAATTTTGTTTTTCACTTTTTTGATAAAAAAATAATCTGAGTCATTGCATGAGAGTTAATGAAACGATATACTTTTATGTCCATTGCTAAGACATTTTTTCTTCTCTAGATCCTAATATTGAAAGATACCGCTTTCGTTACTTGCTAAAACTTCAGTTGAATTACCTTGATAAATGTTTATATTAATTATTAAAAGTAAAGTAATTAGAATTGCAATCGTTTTCATATGTCATTATATTTAAAGTTTATATATAAGCAAATTTAAGGAATAATCTGTTACGTTGTTTTCAGTAATAGGACTTTAACTAAATTTCTTTTAGTTTTTTTTGACAACCTCAATAACATACTCTTTCGGATTGGCTATCAGTCATGCGTCTTTCTTTTGTTCTTTCAGAATGTTTGTGTCAATGACCCTGTATTACAATATTGTTTTAAATGTGTTGTATGTTGGTCTATATATAGTTTATTCTGTGCATTTTTTATGCATAAGATTTTTCTTTAAAATATTTGTTATAGCTTTGCTATCACAAATAACTGAATGTGTTTTTATTTTTAGATTCATTAAACTGGGATGTTGTAAGGCATCTTGATAAGTAAAGCAGTTTGTATTGAAAAAGGCAGGATTGGTGAATCCCGTCTTTTTATGTATCTTTTTGTTATAAGAATAGCCTCTGCTTGTAAAGGTAGAGGCTATTCTTTATTCAAAGAGACGCAAAATATATTATTTCAGTATTTCACCTTTTTCATTGAAGAACACCGTACTTTCAGTTCCTTCCTTGTCTGTCAGAACA
>MNQS01000150.1 GCA_001915545.1 Bacteroides sp. 43_108 | reverse complement strand
ACGTTCTGCTGAGGGCCTTTCTACGGCTGAGCTGTTGATGGCGCTGTACCTTGCAGGCGTTTTCTTCATGTTTGCAAAAAACGGAGCCGTTGCCGTATATATTGGCAAGACCATTAGGAAAAGCCGGAAAATGATTTCTCCGCAGGGAAGACACATGTACGTAAGCAGAAAGAAAACGCCTTCGTTCTGCTGGATGGGAAGGATTGTGGTCTCTAAAGACGACGTTGCACCAGACTGCGGAGGATATATTGTCAGGCATGAAGAGGCTCATGCCTCGCTGGGGCACAGCATAGACCTCACATTGGCTGAGATTTTCACCGGTGTGCTATGGTTCTGGCCTTCGGCATGGATGCTGAAAAGATATCTCAAGGAGGTGCATGAATACGAGGCTGACAGACGGGTGCTGGAAACCGAAGGATGCAGCGCCAGGACGTACCAGATGCTTATGATTAAGAAGGTGGCAGGGCCGAAGCTCTACAATGCGGCCAGCTGCTTCAACTATAATTCACTAAAAAAACGTATTACTATGATGAACAAAAAGGATTCAGGACGATGGGCCTTGGCAAAAAGCCTGTGCCTCATCCCGGCCGTAGGTGCAGCGGTATGTCTTGCGGCCTGCGTAGGCAACGGAGAAAACAAGAATGCTGAAAGCAATGCTGAAGCAAAGGACACGGCAACTGTGGACAACAGCAAAGCGGAAACAAAGGTTGCAAAGTTTGATTCAAAAGTTGCAGCTCGTGATTCAGGAACAGAGACCGTTATGGACAAATGCGACGTGATGCCGGAGTTTCCTGGAGGTGAAAGCAGTATGATGAAATTTATAGCTGAAAATGCCGAATATCCTAAAGAAGCTGCAGAAAAAGGCATAAAAGGAAAAGTGCTGGTGGAATTCGTTGTTGAACGAGACGGAAGCATAAACGAAGTGAAAATCAAGAAAAGCGCTGACCCTATACTCGACAAAGAAGCCATACGCATAGCTAAGGCAATGCCGAAATGGAAGCCTGGCACTATAGACGGAAAAACCGTAAGAGTCAAGCATGTAATGCCTTTAACGTTCTCGTACAACTAAGAAATACTCTTAATCTCTTTGGCATAATATATCCTATTCTCGAAGGCAGACACAGACTAAAGTAATATCTGTCTACAGAATATGGAATTTATGATTACATCATATCTACTTTTGTAGAAGGGGGAACAACCATTCTCTTTTATTAAATATGGAAAACATTTTATAGCCGAAACGCCTATGTAAAATCAGATGGCATAAGCAATGACTATATGAACCCCAATTACAAGCAATATTATTGGTGCTTGTGATTCCAATGCTCTTACGAACCATAGTAGGAAGACAGTATGTCGTCCTATAGCTGGTCTATTATCTATTTACATACTGTTGTGATGGTGTCTCACAAAAAGACACATTGCAACGGCAAGCCCTTTCATTTTTAAATTTTAAGAACCTTAATCAGCAACACATGAGAAAATACAGAAGAAACAAAAGTTTTTCAATGAAAAATGTAAAGTACCATTCTAAACAGAATATTATGAAAAAGCTCGCATTATTGTTAATCATTACACTTTGTCCTAATCTGATTATTGCACAGCCAAAGCAGAACGGGCGCGCACCAGTCCGTGAGAAGCGCGGTTACAATCAACGTGCCGGCATTGACACTGCTAAATTACGTATTCTCTATGCACTCAACGCTAAGGATATCAAGAATGAAGATACTTACATTGATCTCGGAAAGTTGGAAGTTGGCAAACGGATAAAGAAATACAGCAGTGAATTTCTTGCTATATCCGACCAAAAAGCAATCCAGTGGAAAAGGGAAAACAAGTTCACAGGAAACGTTCCGATGAGTTTCTGGATTGGAGGCCAAAAGGAGCACCAAAATCACTGGAGCGAACTGGTGTATTCGGACTACATAATACGTGGCAATAAACTGACGGAGTACGCCTGTTTTCCCTTTTTGGCCGAACGCGAAAACAGCAAGTATACAGAGCCGTGGCCTCTGATGAAATGGACGCTTTCAGGTGAGCAGCAGAACATTCTTGGACATATATGTCAGAAAGCGACATGCCACTTCCGTGGACGTGATTTTGTAGCATGGTTTGCCAAGGATATACCAATCAAGGGCGGACCGTGGAAATTCGGAGGACTGCCGGGCTGTATCCTTAAAGTCTATGATGTACAGAAAATCTATGTTTGGGAGGCTGTGGCCATTGAAAGCGGTACATTCATAATCTCACAGTATCCAGATAAATTATACCCAAAGTCCACCCGAAAGAGCGTTTGGCAACGACAGAAAAAATACAACAGCGACTACTGGAATGCCATTGGTTGGATCAGCTTAGAAGGTAGAGGTACACCCCCAAAGAAAGCCTTTGAACCTTTAGAAAAAGAATAAGACATATTACATAACCGACCAAAATAGAAAAAGCATCATTATCTAATTTTCAGCGGCTTTGCTGATTGCCGGCAACACAGTCTGCAAAGTTAAAAGGTAAGGCTGTACGTTCGAAGATGCAGCTTGCCACTCCATTTAGATTTAAATAACAGCCAATGAAGAATCGAATTCACACTGTCATTCTTTTTTTAATTTCTGCTTCCAGCTTATTGAAAGCTCAGACTGTCATCGAGGGCACAGTGCTTGATGCACAAGGCAATTCTGTGGAAGCCTATGTTACCGTTGCCCCGAAAGGAACAGGCAACATCTTGGGTTTCGCAGATACAGACCCAAAAGGGCACTACAGAGTGGAGTTCACCGCACAGGCGGACTCAGTTGCCGTCACGGCATCAGGTCTGGCCATCGGCAACCATGTGAAAATAGTGGAGAACCGCACTCAACAGCTAAATTTTCTCGTCAATGCAAAGTCGGTACAGCTGAAAGAAATCGACATTCGTGCTCAGAAAATTCGTCAAAACGGCGATACGCTGAGCTATCTCGTCGGTGCTTATCAGCAACAGGAAGACCGTGTCATCGGCGATGTTCTGAAACGTATGCCTGGCATAGAGGTGACGCAGAGCGGTGCCATCAAGTACAACGGTAAAGCCATCAACAGGTTCTACGTGGAGGAAATGGATCTGCTTCAAGGCCGCTACGGACTGGCTACGAACAACATCAACGCCTCGGACGTGGCGGCGGTGCAGGTGCTGGAAAACCATCAGCCTGTCAAAATGCTTCAGAGAAAGGAACTATCTGACGATGTTGCCATCAACCTGAAACTGAAGGACGCGGCCAAGGGTACAGTGGCAATAAATATGATGATAGGCGGCGGATTACAACAGGCGGGCGACTGGAGAATCGGAGCCAAATCGTTGGACAACGGCACAAGCACTATCGGTCAAAATCCGCTTTGGACAGCAGAGGTTGTTGGAATGTACTTTGCAAAAAAACGTCAGAACATGACGCTCTACAAAGGCAACAACACGGGGGATGACATATCTAAAGAGCTGAAAGAGCATTACTTCAGCATCAACAGTGTCGGCCTCTATCCCTTCTGCCCAACGAACGTCATACTGCCCAACGGCTCAGGTCTTCCCCAGAATCGAACTTTCGACAACCACTCTCACATTCTGACCATGAACCATCTGGAGAAGCTCAACAAGGACACTGAACTCGGGGTGAACATCACCTACTACAACGACCGCATACGCCGCGAGGGCAACAGCATCGACGACCGTTTCATCAGCAATGACCAAAGACTTCAAACAACAGAGACCATGGCCAGCGAGACAAAGGTGAACAACCTGAACATTCAGGCCCGCTACAACTGGAATTCACAGAACGGTTTCATTGCAGACGTGCTGAAATTCGACACCAACTGGAACAGCGACCACGTGGACGGACTAATGTCATCAGAACGTACGGGAAACAGTCCTATGAACTATGGCAACGAACGTATCCGACAACATTTCGACCGACCGGAGTTCTCCGTCTCGAACACGTTCAACACCATACGCGACATAGGCAAGAACACCTTCAATCTCCACTTCTCGGCCGGTTATGCACATCGTCCGAACACTCTTGCCGTCAACGTAGACTCTCTTGTTCAAGGCACGTCTACGGCATACTGTCAGGACGTGGCCTCACACCACATTGCAGGCCGCTTCAACACCAATTACAATATTCGGGTGGCTAACGCTTTCAGTTTCAATTACGGCATCACGGCATCGGCCGACATGCACGGCATCGTGACCGACCTGAGCGGCTTCACACCGCCCACAGGCAATAATCAAACCAATAATGATTTGTGGTACAACACTTACTGCATTGCTTTAAGCCAAAGCTACAAATACGGGACAAATAAGCTCGACGTCACTCTCGGCTTGCCTATAGAACTTTACAATCAGACACTGGACGACCGTATAAGAAAGGACAAGAACAGCTACACATATCTGCTATTCATTCCTTCAATCTCTATGAGATGGAATCTCAACCGCGACCTATGGCTCACAGCAGGAGCCTATTATTCGAAAACTGTAGGTGACCCCGGAGGCATCTATAGCGGTTACATAATGTCGAACTACCGTACGTTCCAACGTTCATATGTCGAACAACTTTCTGAGACGAAAAACTATAGTGCCAATGCTTCTATACGATACCGCAATGCCTACCATGCCGTTTTTGCCAATGCCGGCTTCAACTACCGCCGTACCCGCGACAACCAGATTTACGGATACAGCTATGAAGGAGCTACAAGCGTTGTCCAGGCTGTTGACCGTCCAACAATTGCAGACAGCTACAGCATCAACGGCGAGGCCAGCAAGGGGTTCGACTTTCTCAATTCCAAAATCCAAATTTTCGGCAGTTGCAGTCTTTCAGAGAGCGAACGCCTTATAGAACAGTGTATCTACAAGTTCAAGTCACAATGGATAAGCCTTGGAGGCAGTCTGTCGTTCAGTCCATTCGATTGGGCAGGCATAGTCTATGGATGCGGTTTCAGCCAAAGCTACAGCTACACAGATGAGAACCGCAGTGCTTCAACCAAGGTCCGCAACAGTACACAGAGGCTTTCCATGAGCTTCTATCCCACCAAAACACTCACTCTGACTCTCGCGGCAGAAGACAACTACAACAACCTGACGGCAAAGAACCGGCACGCATGGTTCGGTGACATCTCGGCCAAACTAAAGCTGAAACACGTAGACCTTGAACTAAGGCTCAACAACATCTTCGACCAGAGGCAGTATACAAGGGTAAGCTACAGCGGTCTGGACATATTCACACAGACATCGCAGCTGCGACCTCGAAATGCCGTATTAAGCGTGAGATTCAAATTATTGTAACAACAAAAATTCGCATTTAAAACTTACTTGTTTTTACGTCAAGATTTAAAGACTACGTTATGTTGGAACAAAATCAGCATACAAAACTGGCTTATGTTCGTAAAGCCTATAGTGGGAATTAAGGTCTTCGCTCAAGGAAGAAATTTCAATAACATGATACAATCATTAATATCTCGTGTTGAATAAAAATATTTTATCACTTACTTAAATCTTTATTGCAAATATGAAAATATCAACATTTGTCGTCTTGGCACTTTTCCCAATGTTTGTCAATTCGCAAAATTTAAAGATGAAAGCACTTGGACCTATCGAAATGATAGTAAGTTATGAAATGGAACAATTATGCGATTATCCAAATCAATGGAACTCGGATGATTGGCGTGAGAAATCAACTTTATTACTCGAAATAGGAAAAGGAATGACACATAGCTATGTTGTGGAGGAACGTGAAGATATAGTCAACCAATTCATAATGAACCGCGATAAAAACAGGTGGAAGGTTAAACCTGCAAACATACATGCACTGTTAGGAGAAACATTCATGAACCATCCATGTTCAGGCATGTTGACACAAATAATAAATCTTGACGCAGCGGGCATATACCAATATGTCGAACCTGTTCCTGATTTAGAATGGGAAATATCTTCCAAACATAAAACTGTTATGGGATATAAGTGTCAAAGTGCAACAGTCGAATTCCGCGGACGTGAATATGAAGCCTGGTATACGATTGACATTCCGCTAAGTTTCGGTCCGTGGAAGTTCCAAGGGTTGCCTGGACTTATTCTCGAAGTGACAGACTCGAAGAACGAGTTCCGTTTCACTGCTAACGGCATAAAACATGTGAAGGGGGCGAATGACATCATGATATATGACGAACAGATACGGGAAATAAAACGCAGTCGTGCACTGAAAATGGAGGCTATGCTACATAAGGATCACGGAGCATACGCTGCTGATTACGGCATCAACTATCATCTTGGCGATGGAATGGAACATGAAGCACAGCCATATTATCCTATAGAATTAAAATGAAAAAAAGACTTCCTTTGCTTTTCCTATGTATTGTAACATTTATCAATGTTTCATCCACAAACATAAGAGACTCTATATGTATTGCAGGGCGTGTGTCAAGTACCAACGACCAGTCTGTGGAGGCTCTCATTGTGACTGCGCTGCTTCCTTCAGATTCATCTGTAACGGCATACTGCATGACAGACAAAGAGGGACGGTACAGAATGAAATTTATGGTTGAAGAAGATGAACTCCTTGTATGTTTAACGGGATTCAACGTAAAACGTGATGTGCGTAGGGTCAAGGCCGTCAGCCAAACAATCAACTTCAATGCAGAAGAAGAGAGCATTATACTTAGCGAGGTCCAGATAAAAGCACAGAAGTTGTGGGGAAACCGCGACACACTCAACTATTTGGTGGCTGCCTACATGACGGAATATGACCGCACGATAGGCGATGTGCTCAAACAGCTTCCAGGCATAACAATTGATAAGGGGCTCATAAAGTATCAGGGAGAACCTATAAACCATTTTTATATAGAAAACATGGATGTGCTGCAGGGACGCTATAAAATTGCCATCGACGGGCTGAAGGCTGAGGACGTTGCCTCTGTGCAGGTTCTGGAGAACCATGAGCACATAAAAGCCATACAGGATCAGGTTCCTCCGGAGTCGGCGGCCATCAACCTAAAATTGAAAGAAAAAGCAAAGGCAGTATGGACAAAATCTTTTGGTATAGGACTTGGCTATGATGATGATATGATGTGGAACTGCGAAGCTAACCTTATGTACTTTGATAAGCGTCATCAACATGTAATATATTATGGTAATGACAACACTGGAACGGGGGCGAACCGCTCATCCCAGTACTATGGAAACAGTGGGCTTGGGGCGACAGTCCTGACCAATATCCTTTATCCCGGCTCATCGCCGGTCGGCAACACGTTGCGCAACAACGAACATGCACTCAATATAAACAACGTAAGCAAATTGAATGAAAAGGCTCAACTGCACTACAACCTCTCGTACAATCATGATATACAGAAACAAAATTCATACAAGCAGACCACTTATCTGTTGCCGGGTAGTGATGTACGTATCGTCAGCGAGGATGTGTCTTCCCGTCACACTACTAATGATGTCAGCATCCAACTTTCATACGAAGAAAATTCGGTAAAAAAATATCTGTGCAACACACTTGATATGTCGGGACAATGGAGCGAGGCAAACGGAACTGTGAAAACAAGCAGTGAAACAATACGACAACATGCTTACAACCGCAACTTGGGACTCACGAATAATACCCATTGGATACACCGCACTGAAGGAGGGAACGGAGTTGATTTCACGAGCAAGAATACCATACAGGTCACTCCCCAGGCTCTGTCGGTCAGCGGAGATATGGATGCTCGTCAAGATGTGGATATCACGAGGATAAATACATCGAACAAATTCTCTTTGGTGAAAGATATCCGACGCCATCGTTGGAGCATTGTACCCACAGCTGCAATAAATGTCGACTATGTAGGGATGAAATCCTTGTTGAACAACTCAGTGACCGACTGTGGCGACATGGACTATCTTTATTCAGAGGTTAAGTTAGGAACGACATTAAGATATGTAAAAAATGAGTTCAGACTGACATTCAACCTTCCGCTTGCTTTGTCATATACTGATGTTAAGAATGAGGTTAATGCGCTGCAAACACACTTCTCTCCATCATTCAAACTTTTATGGAAAGCAAATGACAACTGGACATTGTCATGTGGAGGAAACTACGGCATGTATCAGACGCCATGGAACTTGCTCGTTACATCATATATCATGGAGAATTACCGCACCACAAGCCGCTATGTGGCAAATCTTTCAGATGAATCTTCTGTTACCCTGAACGCAAAACTCACCTTCAAGGACATTATGAGCAGCCTGTTTGTCTATATGCAGGGTGACATTTCACATTCGTGGAGCAAAATTATGTATGGAACAACGATTGACGAAAATGGTCATACCGTCATGCAGGCAGAATATATGCCACACCACGATGACACATATTCGCTGACAGGTAACGTAAGCAAAGGATTCGACTGGATGAAGTCACGATTGGAGGCAAATGTGAACTATACCCGTAACAACAGTTTAATCCTGCGCCAGTCGGTTGCTACCGATTTCCACTGCAACACCTTTTCCATAAACAGCAGTTTGTCTGTTACTCCAGTCCATGCAATCCGAATTGGATATAACTGCCGTTACACACTGTCACAATCAGTGTCAGCCGATTATAATAATGTAATTCGTACATTTAACCAAAATATGACTATGAACACTTCATTCATCCGCAACCGTCTGATGATGAATGTTACAGCACGGCATACCTATAACAGCGACATGCAGGGACAGAAGAACTACGCCTTTATGGACTTTTCGCTTACATATCGCACGAAGAAGAAGACGGAGTTTGCGCTTGAAGCAAGCAACCTCTTCAACACACGCACCTTCGTTGAACAATCAGAAACAGATATGACAAAATATTTGGAGATTTATCATTTGCGTCCACGCAGCATAATGTGCAAATTACGTTTTAATCTATAATCAGCCTAGGCATCACAACGCTTTACATACACAAAAGAAGAGTTTGAACAATGTTGGATAGGCCCCAAAACAAAGAAAATGCGTACATGCAACATAATTTAACTATATATATTAGTTTTCAAACTATTAATTACAGTTATTTGCAGATACAATATCTTAAAGGTAATATGAATATGGAAAGCAAAACGAAA
>MNQS01000149.1 GCA_001915545.1 Bacteroides sp. 43_108 | reverse complement strand
GGAACTCTTCTTTACTCATTATTCGTTTCATGGTCTTTTTATTGGCAAAGTAACGGAAGAGTGGAAGGCTTTACAATGTGTATTTTATCGGATGCTTACATAAATTCCGTAATAATGCTGAATATCTTGGAGTAGGTTCCGAAGATTATCCTCTTTCTGGATATGTTGTGGGAATTGATGCTGCAAACACAGAGCTCATGTGTCGTCCAGAGGTCTTTGCTCAAGCTTTTCGATTCCTTAGATACCATAATATAAAGAATAATGGAAGACAAAGACCTAATGATTTGAATATAACCTATCATGTTGGAGAAGATTTTTATGATATAGCAGATGGGCTTCGTGCAGTCGAGGAAGCTATGATTTACTTTAACTTGAAAAATGGTGACAGATTAGGCCATTGTCTTGTACTAGGTACTGATGTAAGAAAATACTATTCCATGCGTTATAACACTATATGCTGTACCAAGCAAGTTCTGCTTGATAATATGGCTTGGTTACATCATAAGTGTAAAAGACTTTTTGGCTATACTTCTCTTTGTTATTATTTAGAAGGAATATTTAATCAATATTTTTATGACGTGTATCAAGGGCAAATATATCAGGATGGTAAGATTAATTATGAATTATTGGATGATCCTGATGTTAAAAATAATATCAATGACTATTATCAGTCGTGGGTGTTAAGAGGAAATAATCCTAAATTTGCTAGTGATATGGAAGAAAGTGATGATGAATTAGAACAAGAATGGGACAACTGCGCAGAAAATCATGAATATGGAATAGAAATTGCAAAATTCAATATCAATGCGCTTGAATTGTTCGATCAGTATCACAAAGATGAAATTGTAGAGAGAGGCTCAGAAGCTGTAGCCTTTACCATAAAAGAAAGCTATGTAGAAGATTTTTATAAGCTTCTTGAGGCAATACAAGAGCAATTACTTAAAGAGATTGAAAGCAAAAGAATATCTATAGAATGTAATCCTACTTCCAACTACAAAATAGGAGAGATGTCAAACTATGATGAACATCCAATACTGAAATTTTATAATAGTGGTTTGAATACTCCTTACAACAAACATGATATAGCCGTTTCAATTAATACAGATGATCAGGGCGTATTTTCTACATCGTTGGAAAGAGAATATTCTTTGATAGCTTTGGCTATTGAAAGGCATCAGACTGAAGGGTTTAAAAATTCACCAAGGCAGATAATAGACTGGCTTGATAAAATTAGACAAATGTCTGTTGAACAACAATTTGATAATGATATTTTTAATTACAAAAAAAAATAGTTTATGGGAAAATTTTACAAAGAATTTGGCTTAAAAAAAGTTCTTGAGTGTGAGGGAACAAACTCTTGGGATAAAGCTAATGTAGGAAATGAAGTCTTTTTAGTGAATGATTTAGAAAAAGAGTACAAACTTACAGGATTTAAAAAACAGGTAGGAGTTGTTTGGAAAGGTAATATAGTTTCAACGAAAGAATATAAAAAATCTATATCAAAGACTATTGATAATAATGGTGAATCAGAAAAGGTTACAGAAGATATTTCAGAAAAAATTATAGAGAATAATATCATAGAGAAAAAGGAAGGAAGTAACGATGGTATAGTTATTGGTGTAATTCCCGAAGAAGAAGGAAAATTTATTAAAGACTTTCTTGATATGGGATGGAATAAATTATTCAAAGCAGTAATCAGCCAAAACGATAGTACAAAACCATTGGAGAATCGTTTTAAAGTAGCAGTTTATATAGAAAGATTTATTGATGTTAAAGATGATGTAAAAAAGTAAATAAAGGAATAGAGGAGATAGAAAAGAATAAATAAGGAAATGTATAAGATCTTATAATTTATGAAGGTGTAAATCAACTACAACTTCATAAATTATAAAAAGATACACTATCTATAACAATCTATAGAATAAACTCAAAATAAGGATGTTCCAAAGAGTCAACATCCTCTTCTTGTATTAAATCATTATGAACCAAGAATGATTTAATATATAGTTTACGGGTAAATGTAGAAACGCCTTCGTAATCCACTTTTGTATAAAGACCTGTTTTAGGACGGTTTATCAGACCGGTTTCAATGTACATAGGCATTATACAATATAGAGCATTGGGCAAAGAACGATTACTAGCGTATATTGAAGACATTTTATTTAGTATGAGCTGTGTTGATACTTCATCCTGAACATGGAAGAATTTTCCAAGGACAACCATTGCATCATATCGAGGATGTAAATTAAACTGTGTCAGCAAAGAATAAAATATCAACTTTGCTAACACAGTTTTTTTATGAAAGAAGAATTTGATTTTGAGAGTATCAAGAACAAGGCAATTGAGCAGCTGAAAGCAGGTAAGCCTTTGTTTGGTAAAGACGGTGCTTTTGTCCCTTTATTGGAAAGTATCCTGAATGCAGCTCTAGAAGGTGAGATAGATGCACATCTAACAGAAGAAGAACGTCAAATGGGCAACCGCTGTAACGGGAAAATGCAGAAACAGTCCAAACGCCATTGGGTGAGGTAACCGTATCCACTCCCCTGGACCGTAATTCAAGTTTTGATTCACAATTTATCAAGAAACGTGAGACCATTCTGGCAGAAGTTGTTGCTGACCCTATAATTGGCCTGTATGCTCTTGGTAACAGAACACGTGAGATTAGTGACTGGATGGAAGAGAATCTTGGTAATCGTGTATCGGCAGATACAATCAGTGCCATTACAGACCGTGTACTTCCGGAAATAAAGGCATGGAAATCACGCATGCTTGATTCTGTCTATCCTATAGTCTAGATGGATGCCATCCATTAATAAGGTAACAGATGAACGTGGTTGTGCTGTTACACGTGCAATCTATAAAGTGCTGGGTATTTACCGGGAAGGACATAAGGAACTACTCGGAATTATATATTAGAAAAGCCAAACATGATCATTATTGGGGTTGTTTTGTGCTTAACCGATGTCAAAATTTTGATGCACATCTTCTTTCTTATCAACAGAAGTAATTTACAGACCTATCTGTAAAGTCTGTTTTTATTTTGTAATGGAGTATAACAGTGTAGATTGTCTGTTCTGCCATTATATCCTCAAGTAGTTCTGTATTGAACTAGGTATTAAAGGGGTTGATTTTCAACGTCTTTTTTAGTTGTGATTAATAAAGAATTACTTACGAATATAAGAAAGCGTCTGTGCACGGGAGCCTGCGAAAACTTATCCAAACTAGCTTCCAAACGTTCCTTTTTGTTCATGGACATAGTGCGTTCATACTCGGCATACAGCTTTTGATACTCCTGATTTTAACGATAGTCGTACTCAATGAACAGCAGGAAAGCGAAACTCAGCGAGTGACCTTTATTAGCTCCGAGGAGACCAATTAATGGTATGTGCATATGGGACTTTCCAGCCAGTTGAGCTTCACCTGCCCAAGATGTGAGTTGCCAATCCCCAAGGCAATGGCCGCAAGAATAGCTGCAGCAACATAATCCACGGGCTAGCTCTGACAATCGTGCAAACTACAGATGATACGTTGAATCTTGGTAGGAGAGATTTCTATCGGGAACTTACTGATGGATATCTTGGCTCCGATTCACATAGCCTTGCCGATAATATCTTCTGCTGTTAATTAGGAGCTTTCCATATCCATGTAGATCAAAACTTATAACCTCCCTTTGGTCTGAGTTTCGCTCCATGTACTATCTCTGCAGCCTGCTCTTGGAGCGACATTTTCTGCATCTGTTGTTCGTTTGCTATACGTATTTATTTTTAATTGTTCGCAGGTAGAGGAAATTGGTGTTTTGATGGTGGAGAACATCACCGAAATATAACTGTGAGATAACTTTGGGTGGTGGCTGGTAGTGATTACAGGGAATTTAGCTACTTTTGCAAGTAGAAAAAAAGAACTATTATTTTTCAAGAACATAGAAAAATTACAATTAAGGAAATAGATGAGTCATTCTATTTCACAATCTTGTATTATGACAAGTGGAGTTCTCATAATATAATTAAACAATCTGAATATATAGTAGTTGCAGCTTGTAGAGGGTTGATGAAGATTTGTCTAGAGGAAGTAAATGGGAAAGATTATTTATTTATCACGGATGATATAAGTGATTTCGCTGGGTATCCTAAACAAATAGATGATTTCTTATCCTTGCAATGTGATAATGGCAGTAAGGTTACTGCAGAAATGTTATACCATGCGATCTTAGATTCTACAAATGAATTATTTCCTAAAATGAGATTGACAGATATATATTATAATTACAAATACCTTACCGAAATTAAAACAGGAAGTTCTATAATTGACATTTACACGAGTTCTTTTGACAAGTATATAAATGATATTTTTCCCAATAGTAAAGATGTAGCTGTTGAGAAGATAATATTGAAATTAGGTATTGTCAAGCAAGATGCAATATTATTGTTTGAGCGTTGGAAAAAATTCTATTTTATAGATTATCATCCGTATGAAGAATGGATTCCGAATCCTCCCAAAGAAACACTTACCATTGAACAGTTTAAAGATAGAATATCGGCTACAATAATTAATGTAAAGAAGGATGAAAGCACAAGGGAGTTATATTTTGAAGCTGGCAATGTCAAGGGAAAAGTATATACAAAAGAAATACCGAAACATCCAATGATATCTTTATTTATTACTTCTGACTCAAATAAATATTGGCTTTTACATGAGGAAGGAAGTGTTTGGGGTACACCTGTAATAGCGAAGTTTTAAATATATTTTGAAATATGGAAAAGAATAAATATATCCCAATGTTTGATGAACAAGAGCTTGTCCTTGTGTGTCGTAGAAGTGATTATGAAAATGGAAAAATTGGCGATGGCTTATTTCTTGTTAGTAGAGAAGAATGGGAAGATACTGATGATTACTCAATCGAGACATTTGATTTGCTTATAACAGCAGTTGAAAATAATGTGGTTAAGCTGTACCCTGCCCTCAATAATGCAGTGGTAATATTTCAAACTCTTCCTTATTCAAGAAAAGTAGATTACATTGAAGTAGATTAATATCTGAATTATACTATTTTTACATCTAATTTAATACGATATACTGATTCTGTATGCGACATTTTACGCTCAATGGTTGAGATTTCCACGTCGCAAAGAGAGTGGGCAAAGACATTTTTGATAAATGTAGCTGTATGAATACGCTTTCTGCCAAAAGCCTTACCGATGTTCCATACAAAGTGTGTTATATCAATGCTTTTGAGCTGTGAGTCAACCTTTACAGGCGATATCTTTTGTAAGGTATCGTTCGTACTATATTCTGCAATATATGTGCATAGGCGGTTGAGATCCTCTTCACTCATATAGGCAATCATTGTCTGCTTCGTATAGCAAAAGATCTTTTCCAATTAAGTTTGAATAGCACGATTCTTTTCTGCGATAGCATTAGTTCTGAAAGTTCAGAGTTTGTTTCTTCAGCGGTAGGAGTAGGCTCAATGACATCATGCGTAGTCTGGTTTGACTCTTTGATTGTAGGAACTTCCGGAACAAAAACGGTGTCATTGTGATTTTTCATCATTTGAAAAGCTGTCAAATGAAATACATGTTTTATACTTGAAATTGAATAGAGCAAAGTAAATATATTGGGTATACATTATGATAAAGCAGTCTTATATTTTTATATATTTTGCTTTCCCACAATACTAAGAAGAAAATGAAATTCACTATATTTGTTACGGAATAATTGAAAACAATAATCAGGACATACATATAAAATTTGATTATTATGAAATTAGTAAAATTTAAAGAGGTCAATTTAGATGATCCATTCTTTGATAGTTTGAAAGCTGATTATAAAGGTTTTGAAGAATGGTTTAGTAGAAAAAGCGAAAATGGTGCATACATACAGAAAAAAGATGATGGTTCTTTGCAGGCTTTTCTTTATCTAAAGATAGAAGATGAAGCCATAACTGATGTAACGCCTAATTTTCCTGAAGCTAAAAGACTGAAAGTTGGAACTTTTAAGATAGAAGCTCACAATACGAAATTAGGTGAAAAGTTTGTTAGGATGATAATGCATCATGCTTTATATGAGAAGGTCGAAGAAATTTATGTGACAATATTTGAAAAACATGTAGGTCTTGTAAATCTTCTGAAAAAATACGGGTTTGAGAAGAAAGCCATAAAAGGAGATCCTGCTAATCCTGAAAGTGTTTATGTCAAGTCAATGAAATGTCATACTGATGATATTTATAAAGATTTTCCTTTCATGCATACAGCAGGAAAGAACAAATATGTGTTGTCTATATATCCTCCATACCATACAAAATTATTTCCAGACTCTATTTTGAGTACAGAAATGAGAGATAAAGATTCGCTTATTAAGGATGTTTCTCATACAAATAGTATCCATAAAATTTATTTATGCAGGATGGAAGATGCTAAGCAAATGAAGCATGGGGATCTTGTCGTTATTTATCGTACTTCAGATAAACAGGGGCCTGCAGAGTATAGAAGTGTAGTAACATCAGTTTGTGTTGTTGAGGAAGTGAAAACTCCAAAAGATTTTAAAAGTTATGGTGAATATATCAAATACACTAATTACTACAGTATCTTTGACGAAAAGACACTAACTAATTATTATAATGATAAAAAAACAGTTATTATTAAAATGACATATAATGCTGCTTTTAATCGTAGAACAATTAGGAAAGAATTGATAGAAGAGATAGGTATTTCTCGTGGAGTTTATTGGGGCTTCTTTAAGTTAACTGATGAACAATTTAATAATATTATAGAAAAAGGTCAAATAGATGAAAGTCTTATTGTCGATTAAACCGGAATTTGTTCGTGAAATTTTTCAGGGACGAAAAAAATATGAATATAGGAAAAACGTGTTTGCGAAACACGTTAGTCAGGTTGTCGTATATTCTACTAAGCCTGAAGGATTGATCGTTGGAGAATTTTCCGTAAAAGAAATATTGAGTGATACTCCGGAAAAATTATGGGAAAAAACATCAATTGTCTCCGGCATCACTAAAGAGTTTTTTGATCAATATTTTGAAGGACGTGAAAAAGGTTACGCTTTACGTATAGAAAATCCAGTATTATATAAAAAACCTATCAATCCATTTGATGTTTTTACTTCATTTGTAGCTCCTCAATCATTCAAATATCTTGAAGAAGATGATATGGAATCTGCTTTGAATTTTGTAGAATTATGAAAAATGATATTATATTTATTGGTGGTATTCATGGTGTCGGCAAAGGTACCTTATGTAAACGTATAGAATCTGAACTCGGGATTATCCATTTATCAGCCAGCGAAGTATTGAAATGGAAAGATTTTAATGTGGATTCCTCTGATAAACGTGTATCAGATATTGATTCTACACAAGACTGTTTATTGAAAAATTTGAAAGGAGTTATCACTCCAGGTAAAACTTATTTATTGGATGGGCATTTTTGTTTGCTGAATAAGGAAAGTAAAATCGAGAAAGTTCCTGAAGAAGTATTTATAGATATAAACCCAAAGAAAATAATTGTAGTAAGTGAAACGCCAGAAATTATAGCAAAACGTTTATATCAAAGAGATGGAAAAAGATATGAAACTTCACTTCTTGAAAAAATGCAAAATACAGAAATAGAACATGCTCAATATCTTTCTAGTTTATTGGATTTAGAAATGTTTGAGGTTCAGTCTGATTCATATAATACTTTGAAGGAAGTAATAAATAATTAATATGGTACATTCTATTTTTATACGTTGTTATACAGCATTTATGAGTAAAATTAGAACTGTTTGGACAAGCTAAGACAATATTTTCTCAATTAAAAGATGTGATATGTTATCAATGGGCATATTTTTTATCGGTTTATGTATAATTTGTCTTATCATCAAGCCCATCATATTAGTATTTAGATTGGAGGTATTCTGTATACATTTAATTTTTTTATGAGTAAATATAATATGGATTTATCCGCTGAAAGAGAGAAGGTTTTACTTAATATCCAAAATGATGTTTTAAAAGGAGGAATTTGCGTACAGGATTGGACGACATTTCAGTTGGAGAATGCTTATATTGCTTTCTGTGCAGGAGCTGATTTAGCTTGTATACTTATGTGTCAGGCAGCAATAGAGTCTTATATGAGGGATGATGAGGGACTGAAGAATCGGTCTTTTTATGATTTAATAGAACATTGCTCATATGATGCAAAAACAAAAATGAAATTGCATAAATTGAGAGAATATCGTAATAAATGGATTCATATTAGTGAACAAAAAGATTGTAATATTCAGATTGATTATGTTGAACTTGAAGAAATGGCACTTTTTGCATATAGATTAACATTAGAAGTGTTTCATTATTATCCATTTATTTAAAGCATAGAAGAATTTTTACATTTATTTCAACGAAATCTTATTAGCTGTTTCTCGCTTCTCGGAATTGATCAAGTCAACATAGGTTTGAGTGGCGGTGACATTCTTATGCGTTAGCATCTTGGATATTGTGTAAATGTTTGTACCTAAAGAAATTTGGATGATGGCGTATGAGTGACGAAAGCAGTGGACGGTTATGTGTTTTCTGATTCCAGCTTGGGCAATCCATAGTTTCATGGGATGATGGGTTATGGAGAGAGTAGTACTAGACACTGTCCAAAATTTTGTGTAAATGGAAACAGGATTCAGTTGTAAGTTTGTTCTTATATCTGGATTCTGTTTTTTTAATAAGCATAAATTGCCCCTTTATTTTTATAATCTTCCATTATCATTCCATTCTCCATAGAGAAGCCCTTTTCGGGTATTTTCTATAAATTTGTTCAGGCGGCTTTCAAAAAGTTCGGGTTGATTCTTTTTAATTTGGATAGTATCAATTCTGATTCGCTTATATAAGTCAGGAAATTGGCAGAAGTTGTTCCACACTACCGGGTCTGATTGTAACCTCTGTAATATATCCTTATCTATGATAAAACCATTAGGTGACATATCCGGTAGAACGGCTCTGCCAGCATCTGTGTAAGCATTCGGTAAACCACGTATTTTCGTCTCCAACTTCCATCATTAACTTTACGTCCAAAAAGCCAAGTTATGATGACACGAGAAGAAGTGGTAGAGATAATGAACTACTGCAAAGAGCACAAAATGACTTATAAGTCAAGACTGGAGGAACTCAATATCCCTGTATGGCGGTTTTATGACAGCAAATCCCGTTATGCCGCCGAGCAATCATCTGGTAAAACGGCTCAAGGTGAGTTTATCGAGCTTCCCCACAGCGGATCTTTTGTTCCGGTTCCTTCATTTGCCGGAACGAGCGGACGTAAACAGAAAAGTATACCGGCCACGCCAAGCGGATTGAAAGAGATAGAAATACGTACCCCGGCCGGTAGTGCCATACGCATTTGCGGTGAGCTAAATGAAAAGGAACTGTATTCAATCATCCAGGCCTGCAGCCATGTTCAGCCTTAATGACAGTATGCGCTATCTGTTGTATAACCGCCCGACTGATATGCGCAAAAGCTTTCATACTCTCAGCGGTATCATCACCGACGCCATGGGTCAGGACCCCTGCAGCGGCAATGTGTATATCTTCATAAACCGTGCCCGTGACCGCATAAAGCTCCTGCATTGGGAGCCGGGCGGCATGGTGCTGTATTCCAAACTTCTGGAAGCCGGTACCTTAGGCAAGCCTGATTCTGTCAACGACAATGAGGTCTGTGCAAATATAGAATGGCGGGAACTTGTCATGATAGTGGAGGGTATCATGGAAGCCCGCGACTCCCGTCGCACGAGACTTGAAAACCTGCAGAAACTTCGAAAATAGTGCCGTTTTCTTACTCTGTTTGCTTTTGTATGTCATTGGATTTTAGTATATTTACATTGTGAAACAATGAGATACAGATGCTTACGGAAGAACAGGAAAAAGCCTTATTGGAAGAGATTGATAAGCTCCGCCAGGATAAAGCGGCGCTTATCAGCAGGGTTGCTTCGCTGGAGCAGTCGCTGTACTGGCTCCGGAAAAAAGTCTTCGGACGGATGAGCGAAAAAAATCTTCCGCTTGATCCCAACCAGTTGTTTCTGTTCTCAAAAGAAGAAATGTCCTCCATGGAAATATCCCGGATGGAGGATGAAGTCCGCAAAAGCGATGAAGAAATCACCAGAACCATAAAAGTCAAGGAGAAGCCGTCCCGCAAGCCCTTGGATACATCTTCTCTTCCGGTAGAAGTTGTTGATCTTTACCCCGAAGGAACAACTGACGGGGAAGGCAGGCTTAAGGATGATTTCATTGAAATCGGAAAGGAAGAGAGTTCACGCCTGGAGCGTGTTCCGGCAAAAGTATATATCCTGAAGACCGTCCGTCACAAAGTGATAAGAAAATCCGATATGGAGAAATATCCCGAGGAAAGGCAGATTCTGATTCATCCTCTTCCTCTTGTCCCGGTCAGCAAATGTATGGCAGGCGCCTCGGTCCTGACGGACATTATCATCGGCAAGTTCATGTATCATCTCCCGTTCTACCGTCTGATACAGCAGTATCGCGAATCAGGAATCATCATAAGCGAATCTACCATGTGCGGATGGTATGAAATGGCGGTGGAGAAACTCAGGCTTCTGTACAACCTGCTCAAACAGAAGATACTCTCCAGTGAGTATATACAAGTGGACGAGAGTGTCATTCCTGTGCTGGACAATGAGAAACATAAGGCGAAAAAGGGGTATGAGTGGTGCGTACGCGACGGCATCACGGGGGACGTCATGTTCCATTATGACCGTGGCAGCCGTTCGGGCATGGTAGCCCGTGAACTGCTGGGATGCTACCGTGGCATTGTGCAATGTGACGGCTATGCAGCTTACGAACAGTTTGAGCAGATGAAAGGAATCACTCTGGTCGGCTGTTGGGCACATGCCAGAAGGAAGTACGTGGATGCCCTGGAAGAGAACAGGACGCTGGCCACACAGGCAATACACTACATCGGCAAGTTGTACAAGATAGAATCTGAAGCCAATGAAGCCGGACTCACAGCTGAAGAGCGTAAGGAAAAACGTATCAGTGAGTCCTATCCGCTGATACTTGAATTTGAAAAGTGGCTGCAGGATGCTTATCTTAGAGTACTTCCTAAAAGCCGTATGGGTAAAGCCATCGAATATACTTACACGCTCCTTCCAAGACTTTCCAGATACGTAAACGACGGAAGAATAGAAATTGATGACAACCGCATAGAAAATGCCATAAGACCTTTGGCTTTGGGAAGATTATGTTGTACACTACATAATCTTCCTTATGTTGGCATTATATTTATGTTGGCATAATAGAATAAAATATTGTAAATCAATCTATAAGAAATTTTTTTCACTACATAAAATTACGCATATTTTTATGGGACCTCAAATGGAACCACAAACAATATGCTGGAATTATTATTTAAAAGTGAGTCAAATCTCCTTAAGCATAGAGGTGTTCCTCTATTAAAGGAAAGAGAAGATTTTCTCGTTAGGAAGCAATCGGAAGGATGCCAAACAAGAGAATTGCAAATTCTTGCATCTCTTTTACTAGAAACTGTAAATATCTTATCTCTTAAGGATAAAGATAAGTCTATTATCACTCTGGATGAGATCTTAGAAAAAAGTTCTCTTTTCAGGAATCAGAAGCAAATCAAATTCTTCATCAGTACAACCATCAATTGGTTAAATGAAATAGGGCGTCTCGACCTGAGGTATTGTGATCATAATTTACTATTCAATCATTTTAGCACAATATGCCATTATCGCATTAGGTATATTACCTATCCCATGTATCACGAAAGACTGTCTTATTTAAATTATATGCAGTCACTTGGAATGTCATTTAATAGACTTCGGGAACATGCAGAAATGCAACTCCATATTATAGATGAATTAGGAATAAGTGAAAAAAAGATAATACACCAACATGTCTTAGACAAGACAATTATTAGGTTAGCTGCGTATAACAGTCTTAAATGGATGAAAACCTTTAAAGCGGTTTCAATAAAATGGCTAAGTTTTATTGGTATACTTGAACGTTCTCAAGAGCAACTCCTACGTGATAATGATTTAATTATTGAATATATTAATTGGTCTAAATCAATGAAAGGACTTTCTGATATTACATTAAAAGGAAGACATTCAAGGATAAATGATTTCTCTTTCTTTATTCAGGATAAAACAGACTTGGCTCATTTAAATATTTCTGTGATTGACGAATATATACAGTATAGACACAACGCAGGATGTTGCAAACGAACTCTTTCTCTCCTTACAACAAATATCAGAGAGTACGTAAAATTCTTAAACTTCAAAGGAATCTGTGATATTTGTGTAGAAGGAATACGCCATCCTAAAGAGTACAGTTTATCAACATTGCCCTCTGCACCTTCTTGGGATATTGTAGAGAAATTGTTGTCCTTTTATGATACCTCTACAATAGTAGGCAAACGTAATACCGCGATATTAGCCCTACTTTCAATTTATGGCTTAAGAACGAGTGAGGTCACAAGACTTAAATTGAGAGACATAGATTGGGATAAAAGACAGCTATGTTTCTATCATGTAAAAAATGGGCATGTGCAAAGCTTACCATTATCACCGTATGTCTACAATCTTTTAATTGATTATATCGTAAATGGAAGGGACAATAAAAGAAAAGTTGAGGAGGTTTTTATGACTACATTCATGCCATATAAGTCTTTAACAAGATCATGCATTTATAAGATTGTTTCGGATGCATACAAAGGACTTAAAATACCAATCAACATAAAACACATTGGTGGACATTCTTTGCGCCATGCGTGTGCTTCCAATCTAATCAACAATGGTGTTTCTTTAAAAGAAATCGGGGACATCCTGGGTCATCGATTACAAGATACAACCAGAATCTATTCAAAAATAGATATTACTAATCTGCGCAAAGTCTCACAAATAGAATGGGAGGTCATGTTATGAATATAAAAGAAGCCATTCATCTCTATCTTTCCTATAAGGAAAGTTTGGGAGAAAAGATTAGAGATGTAAGATATTTATTATTGCGTTTTGAGAGATATATAAATCCTATTGTTGAACTTGATGAGATTAAAGAAACAGACTGCCAGAACTTCTTAAACTGTAAAGGACGTAAAAATAATAATTATACTCGGTATTGGGATTATCAATTCTGCAAGCTTGAACGCTTCTTCGTGTGGGCATTTTCCAGAAAGTTTATACATTCTATCCCGTTACCCAAAATCCGTCCTACAATCAGACATGATTTTACACCGTATATATATAGTACAATACTTCGGTAAATTTTTACCGATAAATTAAAATTAAACATAGAATCGGCATAATCCGGTTCAAAATTATATTCAAGAGATCATTGAAATACTGT
>MNQS01000148.1 GCA_001915545.1 Bacteroides sp. 43_108 | reverse complement strand
AAATCTTTTTCGCTAAACATAATCTTTCGAGTTTTAAGTTTAGCACGAAGGTATGCGAAAGAGACATGCTAGTCAATACGCCAATTTTGGAAGCTTACTTATATTTCACATATTTCACATTATTGCCCTTTAGTAATACTAAAGTTAATAACCATTCTAATGGGTTAATAGCATTATTATATATTCTTCTAATGATTTTGTATAGCATATTATTAATTAATTGTATAATAAAGTTTTAATCCATAACCTAAATTGATTATTGTTCATTTTAAGAAAATAAGGAGAATAACACATTGAAATCATTATCCATAGGAAGAGGTTATTTAGATCAAATCTAGTAAAATCCTCTAACCAAGCAAAAGACCATCTAAAAGCTACAATACATGCAATAACATACATCATATAATTTTGACTATATTTGAAAACATAGGCTACGGCGCCTAAAAAAATCATAAAATAGAGTACTACTCCAATAATTCCCATATATGTATATATATTCAAAATACTGACTTCAGAAGCGTCCCGTTCTCCTCTACTATACGATGTTAAATCTGTAGATCGGAACCATGGAGACTCATATCCACGTGCTAGGGAATGACCTTGAATAAAATAATTATGATTCAAAGAGCTTGATATTGTTTCTAAATATAAGAATGTTCTTGTGTCTGCTGTTAGACTTTCTTTTTCACCTTTTTCACCATAAGCATTTTGTACTTCATATTCATTTTCATTTATATCAAGATATTCATCTATTTTAAAAACGTTGAATACATTAGTAACCCCTAGAATAAACAGAATAATAGGAGATAATAAAAAAATAAAAGAAATTGATTTTAATACTTTTTTCTTAAAAATTTGAGGATAAATAAAGCATATTGAGAATACGGCACAAACCAAATATCTTATAACACTACTCCGAGCTCCCAAAGTGCCAAATATAAAGATGGTAAGAAAGAAAAAGAAAATTATGTAACGCCATTTCCCTTTGATAAAAGGCCAAAAGATAATTAAGAAAGAAAATGGAATCATAAACTTACCTGGGGCTTCAAATTGCATTATAGGCAATAAAAGCCAAAATGCAACTATAGCGAATTTACACCATCTTCTAATGATTATGGGGAGATTGGCCGAGATTGATACATAATAGAAACACATTGGCATCAAATAAATCATAAAATTATTTATCAATAATTTCCAATCCCAATAACTTTCTGCCATAAAACAACCATATACAGCAGAAAGAATAACATACACCATAAATAATTTTATCTGTATTGGTAATTTTGGAATATATTTATTATATTTTATTTTATATGCAATAAAGGAAAATAACAATAAACAGTTTGTTGCCCACCAATAGACAGTTTCTCCAATTTTAATATTTAACCATTGTCCAATTGAAGGGAAAGTTAATACTATGACTAAAAATGATATTAATACTTTTATTTTCATATATTTACCAATAACATCCACCTTCCACATTTGATGCAACGGAAGGCGTTTCACTTTTAGATGGACGAACCCAATATTCATTGAACAAAGAAGAATAAGCATCATAAGGAAGTCCCCATATTTTCGGATAATAATCAAGCTCCCAACGTTTTCCTTTAATCCCAAAAAGAAGTTGTAAGGCCCCTCCTAAATGAACGGCTTTTTTACCTTTTCTTTTTGCATGGGCTGCTAAAGGAAAACCGTAGGCTCCACAACCAATTAAACAAATATCATAATCCCTCTTATCCATTTCATCTTCCATCCAATTTAAAGCATCAAACCATGTTTTAAATGAACCGCTTTCACCACCTAAACTTTGCACGGCTTGAATTGTTTCCAACTCAAAATCTGGTAAAACATTCTGATTTTTAAATAATAATTTCCTTTTTTGGTATTGTTTGTATATTAAGTCCGCAAATGGGTGAATTACAAGAACTTTCTTATTCATTAAGATTCTACTCCAGGGTAGATTCGAATGATAAGGTTCTAAAAGTACCAACTTCACTGCACTTATGTTACTGTTATAATAAAAACGATATTCATCATTTAACCAACTCCCCAACACATCTACTTCTTTAGCATCCTCTATCATCATTTGGCCAAAACGCTGTATATTTTCAGGTGTAGGTGGAAAAAAGCCGCTCCATTGTTGCATCTGTTTCATGATATTTTTATTCCACCACCATTCAGGCTGTTTTCCTTTTATAAAATCTAAAATAGAATGTTTCTTAGAATTTACACCTAAATAATTTATTATAGCTGACATCTCTGTACTACCAAATCGTGCAATCATACAAGGTTTATCTGAAGCTAACAAATTATATATAATTTCAGAAGCCTTATCTGGATCATCTTCTCTTTGTAATGCTGGAAATTGATAAGTACCAAAAACTTTAGTATAAACTTTTCGGAGTACTTTTAGAATAAAAATAGAAATAGCATTCATATATAAAAGACGTTTATAAATTATTCGACCATAATCCATTCTTTTGGATAAAAATCTGTTATAGATTGTTTATCCTTAGGGTAAATAACAATCTTGTTTGGATTAGCGTTAAGCCACGCAGCCCACCAACTATATGAGCTATTAGCCATAATAATATGTTTACATTCTTTCATTATAAAGAAATCATCTAATGTTGTATTTGAAGATGCATTTTCTACATATTCAAAATTACCATCCATATCTTTAAACATCTGTTTAGCATACTCAACATTATCTGAAAAAATAAAATATGTTAAGTTTCTAAATTTTTTATTCAAAACAGCAAAAGCATTCTTGTAATAAAGTAAATTTAAACAAATTCCTAATTTTACATAATCACCTCTACGCACATGAACAGCAACACTATTACTGTTTTTTACTTTTTCGACAAGTAATTTACACGTTTGAGATAGTTCATAATTAGGGGTAAACATTTTAAGAATATCTTCACGATAATCTTTAAAATATTTTTCTGTTTGCCAATAGCCAAATAAATATGAGTTTTCCCCGATATTTGAGATTCTCTCATCAAATTTGTATGTATCTTTTTCTCTAAAAAGATTATATTGGCACCGAATTATTAAATGTAGAATTTTTCTTACAGCTATATTTAATGGATATCGAATATTATCTACAGTGAAAATCTTATCATAAACTATATTTAATTTATCTAACTCATAATTTCGTAAATTATTGGTTGATAAATAAGTTAAATCCAAAGCAAGTTTTGTAGACAATCGTCTTGATGCCGCATATCCACATGCATACATAAACAATTGATTACCAAACCCATCACTAATTTTTGTAATTATCATAATGATAAGTAATTTTAACTTCAACCTTTATTATATGCTGAAAATGTTATACTATTATATTTCTTACAATACTTCTTTTTTAATGAGCCATAAGTATCTAGTGATTTATAGGTTAAAGCGCGTTGTTTCCAAGGTCTCAATATTTTATTATGAACAAAATTTCCATATAACTCAAATTCAGAAAAGCCAGCTCCCTCCTTACGATCATAACTATCAATAATAGCTTCTATCCAATTTTTTCTAGTATTTTCTTCTATGCATTTATGTAATTCTTTTAAATTTGTTTTATTAAAAATCATTTTATGAGCTACATAACTTAGAGAAGACAATTTTGAAAGTCCTATTAATTCTTTTATGTTTCTATAATAAGCATCATGACATTCAGAGCTCATATAAAACACTGGAAGATTATCATTACTAATAAATGTATGTGGAACTATTAATATATGATCTGCATCAATACTTAAATAATTATTACATGTCCCAATTTTTGCGGACAATTTCAGCAATTGCTGAAATAGCCAGCCGCTTCTATCCATAATATTACCTTTTTCATCTTTAATTATAAGGCTTATATCTTTTGGAGAGATTCTTAACACGTCCTTTTCATTGACAAAAATAGCATTATGCTCTTTACAAAAATCAACAATTTCCTTTTCTTCTGGAGCTACGATGTATATATCTCGTATCGGATCAACAACACATGTACGTATACCTTCAAAACACAATGGCAAAATAGTCAAATCTTTTTTTATTATTGGTAATACGACATCAATTTCTTCATCAGAACAAGTAATTTGTGGTAGTTTTATACTTGAAAATGCTTTATATTCTAATCTACGGATTAATTTTTTCATATTACAATTTCTAGTTAGAACTTTCTAAAGATTCTTTTAATAAATTGATACATTCTGCTCTTCTGGCATTTAGAAGATTATTTACTTTATAATAGTCAATTTTATTTTCTAACAAATAGGACATATTATCTACGAATATCCGATCCAAGAGATTAAGATCTTCTAATAATGTATAAAATCTATCTGCACCACCTTTTCTGCTTAAGCCTTTTCCTGTATATATCACATTCTGTTTATTAAATAAAATAGAAAAAACACTTCCATGGAAAGAATTTGTAACAAATAATTCACAATTGTCAATCCAGCCAAGCCATTCATTTATTGATGGATAAATTAACTTAAAAGATGAATATGACTTTTTCACATTCTCTATGCATTTCCCTTGACTTCCTATATAATAAATGTCATAATCATATTTTTCTGCATAACATTCAATCTCTGAAAAATCAATATCGTTATTTCCTATAAAGTATAATAAAATATATTTTTTTAAAGTCTGGGGTTTGATACTTATACTTCTATAGTTAGAGGCATCCAATAAGCATGTCGGATCTAAAACTTGTTTGGCATGCGAACATCCGGCTTTTTTACAAACCTCTACTCCCCCTTTTTCACGTACTGTTACTAATTGAAATCTCTGAAGTAGAGGAGAAATATATTTATAATATCCAATAGGGAAATCGGTTCTTCCAAAACTAGGAGCATATGCAATGCGTTTTATACTTTGATTTCCGAAATCTAGAAAATATGCTCTTGTAATATTTCTATATACTTGGTAATCATCAATAGAATACCATATTTGATCACTTCCACAAATATAAGCGTCAGCTTGCGGAGGATCTGCTTGTAATTCTTTTAAGGTATGATAAATTTTTGGTGTACAAGATAAATATTTTTTCTTAAATACATCAAATTTTCTATCAACATCTGTAGTATTCATTATATTTTTAGAATGAATTATTTTTTTTCTTATATATGCAAAAATCCTCTTTGGATTAAGAATCGCCTTCCATCTATTAGGTGATTTTGCCCAATCTCTAAACAAGCTATATCTTATCAAAAACGGAGAATGCCCCATATTTTTCAGGACCTTTTGAAGGGCGTAATTTTGCATAATTTGCCCATAATTATCCTGAGTTTCCCAAAATGTTATAATTCCTAATTTCATGATAATTTATTTTTTATATAATCCACAATACTGTAGAAAAAGTCTTATATATAATCTCATTTTTCCTTTTTTATCATAACAATATCTAATAATTAGGTTATTTATTGTATTTTTATTTCTTCCAAAATCCTTAAAAAAACTTTCTCGATTTTTGTGTGCTATGACTGATTTAATCAATGATGAATTGTACTTCAACACGGATTCATAATCTGTAGGTTGTTGCTTCACATTATTGGATACATTTTGAAAACAAGAAATTCCTTTCTGTGTATTTAACAATAATAAACTTGTTCCATTATCATCATCAATCCATTAAGGTAAGACTTTTTCTATACTCCAAAAATCTGCAATTGTTATATCGCTTCCACTTTTTAACTCTTTAGATGGACAATTATAACATGAGGGCCTTAGGATTAAGTTAGAAAGAAAAGCTTTCATGAAAAGATTGTTATGATGTTTTTCTGAACATATAATTAAACTGTCTTTTGAATTATAACATTTCTTTTTAAGAACAAAACTAAAATTCTTCCATCCTCTTTCTGTTTTATTTCTAAAGTCTATATTATCAACAGATTTTATATTTAATTCCTGTAAATATCTTTCCCAAACTAAAGGACTTGGAACGCCATGACATATAAAATCTACGGTTATCAAATTACTATATTCTTTACGTAAAAAGAGTTTTAGTCCGGCGATTTGACAAGGAGTTCCAGTATATAACACCAATATTCCTTTTTTTAGATATTTTTCAGTCTCTATGTATGTTTTAGCTGTATTAGATTGTACGTATTTTGATCCCATCATTTTTGATATAATATCATAATTTTGAGATGTAACATGTTTAACATTCCAATTTTTGTCAAATACAGCTCCAACAATAATACCTCCTTGACTTAAAACATATTTAGCTAGAATTATAAATAATCCTCCAGAAGAACTATGAGAAAGTTCATTTTTATTAAGATTTTGAGCTGCTTTACATTCTAATGGTAATCTTCCTTTTTTTTGATTTATGACAGGACATACTTTTATACATAATCCACATTGTACACATTTAGATGTGTCTGTCTCAGGATATAAAAAACCTTCACTATCGGTTATTAATGTAATGCATTTTAATGGACATTTTTGTGCACATGCACCACATCCACAACAATCTTTCTTTTCCTTGATTTTAATCATCTATTTATTATTGATTTGAGCCAATATAGTATTTGTTTCTTTTCATCATGTGTCATTCCAATTGTAAATAAACACAGGATGTAAATTATAGAATTAACAATAAATGTTAGTATTACCCTTACTAAACTGACTTCTAATATTAATGTGCATAAATATGATGCAACAAAACAAATTATAGTAATAATTATACAAGGGTTTATCACGTATTTTAAATACTCTTGATATTTTAGTCCACTATTTCTATGAAGTGTTATAACACTTAACAATCTATATAATAACACATTCAATAGAAAAACTGAAATATACATAAAATAAGGTGGCATATTTAGTTTAAAAAAGATATATGTTAATAATATAGACCCCAAATATAATAGAGAAGAATAGAAAGAGAACTTCTTTATTTTTCCATTAGCAGAAATAGCAGAATTTAAAGTGGCACCTAGTTGTCCAAATAATGAACAAATAAGCTGCATGCGGCAAAACAATAAAGCATATTTGGGTGTATCTTTTAGCCATAACTCTAATATATACGGCATTTCTACAAAGATAGGTATAACAAAAAAAGAAAACATAAAAAAAGAAAATTTTGAACTAGACATCGTTATCTTCAACATCTCTTGGGTTTCTTTACTGCCTTCTTTCTTCGTTATTATAGGGTTGACCGCTTTTAGCATATTATTCGAAAAAACCTTTAACTGTGCGTCAACTTGTTGTGCTATTCCCAATGCAGTATTTAAATATACGCCATAAAATATATTTATAATAATTCCTAATCCATAATTAGAAATCATTGTTGCCGCCACAGAGAAAAAATTCCAACCAGCAAATGACGTCATTTCTTTCATTAGTCCTTCTTGCCAATATCTGCGTGGAGCTATAATGCATTCATCATAGTGCTTATGACAGTAAATACGCATAATGGTTAATGTAATCAGAGGTATACATGCCATAAGAAATCCATATACTATAAGTTTATCAAAAGAAGTATATACACAAGCTAAAGCTACAGCCAATTTCAACAATGATTCAAAAACTCCTATGATGGCGTAATACTTCATGTTTTCATGTGCATTCATTGCAGCATCGTATGGTACTGTCATTACTGTAAATATGGTGCTGACAATCAGGCTGCCATAAACAACCTTTGCTGCAAAGACGCGGCTAGGAGGAATATTAAGAATGCCATTAAAAAAGAAGTAACCGGCTATAATTAAAGCAATGCCTACAATAAAGGAAATACCTAAATGAAGAATAAAGCTGACGTTGAAAATACTCTTTTGCTTTTCTTTGTTGCCTTCACCCTCGGAATATGACATAAAACGCTGTGTGGCTGCCGCCATGGCGGCATTGATAAATCCCAACATGGCAATGGCACCTCCCACAATGTTAAATATTCCGAAATCGGATGCGCCTAAAGAATTTAAAATCAAACGGGTAGTATATAGCGATATGAACATCGTTATACCCATTTTGGCATAGAGGAATCCTGTATTCTTTATAATTCGATTCGCTGTGGACATTACTTTTTTATTGAATTTTTAGCTTATTTATTCGTTTTGCCGTAGTCGTAACCATAGCCATAGCCATATTTCTTCCCATAACCGTATTTACCATATTTCCCGTATTTCCCATAACCGTAGTAATAGCCGTTTTTACGCTGATTCATGTCGATGCAGTTAATCAGTGTACAGAGGTTCGGGAGTTTATGGTCTTTCTTCAGTTCGTTAATCAGTTCATAATGACTCTTGTGGGTATAGCCGGCACGGCAAACATACACACTCAGGTCAGCTACGCGAGCAATCAACTGAGTATCGGTTACCATACCGATAGGGGCCGTATCCAGAACCACATAGTCGAAGTTTGCTTTCAGAATTTCAATGGCTTGGTCAAGGGTTTTCCGCGCTACCAGTTCGGTGGAGTTCGGAGGAACGGTCCCCCCCGGAAGGATATACAGGTTAGATGATACGGTAGAGGGTTGGCACAAGGAGAGTAAGTCGGTGTGTTCCGGGTCAGCCAAATATTGGGTAATACCTTTTTCTTTAGGGGAAATCTGGAATACTTTATTCAAACCGGGTTTGCGGATATCGAGACCTACAATCACCACTTTCTTACCCATAAAGGCGAAACTGCAAGCCAAGTTTCCGGCAGTAAAGCTCTTTCCTTCACCGGAACTGGTGGAAGTGAAGAGAATCACCTTTTGACCTTCCTGTAACATGTATTGGATATTGGTGCGTACGGAGCGGAATACTTCTTCCATCAAGTTATTGTGATTCTCATGGACGACAATTGGATTTCCTTTGGTATCCACCATGGGCACGTCACCCACTACCGGTACATCGGTAATTTTCTCCACATCGGCACGGCCTTCAATTTTGAAACGAAGCAGGTTGCGTAAATAAATAACTCCCACGGGGATGCCGATGCCCAATACCAATGCAATCAGATAGAACATCTTTTTATTGGGGGATACGGGGGTACTTCCAGCCATGGCTTCCTCAATGATACGCCCGTTGGTAGCGGTGGAAGCCAAGGTGATGGCATTTTCTTCCCGTTTTTGCAGCAACAGCAAATACAGACTGGCCTTGATTTCCTGCTGGCGGGTGATGCTCATCAATTCCTTCTCTTGGGTAGGCGCGTTGCTGATGCGGGTGGCATACTTCTTGCCTTCGCGATCCAAATCGGATTGGGTGATAAGCAGACCTTTTTCTACATTGTCTACGGTCGTCTGTACATTGGCACGGGTTGCCCGGATACCGGCATCCAATTGGACAACGGCTGGGTTACTTTCATTGGAAGTTCGGAGCAATCGCTTGCGTTCAATCAACAAGTCATTGTATTTCACAATCAGACTGCTAAGTCCTTCATCAGCCAAACCTACGTTGGCGGGTATCACTTCCATTTCATTATTTGGGTCATTGATGTAGCTTTTCAGAAAGGCGATTAGTCGAAGTTGGGTGGCATTTTCAGCCTGCTTTTGCTGGTAGGCAGAATTTTCCTTTAATGCCAGTTGAGCATCGGAACTTAAATCGGTCAGTCCGGCCTGTTGCTTGAAACTGGCCAGCTGGCTTTCCGTGGTACCCAGTTCCTGGTTGATGATACCGATTCGTTCATCGATAAATTGGGCGGTTTTGGCAGCTACTTCATTTTTGTCGTTATTGGC
>MNQS01000147.1:1612-11385 GCA_001915545.1 Bacteroides sp. 43_108 | reverse complement strand
AAAAGATTGACGTCATCGGTGACCATGAGGATTCACCGGTAGTGCAGGAAGCCTTGAAAAACGGAATACAACTGATATGACAGAAAAGAAAATTCACAGGATACTTATAACAATTGTTCGTACAATTTGTTTGAAAAGAAGTTTGTGGTAGATGATCAAAAGGCTGTTTTATTCAATCTAGCTAAACAACATAAAAAAATAAACAGGCTAGAGAAACAACGAATCATGTGTTAAAGTTTTTCACCCCCCAAAAAAAATAGTTTGAGAATCAAATATGTATATCTCAGATTTAATAAGTTTATCAAGGCTATAAATCAAGGAAATAAGAAAAAAGGCTGAATATTTCTTTAATGACTTGAAAGAGTATTTATATATAAAAGAACAATGTTATGAAAAAACCGACCTTACCCTAAAAAAATGACTGCGGAAAAGACAAAGTTTAACGTCCAAAGAATCTCTTATAAGAATCAAAAACAGGTAGAACAGTGAAATGTCCAAGGATTTAAATTTTCAAAATCCCCTATTATAAGGATATATTTAATTATCGGAATCATTTTGAAAAAAGATCTTTGTTTATTTAAAAGACGGAGAATATCTGATAGCTAATAATGATTGAACGAACAATTCGGGAATTGACAACTAACGCAACAATGCATTGCATTATGATAATGATAGTGGAGCAGAAATGATTACCACTTATCATGCTATAATAGGAGCTATGAAATTACATGAAAGTTCAGCTTAGAATTTCATTAGAATATTTTTTTAATATTAAATGGTTACAGAGATTATCAAAATTAATCTTCAATAAAATCTCGTTAACCAATAGTTAATATTAAAACATGAACAATTTTAACAAAACTGGGTTTAGGATATTATCTTGTGCTTTAATTAAAGGGTATGCCCTAAATTAAATGCTTACCTCAAAACACTTGACCATCGTTTTATAAAAACACTTCAAATTGAATACTAAAAATATTTTAAATTCATGAATCTAAAATCTCACTCTACATTTAAGATATTATTTTTTACCATTTATCTACTCATTGGCATTTTATTATCATTAAGCAAAAACACTCAATATCTATCTACTGAATATAACTTTATCCTTACAGCATATTTTATAACAGGAGGAGCTTGGGGGCTTTGCATATATAAAAAAAACATTTATATATTTGAGCCAGCAACTATTGTTTTAGGACTAACCATCATAACCTACGCAGTCGCTCCTTTAATTTCAATCAATACCAATGACTTAACAATAAATGGCTTTTATGTTTTTGATGGTTGCGTAGAAGCTACTATTATTTACATATTAGCATTTTGCTTATTTTTATTTATATATTATTCCCAGCCACCAATAAGCTTTAATTCTATAAGAAAAAAACAATTTTATTTGCCCCAAAAACAGATACGAAAGAAAATCATAATCATTGCATTTGGATTTTCACTTTTATCTATTAGTATTTGTCTACTTGACTTGTTACAGAAAGGATTTTCATTAAACTATATACTAAGTTTAGGAACCCAAGGCTATTTAGAAAAGACAGAAGACCAAGGAGGTGCAATCATAAATTTACGATATTTAATGATTCCTTGCTTCTTATATATAGATTTATTATCAACACAAAAAAAAGAAAAATATTTTAACTGGATACTAAGACTCATTGCAATAGCATGTCTTTTTATGACAAATAAAAGATGGTTAATTATAGTCGTGATTCTTTCACCAATAGTTCTCTACTATTTAAGAAATAAGAAATCCCCACCCATATGGCTTACTAGCATACTAGGTTGCATCCTGTTTTTTCTAAATGGGGCTATGCAATACATGCGATATTATGCCACAACTTCTATATTAAATGTTGATTGGTCTGGACTAAATTTTTCAGAATTATGGAAAGGTATCAGTGGTAATTTTGACTTATATAAAACATTATATGCAGCAGTTCTATATTTTCCATACTATCACCCCCATACATTAGGGGAACAAATGATTTATTTAACTGCTGTAACTTGTATTCCACGAAGTTTATGGCCAGAAAAACCCATTAGCATTTTTGAGCAATTAAAAGGTCAATTTATGGGACAAGGTTCTATAGATGGGGCTTGGGCCTATGCTCAATTAACTGAATTCTACATTGAATTTGGAATAATAGGAACATTATTTTTATTTGGATTATTTGCAAAATTATGCTTATGGCTAAAAAAGAAAGCTATCATTCCTAGAACATATCATGACTTAGTTATTGCATCATTCATGTTTCCCATGCTGATGCAATTAGTTATCCGAGGGTACTTACCTATCAATTTTTGGGCCTTATTTTTTATGACCATTCCAATATTATGTATAATAAAAATAAATCGATATTTAAATAAAAATGGAAACTCTAACAATCGCTTACGCCATCGATGAAAACTATGCAAAACTAGTATGGTGCTCCTTAAAAAGTTTGCTAGAAAACAATGCAAATTTCTTTACTGTAAAAGCATATATCATTAGTGATAATCTATCAAATTCATCTAAAGATAAATTAAGTAACCTCATCTCAAGCTATAACGGAAAAATATGCTTTATTGAATTTGACTCTATAGCCTATGGACTTGACAACGCTTGCACTTTCCAAAATGGGAAAACATCATATGCAAGGTTATTCTTAGCTCAAATTGTAAAAGAAAACAAAATTTTATATTTAGATTGCGACACACTTATCAACCATTCACTTTGTGATTTATGGAATACAGATCTTGAAGGATATTATATTGCTGGAGTAAAAGATATAATCGCGCCACAACTCAAACAAGATATTCAATTATTACCTACTGATATTTATATCAATGCAGGAATTCTCCTAATCAATATTCAAGAATGGAAAAAGAATAAAATTGAATCGCAATTTATTGCTTACATAAAAAAAATGAATGGAAAAATTTCGTGTCATGATCAAGGTATAATTAACCATGTATGCAAAAATAAAATAAAAACTATTTCTTGCACCTATAATGTCATGACTCCTTTCTTCTATCTATCAAGTTTACAAATTAAAGAAATTTTTGAATTAAAAGATTACTATAATGATATAGAAATCAAAGAAGCAATTTCCCACCCACATATTTTACATTTTACTGCAGGCTGGCATATTAGAGTATGGTACTCAAACTCAAAGCATCCCTATGCTTATTTGTTCAAGAAATATTATAATTTATCACCTTGGAAAAAAACACCTCTTCCACTTGGTCATCTCACTTTAAAAATTAAAGTACTTCGAAATATATTCAAAATACTACCTTTTTCTATTTACTTAAAAATTTTAAGAATAAAAAGAGAAAGAGCTAAATGAAATCAATTACGCAAAACTATATCTACAATTTTATATATCAAATTGTAGTATTACTCATCCCTATTTTCCTATCTCCATATTTAGCTCAAACTCTAGGTCCCAAAAATTTAGGAATATATGGATATATATACTCTGTTTGTAACATCATATCAACAATTAGCCTCATAGGAAGTTACAATTTTGGAATAAGACAAATTGCTTATTATAGAGATAACATAAAACAATTCACCTCTTTCTTTTGGGAACTTTTTTGGTTAAGATTAATTTTGGGGTGTATAAGTCTAATTATTTATTTTACTATAGCATATATATCCGACTATTTTATATATTTCATTCTTTTTTCAGGTTGGTTAATAGCAAGCATTATTGATACATCTTGGCTTTTTATAGGAATGGAAGATATGAAGCCTACTATTTTAAAAAACTTCCTAGTAAAAATTAGTAGCATCATTTTAATTTTCCTAGCTGTGAAACAAGAAGAAGATTTATATATTTACATTCTCATCATGTCTATGACTATGTTTATATCAACTTCTATCTTATTGTTCCAAATAAAAAAATATATCAAAAAAATAACCCTAACATTAAAAAATCAAATTCTACATATAAAAGGATCTATCATGCTTTTTCTTCCTCAAGTAGCAATTCTACTATATTTACAAATAGGAAAAATTTTAATAGAAACAATAACGCATGATATAAAACAGGTGGCATTCTATGATATGGGAGAAAAAATAATAACCATACCACTTACTTTCATAACAGTATTAAGTACTGTTATGATGCCAAGAATTGCTAATAATTATATAAATAACAATAAAAACAGCATCAAAATTTTATTAGAAAAAGCAGGACAAATTTCATTAATGTTTGCTATCCCTATGTGCTTTGGAATAGCAATTTGTGCCCATAACCTTATTCCATGGTATTTAGGAATAGATTTTTCTCCTAGTATATCAGCAATAATTATTATGTCACCCATAATAATTGCCAACTCCCTAATTGGTATTTCTGGCAATCAATACTTCACAGCTACAAATCAAATAAAGATACTGACATATTCCTATTTTTCTGCACTTATTGTGAATATAATACTTAATTATACATTAATAAAGAATATGGGATTTATAGGAGCAGCGTATACTACAACAGTGACAAGTTTTACCTCCCTCATTATTCAATATTATTTTTTTAATAAGCAGCTAGAAATAAAGCCATATTTATATTATATTTTAAAATATATCATATTATCAATTCCTATGGGAAGTAGTATTTTAATTTATGGAATGTATAGCTCTCCAACCTATATTACTACACTTATACAGATTATAGGAGGAGCGTTCATATATATTTCCTCTTTGCTTTTTATAAAAGACTCTTTGTTCATAGAATTATCAAAAAGATTTACACAAAAAATAAACATTCGCATAAAATAAAATAGTCACAATAAATTCATTCACATTTTTTTATTAAAAACTATTCCATTAAATAGAACTAAGATAAGCTGTAATAGTTTCAAATATTATACTCACAAAATATAAAATTTATGGCAAAAAATATAATTGTCTCACAAATAGGAGCCAGACATAGATATGCGATACCTAACATTCTACACAAGAATAGAATGTTAAAGTCCTTATTTACAGACTCATATAGATATACAATTTTAGGTAAAATATCTCACATTTTTCTAAAATTAGGTAGCTCTAGAACAGCTTTTAAGCGTTTGTGTCAAAGGTTACCGAAAATTCCTAAATCATGCATACAAGCATCAGACAAACCTATACTAAAATTATTATTCAAAAAGAATGTAGACACAATATTATTAAATGAAATTTTATATTTTACATTAGACAACTTTTTTTGTAAGAAAAAAAAAATAATAGCTTCAGCCGATTGCATTTACAACATGTATTATGAAAATTTAGGATTTATAAAATATGCTAAAGAGCAAGGAAAAACAATTGTTGTAGACATATACGAGAATCCTGTTTCGTTCAATTTTCTATTAAATGAAGTAAACAAATATCCAGAATACTCTTGCATACATGGAATAAGGAAACAATATGAGGACCGTATTGCCATAAGAGAAAAATATGTAAGCCAAATGTTGCAAATTGCCGATTATTATACAGTTCCATCAAAATACGTATTAAAGGCAATGATGGCATATCCCGAATTTAATCCTAAAAAAGCATTCTTATTACCCTATCCTACCAGTATACAAGAAACAAATTATAATTATCGGCCTATAAAACATAAAATTATTTGGGTTGGTAATGATCCCGTAAGGAAAGGATTAATATATTGTGCAAAAGCAGCGACAATATTAAAACAAAAATATACAGATCTAGATTTTAGAATCATAGGTTCTATTGATAATAAATACAAAGACATAGCAGTTTTCAAAGATTTAAATTTTATAGGTACTCTTACAAGTTCTGAACTAAAAGAAGAATATAGAACAGCGGAAGCCTATGTATTTCCTACACTTTCAGAAGGTTTTGCAGGAACTGTCATTGAAGCTGCAAGTTGTGGTTGCCCTATTATTACAACAGAATGCGCCGGAACTGACTTAGAAGCTTTCCCTGCTATATACATACCAATACAAGATGTTAATGCTATTGTAGATAGTGTTACCTCTATTTTGGAGAACAGCAAATACAGAGACCAACTTTCACTAAAAACTTTTCAATATTCTCAAGCATTAACGCCTGAAACATATGAAAAACGCTTAATATCTATTTTTAAATCTATCTAAATACTTCTATGCCAACATTATGTTCTCATAAAGAATGTACAGGATGTGCAACTTGTTTTGCTGTATGTCCACAGCATGCAATCTCAATGGAAAAAGATATATATGGATTTTTATATCCTAAAATAGATCATAATAAATGCATTGAATGCAATTTGTGTGAAAAAAAATGTCCTTTACTACATAAACAAGAATACAAAATTCCCGAAAAAATAATAGCCTGCTATTGGAAAGATGAAAAAAAACGAATAGAAAGTACTTCTGGTGGAATAGGTACTTTATTAGCCCAAGAATTTATTAAAAACAATGGCATAATTTACGGATGTGCTTTTACTCCACCTTTCAACATCTGCCACATTAGATGTACAACTATTGAAAATATTCTTCGTTTAAGAGGGTCTAAATATGTTCAAAGCGAAATTCATGAAACATATACCAAAATAAATGAAGATTTAAAAACTCAAAAGAATGTACTTTTTATTGGCACTCCTTGCCAAATAGCTGGTATAAAAGCACGTTTTCCCAAACATCCTAATTTATTTACTGTAGAATTAATATGCCATGGAGTTCCTTCATGCAAATTTTTAAAGGAAAGTATTCCTTCAAATATCCTCAAAAAACGTATCAAACAAATTAATTTTCGCAGCAATTCACAATACAAATTCTCACTAATAGAAGATAACCAAATATTACCTAGCTATCAGCGTCCTCTTAGTAATGATCTCTATATGAAGGCTTTTTTTAACGGAATTACATACCGACCTTCTTGTCTTTCTTGCCATTTTGCAAGAAAAGAAAGAAATGCAGATATGACCATCGGAGATTTTTGGGGATTAAAATCAACTAAGATTACAGATATAAACAAAGGGGTGTCATTGGTATTAATCAATACAAATGCAGGTAAGACACTTTTTAATTTATGTTCTGATTCTCTATATTCGGAAGAACGCCCTTATAAAGAAGCACTTGATGCTAATGAACCACTAAATCATCCTATCAAAAAAAGCATAAGATACAATGTGTTTAGAACATTATATCCACATTTTGGATACAAATATTCTTTATTTTTTGCTTTACCTGATAAAATATTAGCAATGAAAATCAAATATTATCTCAAACATAACAAATAATGAAAATCAAAACAATTACTTGTCATAATGTCTATAATTTCGGAGCTTCATTACAAGCATATGCTTTAATGACATATCTTACATCTCAAGGACACCAAGTAGAAATTATAGATTATATGCCTGATTATATTAGGAAAAACCTTAGTCTTTGGGCAATCGGTTCAAAATGGAATCGTAATATATTTATAAAATGTGCTTTTTATTGTTATGTCATTCCCATAAGAATCATGCTATCAAAAAGCCGTAAGAAGTTTGATGAATACACACGTAAATATTTACATTTAACACAACGATATAATTCCTTTCAAGAACTTCTAAACAATCCACCAGAAGCAGACATTTATTTTTGTGGTAGTGACCAAATTTGGAATACACAAATAAAAAATGGATTAGATCCAGCTTTTTATTGCGATTTTGCTCCCATGAAGGCAACACGTGCATCATACGCAGCCAGTTTTTCTATTTCTCAAATTCCTAAAGAACATGAATCATTTGTCAAATCACAAATTAATAAGTTGAACTATATTTCAGTAAGAGAAAACAGTGGATTAAAAATATTATATAATTTAGGTATCAAAAAAGGGGTACATGTCGTTGATCCTGTTTTTCTCCTATCATCAAATCAATGGATGCAACTTGCTACTTTACCTATTTATAACAACTATATTTTAGTTTATGACCAAGAAAACAATGCAACAATAAAAAAAATAGCATTATATCTTTCTAAAAAAAGTGGGAAAAAAATTGTTGCGTTTAAAGACTTATACCCTAGAACTTATGCCGATTACCAAGAAAGATACGCAGGTCCTACAGAATTTATCGGACTCATAGCTAAAGCAGACATAGTAATAACAAACTCTTTCCACTGCTCAGCATTTTCAATAATTATGAACCGACAATTCTATGTAATACCTAGAACACATCAAAAAGTAAACTCAAGAATGGAAAACTTATTGTCCTCATTAGAAATTAGAAATAGATTTATAACAAGTATAGAAGACATCAATAATGCCACTGAAATAGACTACAATAAAGTTACACCACTTATTGAATCTATGAAAGAACAATCGTATAAATATATAAGTAATGTTTTAGCTTCACAATCTAATTCATAAATGAACATTTTAATTTGTACATATTCTATAACCCGGACAGCTGGAGGGGTGTTTGATGCTGTAAAAGATTTATTTACAAACAAAACTTTTCATAAGCATAACTTAAAAATAATATCTTTTTCAGACAAACACATTGATGAAGATATTTCATCATGGAAAAATATTCCCATACAATTATTTAAAGCTGGTCCTTTGCTATATTCACGTCAAATGAAACGTTATATGATAGCAACCAATGCTGATATCTTGCATATGGAAGCACTTTGGCGTTATCCACATATATTAATGGGAATATGGAGTAAATATCATACCGTCCCTATAATTTGCTCTCCTCACGGAATGCTAGACCCTTATATTATATCTACCCAAGGAAAAATTAAAAGGATCATTTCTCATCTATTTTTCCAAAAGGGTCTAGAATCAGTCAATTGTTATCATGCTTTATGCCAAAAGGAAATGGAAGATATTCGTGCTTATGGTTTGAAACAACCCATAGCTATTATACCTAATGGAATAAATCTTCCTAAAACCACAAAGAAATACGTAAAGCCGGATTCAAATTATCATTTACTATATTTAGGAAGATTGCATCCTAAAAAAGGAATCGATATTTTACTACAAGCAATAGCCACCTTAAAAAAAGAGAATCCTAATATCTTTAATAATTGGATCATTGATATAGTAGGCTGGGATCATGAAAATTGCCAAACAAAACTGGAGCATATAGTCCATTCCAACAATTTAAAAGAGATTGTAATATTCCATGGAGGATTGTTTGGAGAAGATAAAATAAAAATGTACGCAAACGCAGATGCTTACATCTTGCCTTCACATGGAGAAGGGCTTCCTATGACCATACTTGAAGCATGGTCATGGAAACTTCCTGTAGTAATGACTCCACAATGCAATATACCTGAAGGTTTTGAAGCAAATGCAGCCATCAGAATAGAAGATAATGTATCATCTATTAAACAAGGGCTTCAAACTCTTTTTAACATGAGTGACGAAGAACGTATTAGCATGGGAAATAGAGGATATAAATTAGTAAGTGAAAACTTTACATGGGATGCATCAGCCCAAAAAATGATAATGCTATATAAATGGTTAACTAATCAAGGAGAAAAACCCGATTTTGTATATGAATAGTAAAACAGAGCTGAATATAGCAGAAAACCGTAACCACCTAAACTACTCCAAATGGATTTACGTAAAACGTATACTGTGGACATTCGGAAAATTCTTTTTCCGTAATTCTCCCCGTATAGCTTTCGGATATAGAAATACGATACTACGCCTATTCGGAGCTAAAATAGGAAAACATGTCCATATATACTCCTCCACCGTTATCTGGTTCCCGTGGAATCTGGAAATAGGCGATTGGAGTGCCATTGGAGAAGAAACCCTGATCTATAATTTAGGTAAAGTAACA
>MNQS01000147.1:0-1594 GCA_001915545.1 Bacteroides sp. 43_108 | reverse complement strand
CAAACATGGATTTGCGCTAATACATTCATCGGTCCTGATATAGAGATTGGGGAAGGTGCTGTGATAGGCGCAGGTACAGTAATGGTAAAAGACGCAGAGTCGTGGGGAGTTTATGCAGGAAATCCGGCTAAATATATAAAAAAAAGAATACTGAAACATTAATCGAATATGTCTGTTCACAAGCCAAAAATATGTCTTGCCTGCTCAGCAGGAGGACATTTAAGAGAGTTACAATTAGCTATTGGAGATATCCCCAATAATTGGAATTGTTATTGGCTCACTTTAAAAACAACTTCTACAAAAGCATTTATGAAAGACAAAGAACATGTGTTCCTAGTAAATTTTCAACCTGCTAAAAAATGGAGTTTAATCATAAATTGCATACAGGCTATATTTTGGGTATTAATAAAACGCCCAAATGTTATCATAACAACGGGAGCTGGAGTAGCTGTACCTACTGTTTTCTTTGCAAAAAAGCTACTAAAATCCAAAGTAATCTTTATCAACTCAGCCGCAGATGTAACGCATGCATCCAAAACTCCTATATGGATAGAAAAATATGCAGATCTATTTCTCGTTCAATGGGAAGAAATGAAAACTATATTTCCTAACGCTATTTGTTGTGGTGTATTATGATATTTGCTAGTTTAGGTACAATGGACATGGCTTTTGTTCGCATGGCCAAAGCCATAGACGAGTGGGCTGCTACCACTCAAGAAGAAGTGATAGTACAGACAGGATATACTCATTTTAATTATCGCCATGCAAAAGCTTTTGACTTCTGTACTAAAGATGAAATGCAGCAATATATTAAATCTGCAGATATTCTAATATTGCAAGGTGGATGGGGAGCAATATCTGAAGCTATGGAACAAAAAAAAAGAATTGTAGTTATTCCCCGGCACGACAAAACAGAACATATTCACGACCAGTTTCAACTTATTAGGAAACTGGATAAACTGGGATGTGTAATCGGTGTTTTTGATGAAAAAGATTTACCACAAAAAATAAAAGAGGCCTATTCTTTTGACTTCCTACAAATAAAAAAAGGAAATGCTGAAAAGCTGATTAATCAAAAATTAAAAGAATGGTTTTCTTCCATCTGAAATTTTTAATCCAAATATAAAATCTATGAAAGTTTCAATTATCACCTCCTGCTACAACCGGGAAGCCACTATTCGTGGAGCAATAGAAAGTGTGCTGGAACAGGATTATCCCGACATAGAATACATTGTGGTGGACGGAGCGTCGAAAGATAACTCGCTGGCTGTCATCAATGAATATAAAAACGGGATAGATACAATTATCTCCGAGCCGGATAAAGGTATGTATGAAGCGATCAACAAAGGAATACGTGCAGCAACAGGAGATATTATCGGAAATTGTGAAAACATTCGAGGAACAGGATGCGGATATGATATACGGCAACGGGGTCTTTGTAGATTATGACGACACCAACCAGATGATACGAAACTGGATAAGCGGACGGTACAGCAAAGAGAATGTGAAAAACGGATGGCTCCCACTCCACCCCACTGTCTATATAAAGAAGGAGTGTATGGATAAATGGGGGCTTTACAACGAAAGTTATAAG